>JAUBOM010000100.1:0-28827 GCA_036700245.1 Microcoleus vaginatus BM001213989
ACAAAAAGAGTTTGGGCTTTGTTTGGGCTTGATTTTTGTTTAAGTCCCACTAAAGAATTGGCAAACAAAATTATCCCACAGGAAATTACATTAGGTTTGCAGGAGTTTATTGAGAAAGCTGAGTCTGGTCAAATATTAAAACCTCATCTGAGCACACACAGCGATAAGCCAGACTACAAAGCTTCATGTTTTACGACTGGGGAATATTTCACTTCCATTTAGGTACTAATCCCGATCCAAAGCATCAGGGATTTGTTGAACGAACAGACGATATATTATTTGCTATTGCAGACTCCCATACGGTAAGAATGTATTTAATAGATATCCATCCAGACCAGGGAGGATTTACAAATCAAGACTTACTAAGAATTCTCGAAGAGAATTGGCCTGAAATTATCGAACCCCACGCTCTAAATTGCGTTGATGAGTTAACAGACAATGCTTCTGACAGCGATATTGCTAGTTTTCGGAAAGCTAGTATAAATTCTACTCTTCAAACTCCTGGCGGTCGCTTTTTGACACCGATGGGAGGGGGCATCACAATTGATGGAGCTAGCCTCAACATCACAATAGAGGCAGATCGCAGAAAAACCGAGGTTCGTGAGCTTGAGAAATCGTTTATCCAGCAACGAGATACCAGAGCAGTTTACTTTAAGGATAAATATGGCAAAAATTGGGATGAGCTGGAATTTAAACTTAAATCATTTGAAGCACCAGTAAAGATAGAGGAGATAACAACAGGTGAAATTATCGAATACCCTCTGCAGGAAAGAAGGTGAAGCATTTGGACATCAAACACTTTTGTTTTCAACATAACTTATCGCCCAAATGCTTCACCCCTACATCTCGCTTAAAAGCTTGAGATTATTTGTTGGAGATGTCTTAATTCAGGTAAAATACCCTAATTACAAGAAAGGTTGCACTCGATCGATCAACTGCGCCGGTTGCACCACTCCCTCAATGCGATGGACCTCAGCGCCATTTTTGAACAGCACCAAAGTTGGCAAAGCATAAATGTGATACTGCGACGCCAACTGTTCGTACTTCTCCGTGTCAATTTTGACAACCATCAGCTTGTCTTTCATCTGACCACTCACTTGCTCCAAAATCGGTGTCATCATCTGACAAGGCCCGCACCAAGTAGCGTAAAAATCTACCAACACCGGCAAGTCAGAGCCCGATAGTAACTCCTCAAAACTGCTGAACTGTTTTTGAACTGCCATAAGACAAAATAATTTTTTTGGTTCTGGCTCGATTTTAGTGCAAAATTCTCTGGTAGATTGCGAGGATACAATTATGGAACTATTGCCAGAGACTTTTCAGAGATTGCGGGGTCAAGTTGCTGTCGTGACCGGTGCGTCGCGGGGAATCGGCCGCGCCGTTGCTTTATCCCTAGCCGCAGAGGGCGCTAAAGTCGCCGTAAACTATGCGAGTTCGAGTGCTGCTGCTGATGAGGTGGTAGCAGAAATAGTCGCAGCAGGAGGAGAAGCTGTGGCACTTGCAGCAGATGTCTCGAAAACTGACCAAGTAGATTTACTCACCAGTAAAGTCATGGAAAAATGGGGACGGATTGACATTTTGGTGAACAATGCAGGCATTACTCGCGATACTTTGCTGTTGCGGATGAAGTTGGAAGATTGGCAAGCGGTAATTGATTTGAATCTAACCGGCGTGTTTTTGTGTGCGAAAGCTGCCAGTAAAATCATGCTGAAACAGCGAAGCGGCCGAATTATTAATATTGCTTCGGTTGCTGGGCAAATGGGCAATCCGGGACAAGCTAATTACAGTGCGGCGAAGGCTGGGGTAATTGGGTTTACTAAAACTGTGGCGAAAGAGTTGGCGAGTCGCGGGATTACTGTGAATGCAGTTGCACCGGGTTTTATCACTACAGATATGACTAAGGATGTCAAGTCTGATGAGATTTTGAAGTATATTCCGCTGGGGAGATATGGGGAAGTTGAGGAAGTTGCGGGAATGGTGAAGTTTTTGGCAGCAGATGCGGCGGCGGCTTATATAACCGGGCAGGTTTTTAATGTGGATGGGGGGATGGTGATGGCTTAGGATTTTGGGATTTTTAACCGCAGATGCACGCGGATTAACGCGGATATTTGCGGTTAAATTTAGGTCGGTTAGCGTATTTGAACTGAAATTAATTAGGCTCAATTTACATATTTTCCGTTTACTTAATAAATAATAATTACTTTAAGGCGGCACACAACTGACTGAGGACTTTTTTGTATTTGGCAATGCGTTGAAAATCTGCCTCTGTCGGATTGGCGATGCGACGAAGATCGAGGTTATGAGTAACATCAGCGATTTTGACTCGCAATGCGATCGGGTTGGCCATCACACGCTCTAAATAAGTTGCATAAGCTTCTCCTTCTATTTTGGTAATCGCAGCAATCGCCGAGACTAGAACTTCAGGAAAATTTTCGCTTCTAAGTTGCTCCAGTGTAAGTTCAGAATCTTCGACCGCATCGTGTAGAACCGCTACGATTTTCTGCTCCAGAGAATTTACATTTTCCATCACAAATAGCGGATGAGCGAGATAGGGATTGCCTGCCTTATCAACCTGCCCCTCATGAGCTTTAGCGGCGATGGCGATCGCTCGTTGTAGTAATGATTGGTAATCTGAATTCGTATTTGACAACATCGTAAAGAAGTCCTCTATTAAAGTTTCAGTCTCATCGCGGGAAAAAGGTAGTGTGAGAGTTTTTATTTTAAATATTTCTGCAACAATTTCCAAGCCATTTGAGTACCTTCCCCTGCGTTGACTTTTTCAAAATCTACATCTTTTCTCAAAACTACCAAACCCACACCTTCTTTGATTTCTATTTGGTCGCAATCGCTTACTTTGGCCAAAAAAAGGTGGTTGTTTTGTAAGATTTTTCTATCTTTTTGGGTTTTTTGGTGAGTAAAAGTTGTGATAAACTCCATTTTGTAATAATTGGTTGTGAGGCAAGTTTCTTCCTTCATTTCTCGGAGGGCTGCCTGCTGTGGAGTTTCTCCAATATCCACGCCACCACCAAAAGTAGAAAGCATTCCTTGACTGGCAATACCGGGAATATTATCTCGCAGTTGTGCGCCAATATGACCGTTTGGGAGCATGATAAAAATGCGAACTATTGACTGAGGAATATTCATCTTATCCAGGGAACAACAAAACTCAAAAAAGTTGATCTATAGTTTTCTAATTTGAATCCAAATTTTCCTAATCCAATTGTACGCCGCAGCATACAAAGCCAACAATTTATTGACAAAACTTTGCAAAATAGAACCTTCCCTTACCTCAGAAACTTCTTCGATTTCCACGGGCAGCGGTGCCATCCCGACTACTTCATACAGCGGATATTCGCCACTTTTTCCCGGAATTTGCACTGATACGCACTGATTGACGATCGCCAAATCCTTAACTTCCTGATAAGTGTCCTCGGAAATCAAAAAACTTGTTCCCACTTGCTTGTTCGCTGCTTCAATCCGGCTGGCCAAATTCACCGCATCCCCGATCGCCGTCACTGTCTGATTTTTCGACTCGCCCAACTTCCCCACAACCACGCAGCCGCAGTGAATGCCAATCCCAATCCGCAATCGGTGACGGTATAAAGTCTCAAAATAGGGATTGAGTTTCTCTAGTTCCTCCAGCATCTCCACCCCAGCCCTCACCGCTTGTTGGGCCGCCTTGTCTGAATTTTCCAACCCAAACAGCGCCATGAAACCATCTCCCATATAATTATTAATCATCCCGCCGTTGCGGTTGATCGCATAACCCATTTTTTGGAAATAGCGATTTAAAACATAAATTACATCGTAGGGCAACAGCGATTCTGAAAACGCAGTAAAGCCTCGAATATCGGCAAACAAAATTGCAATTTTCTTCTCTTGACCCACAGGAGTAGAAACCAACTTTCCGGCCATTTCGTCGTTAAATGATTCCAAGTCTTCAGAATCGATCGCCAGCCGGCGCAAAATCACCTTGCCGCCCGCAACCTGCGTCTGACACGCTAGCCTAATTTCCGGCTCTAGGCGCAATTTTTTCGCGAGCTCCTCTTCCGGCGAAGTGCGGGGAGAGCAAAATTCTAAACCTTCGACAACTAATACGCGACAAGTCGAACACCGGGCACTACCGCCGCAAATGTGGGTGTGGGGAATGCCTGCACGCAGCGAAGCTTCGAGGATTATATCGTCGTCGTCTATCTCGATCGAGCGATCGTCCGGCAGATAGTGAATCTGTGGCATATGTGGGGCGTCTAGCTAATTAGCGAGGAATCTCGCGGACATCTGTTATTGCAGCGAACCTGTATTGAAACCCGGTTTCTCGGCATCTTTTCTGCATCCCCTGATTCCGTGAACAAACCTAACGAGCAACGGAGTACCCTTAGATCCCAGGCTTCTTTTCCCCTCGATGCCAGAGCTTTTTTTAGTGACGTAGAACCACCGCCACTTTCGTAATTATAGCCAAGTCTTTTGATAAGTTTAGCTGAATATTCCTCTCGCTCCAAGGACTTCCCACACTGATAGGAATGCCATCAATCTGATTATTCTTTAGGCACTTTATTGAGACAATTCCCACCCAGTTGAGAATTTCCCTTGGGGTCAAGGAATACAACGCTTTTACCTCATTTCCCAGCGACATATTTGATCGCCGTAGTAAATTGACCCTGAGTCGCATCAAGTATTGATTTATTCAAACCGCTCTTAGCCGCTTGACTCTTAGGCAAGTCAACCAACTTGCCATCTTCAATATCAGTCTTGACAGGGGCGCGTTTACTCCTCTTCTTAAAACTCAAATCCTCAACCACCCCAACATCACACTTACCAAATAACTTATGTGTTGTTTTGAATTGGAAATCCCCTCTCGTTCTAGCTACAAATTGAGCGAGCTTAGAAATCTTGCCTTTGAGGATTTTCCCGGGCTTAGAACCTTTAAGCCTACTAGCTAGCTTCGACGGCCGTCTTGCCAACTTCTGAGAATACTCCCTTAAGAATCTCGGGTTTTCCACTTGTTCTCCATTAGATAAATAGGCGTAATTAGTAATCCCTAGATCCATACCAATACTGTTATCTGCGGTCGGTTGAATTTCTACAACCGTTACTGGAACTGTTTGAGCTTCGAGCGTTAGGGAAATATACCCGACCTCTGCTTTTGCGATAACCGTTCCCCTCTTAACCTTGAATCCTTTGGGTACTTGTCTATGGAATACCATTGGCACTTGACCTACTTTCGCGGTAGTCAATTCACATCCTATGAAGGCTTATCTTTGATTATCTTCAAATTATCTAGTTGAGAATAAGTAACAGATTTGTAGTAAGCTCAACCCTTAAATTTATGACCTCTACGATTGCCATTTTTGTCGGCTGTCGTAAAGTTAGAGAAAGAATTTTCTACAGGATTTACTACATCCTGTAAAACTTTGAAATCCCAGTCTTTGTAATCAGGGAATAGTTTTTTGGTTTTTTTTAAGTCAACTAACTGTACAGTTTGCCCTTGCACGTTACCACCATCAATATTTGAGAAAACAGCACCCTTTTTTGTTAAGGGATTACCAGAGCCATCTTTTTTTCTGCCATTCCGGGTTTGCACTCTAGTTAGAAGAATATTCTGGTAGATTTCCTCTACTGAAACTATGGAAGCAGTTAAAGGGCCGGCATTAATGGGTGTTCTGGTCCCTTCCCACCATTTAAATTTTTCGCCGAATCCGTAGTTGTCTTGCCGACGGAAAAGTTCGAGGTGAGTCGCTATCGTTACCGCTTGATGTTTAGTGGGTTTTCGCCTGTACTTGTAGGTGAGTTGCATAAACTTCATTTTTTCGACCTAGTTACAATATACTATATTTTGTCACATTGTTATGATTGTATGATTGTTTCAATCTGCAACAAAGTACATTGAGAATCAGGATGCTCTCGAAATATAATTTGCGGGAGCCGTACCTGGAACCGCCACGCCTTTCATCAAGAGGCGTGGATTCGGGGTACTGAAGCCTTCTTCGCCTCCTTTAACTCCCATCTAAATATACGCCTTGGACGAACTGGCTGGTAGTTAAAATATGTGTCTTCACGGGGCGACAACAAAGCTAAAGTGGTTGCCCTATAAACTTTATGGCTCTCAGTCTCCTCAGATAAAATGACTTTTTATTGCGAACAAAACTAAGCATAGACTCTACCCACTCTTGAGAGGAGCCAAAAACGATTAGCCAATTTTCGCGATATAAACCCATCCAAAAGTTGCTAGGTCTTCATCTAGTTCTACCTGTCTCTTGAGGAAGAAAAAAATAATATTTTTATTGCCGCTGAAGCTTAGTTATTTTTCTTTGTAACCATGCCGAAGTCATAGCTAAAGCTATTAAAATCCTTAAAGCAATCAATCTATCAGGTGATGGTTGAAAACCTTCTTTCGTGATATCCTCCCGTTTTGCAGTCTTTAAACATCGCTTCTCTTCCATAACGTTGACCGTAAATCTTGAGCGCACTTTTCAAATCGGGGAGATTAGTTAGTAGATACCAAGGTTCATTTTCTTGCTTACCTTTATATTTTATTTCCCAATAACCCACTAAGTTAAAGCGAGAAAAACCTTTATTTTGACTTAAATTCAACTAAGGATAGAAGAGATGAAAACCTGGTTAAACATAAATGCTATTTAGTGATTGGAATGGCTGTCTTTTTTCAAGGGAAAGTCCTCTTACGTTTTTGACGGAGTACAAGGCTCAGATGCGGACGGTGTAACCCGAAGTGCTAACTCTATACTATGAAATTCAAGCGTCGCCAATTATTACTAATTTATATTTGTTTATAGCGTAATTACCGGACGTAGTACCTGTTGCTGTTCGGCTAAATTAGAAGCCCCTTGTTTATCTAACAGTGTCCCGAGTATTGGATTTTTTTTTTTGATAAATTGCACTTACCATTAAGACATTATACTCCTGCTACTGGGTTCTATCCAATGCAATGATTAAGTGAGTTCCCGCTTTAATTTGACGAGATCTCACCTCTATAATGAGCGGGAACCTGCCTCACAAGTATGCTGAGCGCTTTAATAGATAAAAACCGTTGTATGTGACAGCGGCGAGAGAAAACAATTCTTTTACCAAATTTAGAGTATATGTTGAACCTGCCAATATTTTGTCTGCTTTCTTGTAAGTTTCTACATAGCCCGGTACTAACTCTCGACCCACATATCTCAAAAAGTTTAAGTAACCAAATTCCTGTCTGACTACTTCTTGAAAGCCGGGGAAAGGGAACACCTCCATTCACAGGTTCCAAAATAAAAGGAGTTTGCCTGCACGCCTTGACTGCCTTGACAGGATATCTAGGTATCATCGGAGTAAGAGCGTGAACTAAATCGTAATCTCCTCTCACTATTGGCTATTGGAATTGCTGATAAACTTTGCGATCGAATTCTGCATATAGAGGGTAGCCGAGAGCATTAGCTAAAGGCCAGTTATTCCGATTTCGTAAGGTCAGGCGCGCTATCAGAGGGAAGTATTTTTTTGTTAACTAACTCTCTTTTATATAAAAAATATTATTATACTGGTTGAGTTCTTCCAGAGTTTTTTTATTCCTCTCGTGGGTAACTAGCGTGGCATCTACAAGTTTGTTAATTGCTTAAAAATATTTGTATCCCTCCAAAGGTACAGATGCCATGTCGGGATTGCACAGCTCTATAATTAGGAAAACTTTTAATCTTTTTTTTCATTTGTTTGTTACTTTTGGATGTAAGTTACTTTTAGTCTTTCCTACATTCTCAAAAACAGCAAACACGCTGCATTGAAGACCGATATGACTTAGGCTGGGCGATCAATTTTCACACTATCTGTAGGGGTGAGGTGCGCATTGCCTCCTACAGATAGAGTTGGTGCGTCCAAGATTCAGCGATTCTAATTAATTATCTTAATCTGGTTAGCTGTCTTGTATTCAATCAAATTGCTGCCCTGGCCCAACAATCGGCGTTGGTGAAATAGAATCTGACCTTTCAATTGAGTAAATCTCGCCAGCACGCAAAATATAGCATAAAGCGCAGCATCCTTGGCTGGCAAATTCCCCTGCCGCTGCATGCGGCGGTAAATTCGGTAAGTAAGTAGCGGGTAGCCGGCGAGCAACCACAGGCTCCACCCGTGGGTGAACCAGGCTGTACCCAATGCCAGGACTGGCAAAACGAATCCCCAGAACCAGATGCTGAGGGTTTCTTTCCTCCAGTGGCGTTCGGGGGTGTTTCCGTGCATCCAAAAACCCTCGGCGTAGGCGTAACCTGCTCTTTGAGAGCGCTTCGACCACTGCTCAAAACCTGTCATTTGGGCGTCGTGTAGGGTCATTTCTGCATCTAAGCGCTCGATTTTCCAGCCTTTTTGACGCAGCCGCACGCAGAGTTCCGGTTCTTCGCCAGCTATCAGTGCGGGGTTGAAGCCACCGACTTGCTCGAATGCTGAGACCCGCATCATGGAGTCGCCGCCGCAGGCTTTGGCTTCGCCGACAGGCGTGTCCCACTCGATGTCGCACAGTCGGTTGTATGCTGTGGCTTCGGGGTACTGCTCGCGGCGGCGTCCGCACACTACAGCTAATTCTGGTTTGGCTGCGAGTTCTTGCTGGGCTCTATGGAGCCAGCCGTCAACTATTTCGCAGTCGCCGTCTACAAATTGAACAAATTCGATGTCGGGAGCTAATTGTCGCAAGCGGGCAAAGCCTTCATTTCTGCCGCGGGCTGCGGTAAAAGGTGTAGATAGGTCGAGTTCTACTGTATCGGCTCCGATCGATCGAGCTAATTCTAAGCTGCCGTCTGTTGAGCCGGAATCGACATAAACCACGAGAGCTACTTTGCTGAGCGCTGACCGCAAGCACGCTCCGAGCCTGTGGCCCTCATTCCGCCCGATCGCGACTAATCCAACTTTGTGCAATTGAGACATAATCAATGCTATCTAATAATGTAAGTATTCTGGTCTTGATTTTTTTTTGCTGCAATCATCTTCGCCGGAATGCCAACGGCAGTTTGACCGGCAGGAATGTCTGATAAAACTACGGCGTTTGCTCCGATATTTACATCGTCTCCCAGGTTTACTTTTCCGAGGATTTTTGCACCAGCACCGACGTTAACCCGATCGCCCAATTGAGGCGATTCTAGGGGTTTGTCCAAATAGCGGTTTCCCAGGGTTACGCCTTGGCGGATAATGCAGTCGTCGCCGATGGTACAGTTTCCGTGGATGATAATAGCGCTCTGATGTTCAATCACCACCCGGCGACCGAGCTTCACGGTGTACGGCAAATCTATGCCGTAGGTGTTGCGGACTTTTCGGTAGAGCGATCTGTACAGAATGCTCAACGGAGCCCGCAGCAGTTTTGGTTCTACCTGCATCCTCCAGACGCCGAACCTTTGAACTGCTACGGCCCGAAATCCCGGTTTTGTCCAGTCGCGTCCGTGAGCGTTCCAGTCTTCTTTTATTTGTTGCCAAAGTCCCAATTCTGGGGTTTCTATTTGATTTGCCGTTTCTGTGAGTTGCGGCGGCGCTACCATAATTTATTCCCCTATTTTCTTACTTATTTGATTTTCTCTTCACCCAAATATTCTAGTGCCATTCGCAGAGAATTTATATCGATTTTGGTGCTCGTCCCAGCAAAAGCTCTTGCTTCTTGCTTGAAATCCAGTTTGCCAATTACATCTTCTGTAATTTGACCGCTAACACCGCACCAACTTCCGCCCACAGCGTTTGCCATGTGGCGGTACATATCGATTATGTAACCGGGGTGAAATAATTCTATCAGCTTAACTTTGTTGTTGTTGTTTAATACAAGGTTGGACAGCGCTGCACCGTGCATTCCAACTATAACTTTAGCATTTCTGGCTACCGACCACTGTTCGCTAATCGGTATGTCTTCAAAGTAATATTTCTTAAATCCGTATGCTTGCAAAGTCTGTTCTACTTCACTTTCGTTGATTAAACTTCTGGTGCCTTTTCGAGAGATAAAGACTTTTTCCGGAGTCTGCGGGTTAAATCCCTCAAAAGTTAACTCCCCGAATAAAGCATTGTAAGACGCATCGTAAGCGCCATGAGATTGGTCGTCTGCGAGTACCAGCTTGCCGTTAATGTCTTTGTCCGTGCAAAGTATGGATGCTCCCAGCAGTTTGTAGATGTTTTTCGCCATCTGGGTGGCGTTCGAGTGCAAAACCAGCGTTACTCGATCGCAAATTTTTTGCGCTGCTAACAGTCTGGGAACTACGCCAGTCATGATGTGGGCCATATTGCCGTCTACTTCGTACCGGGTATCTAAAATGTATTCTCCGTCAATTTGCATCGGACCCGCCAATTTTCTGTAGATTTTCCGATAAATATTGCTGCTGTTGGGAAGCGTCCGCGTAGATTCTTGCCGGATGCTGATTTCTATGTCTGAGCTTTTTAATTGATATTCCGGCAAGTTAATTTCCATGATGTCTGGTTTCCACGCGCTGGCCAACCGCGTTGGGTAGGTAAACATTTTTGATGCTGCTACGGTTAGGGGTGGGTTGTGCAATACTATGCTTTTTTCGGGTTTGCTGTTCATCAGAATTCCCTTGTCGGTTTCTGTGTATATTTTACTCAACTCGGAAACACTCTTCCATCTTCCATTATCCGACAAAACTTACGCAAAAAGTGGTTTGACACGCTAGTCTAACGTGGTAAGGTGCGGTGTACTCTCGCCAGCCCTGTCTGGCGTAAATGCCGAGCAAGCTCGAGCGAAGTCTGGCTGTAGAAAGATGACGGTGGCGCGAGTCTACAATCAAATGTGGTTTTTTCTTCTTAGGTGAACGTGGCTGCTTGAGGAAAGACTTCAAATTCACTGGTACAGCCTGCTTCTAACAGAAAATCGGCTAATTGAGACAGTGACCAAGCCTGAAAATGCTGCCCAATTTCAGGGTCACAGGCGCTCGTCATTCCCCGATAAGTTCCTTGAATTTCATCAACTTTCGTATAATTCCGATAGATGTGACTCAATCTTACCGACACCGTGTACACTGCCCAAAGCGCTTCGGACAGCCACTAAAATATTGTAATAAACCTTCTTCGATCCTAAAATAAAATTATTCAGCTTTGGGATAACCCAAGAAAAAAAACGCCCTCAAGGTTCTTAGTTACGGTTTGAAACAAAGTCTCAACACTCCAACCTCTCCGATACAACTGAGCTACATATTCAGCAATGGCAACAGTTTGATGTAGACTTGTGAGTAGGGCAATCTCTCGCTCACTATCACCAGTAGCTGTTTTTAACCGCACTACCACCCGTCGTACTTTCAAATAGTTATCCCCATAAGACAGAGCAACTGTTTGTTCACCTAACAGCTCCAGTTTCTACATCACGCAAGGAATTGCAATTCACTGATTGCTTGCTGTGGCAGAGTTTTATGTTCTCGGATCAAAAAGTCAGAAGAGGCTGTAGATATACCAAAGAGAAACCCTTGGGTACACATATTGCGATCGGCAATCCATAATTGATCGGCTTTGACAGTCTGCAACACCGACTTACATAAAGAAGGTTCCTGAGTATTACCATCTTCACAGGGAAACACATCAACAGCCATGGGTAATTCGGGGTCTAGTACCACTGGCATACTTTCGAGGTAAAGCTTTCGCTGCATAGGGTTTCAGGGTTTTTAGACGATAATCTGTTGCAGCCAAAAAGTTACCATCAATGATTCGCTCGTTGATAAGAAGCTAGTAACTTTGGTGGACAACCTCCCAAAAGCTGCATAAAAGTAGTCATAGAGGTGGCAGTTTCTCGTAACACCGCAGCACTAGCACGAGGTAAATGCCATTAAGTTTGCCATAGACAGCAGTTCGACTAACATTGAGGGATGAGGCTTTGGCTCGGTATGGAGCATTCACAGAAGGGTAGATTCCACAGACTACCAGGCTCATTAAATCTACGATGCTGGAGAATAGGAGTTCTCGCGTGTACTGGTTTTTGACATGATTCTCAAAAATAGAATCGACTTGTTCTGCAGGCTCTTACTCGCTCCATTAGACCCCGTACCATGACGCTGACAGGACTATGCTGTACAAACCGCTCAAAAATGGCATCTAACATTTACCCCGTCCGGACTGAATGCTGCTTGGGCGCGATAGCTGCCAACAGCGCTCTTGCGTTGGCTTGAACAATTATACCGATCGCTCTTGGTAAAAGAGAACGGCAACAGTCGCTGGAATAGGTCTACTGGTTGAGCCTCATAGCTCAACGCCTGGAACCGTTGCCGTTCTTGCATTAACGAAAAACTGCCTAAATTCCGTCCCTGCTTGCACCCTAGGAATGGGTACTAACAGAAACAGACCGCACCCCCCAAGGGTCCCGGGATTTATCAAGATTCAGTACGACTTACCTCAAGCTATGCTAAATCGGATGTTAGGCGACGGCAAACTCATTTATGCTAAATACAGCATGGGGTTGCGGGAAAAAGGAGCCGCCAACCTTGAACAATGGCAAATGCAGATGATTGATGATGTGATTGAGAAGCTAGACATTCAGGATGGCGATCGAATTTTAGACTTGGGCGCAGGTTGGGGTTGCGTTCCCAATTACATTCTTGCCAAATTACCCAATGTCCAGTTTACTGGCATTAACCTCAGCCACCACCCATCCGAGTATATGCGTTTGAAGATGCAAGACCCCGAAAGCTACCTCAGTTCCGGTCGATTTACCCTATATGAAGGAGATTTGAACGACGCCCAATTTGAGACCAAATTCGACAAAATTCTCTCCATTGGAGTTTTTTGTCATGTAAGCCATTTAACGCAAGCTTTCCAAAAGCTCGCCTCTTTTCTCAAAGATAAGAGCCGCGTTTTCATTCACATCATCACTGTTCGCACCCTTAACAATATATCCAGCGTGTTCACTCACAAATACATTTTCCCCCACGACCGTTACTGGAAATACGATGTTCCAGCCACAACAAAGACCTCAAAACCATAAAAAGATGGTATCTAAACGGATACAATTACTCCATAACCTTTGCTAACTGGCTAAAAAACTTTGACGATTCTCAGGCAATAGTCAAAGACTTAGACTACGGCATCGACTATGCCAAATTTCGCCGCATCTGGCGGTTTTACTTGATGTGGTTTGTGGCTAATTTCGCGAGTTGCGATGGTGAATATAACGGCAACGGCAAATATTTAATGGTTCGTGCCTAACCGCTAATCAGTAGGTAAAGCTCAAAAAGCTCAAAAAACCGAACACTCCGAGCCTTGGCTTCTCAAATAAGTCTGGCTTCTCAAGTGCGAGCTACTTATCCGCAGAATGAAACCTTTCTATGTCGATTTAGGGATATAGACAAGAGTTCCCTTCTTTTGAGGGATTTGTCTGAGTTGAAAAAAATCCGGAATAGGACAATCGAGCGGCGAAGAATGTCAAGATCGAGCCTGATCCTAGGCGGACAAAACTTTTTAAATTCCATCGTCGATCGATAGTGACTATCTCCGAGCTTTTACTACAAAAAAAGGGTTGATTTATACAATGGTAGACAATATGAAACCTTCTCTTCCTCAAAACGATCCGAACCAAGAACAGCGCAAAGATTACTTGAATCGCCAGCAACAAGATTATCAGTTTGACTATGAGAGTTTATCACCTTTGGCATTATTGCAAGATGTGCCTGCAGGCGAGAACTTTTCGGCCAGGTATATTGGAGAACGGATATTAGCAACATCGGAACTTCCAGCAAATATGTTGGCATCCGATGCGAGATCTTTTCTCGATCCTCTTGACGATCTCCAAGACTATGAAGATTTCTTTACTGTGCTGCGGCTACCTGCTGTTGCCAGAATTTACCAAACCGATCGCTCTTTTGCAGAACAACGCCTGTCTGGAGCAAATCCGATGATGCTTCGCCTGTTAGATGCGAGCGATCCTCGGGCACAAATACTGATGAACCTTTCGACTTTGCACCCTTTATTCGATCGGCGCCAAGAGTTGCAGCAAAACCACATTTACATTGCCGATTACACAGGTACTGACGAACACTATCGCGCGCCTGCTGTCGTTGGAGGCGGAACCTATGAAAAAGGCAGAAAATACTTGCCGAAACCGCGGGCTTTTTTCGCTTGGCGGTGGACGGGAATCCGCGATCGGGGTGAAATGACACCTATTGCCATTCAACTAGATCCGAATCCAGATAGCCATGTCTATACCCCATTAGATCCTCCTATCGATTGGCTGTTTGCGAAACTCTGCGTACAAGTGGCAGATGCTAATCACCATGAAATGAGCACGCATTTAGCTCGAACTCATCTGGTGATGGAACCAATCGCGATCGTCACCGCCCGACAGTTGGCTAACAATCATCCCCTGAGCCTACTGCTGAAACCGCACTTTCGCTTTATGTTGACCAACAACGATCTGGCACGTACTCGATTGATCGCTCCCGACGGGCCCGTCGATGAATTGCTAGGCGGTACCTTGTTAGAGAGCCTGGAACTGGCTAGAGAGGCGTACAGTACCTGGAGTCTCGATCAATTTGCCTTTCCCACTGAACTGAAAAATCGGGGAATGGATGACCCAAATCAACTTCCTCACTACCCTTACCGAGATGATGGATTGCTGCTGTGGAATGCGATTAAAACCTTTGTCTCGGGCTATCTCAAATTCTTTTACCCGACAAATGAAGAGATCGCACAAGATGTGGAACTGCAAACCTGGGCCAAAGAATTAGCGTCTGATAATGGCGGTAAAGTCAAAGGAGTGCCAGACCACATCGACACAGTTGAACAATTAATTGAAATTGTCACAACTGTAATTTTTACGTGCGGCCCGCAGCATTCAGCAGTCAATTATCCCCAGTATGACTACATGAGTTTTGCCGCCAATATGCCCTTGGCAGCCTACCGGGATATTCCTAGAATGACGGCGTCGGGTAATCTAGAAGTGATTACGGAAAAGGACATTTTACGGTTGCTTCCTCCGCAGAAACGAGCCGCTGACCAACTGCAAATTCTGTTTATTTTGTCCGCTTATCGATATGACCGTTTGGGTTATTACGATAAATCTTTCCGAGAACTCTACCGGATGAGCTTCGATGAAGTTTTTGGGGGAACGCCGATCCAAATTTTAGCCAGAGAGTTCCAGCAAAATTTGAATATGGCAGAACAAAAAATTGATGCCAACAATCAAAAACGAGTAATCCGTTACTTTTCTCTCAAGCCTTCGTTGGTAATCAATAGCATCAGTATCTAGAATTAATAATTCAGCACAATATCTCAACGTAGGGTGCGCACTGCGCACCTTACTCTGTATTAGCGGTTTTTGAATTCTTCAACAATCGAGCAATTCACGGCCATTGTACCAGAGGAATCAGTGAAGGTGACTTGATCTTGATAATGTCGTGGGGTTTCCATCAGCAACCGCCAAGCTTCTCCAGCATCGATTAAATTCATCCGATCGGGATAGTGAATTTGCAACAACTCTTGCACCATTGGGTAATAGTTTGAGTTGAGGCTGGGGAAAATATGATGCTCTGTGTGGTGAGAGAAATTAAAGTGCAGCAGGTCAAATATTTTAGGAACCCGCAGCGAAGCACTATTGATCAGCGGGTCATTAATGCTAGTCATCCGGCAACCCATGTGGTTGGTATAGATGTAAAACATTGCTCCTGCATGACCAATTGCGATCGGCAAAATGTAGGCAAGAGCAACTTTAATCGGGTTAAATTCTAGGTAGAATAAGACGCCCAGATGAATTCCTAAGATTCCCAGACATTCCAGGGCGATCTTCAATCTATCTTTAGGACTAACTGTAAAGGCAGCCGGTACGTAATCAACGGATTTATCATTAAATAACAGTACCGAGGACAGGTTGCGAAAATTATGTACTGCCCACGAGCCGGCCATTCCTACAATTAACCACAGCGGATTGACTTCCACCGAGGGTACAAAGAGATTTTGAATCCATTTTCCCCAAGTATCGGGCTGCTGGTACAGGTAATTGCGATCGGGATCGGCTAAGGAATTGGTGTTGTTGTGGTGTACGAGGTTGTGCAGAGATTTCCACTGAGTAGGTGGCATCAATAGCATACTTAGCCCTAAAAAGGCGATCGGATAAGTCAGGCGAGACTTTTTCTGAACGCTGCCGTGCATCAGGTCGTGGGAGCTAAATAGCAATACTATGATACTATTGCCCATAATCGCGGCTAAAGGTAAGTAAAGCCATAAAAGATAGACAGGCCAGCGATCGAGCTCATCGGCAATTCCCCATCCCAGCAATAAAATTCCCAGGTTGATTAACAGTATTGCTAACTTGCTAGGATCTGGCTCAAAGGCATCTGACGGCAGAAGCGGACGCAATTTTTTAGCATATACCGATTGATGAGTTAGCGTTTCCCGCTGTACAGTCTCGTCTAAAGAAATGAGCATTTTTGCTGAATTCATTCTTTTCTAGTAACACCCTAATGTCAGTCAGATTATTTTCCCTGTATTAATTATATCGTTTTGGAGCTTGTTTAAGATTATAAAAATATTTGTTGAAGATATTTACAACTGAGATCCCGAGATTTTTAGGAATTACGCACGGCTAGTCAAAAACCGAGTTTTTTTACAAAAATACTTGGTCATAGCCCGCCGAATTTTAAAAACCCAGTTATGAAGGTCTTGATGCGTAAGCCCGGATTTTATATTATAATGTCGGGGAAATTTCTGATATGTCCGAAGAGAACACAACGCATTGAAGTGAAGTAATCGCAGGGATTTGAGGCTGCTTTTCTCGGCTGTTGCAAACGCGGCACTGCCGACAAGCATTTAGACAGACACGATCTGACAGGATTATCTAATTGCTGTGTGCCTGCTATGACAGGATTATGTGATTGTTGTGTACCTGCTATGACAGGATTTCCCGCTTAAATTACTACGCTAAAATGTATCATATTTCTGTAGTTTCTGCATCTAATTTTTTAGTTGAGCTGTCCAAAAAAGATGTTTAAGTCTGCTTGTAGAAGGAAGTTAATATTAAATCATCTTCTTCTATTGTATGACTTAGGCACTCCGAACAAAGAAACCTGCTTTTTAAAGATATTGAGGGTTTTAACCAGATATTGTGGTTGAAAAACCCGGTTTCTGACTTCCTGTGCGTAAGTCATGCAATTGACCGATACAGCGGTGGTTTCAATTTCCCACGACCGCAAGACCTAACTCACTAAAATAGTCCGTTACCTTGCACTATTTCTTTAATTGTCGTCAGGGTATCTAACCCGATCAATCCCCGACGATAACCTTTTTGGTTGGACATTCCCAAAAATATCGCATCTCCCCGATTTTGATAGCGCCAAAACCGAGGCGAGGCATTAATAAAAGTTGAGGCGCTGTTAACATCCAGAGCAAATTGGCGACTTTCTAAGTAAGATTCAGTGGCGATGCAGTCAGCGTGGCCGCTGCTGTAGCGGTTAATCCACCCGATCGCAATCTCTAAACTATCGACAACTTTAAACGCTATGGTTTTGTTTAAATAAGGTTGAGTCCACTCGTATGGTTCCGCCAGCTTCAACTCTGGGAAATCTGCGACGAGATCGGCATCTGCGCTAATTTGAAAGCCTTTTTCTTTTAAAGTGTTCCACAGCCTGACTAAGGAAGAAGGCTTTTGGTTGCGATCGATCAGCACTTTTTCGATCGCGTTAACAGGATCGGGCACGCTTTGATGGCTGTCCAAAATCATCCACCTTGCCATCTCCAAACTGCCAGTCGGCGACCAATAAAGGTAACAATTGCCCATTGCCGACCTCAACACGGGTGCTGTGCACAACCTTACAACCTGCTGCACCAAACTCGGCCTGCCGTAGGGAATAATTAAATTGAGATATTGGTCTTGAGTGACCAATTCTCGGATCGCAGCGCCCCGATCCGGCGGCAGTACCTGCAGACATCCTGACGGCAAACCGACCTCATCGATCGCCGACACCAAAGCTTCTCCAATTACAGCATTAGTTTGCCAGCTTTCGCTGCCACCTTTGAGAATCAAACTGTTAGCGCTTTTGAGACACAAACCGGCTGCGATCGCCCCCAACTCTGGAAACGCCTCGTAAATTAGAGCGATCGCCCCCAGTGGCAGCGATTGACAGTAAACCTGACACCGATCGACCTGATAAGAAGCATTGATCACCCGGCCGATCGGATCTGGCATTTCCCCCAACCGTTCCAGAATTTGCACAGTTGTCTTAATCCGTTCCGGCGTCAGCTTCAGCCACTCCACAATCAAGTCGGGAATCGCCATGTCCCGACTCGCTTCTAAATCCAGAGTATTTGCTTCTAAAATTTCATTTTGCCGACGTTTCAGCGAACCTGCCATCGCCTGCAAAGCCGCAGCGCGATCCCTACTCTTTGTCACGGCCAGATCCAAAGAAGCTTGATAAGCCCGGCGGGCGACATTTGCCGCATCTGATGAATGGGTAAAATCCTCTATTATCATCTAGCTAACGCCTGTAAGCCAGCCATACCATCAGCGCCGGCAGCATTGCTAGCAGCACGGCGACCATTGCCCACAGAATAATGTTCGGGCCCTGCGAGTGCAGCGCCAAGGGCAACCAAATCACTAGCGGCACCAATATCATACCCAAAGCCAGTGGCAAGTAATGCGCCTTCAAACCCGGATGCGCTCTGTTCCACTGGTGGCCTGTCCACCGCCAAGCCTGCTTGTAAGGATAGTTTGTTGATAGTTGCTCGATGACGTGTCCGCTTTCCTCTAATACAAATATTTGCTGACAGCGGTTGCAGCCAAAGGCTTCTGTCAACGTTATGGGCACGAGACGACCCCGCCGCCGGCAAGGACAGGGGTACTCATCGTTTAAGTCAATCTTTGGAGCTTTTTGAGATGGCACGAGCGATCGGATAAAAAAAGCGTTTTTACAAAAATAATCGTTAACATATGCACTTTATCAAACTTGTCAATTCTGCCCGATCGAGGCTTTCAACTGCCTGTTCCGAGCGAGCGCCCGAGTGGCAATTTTGACTTGCAAGTTTTCTACTCTACTTTACCACTAACTTAGGTATTTTCCACCATCCTTAGGAGTATACCGAAAACTTTCTTGCTCTACTTTCCGGTTTTCTTGAGCTTTTTTTGCTTTTTTAAAGCGGGTGACGCGATTCGAACGCGCGACATTCACCTTGGCAAGGTGACGCTCTACCACTGAGCTACACCCGCATTCCCTGCGGTATTAACTATATTGTCTTAATTCCGAGAATCTGTCAAGTCTTTTTAGTAAGTTTTTTTCACAAACCCAGTAAAAACCCCCCAAAGCCACTCCCCACCAGAAATTGCAGCAGCAAGATTATTAACCAAATCAGTAATTGCCGTGAAGAGGGACTGCCATCCGCCGACGGCAAAGCTACAATCAAGCTGGAATTGTGGGAGAACACTGTCATGTCAGATTTAAATCGCGGAATCATGAAGTTCAAGGGAGCTGACAGTCCTATAGCGATCGCCATTTCGGCGATCGTCATTGCCTCGGGAATCGGTTTCTTGATCTGGTGGGCGCTACAATCAGCCTACGCCTTAAGCTAACAGACTGCTCCAACCTAAAAGCTAGAAGGCTTTGCTCAGAAGGCAGAATTCCAGAAAAATTCTGTCTTCTGCATTTTTTTGCCCTTAGTCCTGAGTTTATTGCGTATGACTGCTGATCGATCGCTGACGATCGAATGACTGCCATAAATCATCCGATCGGGCGAGTCGCTAGCACGATCTAAGATGACTCCCCGATCCACTACTTTTGTAGTACACTTGTATACAAGGCGCGCCGAGAGCGCAGTTTTAAATGCAAGTGTTTGCAAGGGTTGTATCTCAACAAAAATTTATGGCAAGCTTTCAGGACATCTTCAAATACTACAATCGCTACTGGAAAATATCAGTTTACAGCATAGGGGCATCCAGTGTTTTGGCACTAGCGGATTTGCTTGTTCCCTACGCGATCGGTCAAATATTAAACGTATTGTCGGGTCAACCTACAGATACAATAACCCAAAAACTGATAGCAGCGATCGCCTCTTTTACCCAGCACTCACCCAACAAAATATTATCGCTATCCGTCTTGCTGGGCATAATTTTTTTGGTAACAGTAGCCAAAGCACCGATCGAACCTTGGGTAGGAAATTGGTTCCACTGGGCGATACCATTGAGGGCGAGGCGCGATCAAATGAGAGGTGCGATCGGGAAAATCCTCACCTTACCCCTAGAATTCTACGACGAAAACAACGCCGGACGGATTGCCAGCCGCATAGCAAAAGGTATCGGCAACCATACTTGGACATATCCAGATATTGCCGGCCAACTCATCCCCGAAGTCGCCCGCTTAATCGGCATTTTTGCCGTTATCTGGTTAATTGAGTGGCGGATTGGCTTATTAATTTTGGTTTCATTCCTATTTATCCTCAGTTTCACCCTCAAAAGCCTGCAAGAGGTGACTGCGCGAGAAGAAATTCTGGATGAATACATCGAAGATACCGAAAGCCGCAACTCGGAAATTATCACCAACATCAAAACAGTCAAAGCTTTTGCGACAGAAAGCGATGAACTCAAAAGGCAAACAACCAGACTCGATCGCGAATTAAAAGTCGTGATCCACCGCATTCACAAAGGATACATCACCCTGGGGACATACCAGCAGACAATCGTCCAGTTGTGCTTGTTTTCAGTTCTCGGTTTTAGCCTAGCAGCAACCCTAGGAGGCCAAATATCCCTCGGATATTTTGTTACCGTCTACACGTTAGCAAGCATGGCATATTCCCAACTGCGTCCGATTAGCATTATCGCCGAATTATTGGCGCGGCGCTATTCTTCAATGATCCGCTTCCACGAGTTTATGCAAACGCCAGACGGTGTTGATAGGGTCAATTTAGCAGAAAATGCTCTCACGGCACAGCCACCTTATAAATTTACCGGCAAAGTTGAGATCAGCGGTTTGACCTTCGGGTACGACAGTCAAAAACCGGTTTTGCAGGATGTGAATTTATTGATTCATCCCCGTCAAACTGTAGCATTAGTCGGGCGATCGGGTTCCGGGAAATCGACTTTAGTGAAACTCCTGTTTCGCTATTTTGAACCAAACTCCGGCCGCATTCTGATCGACGGAGAAGACATACGCAGCTTAGACGTGACTCGCTACCGGCAGCGTTTAGCCATTGTCCACCAAGAAGTAGACGTTTTTAACGGTACTTTGCTGGAAAATCTGACTTACGGAAACCGAAATGCAACTTTCGAGCAAGTTGAGGATGCTTGTCGCATCGCCAAAGTAGACGATTTTGTGCGGCTGTTGCCCCAAGGTTACTATACCGTTGTCGGGGAGCGAGGAATGCGCTTGTCCGGCGGTCAGCGGCAGCGGTTGGGGATTGCGAGGGCGCTGTTGGTGGAGCCGGATGTGTTAATTTTTGATGAGGCTACTTCTAGTTTGGATTATGAAAGCGAGCGAGCGATCCAGATAGCGATGCAAAATATCCTCGGTACGCGCACCACCATAATTATTGCCCACAGACTGAGTACAATTCGCGAAGCCGATGCGATCGTCGTGCTCGACGGCGGTAGAATCGTCGAAGTTGGCAGCCACGACGAACTCTTGAGTCAACAAGGCATTTACCGCCGCCTGCACTCGCTGCAAGAAACCGGGGAATTAATGAATTAGGGATTTGAGCTTAGTCTAGACTTCGGGTGTTCCAGCCGGTCACCAAGCCTAGACTTAGCAATGCCCACCTTAAATAGTATTCAGTTTTCCGGCTTGCCACTAACTGACTTATGTGTTCTCAACTTAATGATTAGAGTTTTAAATATAATGTTGCAAAAAAAGAAGAAGCTGCTAGGATGTATAACTGTGGGTACAAATGGGTCGGTGCCCGAGCGGTTAATGGGGGCGGACTGTAAATCCGCTGGCTACGCCTACGCTGGTTCAAATCCAGCCCGGCCCACCACAATTTAAATAAAAATAAAAAGTTAAAAATAAAAAGTTGAAAACTTTTATTTAACATTATTAATTTTTTATGCCCGTGTAACTCAGTGGTAGAGTACCTCCTTGGTAAGGAGGAAGTCACGAGTTCAAATCTCGTCACGGGCTTTTGCTAAATTAACCCATACAAAAAAATAGGATTTGTGGTTGAAGAAGTAATTCAACCGCAAATCCTATTTTTTAACAGCCGCTTGCAAATAAAGCAGCGGGTCTTCAGCAACCCAGCCCAAACCCGAATTGTACCGAACTTCAAAATGCAAATGAGCTTGGGCAATGTCCCGTTTTCCCGTCATCCCGACTGTTCCCAAAACTTCTTTAGACTGGACTTTTTGACCGACTTTTACGGCAATATCTTTCAAATGAGCGTAGCGCGTTTGCTTCCCCGCTTGATGGTTTACCACCACTAAATTCCCGTAATCTCCCTGCGACCCGGCAAAGGCGACAGTTCCCTCGCCCGTTGCTAAAACCTGCGTACCCTCCGACGCCAAAAAATCTACGCCGCTGTGGAAAAAAAATTCGCGGCGCATAGGATGCAATTGCCGCCCGTAACGCAAAGCTTCAACCGCAGCAGCGGGTAGGGGAAATCCTTGCACCGATGGCGTTGCATCGGGATTTGCAGAAGACCCGATCGACCTATTCACCGCAGGCACAAACACGGTTTGTCCCAAAGGCCTGCACCCATTCGCCTCAAATAGCAAATCTGCGCGCACTTTGTAAGCTTCTGCCAGTTTTTGCCAATTCCAGCCCGCAGGTACTTCTACCTCGATGCCACTGTACGGAGGAATGACGATCGTACTTCCTGTAGATACTCGACCTCCCCGCAACATCGGATTTATGCCGATCAGCGCCGCAGGAATCACATTGTACTGCCGCGCGATGCTTTCTATTGTTTCGCCCTGGGCCGCAGTGTGGCGGCGCAATCGAGACATAGCCGGACTCGGGCAATCGCGGGCGGGGTCGGGGTTTTCTACAGGTGTACCTGAGGGAAGATTTGCAGGTGCGGCCTCGCTATAATCCGCCGTTTTCCCAACGGGTGCGATCGACCAAAGTAGTGCAGAAGTCAGCAGAAATAAGCGTTTCAAAGTCATTAGGTAGAGAAAAAAGTATTTATTTCGGACAGTTGACAATTTTTGAGTCAAGTGAAATGGCATATTTGGAAGCTCTAGCCGCCCCCCAGACTGTAAATCCCAGGCTAAGCCAAGTTAGGATGAGAATTATTAGTTTTAGTCGTTCTGGGCAAATCCGGCAAAAATTGCCTGTGATGCCCATCAGCGCCTGCCTGTTAACAGCTATGTTCTTGAGGAAGCGGTACGCCCCGCCCCGCTTCCTTCCCGTCGCCAAGACAAAAATGCTTGATTGGGAACGTGTCTGCGGGGATGAGGTATTTAGCAGGAGTTATTAAATGAGTTTATCTTTTAAGCAAACGACCCTTTATGTGACTTTGCTGTCGATCGGGGGAGGCCTGGGATGGTTGGGGAATCGCTATCTGCAAGGCTCAAACAATCTGGAAACCGGATCGGTTTTGCCCGTAGTGCGCCAGCAAATCCCCGCCTATGCGTATCCTCCTGTTCAGGAAAATCCGGCGGTCGATCGCAGCAATCCCAATTTTATTGCTGAAGCAGCCGAAAAAGTCGGTCCTGCTGTAGTGCGGATTGACGCATCGAGCAAAGTGGCGAATCAAGTGCCCGAAGCATTCAAAAATCCTTTGTTTCGTAGGTTTTTTGGGGATAATTTACCGCAGCCGGAAGAACGAGTCAAGAGAGGTACGGGTTCGGGGTTTATTCTCACTTCTGACGGCCGCATCGTTACTAATGCTCACGTTGTCTCCGGGACAGATACTGTCAAGGTGACGCTCAAAGACGGCCGCGAGTTTGAGGGTAAGGTGCAAGGAGTCGATCCGCTGACGGATGTGGCTGTGGTTAAGATTAATGCTAAGGAACTGCCGCAGGTGGCTTTGGGTCGATCGGACAATATTGTACCGGGACAGTGGGCGATCGCCATCGGCAATCCTTTAGGTCTCGACAATACCGTGACTGTGGGCATTATCAGCGCTACGGGTCGATCGAGTTCCCAAGTCGGCATCCCCGACAAGCGAGTACGCTTCATCCAAACCGACGCCGCCATCAACCCCGGCAATTCTGGCGGGCCGCTACTCAACGACCAAGGCGAAGTAATTGGCATCAATACCGCTATCCGCGCGGACGCTCAGGGCTTGGGATTTGCAATTCCGATCGAAACCGCCAAACGAGTTTCCGATCAGTTATTCGCCAAAGGTAAAGCCGAACATCCCTATCTCGGCATTCAAATGGTCAGCTTGACTGCAGCCACCAAGGCAGAACTCAACAAACAGCTCGATAATAATAAAATTACCCTCGATCGAGGCGTAGCCGTCACGCGAGTCGTGGAAAATTCCCCCGCTCAAAAAGCGGACTTGCGCGCCGGAGATGTCATTCAAAAAGTTGACGGAATTGCGGTGAACACTCCTGGGGACGTGCAAGAACGGGTGGAAAGCACTGTTGTGGGCAAAGAACTAGAAGTCGAAATTAACCGTTTGGGTCAAGTTCAGAAAATTAAAGTACGTCCGGGTGCTTTTCCCATATCGGGTAGCCCCGCCGGTGGGTAATACCTTTTTCGATTGAGGATTTTCGATTGTCGATTAAAGAATTGGCAATGAGTTACTGTATAAGGATTTCGAGCTTACCTACAGTTGCATTCTTTTTTGAAACTGGTATTAGTTGCAAACGGTAGAGGATGAAAGATGAATCTGATGGTTTATAGTCCTGGACGTAGCAACCGGGTTTTTTCACCAAAACCTTGGGTGTAGCGCTAGGGATATCCGGTTAAAAATCCGGTTTCTTAATTCCCTGTGCGTCCAGGACTGTTTATTTTTTTGAACAACTTTCATCTTTCTGGCTTCCCCAACCCCTGGATCTTTTTACTTGTCTTTGGGAGGGTGTGGTTGAATCGAGCTGGTGCTTGCTAAATTTTCTTCTAGGTGCATCCTCTGCTCCATTTGTCTGAGAAAATAGCCTGTCATCATCGCTGAAGCTAGCAAACCTGCTAAGTTTTCGCGGTCCGTGGTAATTTCGACGTTAAAATGTTCTGAAGGCAAGACGCCGACAAGTCCTTGAACGTTATGAGAGATAATTTCTCTGATTTCTGGGCTGGCGGACTTGGCGATGTGGGCTAGAACCTCCGGGGATTGGTGTTGGAGGTACTTCAGCAGTGGATTGACTGCCGTTTGTTGGGCATTGGAATTGTCAAAGTCAGGGTGAAAAACCATTTGGCGATTCTTAATTTCTGGCTTGTTACATTCTACTTTAAACTACTCGTCTTTGCTTGGGTACAAATTTGCCTGGAAGTCAATTTGCAATTGTTTTGGCAGTTGGTCTACTTGAAAGTACCGATGAAATTTATCGGTAACTTGTAACCAATACGATCGCCCCTCACTCGGCCGCCGTTTGCGGACGAAACCCATTTCTACAAGTTCCTGCACTTGTTGGTAAGCTCCTGAACCTCGCAAGTTAACTAAGTCTGGCTGAGCGATGCCGCCTTTGAGAGCGATCGCCGCCAGCGTTCGCAAAGCTCCAACACCTAATTCTGGAGGTATTAAAGTTTGCATTAAACTGGCAAACTCTTCTCTGAGTTGCAGGCTGTATCCCGTGGGGGTTTCTACGACTTCTAATGCACTGTCGCGGCGGGATGAGTCAGACATGAGTTCGATGATGGCGTCTTCCACTTCGGCTCGATCGCACTTGGCTATCTCGGCAATCTCTGCTATTGAGACCGGCTGACCTTTTAGGTAAAGTATGGCTTCTATTGTTGTGGCTAAGCGAGTCATTTGGGAATTAGTAATTAGGAATTGGGACGTTAAAGTGCGGAAACCAGCAGTGTACGGGATTTAAGGGATGGATGTTGAGGGAATAAGTCAAGGGTGAACAAAGAAGAAGGAATCAGCAAAAAACAACTATCCGTCTATCCGTGACTTCCCGATCGTGAATCAAGGAAATTCGTAAAAAAGCCTTCTCATTACACAATAGATGGATAGTGTCGGTTGTTTATAAAAAAAGCCAAACTCTTTCTGTTTTCAGTTTTTGATATTACTCCTAGGATTTTAGATTAAAAAAATTGCCGTTTTAATCGCCGCTTGGGAAATCTAAAATCTGAAATCTAAAATCTAAAATCTAAAATCCCAGGGCTGCTATTAGCAATTACCGACTGTTCAATCTAATTGTCTGCCAGTCAGTTCTACAAAAATATCCTCTAAATTAGAAGGACGCACCATCATCCCAGTCTTATCATCTTTGGCATCGAGATATAAATTAGCTTCTTCCAGAGTAGGGAAAAACTTGTATTCCCAGCGATCGCCTATTTGTTTCATCACTAACCCTTGACCGTGTTGCTGCCGCAGTTGTGCCAACGTTCCCAGTTGAATTAACTTGCCGCCGTCCATAATGCCAATGCGATCGCACAAATACTCCACCTCATCCATATAATGCGTGGTTAACAGCATTGTCATTCCCTGCTTGTTCAAATCTAAAATAATTTCCCACAATCGGCGCCGCGTTTGCGGGTCTAACCCTACAGTCGGTTCGTCCAAAAATAAGATTTGCGGCTCATGCAAAAGTGCTCGGGCAATTTGCAACCTTCGCTTCATTCCTCCCGACAAAGTTTTTACTAAGTCGTCTCGCCTTTCAGCTAATTCTACATATCCCAACCACTGTGTAATTAACTGTTGCCGTTTGGGGTTTGGGATGTGGTGCATCCGCCCGTGAAACTCCATATTTTCCCATACCGAAAGCTCAGTATCAACGCTGATTTGTTGGAGCACGACGCCTATACACTGTTTCACTTGCAAGCTTTGCCGCATCACGTCATATCCAGCTACCTGGATTTGACCGCTGCTTGGCTTAGTCAGGGTAGTCAGCATCCGAATTGTGGTAGATTTTCCGGCACCGTTGGGGCCTAGGAGACCGAACATTTCTCCGGCTTCAATCGTGAACGAAAGGTCATTGACAACGGGTATTTTGTTGTAAATCTTGCAGGCGTTTTGCAGAGAAACAGAGACAGACATAGGTGTCAGGGTAAGATAATTCGATGTTACTCAGTGGTAGAACAACAAGAACGCCGACTAGGAGGAAATAGACAATGACTTGCACCACCGCATTCAAACAGTCCTCGATCGTACTCGCTGGCGCTTTGATTTTAGCAGAAGGCGCTGGCCTCGCTCAGCTAGCCACAGCCCAAGTGAATCTAAAACCAGTTTTAGGGCCCAGTCTACCGCCGCTGGGTCAGCCCTTTTCACCTCACACATCGGTGCTGCTTGCCTCGGATCCTCGGGAGGGTCTGGCAAACAAGAAAGATCAATTACTATATCGAGAGCTGCATCAATCAATACTCTAAAAGTGTTTTGGAAAGTCGGCGCCCTTACCTCGAATGGGCGAATGCCACAACTGGTTCGACGGGTAAAGAATCAACACTCAACGGTGTAGACAAACTGGAAGACTCGAATATGTGCGCCTATGCAGTCCAAAGAGCTGCGACAATCGAGCCTCACAATCAGGCCCTAGAAGCAGCAGCCGAGGCCTATCAGAAGGCGCTGGTGGCGCTGGCACCCCTGATGAATGAGACCAACCTTTACTACAAACGCGAAAATTATCAGGACGACAATATGGCTAAAGGTAGGGATTTGCACCCCCGGCTGATGGCTGCTTGGGATGCGTTTATTAAGGCTAATTTGGAATTGCGATAACAGGTTAAGGTGCTTGGGAAAGAAGTCCACCAAGAGCATCTCAAAAAACTAGAAGCTCAGCCCCGCAAGCTGCGGTATTTTTCTTTAAAAGCCACTTTAGAAGCGGAGGATATTTTGGCGGCTGCTACTGAGTTTAGATCGACCAATGATTTTCGGCTAGAGCAATTTGAAACCTTGGTTGCGACTTATGAAAAAACGGTAGACGATTTGCTTGCTTACCATGCTTCGCACCCGGATCTGGGCACGCCTGTCATGTTTTCTGCACGCTTCTCGAATCATCACGAAGATTTTTTAGTGGCAGCAAAACAGTTTTTACGTCGGAGGCGGGAGCGCCTGGGCGATAATAGCTTACCAGCGCAGCTTGTAGGGTCGGATCTGACAGTTGGAATGTAAATCCTATCAGTAATTGAAGTTCCAACAGCTTGCTATCGATTTTTTGGTACGCAAAGATTCTGGCTGCCTTAAACTCAGGGCGCTGGCTGAGTTTATTTCTTAAACTTGCCACACAGTCCGATGGCATCTCTGTAAAACCAGGGGCAAGTCTTGTAAAGTCAGGACTAGGCTGGACAAGTCCGCTGCGGGATCTGGAATATCGGCAGACAGAATATTGCTGCGATCGATCGCCTTGGTTGCGATCGACACTTCACAAAATCCACCGCCGAATGCAGCACTAATTAGCAAACACACCAATAACACAACTTTTTTTTCATTATTTTACCCTGTTGCTATTACTCATTACCCATGCCTAGCTCACTCTACCCCAGAGTCCTGTCTTTTAGTCTGCTGTTTCTAATTCCTCTAATTCTTGCGTGGACTGCCATCCAGCTTGCCAGAGCGATCGGTCTTTGAGCTGTGCGGCGTTCAGCCAGAAACGGACATTGGGATCGCAAGCCGCCACCATTTCTGCAAATACCCATTTACCTTCGTTTTTTCGGTTGACTACTTGAAAGTGCCGCCACCCCCAAGTTTTTTGGTGTGAAGTCCATCGGGAACCAACTAAATAAGGAAATTTTTGTTTTTTCGGCACAGTATTTTTCTTTACAAATATATTAGAAAGCAAGTTAAGGTAATAACTCCTTCTGTTCGATGATATTAATTCCCTATCAAAACTCGTCAAAACCTCTCCCCCTCTCCCCTTCTCCCCCTCTCCCCTTC
>JAUBOM010000101.1:0-28227 GCA_036700245.1 Microcoleus vaginatus BM001213989
AGTGCCGTTTCCCTACCCGGATTAATTGTAGGGAAACGGCACTGCCGTGTCCTGATTTCGGGTAATATTAATTCCGATGCAACCGGAAATGATATGACCAACAATAAAAGGTGAACTATTAACTTAATCGAGCGATTGCTTGTACTGTTCCAGCAGTTGGGGGATGTGATCGCATCCATCAAAACCGATAATAGCCATCATTTTAGGACGGTTTGCCCTTAATAAATTTTGAAAACCAGCTTCCCCAATTTGTCCCTTCACAATAGTCATTAAACCAGCAGGTTTACGCCAATCGCGGGCAGTAATTCGCTCTAATATATACATCCCTAAACAGCCGTTGCCAACAGCTTTTTCAAGATTTCTCATGGCATAATAAGCTTCAGCCAAGTAAGCAAAGTTAAAACCCTGAAGGTATAAATCGCCAGAAAATCGAGCAGATTGAGTGCCTTTTTCCAGGTATTGGATAGCCGTTTCAGGTTGTTCTAAAACAGTGTAGGCAATGCCGAGACTGTTGCAGCAGAGAGCTTGACTTTGATAGTCGATTAATTTTTCCGACAGCTTCAAACCTTGCTTGAGGTACTCAATGGCAGTTTCATACACTTCTGGCTCCATTCGTTTCTGCTGGGCAGAAAGAACTTCGCTATAACCAAAATTGGCGAGAGCATTTGTTTCTCCCAACTTGTCGCCGACTTGACGAGAAAGAATCAACGCTCTTTGACTGTAATTAATTGCTTCAGCATAATTATTTTGGGAAATGCAGATGCGACTTTTGTGGTTGAGATTCGCGATTTCACAGATGCGATCGCCTGCACTGCGCGAAATTTCTAGGGCTTGTTCATGAAATGAATTTGCTGCTTCATATTTTCCCAAAAGGTGTTGGGAATAGCCTAACAGTGTCAAAATTCGAGCCTTTTCTTGAGTGCCTGCTACTTGTTGGAGGGGTGCGTCGAGGTATTCGAGGGCTTCGCGCAAATAATCCTTAGAAAATAGGGCAAAAACCCCGCCGTAGAGAGGAAAGTATGCTCGTTGGGCAAAGGTTCGGAGAATTTGCAACACCATTTGAAAACAAGCCTTGGCTAATTGCTGCCGATCGCTTACAGGAATTTTGGTGGCGCGATCGCAGGCGCAGGATAGCTGAAACCAAATGACTGTGAATGTCAGAAAGGTACTAATCGAGCAAGCTTTACCCCCTTCTGAGCTGTAGGGCTGTTTCTCAAACCATGCTACCAGTCCTCGCTGCAACCGCTGAAGGACGATCGCCAGTTCCACCCAAGCCCTCAAGCTTCTAGGGGGTTCAGTGGCGCTCTCTAAAGGCAATCGATCGCCCGCGAGATCCGAAAATAAGTGCTGCAACAGAGGACTGGTGACGTGTTGACGCCAGGTTTCCCAAGGTTCGCGGAGTTTGGTACTTTCCTGATGATATCCTAGTTGGCGGCGATTGGTGGGTTGGTCGTATATCCAGCTACTTAAATAAGTATCTAGTTCTTGCAAAGATTCCAAGCTGTTATTGATCCCAGCAGCTAGTGCTTCCACCGTTTCGCGATCGCCCTCGCCGGCTTCTTCGGCTGCTTGCTTTAAGGATTTACTCAGTTGCTGCAATTCCTCAAAGTTTAAGACATAAGTTTGGTTAGGATCGATCGCTTGCAACAATACGATGAAGCGATCGATCGCAGGCGTTGCGAGAATTTCTTGAGTTACTCTTGCGATCTCTTCTGCCGATCTAATTTCTTTTTGCCATCGCAAGTATTCTCCTTGGATCTGCTCCAAAATCTTAGCACTGCGGATTAGCCGCTCTTTTTGCATTTCCCCTGTCTGTTGGGGGAACAGGTGAGGAGAGGTTGTAACCTTGTCTATTTGTCTTTGGGTAGCCTCTATGCGAGCGGCCAAACAGCGTTCAAATATTTCGCTTGTGCCGATCTCGATATTTTCTACCAACATTTGATAAATCTGTTCTTTGGAGCGAATTTTTCCTTGAATTCCTTTTTCTACAATTTTGTCAATTAATGCTGTTGCCTGAGTCCACGAGGGCGATCGCGTTACAGAAATATCAACCTCTGGTTCTATCTGTTTGTGGGCACTGTCTGTCTCCCTAACCACAGGTTCCTGCCCATCTGGAATGGGGGCATCAATTTCACTGGAATTTGATAACAGTGGGTTTTTTTCTAAATCGGCACTAGAGGGGACCTCTTGAGAATCCGATGTCAAAGATGTTTCTAGAACACTTGGAGGAATATCAACTGCTTCTGAACTTGCTATTTGTTGAGTTTTGACCTCAGCAATACCAGCGTCAAAGTCTGCTATGGGCCCGCAACCAAATTCTGCTTGATATCGATAGCTTTTTTGTGACGTTGAGCTGAGTTTGCAGCGATAACGGCGATTATCATAAAAAAAATAGGCTGCGAGGATACCTGCTCCAGTAAAGATTCCAGCTCCTGTCGCCACAGATGCTGTCACTTTTTGTTCCTCGGACGTTCCGGCAGAATTGGCTATACGAACTGTTGTAGCAGTGGCTGCACCGAATAAAATGCTAGTAGCAATAGCGACAGCCGAAAATTTTGCTCTCTCGGATGGGTTATTGAGTTTCATCGCAGTTTTTCCCTGGCGTCAATCCCTTTGGCAACAATATAACATTCTTGTCTTGTTCCGATTTTAAAAGTTTTATGAAGAGAAGAGTATAGTGGGAGGACGTGACTGTAGCGGTTCTCAAGTAAGTGAGATATCCGGGCTAGCGCTTCCCAATTGCCAATTACCTTTTTCTCAATTACCTCATTTTCCCGTTGTCTCAATCTATAAACTATAAATTTCAAATCCTCAACAGCATTGTTTTAAACCCGATCGCAGCTTCACCAATACCATAAAATATGCCTATTTGGTATCGCTTTTGTCTACTCAATTTCCCTCAAAATAGCTAGATGTGAAATTGCTAAGTGGTAATATCGTTTCACGTTGCATCGGAATGATTTAACCACAGAGGACGCAGAGAACACAGAGAAAGTCTAGAAATTCTGACCTATCCTTTTCCTCAACAAATCGCGATACACGAAGTAATATTTTACCATAGCGCAGTAATTTGTGAACTTCACGGTTTGTAGTTTCGCGCTGGGCCCGAGGCGGATTTATTAATTACAGGTTTCGGGCGATCGCAACTCAAATAGAAACTTTTTGAGTCCGGCGGCTAGAATCTCTCTTAAATCAACTGTTAAATCCAAGATTTTAGATATTCATCCGGATCGGTACGGCCCAGGGAGTTCGAGCGCTAGGACAAAAGGTCAAGCGGCCGATCGATCAAATCTTGTGTGTAGTGGGATCGCACAAGATTCGTAAAAAGCGGCCCCTAAAAAGTGGTTTTTTGCAATAACCCTCTTGAATATCTTAAAACTTACTTGCAATAATTATCACAGATAAATACCAACCAAGTAAAAAGCTAGCTCAAAAAAATGACAAAAATATTAGTAATTGAAGACAATAACTTAATGCGAGAAATCGTATTGGAAATTCTGGAATCGCGCGGTTTTGAAGCGGTCGGCGCCGAAAACGGACAAGTTGGTATCCAGTTAGCGCTCGCCCAAATTCCCGATTTAATTTTATCAGATGTCAGGATGCCCGAACTAAACGGTTTACAAGTTTTCGCAGTTTTGCGATCGCACCCTGCAACCGCCAGCATTCCGTTTATTTTTATGACAGCCTCCGACATGGAAAAAGCTCTCGAACTCAAAGCAGATGGCTATCTCAACAAACCTTGCACCGTCGCAGAAATGCTAGGGGCGATCGCCACTCAAGTAGAAAAACCGACAGTTAACAACCCACAACATCAAAAAGTACAGGACAATTCTGCGCCATCAAATCTCGGCTTGCCCGCCAGGAATCGAAAATATCGGTTTGAGATTGCCTCGTTTTGCTGGCAATGACACGCACAGTAACGTTATTGATACGTAAGTGGAGGGAATTTCAAATTGGTTCCACCCAGGGGTGGCTTAGACTGGGTATGTTGAATTTGGTTAAAAATTTATGAACGCACAACCCAAAGGCCGCCTAGTTTGGAATCACTCTACCCACCTTCCCGGTTTGATACCTATTTTAGAGCGCCTCACCCTAAAAATGGGCATTCAAACTGTCACTCCCGGCGTCATCAACAAAGTTAAAGGACACATCCCCCGCATGACATTAAGAGTGTCAGTACCCATCCGCGGGGGATTTAAAATCATCGCCAGACAGGGCAAAACCGTACAAGAAGTCTTTATATTAACCACTCTCAGTCAAGGGGACTTGGAAGAGACGATCGCCCAAACCCTAGCCAAGTGACAATTTTTTCTTAGCAAGCAAAGCCCGGGCCCTAACTGAAGTAGTTTCATCGGTTTGGGCGATTTCCTCAAGCCTGGCCGAAACTTCCGCTAACCAATCCGGTTTAACAGTTGCAGCACCCGCCAAAGCTTGCAAACCCCCCCCTGCTGCGTAGCGAACCACCCATTCTGGGTCTCGGGACGCTTGCAGCAGCGTTTTCACAGCGCGAAGTTGAGCATCTGCAATTTGTTCTGCTGGCATCAGTTCCCAGCAAATCGTCCCCAAACCCCTAGCCGCCGCCCGCCGCACACTCAAAGCAAAGTCATTCGCCGCTGCATCCAGCAAAATCTCCAAACCCCTGGGGTCGCCAATTCCCGCCAAAGCCCGAACAGCCCAAGCTCTCGCTCCGTAATTGTAGCCGTCAAGCTGTTCTAGAAGCGGCAGCACGGCAGCTTCTCCGAGTTGAATCAGCCCATCAACGGCCGCAACAGCGGCGCCTGGGTTGTTGTAACCGAGCACTGTAATTAAGGTAGGAATTGCTTGTTTTGAGGAAGCTGCCGCCAGTGCTTTGACGGAGTTTAACAAGCCCTCGGAAGAATCTGCTTGTTCGACAGCCTGAATTAATTCTAATGCCATTTATTTCTAAGCTTTACCGTGACCATTTTAATTGTAGGTTGGGTCGATCGCGCGATCGAGCTTTTTGCAGCCTCACCCACCAACATTCCCATCAAAATAGGTAGGGAAACAGCACTGCTGTGTCCTGCCTAAAATACAGATATCCCCTAGGGAAACAGCACTGCTGTGTCCTGAAAATACTGTGTCCTGAATATACTGTAGACAATTGAGAATCGCTACAGCAATCCTATTTCATTTGTGAAGTAATTTTTTTCACAGTAAACTATCCATTAAATCCATAACGCGGATAGCATCATCTGATAAAGATAGTGATTCTTGTTGATTGAGGTGATGCTCCAAAACTCCTTTCAGTGCAATCAATTTTATGCTATTTTCTGCTAAAGTCTCAGAAATAGCTTGCGCTCCCGGCAAATAGCCGATCGCCCCCAAGTCCATCAAAGCCGATCGCCTCAACTGCAAATTATCCCCCTTCAAAGCGCTTACCAACCGCTCTCCGTAAGCCCGCTCACCAGTTAACTGATACATCGCGCGCGCCGCAGCGTACTGCACCCGCTCGACAGAATGTTCTAAAAAAGGTGAAATTAGCGGTATTGCTTCTGTCGCTTGCAGGGTTCCCAAAGCTTCAATTACCGAGTCGTAAGGTTGCACGAGGTGCGATTTTCCAGGCACTCGCACAGCCGCAACGGAGCCCCCATCCAAGAGCTTAATTAACGGCCCTATAGAATCGCGATCTCCCAGCATTTCTAGAGCTTGAGCCGCCGCTTCCCGCACGTAATAATCGGCGCATTCCAAACAGCGAATCAAGGCCGGCAAGGCTTGTTTGTCGCCCAATTTACCCAGGGCCCGCGCCGCATTTCGCAATAGGGAATAGTCGCCGATTTTTGTTTGTTCTGATTCTTCTTGCAATGCGGCAATTAAAGCTGCAATAGCTGCCGGTTCCTTGACTCTAAATCTACCAATCCACCAAGCAGCATAATACCGGAGACTGTAATCTTGGGAGTGCAAATTTGCGATCGCCTGTTCAACAGTTAAAGACTCGCCCTCAGATACACCCGGCGGCGGTGAGTCTGATTCGTAATAATTCATAGTCATTAGTTATTAGTTATTAGTTATTAGTTATTCCGCGATTTCAATCGCTGCTACACAGATAAAGCCTGCAAGGCAAGGGTTAGGGAAACTCGGCGATTAAAATCGCTACTAAACAGACAAAACCCGCCTGCGCGGGTTGCATTAACTCTTAGTCAGCTTGGAGTGGACGAAAGTTTGTCTAGCAGCGATGAAAATCGCCCCTTCTAGCTTGTGTCGGAGCGATTTTCATCGCCCCTGCTACCAAACTATTGGTGTTCACCGGATGATTCATGGGATGACTCATGGGATGATTCTGCACCCGTGTTCAAAGGATGAATGCTGACAATTTTCCCGCCCATGCGAGTAATCCGTTGCATTTCTTGATTCATCCGATTGTACGGCACGGTGATAAATGTACTTGCGCTCGATCGAATCGAATAATCCACATTATTTGTTTCATCGCTTTGGCGCAAGCCCACAACTTCATACCGAAAGCAGCGACCAGCCGAAGCTGTATTGCCACTTTTTCCAGCTACAATTTGACCCAACATAAGCTTCTTGGTAATTGGTAATTGGTCAGTAGTCCTTAGTCCTTAGCCCTTAGTATCTAGTTCAGAATTTACGCCGAACCTAATTATGTAGGTTTCCATGCACACCGCACGTTACACAGAACCTAATTATGTAATGACTAATGACTGATGGCTAACGACTAAATTGGAGTAATGCTGGCGATTTTCGCGCCCATGCGTTGAAATTTTTGCATTTGCGAGGACAACTCCTCAACAGGTACGATGAAAGCCTTGCTGCTGCGGCGCACGCTAGGATAGCCGCCCGTGCGAATGCCCGAAACTTCCACGCGCACCAGCCGCCCTTCTTTGCCGTAAGCTGCCGCGCCGCCGAAAGTGCTGGCGGGAGTTACGTTTCTGGCAGAAGGCCGATATGCCCAACCTTCATTACCGCCAGAAGGCCCAACTACAGCCGTAGCGGTGTTAGTGCCGAGTTCGACAGCTAAGCGAGAGTTATTGCCTTCTAGTTGAGATGTATCGCTGTTTGCATAGCCGCGATACAGGCGAAACATCCGGGTAAAACCAACGGTTTTTTGACCGCGCTGGGTGTTAAAGCCGCGGTAGTAAGGCACGATACTGTCGCCGAAGTTTTCTTGATACTCTACTGAATCGATGTAAGAATCAATATCAGCGTCGTAGCCTTGTGTTTGGTACAAATCTAAGTGCTCAACTACTTCAGATTCGTCGTAGGGAGCGCGACCGAGCAAGTGTTTGTAGTTTAGTTCGATCGTCCGAGTTTGGAAACTGTTGTAGAAAAACTTGGTTTTGTACAGTTCTGACTTAGCTACAGCGCGTACAAATTCTCGTACCGTCAAACTGCCGTCTCGCAGCAAAGACTCGGAACTTGTAAGTCGCTCGGATTTCATTAAATAGTCGTTGCCCAGCACCTGACGGTAAACCGCACGAATCACAGTTTCAACGTCGTCTTTGCTGTAGTTCGGGCGCAATTCTACCTTCGGCGCATCGCTCAATGCGGATGTTCCCAGTCTGGACGCTGCTGTTGTAATTGCCACCAGATTTTCTCCTAAATTAATAACAAAAGTTTAAAGCTTTGTTGCACTTGAGATTTTTACGACTAAGGCTAATATGTCTCAAACTCGGGTGCACACTGCGCACCTGCTCAAAGTAGGGTGCGCACTGCGCACCTTACCTATACACATAAAATTGAAGAATTTTTTAGCCTTAGTCCTACTTTGCTAAAGACGTTTTTTTGAAACGTCTTTACAAACTTTAAGCTGTGGTAATACTAACCACTTTGCCGCCACGTTTGTTGATTTGCTGCAACCGGCTCGAAAGTTGCTCGTAAGGCGCGAGATATTCGGTAGTTGTCCGCCGCACTTGAGGCGAAAACTTAGCCGAACTTTGCATTGCGGTGACTCGGTAGAGTTGGCCGCGAGAACCGCCGGAAGTCCCGCCAAGGGCTTGGACGGTGGAGGCCGTGTATATCGGCGAAGCCATATTTCTCGCTACTTCCTAAGTCAGCCGGGCTTGGGTTTGGTTTTGCGATCGATCGCTAGAAGCAAAACCCCGGTACAGTTGAAACATCCGGTTAAAACCGACAGTTTTTTGACCTTTTTGAGTCGCGAAACCGCGATAGTAAGGCACTATACTTTCGCCAAAATTTTCTTGATACTCAACTGAGTCAATGTAAGAATTGATTTCAGCTTCGTAGCCTTCTGCATTATACAAATCAACGTGGAAAGCAATTTCCGACTCGTCGTAGGGAGCGCGGCCCAACAAATGCTTGTAATTAAGCTCGATTAACCGCGTTTGCGAGTTCGGATCAAAAAACTTTTTCTGATAAGTTTCGGAATGTGCAATTGACCGCACAAAATCTTTCACTGAAATCTGCCCCGAGGCAGCAGCAGAGATTCAGCACTGGTAAGTCGTTCGCTCGACATTAAATGCTCGTTACCGAAAACTTGGCTGTAAGCGGCGCGAATTACTGCTTTCGCATCGTCTTGCGTCCAGTAGGGACGCAGTTCTACCCGTCGGGCCTCTTCAAATGCTTTTATTCCCAACCCTTCTGCTGCATCCAATCCCCCCATTTTCGCTTCTTCCTTGTTTGCTTTTAAAACTGATTAACAGATTTAAAAAAATATTTGGAAAACTCGGATTCGATCGCAGATGCCCGGAACTCTAAACAACCGCTAACAATCTAGCTAACAGTAGCTTAGAATTCCGGGCATCACGCAAATCTAGCTTAGAGCGTTGATTGCGTAGTCGATGTAGGAATTCGCTTCAGTTGCAGCGTCGCCACTGAGACCGTGGTTGCCTTTGATGTACTTGAGGGCTTCAACGTACCAGCTAGGAGACAATTCAAATGTCCGGTTGATTTCGTCAACACCTGCAATCAGGTACTCGTCCATCGGACCGGTGCCGCCTGCAACTAAGCAGTAGGTTACCATCCGCAGGTAGTAGCCGATGTCGCGAGAACACTTGGCTTTACCGGTTGGGGTAGAAGCGTAGTTCGGGCCTTGCATTTGTTGGGTGTACGGGAATTTGTTGTACACAGCTTGAGCTGCACCGTCGATCAAGCGCTGAGAATTGGCGGTCAACGCTTTGGCTGCCTCCAAACCTGCTGCTGCTTGGCGGAAGCGGCCGAAGGCGACTTGGAGTTCAGTGCTGCTCAGGAAGCGGCCTTGAGAATCGGCTGCGGTTACTGCTTCAGTCAAAGGGGTTTTCATTGTTCTGCTGTCTCCCTAATGTTTTGTGGTTTTTGTACAAAAATGATTGTTTGCAAAAATGCGATGCTCGCTTCTTTACAACCGATGTTGGCTTGGCTATTTTTAGCCGACTGCACTGGCTGCGCGGTCGAAGTAGCTGCCGATTTCAGACATCAGCGAGCTGCAATCACCACGGGTAATGCCGTTGGGGTCGTTAGCGAGCGCGATCGCTGCTTCCTTCATTTTTTGCACACCGGCTGCAACCGAGCCACCGGGAACTCCAAGAGCTTGGTAGGTTTCGCGCAGACCGTTCAAGCAGCGGTCGTCCAAAACGCTGGCGTCGCCTGCAAATGTTGCGTAGGTCACGTAGCGCAAGATGATTTCCATATCGCGCAAGCAAGCTGCCATGCGACGGTTGGTGTACGCATTGCCACCAGGAGCGATCAGTTGTGGCTGCTCGGCGAACAGGCTGCGAGCTGCATTGGCCACGATGCTGGATGCGTTGCCGGTGATGCGGTTTACTGCGTCAATCCGCTTGTTGGCGTCGGCAACCATGCTGCTGAGAGCATCTAGTTGGCCCGGAGCTAGAAATTCGCCGCGAGCGTCAGATTGGGAAACCACTTTTGTAAATGCGTCAAACATGAAAGAACTCTCCTACTTGAGTTAATTGAGTTTGGTTGCGGTATAAAACCGTTAAGTTAAATTTGTTCAGGCTGCTAGAGCCTGCAAGGGTTGAATTTTGATGCCAGCTCATGTGCTGGTTCGATCGATCTCTCCCTTTCCGCTACCTGCACTATTGTTACATTGCAACGGACGTTTAAGAAACCTTAGAATTTTTTACATCTTTTATGAGATGCGACAAACCTTGTCAATCAGTGTTTTTGTTAACTTTGACCTGTCGTTTCAACCCTCATGATAATCTTTATACAATGCTCGCCCGTCTTTGTTTATTACAATTTATTACAAAAACTTATCTCTCTAAGAAGGTAAATATCTGGGGGGGAATTGCGGGCAAATCTACTTCCTACGGTAGATGCGGGGTTGCAACATAAAAAGCAGAGTTTGCTTCCGTCGCCCCTGCAGTGGCGATGGAACTGCCCCGAACCTTCCCGTGGGCCGATCGCCTTTGTTGGCTTTCTCTGGAAAAGCGGAATTGTTAAGAAGGGTTAAGTAAATTAAAGTTTTGGTAAAAGAAGGCTGGGGGAATAGGGAAAAAAGCCAAAATTCTGCCCAATGTCAGGATGCCTGCAGAATTCGGTGTGGGAAAAACCCACAAGATTGTCAACCCGCTCGCCACAGGCTCAGCTTTTGCCGGAAATATCAGCATTTAGCGACAAAACTCAGCCGTTGGAAGCTCAAAGACCGGGCCCGGTATTTAATAACGCGGGGATTCTTGTATTATGGGGAGTCCTTGGACTTGACCCAAGACCAAGCATCTACTGTGTCCCCAGCAGCGGTTGCCAAAAAACTTTATTCATCTATATATCTGTTATATGTTCTGCTTCAAGCAGGCAGAGGAACACGGAAGCGTGTGGGAAGCTGAGCATTGTCGATGGTGAGAAAACCAACACAGGCGATCGAGACCTGTCACCTGGGCGCCATTTTTCTATTAACATTAAACTAGGCGGAATAGATGAGTTCGGAGACGAGGGTTTGATTGCATTTTTTTTAAGGTAGGTTTTAACCTGCCGCGCACGCTTGCATCCCCCTACTAAAATCACTCTTGCTTTCAGCTTCTTTTCTGTGTAATAGCCGAAAGAATTGCTAATTTTTAGTAGTAAGGTGGATAAGTGCTCTCAGCGGTAGGTCTACAAAGGGCGCGATCGAGCCGGCAGACGCAGTGAAGTTAAAAGCTTTTTGCTTCCCCGGCATCGAAGCGCCCAAAACGAGTCGCAAGTTAAACAGTTTTTTATTCAGAACTCAAAACTTAAGACTCTCTCACTGTAATCAGCCAGATGGATCGGCTGTAGCTGTCCGGCCGCAACCACCTTTATGCCCCATGCTCGATCGTAATTTATGTCTTCAAATTCTCCCTCTTGTTGGCACACCGTAGCAATTGACAAAACTCTCCAGCAGCTAAGCAGCAACAAAGACGCTGGCTTGAGCAGCCAACAGGTGTCAGAACGCTTGCAGCAATACGGCCCCAACGAACTAGAAGAAACAGGAGGCCGCAGTCCGTGGTCGATTTTTGTCGATCAGTTCACCAACATCATGTTGTTGATGCTGATGGGTGTGGCCGTGATTTCAGGTTTTTTGGACTTTCGGTCGAATACTTTTCCCAAAGATGCGATCGCCATTTTTTCGATCGTCATACTCAACGGCATTCTCGGCTTTTTCCAAGAGCAAAGTGCTGAAAAAGCCCTCGCAGCCCTCAAAAACCTCGCTTCCCCCCTAGTCAGAGTCCTGCGGGACGGCAAAACTTCCGACATAGCAGCTAAGGAACTCGTACCCGGAGACGTGATGCTGTTGGAGGCTGGGGTAAAAATAGCAGCAGACGGACGCTTGATCGAATCTTCCAACTTGCAAGTCAGAGAATCTGCTTTGACCGGAGAAGCTCTAGCAGTTACCAAGCAAGCAGAGCTAGAACTTCCAGAAGATGCTTCCTTGGGCGATCGGCTCAACCTGATTTTTCAGGGCACAGAAGTTGTTCAGGGACGAGCAAAGGCGATCGTCACCAGCACCGGAATGCAAACTGAACTCGGCAAAATTGCCACCATGCTTCAGTCAGTAGAAACCGAACCGACTCCCCTGCAACAGCGGATGAGCCAGTTGGGAAATGTTCTAGTCTCCGGAGCCCTAGCCTTAGTCGCAATTGTCGTCATCGGCGGCATGATTACCTTCCAAAACGGCAGCATCGGGTTCGATACCAGCAGGTGGGAAGAGTTGTTAGAAGTTTCTCTAAGCATGGCTGTGGCTGTGGTTCCCGAAGGACTCGCAGCAGTCGTGACAGTCACTCTAGCACTCGGAACTAGGCGGATGGTGAAGCGAAACGCCCTGATTCGCAAACTGCCGGCCGTAGAAACTTTGGGATCGGTTACTACCATTTGTTCAGACAAAACAGGTACTCTGACTCAAAATAAAATGGTAGTTCAGCTAGTCTCTACGGGCGACTGCACAGTCGCTGTCGCAGGATCCGGCTATGCCCCGATCGGAGATTTTACCGATCGGCATACATCGACCCAAATTAATAATTTAGAGGAATATCCAGAACTCGAATCTTTATTAATTGCCTGTGCAGTTTGCAACGACGCAGTGTTGCAACAAGAACAGCAAGAATGGCAGATTTTAGGCGACCCCACAGAAGGAGCTCTGCTTTGTGTAGCGGGAAAAGCAGGTATTTATAAGGAAAAACAGTCTCAATTGCTGCCGCGGACGGCGGAATTTCCTTTTTCTTCCGAACGCAAGCGCATGAGCGTGATTTGCGAAGTGCCCGGCAGATCGGGACATTCGGGATTTCCAGCAGAAGAAGGACAGCAGTCGAATTATTTGATGCTGACCAAAGGTTCTCCAGAGTTGACTTTGGAACGCTGCAAAGGCATTATAGTCGGCGATCGAGTACAACCTTTAACCCAGGAAATGCGCGATCGCATCCTCGCCGAAAACAACAACATGGCAAGCGGCGGTTTGCGAGTCCTCGGGTTTGCGTACAAACTCTGGGAAAACCTGCCGCCCGAAGGTTCTGAGGAAACCAGCGAACAAGACATGATTTGGCTGGGACTCGTCAGTATGCTGGACGCCCCGCGCCCGGAAGTGCGGGAAGCAGTGGTGAAGTGCCGCAATGCAGGCATTCGGGTGGTGATGATTACAGGAGACCACCAGTTGACTGCAAAAGCCATCGCCTACGATTTAGGTATTGCAACAGAGGGCGATCGAGTTCTCACCGGTCAAGAATTAGAAAAGCTCAGCCAAGAAGAACTCAAACAGCAAGTCGAACAGGTTAGCGTTTACGCCCGCGTCTCCCCAGAACACAAATTGCGGATTGTCCAAGCTTTGCAAAGTTGGGGCAAATTTGTCGCAATGACCGGCGACGGCGTTAACGACGCCCCCGCCTTGAAACAAGCCGATATCGGCATCGCAATGGGGATTACCGGCACCGATGTCAGCAAAGAAGCTAGCGATATGGTGCTCCTCGACGACAACTTTGCAACTATTGTCGCCGCCGCTGAAGAAGGGCGAGTGGTTTATAGCAATATTCGCCGCTTTATTAAGTACATTTTGGGCAGCAACATCGGCGAAGTTTTGACAATCGCGGCCGCACCTTTAATGGGTTTGGGAGGGGTGCCGCTGACGCCGCTGCAAATTTTGTGGATGAACTTAGTAACAGACGGCGTTCCCGCTTTGGCCTTGGCCGTGGAACCGGCGGAACCGAACGTGATGAAAAGGCCTCCTTTCAGTCCGCGAGAAAGTATTTTTGCGCGGGGTTTGGGTTCTTACATGATTCGGGTCGGGATTATTTTTGCAATTTTGACGATCGCGATGATGTCCTGGGCTTACGGATATACTCACTCTGCCGGGCACCGCAATCCAGATGCTTGGAAAACAATGGTGTTTACAACTCTTTGTTTGGCGCAGATGGGTCACGCGATCGCAATTCGGTCTAACACTCAGCTAACTATGGAGTTAAATCCCTTGACTAATGTTTTTGTTTGGGGAGCTGTGATTGTGACTACTATTCTGCAATTGATGCTGATTTATGTTCCGCCGCTGAGAGCATTTTTTGGCACTCATTATTTAACGGGGTTTGAGCTGCTGGTTTGCTTCGGTTTCAGCGCCCTGATGTTTGTCTGGATTGAAATGGAAAAACTGTTCTTGCGCTTTTACCAATCTAGAAAATAGTGTTAAGGCTGACGCATACTGAGCGATGTTTCATTATTAGCTAAATTCCTCGCATTTGGCACTATTCTCTCTTCACATCCGCCAGGGGTTTCAACCCCTGGATCGCAGCGAAAGTAATCGCTATGAAGACTAAAAAGGTTGTGTCACACTTAAACATTTATTACTTCGTTATAATGTGATTGCGAGCGCAACGCTCGGCGAAAATCGCAATCGTAAAGGATCTCGGTTGGCCACCTGTAAGGTGCGCCCGGTCGTTCACCCTACGATAACTGTATTACTAATTACCAATTACCAATTAGCAATTACTAATATTATGTATTTGAAAACGCTGCACCTACGGCAGTTTCGGAACTACTTCGATCAAAAGGTAGCCTTTGACGCTCCCAAAACCATTTTAGTAGGAAATAACGCTCAAGGAAAATCTAACTTGTTAGAAGCGGTAGAGTTGCTTTCCACATTAAAAAGCCACAGGGTAGGGCGCGATCGCGATTTAATACTCGACTCAAAGCCGATCGGGCAAATTGATGCTACACTCGAACGCCAAACCGGACCGATCGACTTAGCTTTAACTCTTCGCTCTGGGGGGCGCCGCACACTCAAGCTCAACGGTGAACCGCTGCGCCGCCATTTAGACTTTTTGAGCGTCTTAAATGTAGTGCAATTTTCTTGTTTGGATTTGGACTTAGTGCGCGGCGGGCCCGAAGGAAGGCGCAATTGGATCGATCGCCTAGTCATCCAGTTAGAACCGATTTACGCTCACATTTTGCAGCAGTACAACCAAATTTTGCGCCAGCGAAACGCTCTGTTGAAACGTTCTAAAGAAATAAGAAAAGCAGAATTTTCCGAAAGTTTTGACAAAATGCAATTTATCGGATCTGAAACTCCCGAAGACCAAAATATTTCAGAATTCCCAATGCCCAATGCCCAATGCCCAATGCCCAATTCCCAATTCCCCATTCCCAGTTCAGAATTAGCTTTGTGGGACGCGCAGTTGGCGACAGCGGGCGCTCGCGTCATCCGCAGGCGCGATCGAATTTTGGAGCGATTGATGCCTTTAGCTCGAAAGTGGCACCATTCAATTAGCGGTTCTGCAGAAGTTTTAGATGTGAAATACGAGGCTAATATTGAAGTAGGCGCGGAATTAATCGCTAAAGACAATCTCGAAGGAGTGCGGCAAGCTTTTTTAGAGAAAATTCAAAAAAGGGCGATCGCAGAACAGTTTCAAGGAACCACTTTAGTCGGCCCCCACCGCGACGATATTACATTTACAATTAACAGTACCCCAGCTCGTCAATACGCCTCCCAAGGGCAGCAGCGAACTCTAGTATTAGCATTAAAATTAGCCGAATTGCAGCTTATTGAAGAAGTCGTTGGCGAAGCGCCTTTACTGTTGCTCGACGACGTACTTGCAGAACTCGATCTGAGCCGTCAAAATCAACTTTTAGAAACAATTCAAGAACGATTTCAAACTCTGATTACTACGACTCATTTAGGCGCTTTTGACACTCAGTGGCTGCGACAAACCCAAATTCTCTCCGTCGTTGCTGGGCAAATCAATCGATTTTAGATTTTAGATTTTAGATTTTGGATTGACAAAATTTCTATTTCATGGTATTAATGCAAAATTTTTGAAAAATTGGCATTATCAGCTTAATTCGAGATAGGATAAAGGTTAATTTTCATTGCAGCTTTCGCTTCCATTTTTCTAACCCTTATGAAGCATTACATTTCCCGTCTGTTAGCCCTGGTATTAGTTGTTGTCATCGGCATAGCAGGCTGTACCAATGTTCCGGCCACTCTGAGTGGAGATTATGGCACAGACACATTAGCATTAGTGAACAGCTTGAGAACAGCGCTCACTTTGCCAGAGGGCGCGCCGGAAAAAGCAGCGGCCCAAGCCGCTGCTCGCACAAATATCAACGATTTTTTTGCTGCATACCGCCGCGATCCGGCTCTTACCAAGCTGGCATCTTTCACGACAATGCGCACCGCATTAAACTCTTTGGCAGGACATTACAGTTCCTATCCCAACCGTCCTGTTCCTGAAAAGTTGAAAAAGCGTCTTGAGGCAGAATTTCAGCAGGTAGAAGCTGCTCTCAACAGAGGATCTTAATCTCAAAATTTAGGATAAAGGATAAATTTTAATAATTCATCTTTCATCCTTGATATTTGAGTGTTAACAATTTTTAGTAGAAATATCAACTGCTTTTAGCGCCCACTGTACCCAGGCGCTTTTTTCAGCAGCATTTAGTGAAAAAATACTGGAAAACTGAACTGGATATCAGATCGAATCCGGGCTTTTTACCCCCTTTATTTTTGATTCCGCGAAGGCGCGTGGCTGCGCGCCAACGCTTAGGCGGACGAAAGTTTGTATAGCATAGCAACGGTTTCAACCGCTGAGTCTTATCTTGGCGGCCCTGATTCCATCTAAATAGCCGGCAGACAAAATTTGCATTGTGCGATCGACTTGTGGCATAACTAAGTCAACCGAAAAAAGTATAAAATTGGTAGCTGCTTGTTGAGCGCGATCGGCTTGCATGCGATCGCCACCCAATTTAAACCAGAAAACCCCATTCAACTCTCCCATGAAAATTGCACCAACTCGCATCGCGAATTTTCAACACCAGCGACGCTTTTTAAGTGCGGTAACTGCTGTTTTAACCAGTAGCTTCATCAGCCAGCTTGTTTGGCCGTTTATCGAAACTCAACCAGCTTTTGCCGAAACATCAGCCTATTGCCAATTATCCAAAGAACAGGTAAATCAAAAAGAAGACTTGCGCCGCGCCGCCCTGTCAGGAAAACGGGAATCTCAGCAAGCATATTTTGCTGTTTTGAGCAAACACGCGCGGGAAATAGCAGAATGCCGCCAAAAAACTTGGCCCGGAACCCAAGCAGTTTGGCTGCGTTTGTATCCCTGCGATGTCAGACCCGGAGAAATCGATCGGGTGTTAGACAAAGTTGTGAATAAAGGCTACAACGAAGTCTATATAGAAACATTTTATGACGGTCAAGTGCTGCTACCAGTCGCAGACAATCCTACGGCTTGGCCTTCTGTTTTGAGAAATCGCGGCTACGAGAAATACGACTTGTTAGAAAAGGCGATCGCCAAAGGCAAACAACGAGGTTTAAAAGTATACGCCTGGTTATTTACCATGAACTTTGGCTATAGCTATGCTCAGCGTCCAGACAGACAGCAAACCCTCGCTATCAACGGTAAAAATCAGACAAGTTTAACAGTAAGTGAAGGCGCAGCAATTAACGAGGACTTCGGAGAAGTTCCGGGCAATCAAGCCTTTATCGATCCGTACAGTCCGCAAGCGCGGCAAGACTATAGTTTGTTAGTGAATCAAATAGTCAAACGCAAACCGCAAGGAATGCTATTCGACTACATTCGCTATCTACGGGGCGTCGGGCCTGCTTCAGTTGCTACCAAAGTTCAAGACTTGTGGATTTACGGCCCAGCATCGCAGCAAGTTCTTTTGCAGCGGGCTAACAATCAGCAAGGGCGAGATTTAATTCAGCGATATTTGACTAAGGGATTTATAAATCCTAATGACGTTCAAGCAGTAGTCAAACAGTATCCAACTGAGAAAGAACCTCTTTGGCAGGGGCGAACCCAGCGACCGATACCGATAGCAACTCCAGCTTCTAGAAGGGAGAATGTCGTATCAAGATCGGCCTCAACAACTCCCGCCACTAAGAATCCCAACGCTGCAGGTTCAACACCAAAACCGACACCGCCCCTTCCCGATACCGGCATTCTGCAAAAAGACCTCTGGACACTGAGCGTTGCTCACGCAGTCCAAGGGATTTTAGATTTTTTGGGAATAGCAATTCAGCCAGCTCAAAGGATGGGAATTCCTGTAGGAGCGGTGTTTTTTCCCACCGCAAATCAAACGATAAATCAAGGGGGATTTGATTCGAGATTGCAGCCTTGGGACAAGTTTCCGGCTGCTGTGGAATTCCACGCCATGTCTTACGGCAATTGCGGAGATGTAAGCTGCATTGTGCCACAGGTGCAGCGGACAGTAAGTTTAGCGCCTGCGGGAGCAAAAATTATTCCTGCCATTGCTGGAGATTGGGGAAAACCTCTGAAAAATCGGCCGTCTTTGGAGATTCAAATGCGGGCAATCCGCTCTGCGACGCCGCAAATTAATGCGGTGAGTCATTTTGCTTTTGGGTGGCAAGAACCGGAGGATGAAAGGGCACGGCAAACTTGCCGATTGTAGATACATTCATGGACGCACAGGGTGTCATCACTTTATTTATGGGTCGCGGAAAAAGCCTGAAAGTGTAGATTTTTGCTCGAGAAACCGGGTTTTCCTATTTTCCTATCGAAATCGGCGGCGAACCACGATTGATTAGCATAAAAAAACCCGGTTTTTGCCTCAGTCTTGCTTTAGTGCGATCGACCTTTTGCCAAAAAAAATAATTTACCAAATTTTTAAGCTAGCAGAACCAGGCATAATGAGATTGTTCAAAATACATCCTCTACCTGATGAGTCCCAAAATTAATAAACGATGGGTAATTAAAACCGTTCTACTTATCGGATTGAGCATCACAACTTCCCTGTTGTGGGAAAACAGAAAAATTGCCAATTCAAATCCGCTAATACCGATCGCACCCGTTGAAAATCCGCCTCCCAACCTCCTGAAACCCCCCAAACTAAAAACACCCCCTTCTCCCCCCGCAACTCCCTCTCCCAAACCTCCCGAACAACCTTTAGTCTTCGCACCGCCCGCGCAATTTCGCAGCCAAATTGTTTATAAAGCCAGTATTAACAACTCAAAAGTTATCGCCCTGACATTTGACGATGGCCCTTCGCCTGAAACTTTGAAAATATTAGAAGTTTTGCACAAACATCAAGTTGTGGGCACATTTTTCTGCTTAGGTGCAAATTTGCGGCAGTATCCAGAAATTGCGAAAAGAGTTGTGCAAAGGGGAAATGCGATCGGCAATCATACTTGGCATCACTATTCTCACAATGTTACCGAAAAAACAGCATCCGATGAAATAGATAATACTGGTGTTCATATTTATCGATCGACAGGGGCAAAAAGTTTCTTGTTTCGCCCTCCCGGCGGTCGCTTAAATAACGGTTTGGCAAATTACGCTAAAAAGAAAAATTATGTAGTGGTGATGTGGTCGATCGACCCCAAAGACTTTCTGCAACCTCCCGCCTCTGCGATCGCCCGTAGCGTGCTATCCCAAGCTTCAACGGGGGCGATCGTGTTGTTGCACGACGGCGGCGGAAATCGCCAGCAAACAGTCGAGGCGCTATCTGCAATTATTCCCAAACTCAAACAGCAGGGATATCGTTTTGTAACCGTACCGCAATTGCTGCAAATGCAAGCTGGACAAAAACAGCGAATTGCCGATCGCAAATCCCAATGAACAGACATCTGGGTCAAATTAACTTCCTCAGAATTTCATCTGCGTTCATTTGCGTTCATCTGCGGTTAAAAATCCCAATCATGCTAAACTTATTAATAACAATAAAACCCTTTATTAATCATAATAATGCAAAAACTACAAGCAAGAGAAATTAACCTCCGCTATCTAATCGATAACTTCGGCTTGCAGCGAGTTCGCAACAGTGAATTTTTCCGAGAATGGCAAGAAAACTTACCCGAAGTAACAGACTCAGAAAAACAATTGCTCGATCGCGTCCAAGACATATACTTCAACTTGGTAGACAACCCGCCTGTATTGGAAAATGCAGTCAAGCTAACAATCATCAGCCCCATTTTGTTTATTGCCGGTCTGTATGAGTCTCCTTTTCAAGTCAAAGCCGAAAAGTCGATCGCAATTCAAGAGGAAGACGAAGGCAGAATCATCGAAGGCAGAATAGATATCCTAATTATGAAAGCAAACTTGTGGGTGACAGTAATTGAATCCAAACAACTTTCGTTTTCAACTTACGAAGCACTTGCCCAACTGCTGACATATATGCTCGCCGAACCCGAACCAGAAACTCCTACTTTTGGAATGATTTCCACAGGTGCTAACTTCTCTTTTGTCAAGTTAGTTAGAGGCGAAATAGCGCAGTATGCCTTATCTCCAGAATTTGTAATCCGCAATCCCGGCAATGAATTGTACCGGGTTTTGCAGATTTTAAAACGCCTGAGTCAACTGCCAGACTAGCAATAAAAGCCATTTTGAGTTATCTTTCAAAGCAGACAATATCTAATATCTCAAATTTCAAACTGGTGCGAGCATGGTAAATTACTGGATAGTCGGCGCTGTGGCAATAGCTTCTGTCTGCTGGGCAGAAATAATACGAGACTTTTATCACGTCGTGTCCCATTATTGGGCACCCCTGCAAAAGCTGCACACTTGGCATCACCGCGTTTTCCGCCCGAATTTGACAGCCGTCAGCGAGACAATTTACAAGCAAGCACACTGGCGTCACGACGTACCCGAAGGTGCCGCGATGTTGGTTTTGGGCTTGTTGCTGTGGCTTGTAGCTTATTTTGGGCTACCGGAATATCACTGGGGCGCAGCAGCGGGTTGTATTTATACTTTAGGCTTTTTGTTGAGCGCGATCGCCCGCGCCTGCGGCATCAAAGGTGCAGACGAATTAACCGACATCACCCACCAACCGGGAGACTTCCTTACTCCCCCTGGCAAGTGGTTAGTTAATAAACCTTATCACTGGCGGCACCACTTCGACAATCAAAATGCTTACTATTGCGGTACTTTCACCTTAATAGACAAACTTATGGGTACAGCACTTTCTCTCAAAGGCAAAACTGTAGCCGTCACCGGTGCATCGGGAACTTTAGGACGTTTGCTTCTCAAACACCTGCACAAAGCTGGTGCAAAAGTGATCGCCCTCTCCTCGGGAAATGAGGGAATTACTTTGAATATAGACGGCGAAAATTTACCTGTAAAAACCGTAACTTGGCAAGCTGGCCAAGAGGCAGACTTAGCCCTATTGTTAGAAAAAATCGATATTCTCGTCATCAATCACGGGATTAACGTACAGCGAGAAAGAACAGGAGAGGCGATCGCCAACTCATACGAAATTAACACTTTTTCCGCGTGGCGGCTGATGGAACTCTTTTTCTTAACAGTCCGCACCAACGAAAACATCGCTTGCAAAGAAGTCTGGATCAACACTTCAGAAGCAGAAGTAATTCCCGCGGTCAGTCCCCTGTACGAACTCAGCAAACGCGCCCTGGGAGATTTAGTCACCCTGCGCCGGCTGGACGCACCCTGCATCGTTCGCAAACTGATTTTAGGGCCGTTTAAAAGCAATTTAAACCCGATCGGCATTATGTCTCCTGATTGGGTAGCGCAGCAAGTTGTCAAACAAGCTAAAGCTGATGTTCGCAATATCATCGTGACAATTAATCCTTTGACTTTTATCGTTTTTCCCCTCAAAGAATTTTTTGTTTCTCTTTACTTCCAAATATTCAGCCGGAAAGCAGTCTCTTTGACAGACCTAGAATTAGAGAGCTCGGGCGTTGAAGTAATAACTAAGTGATCTCAAATCCGGTTAAATCAACCTAATCCTTCTAGGGTTCTAGGTGAAGTACGAATGGCTTACGCAGTACATTCGCGCTTCACCTAGTGAGCGATCGAGTGAGAATTGGTATTACTTCTTTCCTATCAACTCTGGTCTCTTTAGAAGTAGTTTCAGCCTGTTTGGCAACAGTTGCTTGAGATGCCAGCGATAACTAATGTATTTCAAATGATTCCAGGGGTTCAGGAAACCTGTATGAAAATTAACAAACTCTGGCTGGGATTTACCGTTACGGGCAACCACAAAATAGGGTGGTTTGACACCAGGATCGACGTGATTGAGGGACATGTACTCAATCACGTAAGCCCAGCGGGTTTCCTGCGAAACATTAGGTGTGGTACTGTGAAGTGTCAGCGAGGAAAACAAAACAACATCCCCCGCTTGTGCTTCAATGAAGAGTGGACTCTCAGGAGTTCCATCATACACAGCATAGTTACCTTCAAGTTTGTGCTGCAGCCGTTTTTTGTGACTCCCCGGTTGTAACCAAAGCCCACCATTTTCGGGGGTCATTCTGGTCAGTGCAATCCACAGTTGGTAGTGATTATCCTTAAGGTTGCTGTAGCCATTATCCTGATGCCAAGGAAAGGTTTCTGCTCCAGGTCCTTTGGCTACTGCCTGATCCCACCGCACCCAGAAATTTGGACCAATGAATTGTGCAAGCAGTTCCACAAGTCGGGGTTGAGAGATGAAGTTTTGGATCTTTTCACTGTATTTGAATAGCTGACTGTGAAAAGTTAAGCTTCCTTTATTCAGATTATTGTCAACGTGCTTCGGATCGGCTTCTTTAATATCCTCGATAAGTGTTCTCATCTCGGCTTCTGAAAAAAAACCCCGGAGCTTAACATATCCATCTTGATTAAACTGATCGATTAATTTGCTCTGTCCCATCTGCTTTACCTATTGAATCAAGTTCTCGGTTTTAGACAATGTTGGGTAGAAATTAAAGATTTAGTTAAGTTGCAACGGAAACGTAGAAGTCATAGCAAAAATGACTGGCAAACTCTTAACTTTAAAACCCGGTTTCTAGGAGAAACCGGGTTTCTATATCTAAAATTTTTTGCCTGTCAGCTTAATTGCTGACTTCCGCCATTTCAATCACGTGACCGTCATAATCCTTGACCAAAAAATTCAGCGGCTTTTCCCGGCGAATTTTATACTTAATGCCACGAGTTTGTACCCTCATCAATAGCTGATCCAAACAATCACGATCGAAACAAACGTGACGCTGGCGATTTTTTTCCCCTGCACCGGCCCCGCTAATGATGTGCAGTTGGGTATTTTTCATCAACTGATACCACAAACCCTCGGGATCTCCCATCGTTTGAGAGCTCGTTGCCCTCCCGACACTCGGCGACAAATACAGCGGATCGATACCAGTTGTCCCCAAACTTTGCTCGTAATTGTAGTAGTAGTGCAGCGGCACTTCTGCTACGGGCAGGTTTAGCATACCTTCATAGAACTCCCTCGCTTGCCCGAGATCGGATACCATCACCGTGTGTACCTTTGGAGCACTGGTGAGAAACATCCACATCGCCCCCGCATAGGCGGCCAGCAACATCACCATAATCCCTTGAGTCGAAAATAAGCTGTCCAGGGGCAGGGATGGCAAGAAAGAACTCAGGTGCAAAGGGTGAAGTGCAAGAGCCATAATACTAACTACTAAAGTCATGAATCATAAGAAAGGGTAAACAACGAAATTTATCAAGATTGCCGTCGCGATCGCCCGCGAGACTTAAACTATTAGCTTAGCCATCTATGTTAGCAAAAACTAGCAGTTAGGCCCTACCCAATGAAAGTCTTTGTCTACGGCACTCTCAAACCGGGGGAGTGCAACTACCTCCGCTACTGCGAAGGAAAAGTTGTGGATGCTTACCCCGCGATCGCCCGCGGTCAACTTTTTGCCCTGCCGATCGGCTATCCTGCGATGATGGCCGGAGATGGGACAGTCTGCGGTTTTCTCCTCTGTTTCGCTTCCTCGGCTATTTTGGACGATTTAGACCGACTTGAAGACTATCATCCCCTGCGGGAACCGACACAAAACGAATATCAGCGGCAGTCCATCGAAATCTTCGATCGACACCTCAAACCTTTAGGGACGGCTTGGGCATACTTCATGTTACCCGATCGCGTCCGTTCCCTAGGAGGCATCTGGCTGCCCCACGGCACGTGGGAAAATAGGTTTTTCACCACATAAAATTTTTAATGCCGATGAGCTTAGTAAATTGCCATTGCCGTGCGATCGGGCGGATCGAACCTATAACCATAACCCCCAATAGTTTTAATAAACGGAGTCTTAGTAGCATCAACTTGAATCATTTTCTTGCGAATCTGACCGATACCTACGCTAACAACTTGCTTTTCTCCTGTATCGTCGCACTTCCACCCCCAGATTTTTTCGATTAGCTGTTGGCGACTCCAAGATTGACCGGAATGACTTGCTAAAAAATACAATATCTTAAATTCCCAGGCTGTTAACTTGATAATGCGATCGTTCAGTTTTGCTTCCCGACGCGCTGAATCGATCGCGAATCTATCGAATACAATACGTGATGAAGTGACAGGCCTCATGCGTCTCAACACAACTTCTATACGAATTGCCAACTCGGCCAGACCAAATGGTTTGCAGATATAGTCATCACCACCTGCAGAAAGGACTTTAAGTTTATCAGCTTCGTCGGTGCGGCGGCGATCGCACGATCGCAAAAACATTAGTACGGCGCTGCATTTCCTGGCAGAGGTGATAGCCTGTAGTATCCGGCCAATTCCAATCGAGAACTACTAGCAGCGGCTTTATTTTCTCAAACAATGCTAAAGCAGTCTCGCCATCTGCTGCCGAATCTACTTGATATTTCTGATTTGAAAAACCATGAACTAGATTGCAGATTGCTGGGCGATCGTCCACAACAAGAATCTTAGGATCAGTATCAGTAGTCATCACAAAAAAGTTTCTTCCTCTGGTCAATTTAAAGCTAGCTATTACAGAACAGCTTTAAAGTGAAGCATAAATCCCAGGTCTTTAAAACTCACTCATACACACTTTTTTATAGCCATTCTCCTTTCAACTTCGCTTGGAAGTCAAAAAGCCGTCCCCAATCTCAAATTTTAAGTTCAGTTTGTTAACTACTGTTATTTCAAGCTCGCTCGGAGTTTCTCTGGGCAGATTTTTGTGAGCGTGGCGAACAGCATTCGTAAAGGCTTCACTCACAGCCAGTATACACTGATGAAAAACGGCTTCGGGAATTGGTAGAGCAGCTAACAGTTCAACCGGCGATAAAGCTTGAGCAACAGCATTAAGATATCAGTATTTTAGTTGAAGGCAAATTTTTTGCAGGTGCTGGTTAGAACTGCGATCGAATTGCCGAGGCTTTTGAAACTAGAAACTAAAGCTGTTTAAAACATCGAGCGCCCGCTTAAAAAAACCAGCTTGAGTCCTATGTTGGGGTTGGACTAGACCAGGCTTCGGATAATATTTTACCATGAAAAGACAGTTTCGACTGTCAGATATGCGGGTATAACTTAGCTTGTCGGCAATTTCGCCAATAATTTTTATACTTACCCCACCTCAGGGAACTTCATCTATGTTATCTCTCATGGTGCTATCCTTTGTCATCATTTACTCTGTACTTTTTTATCGAAAAAAGAGAGTGGTATTCTTATCAACTGAAGGGACTTTTTTCTAGCAATTTTTCTTTCAATTTCGCTTGGAAGTCAAAAGGCCTTCCCCTATCCCAAATTTTGATTTCTAGGCGTTGGTTAAATACGGTTATTTCAAGCTCTATCGGAGTTTCTCTGGGCAGATTTTTGTGAGCGTGGCGAACAGCGTTCGTAAACCCCTCAACCACAGCAAGCTTACACTGATGCAAAACGGCTTCGGGAATTGGTAGAGGATCTAGCTGTTCAAGCCAGGATAAAACTTTAGCAACAGCGTTGATATCAGTATTTAGCTGAATTTGCTGATTAGAAATGGGACCGGATTGGGGATTTCGTTGCTTTTGGAGCCCGTTAAAGCGGTTTAAAACATCGCTTGCCCGCTTAAAAATACCAGCTTGACTGCTAGGTTGGGGTGGTACTAGCTCAGGCTGCTGATAATATTTTACAAGAAAAAGACAGTTTCGACCGTCAGAAGTGGGGGTATAACTTAGCTCATCGGCAATTTTGCCAATAATTTTTATACCTACCCCACCTGCCGGAATCTCATCTATGTTATCTCTCATGGTGCTATCCTTTGTCATCATTTAATGTGTACTTTTTCACCTAAAAAAGAGAGTGGCATTCTCAACGATTAAGTTCGCATAATTTATGCTTGACTTGGACCGTATGCCGTGCAGTGGTTGTTTAGCTCATTTTCTCTTGGTTCTTCGGGTCTTGACAAACTCAGTTTGCGATCGCTAAACTGAGCGAAAACTAAGATTGACAATTAGATAAGTAAATTATACAATGACCACCCTCAAAGCCTCTGAGGAGGGATTAGTAAAAATTAACCAAGCTAGAAGAGAAAGGGGCTCGACTATAGAAGACCCCAGATGGCTAGTAGAAGCTAGTCAAAAATTAGATCCCGGTCAAACTTGGACAGAGGCCGGGCCCTATGCCGATGGCCTCTCGCTGCCAACTTGGAGGCGTTTTTTACGAGGAAGAGAACCCATTAAAGCCAATGCTTTCAGGGCTTTCTGCACGGTTTTGCAGTTGAATTGGGAAGAAATTGTCTCGCGCCCTCCACTCGAAAATCCGCAGCCACCGAATTTAGACATTGATTCGGTAGTGCAAGAGATCCGGCAAAAATGCCACAGCAAAATCCAACAGCTTTACAGCAAAATGCAACTGTTGGATATTGCACAGCCCGTTGATGTCAGCAACCTCTACGTTGAAGTCAACATTTTGGAGGAAATTACCAGTTGGCAGCCGGGAGAAATTAGCGATTTACTCAGAGACTTCAACCCAGATGCGGATAACTTTAACCGCTTGGGATTAGGCAAAGTGCATCAGAAACGATTACCTGGATGGGATGCGGTGAAATGTCACTCTAAACTAATGGTACTCGGCAAACCTGGTTCCGGTAAAACTACCTTTTTGAAACACATCGCCATTCAGTGCGATCGCTCAGAATTTGAAGCCAACAAAATACCCATTTTTATCCCTCTAAAAACCTTTGCTGAAATCGCTAATCTTGACTTATTAAAATATATCAGCGACGAATTTGCCAGTTGCGGAGTTGAGGCGCGATCGCAAACTGAATTCGCACTCTGTCAAGGCAGAGGGCTGATTTTGCTGGACGGCTTAGATGAAGTCCCAGAATCAGATAGCAATGCAGTCGTCAGACAGATTCGTCAGTTTGTCCAAAAGTATTACAACAATCAGTTTATTATTACCTGTCGAATTGCCGCTGCTAAGTACAGATTTCACGACGCAGCCTTTACCTGTGTTGAGGTAGCCGATTTTAATAACAAGCAAATCGCTGCCTTTGCTCGCAATTGGTTTGTGGTATTTTCTCAGAATATGGAGGCAGGCAAAGCTTTAGCATCTCAATTTCTTGAGCAGCTAAAAATGAAGAAAAATCTGCAAATTCGAGAACTGGCAGTAACGCCTATCTTGTTGAATCTGACTTGTTTAGTATTCCACGCAAAAGCCGATTTCCCATCCAACCGAGCCAATTTGTATGAGGAAGGAGTGGAAATCATGCTCAGAAAATGGGATGAAACTAGAGGCATTAAACGGGATGAAGTTTATCGCGATTTGAATTTGTGCCGCAAGAAACATCTACTTGCTTTTGTAGCAGCTATTACTTTTGAACGGGGCGATTACTTTTTTGAAAAAACTCAACTCCAACAAGTGATTGCCGACTATTTGGCTAACTTACCCGATGGCACAACTGACCCCATTGAGTTGGAAATGGACAGTGAGGTTGTGTTGAAGGCACTCGAGGCACAACATGGCTTATTAGTGGAGAGGGCAAGAGGGATTTATTCGTTTTCTCATTTAACATTTCAAGAGTATTTCACTGCTAGAGAAATAGTTAACAATTCCGCTCCACAAGCTATGGGAAAACTGGTCAGCCACCTGACCGAGAAGCGTTGGCGAGAAGTCTTGTTGTTAGCAGTTGGGATGTTGCAAAAAGCTGATGACTTGTTGTTGTCAATGAAGCAGCAAGTTGATGGACTGGTCGCACAGGATGAGCAGTTGCAGCAGTTCCTCTTGTGGGTAAATGAAAAATCCCTTTCTGTTGATTTTCCCTACAAACCTGCGGCACTGAGATTCTTTTACTTTTCCCTTCTCCCATCCCTTGAGCTTGCTCTTAATCGTAACCCTGAACGTTTCCTTGACCCAGCCCTTTACCTTGCCGTTAAACATACCTTTGATCCTGCTATTGAAATTACCCTAGACCTTGTTCTTGACCTTGCCATTTTGCCTGTACTCGACGGTGCTATTGACCCAGCCCTTAGTCTTGCCCACGACATTCTTCTTGTCCCTCTTGTTGAACCTGAATTAATGCAAGCACTGCAAGAACTTAAGAAACAGCTACCTCAGCCAGATGGTGACAAGGAAATATTTAGGCAATGGTGGCAAGCTAACGGACTATTTTGGACTAGGGAATTCTGGGGGGGTGACGACCCGCCCCAAACCCATAGTTAGTAAGGATTGAGCCAATTT
>JAUBOM010000102.1:0-221 GCA_036700245.1 Microcoleus vaginatus BM001213989
ATGCCCAATGCCCAATGCCCAATGCCCAATGCCCAATGCCCAATGCCCAATGAGCACCTCATGTTACTGAGAAAGGCTATATTTGCTAACTGCTAATGGTGGCGTTGAAGGCAAAAAAAAGAGGGAAAATACCCTCTTTAAATGACAGTGACTTGCAATGACTTGCGATGTTATTCTACGGTCGCAGGAGGGATTTCTTCCTCTACATCTAATACTGCTTC
>JAUBOM010000102.1:321-28021 GCA_036700245.1 Microcoleus vaginatus BM001213989
CGGTGCTGCTTCCGGTGCTGCTTCCGGTGCTGCTTCCGGTGCTGCTTCCGGTGCTGCTTCCGGTGCTACTTCTTCTTCTGGCAGATCTTCCATTGCTGAGGGCACGTCCTCGAGTATTTCGTCGGGGATGTCATCAGGATCGATCGAGTCTACAGGAACGTCTATGCCTGCTTTAGCTTGCTTTTGAGCGAGCATTTTCTCGCGGAACTTAGCTGCCATTTCCTCAGCTTTTTCGTACACCAATTCGCGATTTTTGACCATCGCGCCGGGTTCCGGTTCCAACTGCTTGGTAGAGAGAGAAATCCGGCCCCTATCGGCATCCAAGTCAATAATCATGACTTTCACTTCGTCGTTGACATTGAACACGCTGTGAGGCGTATCGATGTGATCGTGCGAAATTTCCGAGATGTGCAGCAAGCCGCTGACGCCGCCAATATCGATGAAAGCACCGTAAGGCTTGATGCCGCGCACTGTACCGGTTACGACTTCCCCGACTTCGAGACGGTTCATCTTCTTTTCTACTAAAGCGCGGCGGTGGCTGAGCACTAAGCGGTTGCGGTCTTCGTCTACCTCTAAGAATTTTAATGGTAATTCTTCGGCGACTAATTCTTCCTTCGGTTTGCGGGTGCTGATGTGAGAACCGGGAATAAAGCCTCGCAAGCCTTCTATTCTCACGAGTGCGCCGCCGCGGTTGGTGGCAAATACTTGCGATCGTACTGTGGCATCTTCTGCTTGCAGTTGTCGCACTCTTTCCCAGGCCCGCATATACTCGATGCGCCGGATGGACAGGGTTAATTGTCCGTCTTCATTTTCATCGGTTAGAATGAAAAATTCTCTGGTTTCGTTTGATTGCAATACCTCTTCAGGGCTTTCGACTCGATTGATGGACATTTCCTGAATGGGAATGTACGCTGCTGTTTTAGCACCGATATCAATCAGAGCACCCCTCGGTTCTATACTAAAAACTGTACCCGCTACTACATCGCCCGGGCTAAAGTGATAGTCATATTTATCAAGTAGGGCTGCAAAATCTTCGTGAGTAAAGCCGATATCTTTGACTGTGGTTTTGAGATTGACCATGCGAATAGTTTCCTAGGATTTCTCTCCTTCATGTTTTTCGTTTGTGCAGGCAGATATTAGAGATTTTGGTGAAAAAGCGGTTAACTTCTTTCAAAATCTTTTACTAAAGTCAGTTTTTGCTAACTTTTTCCCTGTGCAATTGCACATGGGGGCTTGCCACTGCTATTAATCGAAACTCTGCACTCTGCGTTAAAAGGTTTAATCTTAACATTCAGAGTCCATTGACACTCTCAGGTAAAAAGAAACTGAGATTCTTCATTGAATGAGCCGACGCCACTTGCGACAGGATTACTCCAGTTTAAGTAGAGGTCGGTTTTTCCAGAAGCGTAAATTCCGGTATGCCTTACCGTATTTAATTAGTTCTTCACCTGTAGTTAGGTTTTGTTCAAATTTAGCTTTCCTAAACTGCAACACCGTGAGGTGTGACGGAGCACTTAACCAATCTAGTTAAGCTTTTACGTTGTTTAGTTATACTCAATTTTAGACCGATGACGATCATAACACACCTAGCACAAAGACCCTGAAAAAAGAACACGGGGACTCTTCGCCCCAAGAGAGGTTCGGCGAAGCGCTGAGAGTTCGGCAAGCCGCTCCCGCCGTCGCTTGGAATCCGGGGCTTAAACGGACAGGGTTTTCAATCTCAAAAGAATATTTCGATAACTTACCCGGCCTAAAAACGGATACCGGGCCACGTACTCCTGCCGCGGATCGATCGAAATTTTCGACTCTTGTTCGAGCTCCCAGATTGCATCTGTCGAGTAAATCTAAAATCTAAAATCTAAAATCGACGATCTAAAATCGACTGACCCGCCTAGTGCTTTTAAATTAATTTAAGCGAGTTTAGCTGGGAGTAGCGCAGGATGCGGGGCTTTCTCGATCGCAGGCATCCGGCTGTGGCGAATCTGGGTCAAAATCTGGCTTTGTTTCTGTTTCTTCAGCTTCGTCGAGGGGATTCTGAAGGTGATTTAGGGTATCTACAAAGTCTCGGATGCCTCGAAATTGTCGGTATACCGAGGCAAAACGGACATAAGCGACTTCGCTGAGCGGCCGCAGGTGCAACAGCACCAGTTCGCCAATTTCGGAACTGGCGATTTCTCGGAGCGATCGACCTTGGAGTTGCGCCTCGATTTCTTCTGCCAGGGTTTCGAGATGGCCGGAAGACAAACCAGTTTTTTCGCAGGCCCGAATCAATCCCCTGACTAATTTTGACCTGTCAAAAGATTCGCGCTTGCCGTCCCGCTTGATCACCGTAATCGGCACAAATTCTATGCGTTCGTAAGTTGTGAAGCGGTGCTGGCAGCTCAAACACTCGCGCCGCCGACGGATGCTTTGACCTGATTCGGCTGAGCGCGATTCGAGAACGCGGCTATTTGTGTGTTGGCAGGAGGAACAGCGCATGATTGCTGATTTTAACAGGCATTGCCAGCAAATTGCCATTCATCTCACCGCCTGGGGTCTGATGAATGGCTGGACTAGAAAAATGACGAAAGCAAACAGCGGTGAAATAGTCCCGCACCAAATTCGATGGCTATGATGCGGGCTGACTGCAGTCCGGTTCAGGATATTTTGGACTTGCTGCAGGCGTGTAGCTAATTATTTGCCAATCCGGGGAGGTTCCCGAAAGGCGATCGCAAAAAATAGTACGCCTATGGCTAAAGCCAGAATCAAAATGTAAGCAACACTTTCCATGTTAAATTTTCCCTATCTTCCCTTGCCGTATTATTTTATCTTAATTACTGGTTTTATTATTAACTAAAAAAACCCGGTTTCTTCAAGAAACCGGGTTTTTTTACACCGGGGAAGTTTCCCGGCTACCCAGAGGCTGGCGAAATCTAGAGAGATTCTTCTCTTCTGGTGGTCACGTCGCCCAGTTTTTGGAACAAGCCCCACTCGACTTGTTCTTCCATGTCAGCCTCAACTCCAGCAAACACGTCGCGGAAAATAGTCCGAGAACCGTGCCAGATATGGCCGAAGAAGAACAGCAAAGCAAAGCAAACGTGTCCGAAAGTGAACCAACCGCGAGTCGAAGTGCGGAAAACCCCGTCTGAATTCAAGGTTTCGCGATCGAATTCAAATACTTCACCCTTTTGGGCGGCGCGAGCAAACTTCTTAACATCTAGAGGATTATTAAAGGTTTGGCCGTTAAGTTCGCCACCGTAGAAGCTGACAGTAACTCCGCTTTGTTCAAAGCTGTATTGTGATTCAGCGCGGCGGAAGGGGATGTCAGCACGAACGACCCCATCTTTGTCCGTCAAAATTACTGGGAAAGTTTCAAAGAAGTTGGGGAGGCGGCGAACCGACAAAACCCGACCTTCGTTGTCAGTAAATACTGGGTGGCCCAGCCAAGATTTAGCAATACCGTCGCCATTGACCATCGCGCCGGCGCGGAACAAACCGCCTTTAGCAGGAGAGTTGCCCACGTAGTCGTAGAAAGCCAATTTTTCGGGAATTTGTTCGTAAGCTTCTTGGAAGCTTTGGCCCCCGGCCAAGCTAGCTTGAGCTCTGCGATCGATTTCTTGTTGGAAATAGCCGCTGTCCCACTGATAGCGAGTCGGGCCAAAAAGTTCGATCGGAGTAGCAGCAGAACCGTACCACATCGTACCGGCAACTACAAAGGCTGCAAAGAATACGGCAGCAATACTGCTAGAAAGTACAGTTTCGATATTCCCCATCCGCAGGGCTTTGTAAAGACGTTCCGGCGGCCGCACTGTCAAGTGGAACAAACCGGCAATTACACCGACTACACCCGCTGCAATGTGGTGAGCCACGATACCGCCCGGATTGAAGGGATCGAAGCCTTCAGGGCCCCAAGAAGGCGCCACTGGCTGGACGTGACCGGTCAGGCCGTAGGGGTCGGACACCCACATTCCCGGGCCGAAAAGTCCCGAAAGGTGAAATGCGCCGAAGCCGAAGCACAGCAAGCCGGAGAGGAACAGGTGAATGCCAAACATTTTTGGCAAGTCGAGGGCTGGTTCACCGGTGCGAGGGTCTCTGAAAAGTTCTAAGTCCCAAAATACCCAGTGCCAAACTGCTGCTAAGAACAGCAGGCCCGAGAGGATAATGTGAGCGACGGCGACGCCTTCAAAAGACCAGAAGCCGGGATCGACGTTACCTTCGCCCGTGATGCTCCAACCGCCCCAAGAACCGGTAACTCCTAAGCGGGTCATGAAGGGGAGCACGAACATCCCTTGACGCCACATCGGGTTTAAAACTGGGTCTGTGGGGTCAAAAACTGCTAATTCATAAAGGGCCATTGAGCCGGCCCAACCTGCCACGAGGGCGGTGTGCATTAAGTGTACAGAAATCAATCGGCCTGGGTCATTTAAGACGACTGTGTGTACGCGATACCAGGGTAATCCCATTGATTGCGGTTCTCCAAGGTGTAAGTGATGATGTCTATTTTGACGGAAAATTCAGATTCTCAATCCCGAGCAGTTACCTGCGGGCTTTAAATTCTGCCTTTTGCCGAATGCCCTCTACCTTCAAAGGTGGAGGCATAAAAATGAAAGTTATTTAAAGAAGTGTATCGAGTGTTAGAACCGATTGCAATATGTTGGGCGTTACATTAGTTGCGAGTTGCCCATTTCGCAGCGGGTGGCGATCGTCCCGAGGCGTTCGAGGACTTGCTCGGCATCGATCAGTCTGGTCAGCACGACGTTACCGATGTTTTTGGCAGGATCGTTCGGATCTGCGGGGGCTGTGGGTTTGACTTCTACCATGAGTACAGCCTCTTCGACGCGGTAGAGCCACATTTTTTCTTTGTGATCCGACACACAGAGGTCGAGTTGTACAATGTCGGGGTGGCGTCTCCAAGCGGCGTAAGTCCACTCGCCGCCGACTCCCCAGACTCGCCCAACTTTCCACCCGTCGGATAAGAAAAAATATTTCATTTGTTGTGTACGCTTGTTGAGATTTTTTTGTCTAACATAGCGCAAAACTGCCTGATTACGGAATTATTGAACCGCGAAGACGCCAAGGACGCGAAGGAAGAGTGGGGAAGAGGTAGGTAATCTGCTAGCTGTTGGGGAGAAATTTACCTAATTGTGAGAGGGGTTTCTGTCTGGTCGATCGGCAAAATCTCCAATCTTTGATTGTTCAAGTCGAGTGCAATTCCTAGCATTTCGATCGGGAATACTCCTGACAGCGCCTCGCTTGAGTCAGGAAGTTCTAAACATTCAAATGTGCCTTCGGGCCCTAACAAGGTTGTGGTAATTTTGCCCTTTTGGTCGCTGCTGTCGATCGCATCATCTGCTCTCGGTTAATCTACCTCAATTTTATCTGAATCAACGATAAAACTTCAAATTGCACTAGACATCCATCCCCACCCGGTCGCGTGGATCTGCGGTTAAAAATTCCCCAGGGATATTTGGGTCAAAAACCCAATCCCAAAACAATCGACATTACTGCTAAAATAAAGTACGAGTCTTTGCAACTCAAACACCGACCATGACCGCACAAACACCAGTACAATTCCAAGACAGTTTCGACATCATCGTAGTTGGTGCCGGACACTCCGGCTGCGAAGCCGCCCTCGCCACTTCTCGCCTCGGCTGTCGCACTCTTTTACTCACTCTCAACCTCGACAAAATTGCGTGGCAACCCTGCAATCCTGCTGTCGGCGGCCCGGCTAAATCTCAACTCACTAACGAAGTGGATGCTTTAGGTGGGGAAATTGGCAAAATGGCCGATCGCACTTACTTACAAAAACGCATCCTCAACTCTTCACGAGGCCCTGCAGTGTGGGCGCTGAGAGCACAAACAGACAAGCGGGAATACGCCGCTGTGATGAATAATATTGTTGAAAATCAAGAGAATTTGACCATCCGCGAAGCGATGGTTACAGACTTAGTTTTGGGCAAGAACGAAGAAGTTATCGGAGTTGAAACATACTTCGGCGTCGCTTTTGAATGCAAAGCTGTAATTCTCACCACAGGCACTTTTTTGGGCGGCACGATTTGGGTGGGCAATAAGTCGATGGCTGCTGGACGCGCCGGAGAATTTGCCGCCGTTGGTTTGACAGAAACTCTCAACCGTTTGGGCTTTGAAACGGGCAGGTTGAAAACTGGAACTCCGGCGAGAGTTGACAAACGTACTCTCGATTTTACTAACCTGGAACCGCAGCCGGGAGATGCAGATGTTCGCTGGTTTAGTTTCGATCCAGAAGTTTGGGTCGAACGGGAACAAATGCCTTGTTACCTAACTCGAACTACGCCAGAAACTCACCAGCTAATTAGAGACAATTTGCACCTTTCTCCGGTCTACGGCGGCTGGGTTGATGCGAAGGGGCCCCGCTACTGTCCGAGTATTGAAGATAAGATTGTGCGGTTTGCAGATAAGGAAAGTCACCAGATTTTTATTGAACCGGAAGGTAGGGATATTCCTGAACTTTACATTCAAGGATTTTCGACTGGTTTACCGGAAAGTTTGCAATTGCAAATGCTGCGGACTCTTCCTGGTTTGGAAAAGTGCGAGATGATGCGCCCTGCTTATGCTGTGGAGTACGATTATTTGCCGGCAACTCAGTGTTATCCGACGCTGATGACTAAGAAGATTGAAGGGCTGTTTTGCGCGGGTCAGGTGAATGGTACGACTGGATATGAGGAGGCGGCTGCACAGGGGATTGTGGCGGGTATTAATGCGGCCCGGTTTGCGAAAAATCAGGAGATGATTGTGTTTCCTCGCGAGCAAAGTTATATCGGCACTCTGATAGATGATTTGTGTACGAAGGATTTGCGGGAACCTTACCGGATGCTGACTTCGCGATCGGAATATCGGTTATTATTGCGATCGGACAATGCTGACCAACGCTTGACTCCGCTGGGACGGGAAATTGGTTTGATTGGCGATCGTCGCTGGGAGTTATTTGAGGGGAAACAAGCTAATATTGTGGCGGAAAAAGCCCGTTTGTACTCGATTCGTGTGAAAGAACACGAGGAGATTGGCAAGGCAATTTTGGCTGACACTCAACAAGCGATTAAAGGTTCAATTACTCTCGCTGATTTGCTGCGCCGTCCTGGTTTTCATTATGTCGATTTGGAACGGTACGATTTAGGCAATTCGAGTTTGAAGTTGGCTGAGAAAGAGGGTGCAGAAATTGACATCAAATATTCCGGCTATTTGCAAAGACAGCAAAATCAAATTGATGACATTGCCAAACACGAACGCCGACAATTGCCTACCGATTTGGACTACATGGCAATTACAACTCTGTCGAAGGAGTCGCGGGAAAAGTTGGCTAAAGTGCAGCCACTGACTATTGGCCAAGCGGCGAGAATTGGCGGGGTGAATCCGGCTGATGTTAATGCTTTGTTAATTTTTCTGGAACTGCGAAACCGTCAGCAGCCGGCTGGTGTGGGAAAATAATTTGATGTTGCTGGTTTCGAGTACGCTCAACCAGCGGCAGATAATTAATTAACCACCAACCACGGGAGAATTTAATTTATATTGCTCCAGAAGATTATCCAATAACTGCAAAACATTCCCGAAGATAAGCTCGCACAACTTTATGACTTGATTCACTAATTTCGCCTGGGTTTAGGGAGAGAGCGTACACAGGCCCGCACTCCCGGTTTACTCACCGGACAACTCGGGGACGCTTTCTTTGAACCCCAACTAGAAGAGGAATTCAAGCAATGGGAATGAGCTACCTCCTCGAAACCCACATTTTGCTGTGGTGGATCTTTGATGACGCCAAACTCAACAACGACTATTGACACCGATCAAAATCAGGAACTATATTAAAGAGATGGATGCAGCAGAAATGCTCTAAGCACGACATCCCGTTACCCACTAGGGTCGAGGAAATTCCGGTAAAGACGTTCTGAATAGCAAAATTTATTTTTTGGCGAAAGCTCTTTAAGGAGCTTTTGTCACTTTTAAGGTAAGGGTCTAGAATTATGTCTAAACCAACAACTATGTCTGCTATCGATAAAACTAATAGTCTATCAGCAGAATTTCCTCTCTCGGTAACTCGTATTGAAATCGAAAAGTTGTTCGGGAAATACACTTATGATCTTTCAAAAGAAGTAGCAAGTACAGGTTCATTAAGCTCATTGTTTATTTTATATGGTGATAATGGTTCTGGAAAAACCACTATTCTTAAACTACTTTTTCATCTTCTTTCTCCTTCTGAAGACAGAGGACATCGTTCTTTCATAGCGCAAATACCTTTTGCTAAATTTGCTGTTTCGCTAGCTGGTGGAACCCATATAGTAGTTTCTCGTCAAGAAAAGGATTTACTTGGACCCTTTCAAATTGAACTTCTAGAAGAAGGTAAGAGTGTTTCCAAAGTTAAATATGAAATCAATGAGGACGGAAGACCCCAGGGTTTAGATGGAAATCTTCTTTTAAGAAGGTTATCGGAACTTCAGTTAAGTGTATTTTTTCTTGGTGACGATAGAGTTCTCAACAGCGATGTATTTGAGTCAGAAGAAACAGAACTTCAGCAATTCTTTCTTATGTCGGAGAATCGTCGTATGGGTCTAGATCCGCGACGGTTTTTAAGAACGTCATCTCACGTTGCCAATATAGATCGAGATTTTGCATTAAAAACTTCTATAGCCCGTACTGAAAATTGGATTCGAGAGCAAGCATTAAAAGGATCTAATAGAGGGTCTGCCAGTGTTCATAATCTGTATGAAGACATTATTTCAAGAATTATTACCTCAGGTAAAGGTGAAATAGTATCGGAGGATCTTCCACACTCATCACAACAATTAATTGAAAGATTACAAGCCGAAGAAGATAGAAGTAAAGAATTTTCTTATTTTGGTTTGATGTCACCACTAGACACTAAAAATCTAATCCGTACAATTGGCAATAATAATAGTGAAGCAACTCTTACTATTACTTGGAAAGTCTTAAAACCCTACCTTGATAGCGTTTCAGCAAGACTAGATGCGTTGCAAGAGACACAAAATTTGTTGAAACTTTTTGTAAGTACAGTTAATAGCTTTTTTAATGATAAAAAGATTGAGTTGCACGTTAGGACCGGGTTGAAGATCGCAACTGAAAAAGGTCAAGAGATTTCTCCCGAATCACTTTCATCTGGTGAAAAGCAACTGCTGCTATTGCTTTGTAATACTTTAACTGCAAGAGATAAAGCCACAATTTTTATCATTGATGAACCTGAAATATCTTTAAATATTAAATGGCAGCGGCAACTTATTCATGTACTCCTTGAGTTTACGAAGGGTAGCTTAGTCCAGTTTTTACTTGCTACTCATTCTATTGAGTTGCTGGCTCAATATAGAAGGAATGTAGTTAAGCTACAAGATGTAAGCAACGAGATTGAAAATGGAAGATGAGAAACGCCGTAAATTAGATGAGTTAGTTGCTCGGTATGAGCTTGAACCTAGTTTACATGATGTGTATGTTGAAGGATTAACTGATAAGTCTATCATTCAATGGTTTTTGGATGAGTCTAATTTAGATACAAAAAACTGTGCTGTTTACGAAATTGATACTGTAGATATACCTACTGATCAGCTTTTTGCACTAGGATTAAATGACAGTAATCGTAGTCGAGTGATTTTTTTGGCTTTTCAACTGCAAAGGCTTTTTGAAACAAGCCTTCCTCACGTTGTTTGTATTGCTGACAGAGATTTTGATGACTTAATAGGAAGTTCAAGTATAGAATCTGAACTTTTACTATTTACTGACTATACGTCAATTGAAATGTATCTTTTCGATTCTAATATTATTGAAAAATTTTTAAGGTTGGCGTTACATAGAGATGATTTAGCAGCTGTGAATATTCTGGAAAATATTTCCCCTATTCTTGAAGAAATGTTTTTACTTAGAGCTGCTAACGAATCTTTGAGTTATGGAATGGAATGGTTGTCATTACCTTCGCTAAAACGCTGCTTTAACAAACGAAAACGTGGTCAAATTGAATTTGATTCAAAGGACTTTGTTGATAAATACCTAAATAAGAATAATAGATCTTCAGAGAAAATTGCTTTCTTAGATAAAGTCAAGGAACTACGAAATAAAAATATATCAGAAATTAGGAACAAGATACGTGGACATGATTTTATTGAGCTTTTTTGCTGGTATATTGAGCCTTATCTTCCAAATAATAAAAAAGGGTTTACTGAATCAGAGATTGCATTTGCTGCTTTGCGATGTTGTTTGGATGTAGACTATTTGATGCAAGAAAAACTATTTCAAGAGCTTATAAGGCGTGTGAGTAAATAAACCTAGTCTAAGAGATAGAGATTGAGTGCCTCAAGCCGTTTGATGACAGGTAAGATTATGTTGTTATACAAAAATGAGGCTGGTGGCGATCGCCCCCACGGACAAGAGTGAAGCATTTGGACATCAAGCCAGAGGTTTGAAACATAAATTTTCGCCCCTCGGCGTACTCCCTACATCTCTCGCCCAAACATCACATCACCCATTTCCCACCGGTATACGGACAGTGAAAATACACCCTTTCCCCTCCTCGCTTTCTACCAAAATCTCCCCCCCCATCATCTCACAGTAGTAGCGGCTAATTGTCAGCCCCAATCCGGTGCCACCGTATCGTCGCGTTGTTGAACAGTCAGCTTGCACAAAAGCTTCAAACAACTTGTGCTGTTGTTCTTCCGACATTCCAATTCCGGTATCTTTAACAGATAAGCAAATCCAATCCGACTCTTCAACATTCGGCAGGGGAGAAGCTATCCCCACAGAATCTGTTTCACCTGCAACCATAGAATTCTCAATACCCGATCGCCCTGCAGCATTCAATTCTCCCTTTCCTGCAATGCGCCTGACACTCACTTTCACCCTGCCGTTTTTGGTAAACTTAGCAGCATTACTCAACAGGTGCTTCAAAACCTGCCGCACTTTCTTGAAATCTGCGTGAATGATACCCGCACTTCGATCGCACTCTATTTCTAAAATATTTCCATTATTTTCTATGGACGGTTTCGCAGCACTCGCAACATCTTCTACCAGCAATTCGATGTCAAATTCATTGATTTCGAGTTTCATCCTTCCTGCTTCAATTTTTGAAAGATCGAGAATATCGTTAATTAAACATAGCAGATGCGTGCCGGCCTCGTAAATCTTCTGCAAGTCGGGTACAAAATCATCCAATCCCGCCTCCTCGGCATCTTCTGAAAGTAGTTGACTGTAGCCGATAATCGCATTTAAAGGCGTCCGCAATTCGTGGCTCATATTTGCTAAAAACTGGCTTTTAGCAGTGTTAGCGGCGACGGCGGCTTCCTTAGCTTTTTCCAATTCTTTCGTATGTTCCGAAACCCGCTCGATTAGGTGATTGAGAGACACAGCTAATGAGCCTATTTCGTCTTGTCCGGTGACGGGAGCTCGCAAATCAAAATTAGACTCGGCGGCCACTTGTTCGGCCACCTGAGTGACGCTGATAACAGGTTGGGCGATCGCCCGACTCGTTTGGTAAGCCACCATTCCCGCCACCGCTACCGACAGCAGCATACTAATAATAATTATGCCCTTTTCGAGGCCTTGCGCGTCCTCCATCAATTCACCGCCTTGCCTCTCTTGCTGCTGGGCAATCTCAAGGATTTTGCTCAGTTCGTGAAGGCGACTGTCGAGTTGTTTTGCACCTTCTCCGCTTTTAATTGCCAGCATTTTTCGGGCTAACTCTATCTGGGCTGGTGATAATTGCGATCCCTGGATTTGCTGCAAGCTGGACAGGAGAGTATCGGCGTAAGATTCTAAATCTTCTGTGCAATCTTGCAGTAAAGCTTTGAGAATCGCAGGTTCTGCTGCCAGCCAAGCGGGTTTGCTGTCGGCAAAGTTTTGTATTTTTAAGCGCAGGTTCTTTGCCTTAGTAATACTCGCGATCAAATGCTCTTTTTGCAATTCTAGTTGGGCTGAATTCTCTACAAAAGAATCTAGCTGCGCTCCCTGCAATTGCGCCGCCAGCGCTGAATCTTTAAAATTGCCCAGCAATTGGGCCTGCAGGTGAGCATCATTGAGTTGGTTTACTCCTTTTCCTTGGTAGTAGTCGGCTATTGCCAGTCCGCTCAGGGAGCCTATAAATCCGATTCCTATTGCCAGGAAATACCCGCCGCCAATTTTTTGATGGATGGGCCAACCGCCAATTTTAAATGGCAAGATTTTGCTGATTATTAAGGATGATCTTTCTACAAAATCCTGGCTGGATATTTTTTTTTGTGCGGTTTCTAGAGAAGCGGCTTCTTCAGAAATAAAGAGCGACATCAGTTTACCTACATTGCTACTTTTTGGGTTGACCTTTCACGTTGCCACAGGTTTTTGCGGCGGGTTAAGTTGTTCTAACTCTGGATTGAACTCGCCCTGGCATTCCCAAACGGCAACTGATAAACTTGCTTCGTTCCCTGTTTTTTTTTAGCAAGTAAATTTTTGACATATGCAACCCCTGTATTTTCTTAAAATCTACCACGCTCTTAAGTTCTCCACACGGAAAATCTTGTCTGTTTTCCAGTAGACATCTGCAAAAAAGCATCTGAAACTCTTGTGGAGTCAGAGGAGAAACTTAAATTCGGTTGATGTCTAATAAATAATTAGGGTATTGATGGCTGTTGCCAAAATACTTTTTCGACTCGTAAAAGTCTGCCACAGGCATAATAAAGAAATTTTTATCCCAGCAGGTAATTATCCCCGCATAGAATTATACAAGCAGAAAATTTTGTCTGACCCGTTTGGCCTGGGAGTGGCCCAAAGCTGATATAGTCTCTTAACAATGCACCCCATTCCTTCGCTTTGGATTTTGGCTGCCAGCAATGCGACGATTGCTGGAGGATTTTTGTTGAGCATGGGACGAATTCACAGTACAGAATGTAACAAATGCGGCAGCCGATCGAACTTTTGCACCCAGGCGATCGACTTTTGGCATCGCTGCCCCGCAAAGACAAGTCTGAAGCGAAGTCGTGTAAGTTGAGTATAGCTGTAGGTCTTACCAAAAGAAACCCGGTTTCTGCCAGTCAACTGTTGGCAATTTTGAGTTCTGGAGTAGCAGTGGTCAATTCGAGCACCAGTGCTAACTTACCGTCTCTACCCAAAGCTTCATCTGCCAATTGTACCATCCAGCGATTCGGCTTAGCCTGGGGTCTGGCGGCGAGCACCACGGCCCACGCTTCTTGTTCTTTGCCGCGGCCCAACAAGGCAGCACAAACAGTCAAAGCTGTTGCTGTTGAACGGCTGATGCCGCTTTGGCAGCAGACGAGCAAATTGCCCGATCGCGCCGACATTTTGAGGGCGAAGTCGATAATTTTGATTACGTCCTCAAGTTTAGGCAAAACTCGATCGGGGTCGTCAACGGGGGTGTCGAGGTCGTTAAATTCCAGCCGCAGTCGGTTCGGGACTTTGTGAAAATTTCTGGGCTCGCGCACGCCGGGACTGCCGATCGAGATCAGGTATTTGATCTGGCGGCCAGCAGGGCGATCGACAATGTAGTCGCTGGCTTCTGCTTCCGGAACAATCAGGATTTTCGGCAGTTTTTCACCCGAGAAATCTGCAGAAGCGGAGGGATCTAAGCCAACAGTTTCTGCCGAGGTGCTGAGATCGGGCAAGTATTGGGCTGCCAGCGCGCGAACGTCAGCAAATTCCCGGTTTAAAGCTGCTTCCAGAGCCAAAAGAGCAGCGGTAGAGCCAATTTGACCGAGGGATTTAACAGCATTTTGACGCACTCCAGAGGTTTCGTCCCCCAGCAGCCGCACCAAACCTGCCACAGCTTCCTCTGTCCCAATTTGCCCCAAAGCAGCAGCAACTCTCCACCGCACATAAGATTCGCTGTCGCCGATGGCCAGCGCCAGTCCCGCTGTCACCATTTTTTGCAAGTTAGGATCTCCGGCTGTATTGAGGTTCCCCAGGGCAACTGCCGCCCTGCCGCGCACGAAAATGTCTCGATCCGAGAGCGATCGCATTACCGCCACCGCAGCCACCTCGCTGCTGATTTCCCCCAAGGCAGAAACTGCACTGCCGCGCACGTCTGAGTCGTCATGGTTGAGGGCTTCCAGCAGGCCGGCCACAGCCGTTTCCGTGCCGATTTGTCCCAAAGCCTCGGCGGCCCTCAAAGAAACTGCATAGGAGTCGGGATCGTAGAGCAATTCTACTAAGCGAGGTACTGCCTCACCATCGCCGATTTTCCCCAAAGCCGCTGCTGCCCTAGCGCGGACAATGTGATTCGAGTCTTTGAGGGCGTTCATCAGCCAGGGAACTACCTCAGAGACGCCGATTTTCCCGCAGTTGACGGCCGCCCGCCAGCGCACCTCGGAGTCTTGGTGTTTGAGGGCTTTGAGCAGTGCGGGGACGGCTGTTTTGGGGTGAATTTTGCCCAAGGCCCAAACAGCCCAGAGGCGCACCCCGGAGGCTTTGTGGTTGAGGGCTTTGAGCAGTGCTCCGGCTGCTGGTTTCGAGTCGATTTCTCCTAAAGCCCAAGCCGCCCAAGCTTGCACTTGGGAATCTTCGGATTCGAGCGATCGGGCTAATTCCATTACTGCTGCTTCGGAGCCGATTTTCCCGATCGCCCGAATGGCATTAAGGCGCACTGCACTTTCTTTGTGGTTCAATGCGGCGACCAGCATCGGAATTGCCATATCGGAACTTGTCAGGGCCAGCAGTTGAATTTTGAGCTGGGGCGAGGTTGGAATTTTTCCGATTAATTTTATTGTGGCTGTTTGAAATTCTGGCTTTACTGTTCCTGCTAGCTTCGAGCCGAGTTTTAAATTTACTTTTAGGGCTAATTTTACTGCCCGCAAAGCCAGACTTTGCTGTTCTACTTGGGGCAATATTGTCGCTAAGGTGCGCATCCCTTGTTTTTGTTTCAAATATTTTTCATTAAATTGAGCATCGCTGAGCTCGGGTAGCTGTTGGATGAGGGTGGCTGCTGAGTTCATTGATTTACCTATTATTTTGGCGAGCGCTTGAGATTGCTCTTTTAAACTTTCTGTCTTAAAAAAAATACAGCGTCTACAAAACTCTACTTCTAAAAAAAGCTTGCACCACTTCTAAAATATGTCTGATCCCACTATTTTTGCAACTCCCCAATTATTAATTATCGGGTTTGTTTGGGCAATCAGCTTGACAATTAGTAGCGCTTGCTGTTTGGTTTCGCTGGTTTTTTAGCTAGCCTAACTCTGCTATATCATTTTATAGCAAGTTGGCTTGAAATAACGATCGGCTCACTTGAACGCAGCGAACCGGAAACAGCTTGATTGCGGGACAGTCTCTCAACGAGCATAGGGCCCATTTTTCAAAACCTCAGCCAAAGCGTTACCGTTATCTCGCAAACCTTCGTAAAAAAACAGCACTTCTCCTTGAATGCCGCGACGGCGGTTGTAAGCAATTACTTGCAACAACAGCTCGGGATTTATGCTATAATGGCTGCCTCGATTCGCCAACAAAATACCCGGCGACACGCACTGTACTTGCTCACCGCTAAGCTGTTCGCCAATCAGTCGATCGACCAATTGTTTGTAAGCGTTAAAATCGCGGCGGTAAAACTGCGGGTGAAGCATATCGACCAACTTTTTGTCAACCCAAGATTTAGAATCTTGCAAATATTCCACCAGTCCCCACTCATAAGGACTCGGCGACATCGACAGCAACAAATCAGGATTAATAGCTTTCAATTCTCGGTGCAAGCGAGCCACAAACTCAGTAATCATATCAGCGCGCCAGTGCAGCCAATGTCGCTCTCTACAATGCGCTGGCGGTTCTCTCCCGCACTCTTCTCGGTAGCGTTTAACCGTTTTTTCGTCGTAACCGCCTTCTGCCGGAAGCGCAATGCGATCGTCTCCTTGAACGCCGTTTACCGGATAATTATTAGCAACTTCCAGCATCAACGCCAGCAAAAATTCTTGCACTTCCGGGTCTAGAGAATTCATCCATTCAAAGTTATTTTTCTTAAGTAAATTGCCGCTGCTATCGCGCGCCGCCCATTCCGGTTTTTTCGCCAGCAAATGACCGCCGTTGAGATTGTAAGAACTCACAAATCCGTATTCAAACCAAGGAATAACTTTGAGACCGACTCTATTTGCCTCAACAATTAATTCGGCCAAAGGGTCGCGACCTTGATAGCGCGCGTCAATTTTCGCACCAAATTTTTCGCGCATAATTTGAGAAGGATAAGCAGTAAAACCCCGGTTCCAAACTACAGGAAAAACTGTATTAAATCCCGTATCTGCGAGAAATTTCATTGCCTCAGCAATCCGCTGTTTTGAGGTGAGAACTTGGCAGTCGGTGCTGGGTATCCAAACGCCACGAATTCCCGGATTTTCAGATGCCAACGAACTTGGCAGCGCTGCTGGATTTGGGGCAAAATTTTCACCCGCAAACCGCTGTTTGAGTTCCGAAGCCAAATGGCGAATTGCTGATTGAAAAGGCGTGAAAAATGGCATTTATTTATTCTATTTTTGTTGTAAGGTGCGCACGGCGCACGCTACGTTATTAATTGGTAGCACCGGATATTATTTATGGATAAAATGCTTTTCTTGATAAGTCTGCGAACCTAATTAAAGGTCAAAGTTTTAGATATTGATTGATTGTACAGAGCCTAGCTGATTTTTGTAAACTTTAATAAAATCTCTAGCTTTTGTATAAACATTCCATTCATCAAAGTTTAGAGTCGTAGCCTACAATAATTTATTCGGCATTAAAAAAATAGCAAAATACAAAGGGAATCAATTAAGTGTTGCGATCGCAAGTAGCGTCTTGGCCTGTGGAGCCATATTAACTCAATTTGCTAGCGAAGCACAAGCCGCTGTTCTCACTTAGGATTTTACGATCGATGCTACAAGCTTATTCGGCGGCGGGCCTACTCCTTATATTGCTAATTACAAGGGTAATTTCAGCTTTGATAACTCATCTCTAACGGGATATGGTGACGAATCAGTCAGTGTAATTTCTGGAGGATTGAATTATCTATTACCCAGATTTGCACCGTCCGATTATCAGAATCGTTGGTCTTAGAATTTTACGGAGACACCTAATTCAGAAAGTGGTGAGTATTATTTCACGCAGGTATCAGGTGGAGTGGTCAATGTGCCAAAAGAGGAAATTGGCAGGATTCAGCTTGAGTGGGTACAGCTTCTTGACTCCTATATCTCGAGTTACTTGGAGCATAGAGAATGATAAGTTTATGTCCAGTAGAAAGCTTGTGGGGCATTCGATAGGAAATGATCCAAGTGCTACCGTCAGTTATTTTGGGCCAGAGATAGTAGTTCCCGAACCAGTTCCAGAACCGACAACTATCGCAGGTGCTATTTTGGGTTTGACAAGTATTGTAGCAATCAAGAAAAGAAAAAAGATTGCAACTAACTAATAAATAGGGTGCGCAGTGCGCACCCTAAAATTGTACTATCGGGCTACTTCCAACAACTGCTCGCTCAAAGCTTCTTTCAAAAGTTCGGCCTTATCAGTTTGCTCCCAAGGCAGCTCTAAATCAGTGCGTCCGAAGTGACCGTAAGCCGCCACATCTTGATAGAAACGGCCGCCTCTTTCAGCAGGCAAATTCTGCAAGTTAAATGCCTGAATGATGCCCGCAGGACGCAGTTCAAAATGCTGCTTCACAACTTCCAAAAGGCGATCGTCATCAACTTTCCCAGTGCCAAAAGTTTCGATCATCATGCTAACAGGGCGCGCAACGCCGATCGCATAACTCAACTGCACTTCGCACTTTTGGGCCAAACCAGCAGCCACGATATTTTTAGCAACGTAGCGACAAGCATAAGCCGCGCTGCGGTCTACCTTGGTGGGGTCTTTCCCAGAAAAAGCGCCGCCGCCGTGGCGGGAATAGCCACCGTAGGTATCCACAATAATTTTGCGGCCCGTCAAACCCGAATCCCCTTGAGGTCCGCCGACGACAAATTTGCCAGTGGGGTTGACAAGGAAGCGAGTTTCTGCATCCGGCTTCAGGCTAATATCGGCAAACACGGGTTGGACGACTGCAGCCCAAAGGTCCTCTTTGATCTTGGCTTGAACTGCGGCGGTGTCTGTGATGTCGCCGATCGTTTCGGTGTGCTGCGTAGAAATTAAAATCGTATCTATGCCAACCGGTTTGCCATCCTCGTAAATCACCGTAACTTGGCTTTTGCCATCGGGACGCAGGTAAGATAACTGACCGGTTTTGCGGACTGCGGCCAGTTGACGGCAAATCCGGTGCGCCAGACTGATCGGCAGAGGCATCAATTCCGGCGTTTCGTTGCAAGCAAAACCAAACATCAAACCTTGGTCGCCAGCGCCGATGGCGTCCAATTCCTCTTCGCTAGCTTCTTCCCGGCTTTCCTGAGCCGTATTGACCCCTTGGGCAATATCGGGAGACTGAGAATCTAGAGCCACCAAGACCGAGCAGCTAGTGGCACAAAAGCCGTTGTCAGCGTGGATGTAGCCAATATCGGCTATTTTTTTCCGCGCCAATTCCATGTAATTTATCCGAGCTTTAGTGGTGATTTCGCCCGTCAGCAGGATCAAGCCAGTGTTGACGACAACTTCGGCTGCGACGCGGCTTTTAGGGTCTTCGGTCAGTAAGGCATCTAAAATCGTATCTGAAATTTGATCGCAGATTTTATCGGGATGGCCTTCAGTGACCGATTCAGAGGTAAACAGGTAGTGGCGTGACAATGATTATTTCTCCTTTGATGGGGGCTGTTCCTGCGCGACATCAACGACCGACGAGTTATGTTTCAGGTAAAGGCCCAGAATCATGGCGTCTGGGCTACCGTCGAATTTTTGTCGGTCGGCAGAAGTGTTAAAGCAGGGTTTGAAATTGGGTAAAGTGACACTACTATAGCAAAGTCAGTCGTGGGAAATCCTTAAAAAGTTAGATTTTTTAGGATTCTCGATCGATCTTGTACACCGCTTGTCTACCCCCCTAACCTGACAAAGGTAAGATACAGTCAGGGTATCGCGTCGCGGAAGGACTATGGCAGGAATCCCAAAATCACCAAACTTAATCCAAACGGTTGCAGACCTAGAATTTCCCGGCGGCCCCATACCGATTGACTCTCCATTTTATATCGAGCGATCGCCCGCCGAAGCCCGAGCTTGCGCAGAAATTAGCAAGCCTGGGAGCCTGATTCGCATTAAAGCTCCCATAAAAATGGGCAAAAGTTCGCTGATGCTGCGTATAATTCACGCGGCCCTCGAGCGCGGATACCGCACAGTAACTGTAGACTTTCAGCAAGCCGACGAAGCGGTTTTTGCTAGTTTAGATAAATTTTTGCGCTGGCTTTGTATCAATGTCGCTCGACAACTCAAACTCGAACCAAATCTCGCTGAATTCTGGGATGAAGATATGGGCAGCAAGGTGAGCTGCTCTCTTTACTTTGAAAACTATTTGCTCGCCGAAAGTGACAGTCCGGTTGTCTTGGTACTCAACGAATTAAACCGAGTATTTAAACGCGCCAATATTGCTCAAGAATTCCTGCCACTGCTCCGTTTTTGGTACGAACAAGCTCGCGCTAGCGAAGCTTGGCAAAAACTCCGCATTGTCGTCATTCACTCCACAGAAATTTATATTGCTTTAAGTCTTAATCAATCTCCATTTAATGTAGGGCTGCCGATTAAACTCTCAGAATTGACTGCTGAACAAGTCCAAGATTTGGCGCGCCGACACGGACTCAACTGGAGCGACAGCTATCCGATCGAGCAATTAATGAACATGGTAGGCGGGCATCCTTATTTAGTGCATTTAGCGCTCTATCACCTGGCAATTTTGCTGCAAAATCCCCTGTCGGTCGATCGAGATGAGTCTGGGGAGGAATTGGGGCTAGCCGAGTTGGAAGAATTGTTAATAGCAGCTCCTACTCACAGCGGAATTTATAGCGACTACTTACGAAATCAGTCGATCGCCATTCAACAGCAGCCAGAACTGGCATCCGCCTTCCAACAGGTTGTCGATGCTAAAAATAGCGTTCACCTCGAACCTTTTATAGCCTATCAGTTAGACAGCATGGGACTTGTCAAATTAGAGGGAAATAACTGTAGCTTGTCTTGCGAATTATATCGCCTGTATTTTAAAGAGCAAAATTTGTACTCCGACAGTTTCTCGGCTGGTGGTTGGGAGGAGTTGCAGCAAGAAAATGAAAGGCTGCTAGCTTTGGTGAATGTGGACGAACTTACTCAAATTGGCAACAGACGGCATTTTGACAGTTGCTTGCGAGCGGAATGGAAACAGATGGCTCGCGATGGGTCGCCGATATCTTTGATTATGTGCGACATCGATTTTTTCAAAATATATAATGATACCTACGGACATCAAGCTGGAGATGATTGTTTGCGAGCGGTAGCTCAGACAATTCGCCAATCACTCCAGCGTCCTACTGATGTAGCCGCTCGCTACGGGGGCGAGGAATTTGCTGTGATTTTACCTCAAACTGATGCGGCGAGCGCTCTGCTGGTTGCCGAAGACATTAGAGTGAAAGTTAAAGATTTGAAGATTTTTTTCAAGCCGGAGAAATTTGACGGTCTGCCTAATTCTGTGGTAACGATTAGTTTGGGAATTGCCAGCGTTGTGCCGGGCCAGGAAAATGATGCAGCAACGCTGGTACTGGCGGCCGATCAGGCTCTTTATGACTCGAAAAGGCAGGGGCGCGATCGCCTCACTATGAGTAGGCTTTTAAATTTTCGATTTCGTACAGTTAATTAGGTAATTCGGGGGAAATATAATTCGTTTCTACACATACAAAGTCCGCCCGCGCGGACTCTGAAGAAAACGATAGTTAAGAACTGGATTTGATGTTAATAGCGGGGGACGGTTCGATCCACCACCATTGAGTAAGCATCGATACCGCCAACGATATTTTTAACGTTGGTAAATCCTCGAGCGGCTAACCACTGGCACATTTGAGCCGATCGCACTCCGTGATGGCACAGAACTAGGGTTTCTTTGTCGCGATCGAGTCGATCGTCAATTTCACCAGACCATTCGGCAAACTCGCTCAGCGGAAAAGCTGCAAATCCCGGCAGCGCCGCGAGTTCAATTTCATGAGGTTCCCGCACGTCTACAAGCTGCAACTTCTCAGCATTAGTTTCGGCTAATTGGCGACCTAATTCTTCGACGGTAATTTCAGCAAAAATTTCTGACATTTGATTTAAAAAAAATTAGTCATTAGTCATCAATCATGAATAAGTTAACAGTCAACAGTCAACAGTCAACAGTCAACAGTCAACAGTCAACAGTTAACCGTCAACAGTTAACCGTTAACAGTCAACAGTTAACAGTGATTAGTTGAGGCGCGAAGGCGGTGAAATTAGCTCCGCAGGAGGCGTCGGTGCAGGAGGCCCGTCCAACTGGCTCACGCTGCCCCTCGGGTCGAGACAAGTGGCGATTAGCCTGTCAGTTGCAAAGTCGAGCCTGCCGCTCAAGCCGACTACGCATTCAGCAAACTGTTGTGGCAATAAACTGCGGCGGCATCCATCGAGAACTAGCAGGGGAGCTGCAGGTTGAGTTCGAGTTTTGCCGTTAATATTCACTACGCAAGTAGCCAATTCCTTGGGACGCCTCACCCGCCGACAGCTAGAGAGCGCTTCGATACCAGAAATATTAGTTTTGCGGTTGATTTGGAGGGCGCATTTAGATATGTCGCGGGGTTTGAGCGCGTCAGCACAAGCGGCGGCGGCGGCCTCTGCCGACACTCCGGCTTCGATTAGTTCCAGGGCGCAGACACGATAGGGATTCCTAGAGCGAGGAATTCTAATCGTGATGGCTGATGCTGGCGAGATTGGCAGTGCACTGGCCAACAAACCGAGTGCTGCTAGCTGCGTGCCGAGGGCCAACATCCAGCGCCCGATAGCGCTTGAGCCTGTCGGTGCTGGCTTTGGGGAAGAAGTGCGGGAAAAATTGCGGTTGTGCATGGCAGATCGAGTAGTGAGTTTTTTGGCTGATTGGGGCGATCGAGCGATCGGCTTTTCCTTCAGGATTTACCGCACATTATGGCTCGCGCTGCGGTCGATCGTTTTTTTATCGATTTTTGTTGGAACTTTGACCGTTACTAACATATAATATAGAGTCTGCATAAAATTGCATACAGATATTAGAGAGGAAAATAAATGTCTCGATATCGAGGCCCCCGATTGAGAATCGTCCGTCGCCTGAAAGAGTTGCCGGGTCTAACCCGCAAAACCCCCAGACGAGATTATCCGCCCGGCCAGCACGGTCAAAACCGCAAAAAGCTCTCTGAGTACGCGGTTCGCTTGCAAGAGAAGCAAAAACTCCGTTTCAATTACGGTGTAACGGAACGCCAACTGCTCCGTTACGTCCGCAAAGCCCGCCGTGTCACCGGCTCCACAGGTCAAGTGTTACTGCAATTTTTGGAAATGCGCTTGGACAATACTGTGTTTCGGATGGGAATGGCTCCAACCATTCCGTCCGCTAGACAATTGGTAAATCACGGTCACATAACTGTCAACGACCGCGAAGTCAATATAGCCAGCTATCAGTGCAAGCCTGGTGATGTGGTTGCGGTGAAAAATAGAGAGCGATCGCGCACAATGGTAGAAGCTAATCTCAAAGACCCAGGCTTGGCTCACTTGCCCAATCACTTGGAATTTGATAAGCAAAAACTAATTGGCAAAGTTAACGGCGTTATCGAACGCGAGTGGATTGCTCTACAGATTAACGAACTGCTAGTGGTGGAATACTACTCACGGCAAGCCTAATCTATTAGTCATCAGTCGTTGGTCATTAGTCATCAGTTATTTGCTAGCAAGTAATTAATAATTCGGTACGAACCCAGTTATTGATTAATTGCTACTGAATAATGAGGACTAAGGACTGAGGACTAAAAATTAATAATTTTCAACACTCCCACCCCTAACAAGGGATGGGATTTTTTGAAGGTTTCGCTTGTTAACTTCCTTGAGTTGCCATTTGCTCAGACGACACCTGCCTGATGGCATTAAAGGATGTCCCAGCATCAAATTATTTCCTTAAAATGTTTCTTCTCCAGTTGGTTCGTGGTGGACAAGACCTCGCTTTTTAAGGCGATACTCCGCTACAACCGGGTAAACAACACCGCGTATCCGATTGATCGCACCTACAGGACGATGAACTGCTAAGCCGTTCCAGGGAGAATATCTCAGGTTTTCGTTGAAATCAGATTGTTTTTCATAATCAATAATCTGATGCTTGACGGTGAGACGACCTACTGTCAAGAAGGGTGAGTTCTTTTCCTTCCAAACATTGATGCCATCGTCGATCGGCATTTTTAGGCTCGTTTGGAACTGAAGGCCAAAATCCCACCAGTATTCGGCATCAGGTTTCGCCAAAGCTTGAATTAGATCCTCCCGATAATAATTGTCTGGTTTATTGGGATCTAAACCCAAGGCTTTAGCGCGATCGGCAAAGGGAATTTTAGGAATTCCCGGTCGAGATTCTTCTGGAATTATCTCGTGCGGTGGTTTGCATGAAACCGGAGTAAACCCATACTTAATTACAGCAGGATATTCGACAGGAACTAGACCAGGCTGGGAGGGATCGAAATCGGGATAGAGACCCAAAGCAGATGGTGAACCGCTCCAATATTTGGCTGTTAGCAAACTCTTCGGAGTCCGGCTACCCGTAAGCGTCGAGACCGCTATAAAGTGTCTGGGATGTCGCATTAGCCACTTTTTCAATGTCTCTGGTGATTCAACCAGAGCAGAAAAAAAGCCGTAGTAGTCTTTGATGGTTTGGCTCACAAATATCTCTGAATTGTGAACAATGATGTCCTGGGTTTTTGACTCGTGGCTTTGCGCCAGTCGTTCCCCTTCTACCCCCATCACTTTCACTGACATTGAGCGCGAATCTGTGGCGTAATCATTGTATACTTTGGTAGCCCCGTTAGCAAATCGCAACCAAACAGGATATTCTTTGGGTTTTGCTAGCAAACCTTGCTTAAGGGAAATAGCATTGAGTCGCGAAGAACTTAACAAAGCGCGTTTGCCCAATTCCCGTTTAATCGCTTCGTGATCGAAGTCAAAAATTTCCAGAGTTCCTTTAACGCACGCATGAGTTTTGGCGTGAGTATCTCGCAGCGCCCGCTCCTTATCCCCGTAAAGATTATCCATCCGAAGCTTGGCCTGCTCAACCAAAAGATCGTAGTATTTGCGTTCGTCCTGTTCGGGATATTCGGTAAATAACTTCTTGCTCATAAATAACCTTGGAAAAGCTGATCGTGGCGATAATGGTTGGCATTTTTCCCTTTTATTTTACCTGATTTTTCACGTAATTTCGAGGGAACTCAGGTGTAAGTTGTTCGCGGTTAATTGCGTAATCCTCTAAACCGCGAGCAACTTACCACTGTGACTGTCTGCTCTTATTGAAAAGTAGTTATACATTGGAAAGAAAGGCGTACGCTTTACACTTTGTAACCCCACTTTTCTCGTCTTATGTCAGCCCATTAAGATGGTTTCCAACCCTCATTATAAAAAGAAACTTTGTACTCTTTGCCGCCAGGAACATTACGGTTCAGCACCTGCGCGAGGGTCTTGGTATTCATAATCTCTTCCCAACCTACTGGTGAAAAAGTTTCTGGATTGAAGACATTTTCTGCTAATAAAGGATTGGTAAAAGCTTCAGAAAATGCATCAATTCCTATCAGTCGTCCGACTAAAGGAGGTAAGGCAGAATTTGGCCGCAAATCTTCTGCGTAGAGTCCCACATACAACTCAATGTTGTCTACGTGACCGTACAATCGTTTCAATTCTTTTTGGACATCTTCATCGCCACTAATTTGATTGAAATCCGTCACCCGTGGATACTTACACAGTGCGCGGTAATCGTTGTAGCTTCTTAATTTGGCTGCACGACCTGCACGAATGCTCGCTGTCTCGGTTGGAATTAGGAAATCAGGCGTATTGAATAAACCCAATTGCGCTGCTGGTTGGGAACAACTTTCTTCAAACATAGCTCCCAAACCCTTGTTAATGATCATATCATTATTCCACATCGACTCGGGCATAGGCATTTCTTTCCCGTTATGAATTAGCTTATCTGGCAGCATACTATGCCAACGATAAACTAAAGTAAATTCTACCATCATCCAATTGTTGCGATACCATTTTTCATCAACAAACGCTGGCGGATCGGTGAAGAATTGGAAGTGATAGGGAGTAAGGTGGTTGATATAATCCTCAAGCACAATTTTCAGAAACTCCGCCATCACGATATTTCTGGCGGTTTGGAAAAGGCGTTCATCATCCCAAGTTGGATAATTTTTTGCCAAGAGGTCGCACACGCGATTATGTTCTCTTAAGCCAAGAACGTTGAGCATTACATAGCCAACTTGCACATTGACACGCTCTAACTCTATCCCCATTACAAATAATTTATTTCTCTTTTCTGGGGGTATTTTGTCTGATTTTTTTTCGTCGTATTCACCGACTATTTGATGGGGAATTCCTTTAAATTCTTCCTTAGGCTGTCCGTTCTCATCATAGTAAAAAGGAGGATATTCTTCGCCATTGAGAATTTGGCTTTTTAGCTTGCCTCCTTGATAAGACCTCAGCAGGCGAGTAATATTTGTGTTCAACCCATAGACGTTACACAGATCGATGTGGTGGTTGGAACTATTTCTGCGCTGATCCAGTCGATCGGTTCGCAGGAAACTGTCGGTAAACCATTGCACGAAATAGGGGAACATAAGAGAGGATTTGGCCGAATATTTCGTCTTCCCTTCTTTTTTGCGGTACAAGACCTCCAAATCCTTAATAGGCGGGAGATTCTTTTCAAAATTCTCTGTGGGGCTTAAATTAACCCCTACGTAGTTTTTATCCGTTAATGGCTTCCAATCAGTAGGCGGTAGATGAAGTCCCGAATAAGTGCGATCGTTTAATGAATCCCAAGAGGTGTAGGGAGACATGGTACTAAACGCATAGGGGCGAGTTGGAATTTTTAAGACGGCATTGTTAATCAGAGTTTTGTTGACTTTTTTGCTGAACCCCTCGTTGCTTTGAATCAAGTTCCAAAGCGGCTTGAAGTTAGTTAAAAGCAAAGTCTCGATTTTGTTTTTCTGCCCGTCTCTTGATGTGTCTCTTTTTGAAGGCATAATTGTTTGTCGTTTTGGTTCTTGTAGATTAGATTGATTGCCACGGCTCAATTCCGGGATCTCGATCGACTGTTGTCTCTCCTCTTCAATTGGTTTTAAGTGTTTATTAGATAAAAAAAGCGGTTCTAGATTCTTGGGGCGGTACTCGATTTCTAGGCTTTGAAAACGCTCGATCGCGCTTTCATGAAGATCCTCAATGGCATTCCCCACCTCGCGCCACTTGGTTCCTGCCAATCTGTAGAACCCAGGATTGTTTTGAAATTTAACCTTATAATTAGGCTGGATATCCTTAATGACCTCTGGCTCGAATTCCAGCTCCAATTCAAGGTCACTGATTTGATCCACCATCCACTTCAAGACAGTATCTGATAACCCGCGGTTTTCTTCCTTACCACCGCCGATGCAGCCATGTTCGCCTGGAAACCAAACTTGACGAAGCTTCTGGTTCGGGGCATCAGGATTTTTCTTCATCAGGGTAACATCAAAGATTTCGCGAATTTCGTCGATCGCAACGGCGTGCAACGCATTCTTAATATCCGGATTTAAAGTGGTGTCGTGGAATTTGTACCTTCTTTTGAGCTGTTCCTCATACTTCTTCAAGGCGGGTACAAGAGGAATACCGAGGGCTCCAACGGTGTCGAAACAACCAAGCAAGGTAATCGGGACGCTTTCGCCCCGATCTTTGCCGTTTTCTTTGCGAAAACTCTTTGCTGTTTCATCATTTGGTTTAATCTCTCGGTTACGGTAAAGGTCGTAAGCTTGAGATGCCTTGGTAATCTTACTGCGGGATAGGAGACCGGAGCAATAGATCATCCCCGCTAGACTCCTGACTGTGTAAGCACCGCGACTGAACCCGAATAGATAGATTTTGTCACCGCGATCGTAGTTGAAAGAAAGAAAACGATAGGCATCTTGTATATTTTTATCGATTCCCAGCCCAGTGACTCCGCCCACAATCTTGTTACTGTCTACTCCAATTCCCTCGTCATAAAACACGATCTGCGGAACCCCGTTACTGGCTGTCCGTTTCACTGCCTGGGCAAGCTTAACCACATTAGTTGGGCACTCAGTATCTAGTTTGTTCCAAGTTCCATCACAACAAACGATCAGACGTTTCATTTATACATTCTCTCTTTGAACCGGAGATTTGATAGCGATCTGTAATTGCTAATCGGTTACTTGAGAATTGCTAATTCCCCTTTTTGGGTCGCCTCAGCAGGCGATCCCTCCTAATTTCTTGCTAGACTAAATTACGATCGGGGTGGGCAATCTTGAGTTATTTCGATTGTCAGGATATTAGTCCCAAAACACCATCTAGTCTAGTTCGCTGTATTAAAATGTTAATTTTATTTATATTTCTTAAACCAGAAAAATACAGCGTGAAAGAGTAGCTTTGGTTCTGGGAAAAGGCTCGATTCTCTTAAAACGTAAAAAATTTAGAGCGTGAAATCCTAGGTTTGGTTCTGGGAAAAGGCTCGATTCTCCTAACAGGAGTAACGATCGGATGCCATAGCTAACAAACATTTAAACAGATTCACGCTCTGCCCGGTCAGTTTTTAGAACAGCTATATCCGATTGATTTGTCAGTTATAGCCTTTCTCAGTAACATGAGGTGCTCTCGCGGGCATAGGGCATAGGGCATA
>JAUBOM010000103.1:0-22770 GCA_036700245.1 Microcoleus vaginatus BM001213989
ACTTCTCGCTAATAGTAGCTTAAGTTTACTCCATCCTTTCCTTCATGGCACTACCCCTTAATTCATATTTTAAAAGATGTCAAAGGGGTTCTATATATCTTATTTTTACCCAAATATTGTTCAGAAATGAATCCGATAGAGTTGGAGTGGCAACATATCAAAAAAGACGAGCTGGCAGAAAAAATGTTTGAAGATGAATTAGAGCTGGCTTATGCCGTAATTAATGGGGTAGAAGCTAGAGAAAAAAAAGGAAACTACCCTACAAAACGCATTAAATTTAGCTCGGAGCGCCCTACTCAATCTTTTGTGACATAGTTATAAACTTTCGCACCAACTTATACCACTTCTCCAAAATTATGCAACAGTAGCTAATGCCGATTGAATATAATCCCATCTTGCGATAGATGCGATTGTTTCACTTAAAAATTCTTCAAGAAGACTGCGAACTTTTTCTTTGATTTCATATAAGTTGTCATACAGTCCCCAACTCAATTCTTGTTTTATGTATTGCCATACTCTCTCGATTGGATTCAATTCGGGACGCTCCAGGTGGCTGAAAAACCCGTAAAATATTATCTGGAATTTTGAGCTGGCTGCTATGATGAAACTTACCATTATCCAGTTGCATAACATTTAAATTATCCGGATATACTGCTGCTAGGTTATTTAGGAATATTTGAAAACATTGACTATCAAGATGTGAAAAATATAACCAGAGATTTTTGCCAGTTTTAGGGGCAACCGCTCCGTATAAATAGTAAGCTTTAAAATTCCATTAAACTAAACCTATTGGTTTAACTACACGGGCTGTTATCTTTTTTATTTCAATCGTTTTTAAGCCGATTCTAGTTTTATCTTGACACCAATATTTAAGACCATTTTTTGCTGGATTAGGGGTAGTGGACTCCAACCATAATGCAGCTTTCAGCGATTTTTCTAGTTTTTTTTTTTAAATTCGATTGCTGCCGCCGGATCTTTTTTGTTACTCAAACGCCTTGGTACTTTTAACTTGGCTTTCATGCGATAGTAGAGTTGCTTGTGTAAAGTTTGATATTTGACGAATACTTGATAGTTATCTTCGACCCATGCCGCAATTTATTTGTAACTCTTAAACTCGCAGGATTCCTCGCTAATTTTTGTCGAGATTTTGGCTATTACTTCTGAGGGAATTACTCGGGGGTTCTCAGTCGATCGACGCAGCTTTAATAATGATAACAGACCACCCTCACTATATTGTTTGAACCATCGCGCGCACGGTGATTATGTGTACTCCTAAAATTTTAGCTCCATCTGTAATGCTCTGGCTCAAACCTGATTTTAACAAATAAAGTGTCTGAACTTTTTGTCTGTTCGTTACAGTTCGTTGTTGTAACATAATTATTTTTAACTCGATCGCAGCCTCCTCAATTCTTTCTTGGTAACTTACTTTCATACGATTGTCCTTACCCGCTGAGGGTGCTATTGTAGCATAATTTTGGAGAACTGGTATTACTTATGTAGATGGGGAGACTTAAACAACGGAGACCCCATCTTTTTTGAGCTGCGAGTTGGCCAAATCCGCCACCGCTGGGGCTTTTGACGGGGTTGTCACCCCGTCAGCTCTTCTGGGACTGCCCGTGAGGTCTAGCGCCCCACTGTTGGAGGAATGCGCGCAGAAGCTCGACTTTTGTAGCTGCAACTCAAGCTGTTATATCTCAAGAGTTAGACACCATCCCCTCTTTCGGCCTCAGCACGGGGGCAAGCAACAGACACTGCTAAAACCCCAGTCCGGTAGAATGATTTTCAATGAAAAAAACTTGTTTCAGCGTTCGGCGCTTGACGAAAAACGGGCTGCGAACCTAATGCTGCAAGTCCTGCCGGACTGATGCTCTAGTTGCTTGCTCGGAAACAATACTGTGTTTCCAACTCAGATACCTGCATAATTGTCAGCCAGTGATGCCAATAAGTCAGTAGTACACTTTCAAAGTTCTCTCATAGCCTCTATGCTGAAATCGATCGCGCCGTTACTCAACAGCCACCCAGCAACATCCCCGATATCGCATCGACGAACGGCCTGCGATGGCGTAGCTGCCTAGGCTGAGGCATCGTTCCGAACAAGACCAGTCAAGTTTTAACTCAAAAATCCCGCATCAATTTTTCCTTTATTGTTATTGGAGAATCGGCTAAGATGCCTAACCCTTTTAACCAGGAAAGTATTCCCAGACTGCCCGAACGTCGAGATAACGCCGAGAATTTTTTTACCTGTCTCATGCTGACAAGCAGCAGCGGTCGTCCTGCCCTTTATTGGCAAAATTATGCTGAACTGAAACGCAACTTTGAGTTGTACAAAGAACGAAACCTGGCGTTTTCACAGTTGTGCAGTCAGCCCGATGGAAGTAAACGTATAGCCGAATTTTGGAAGCAGATAGCGATTGACGATCCTTCGCATATCGCCCGAGAATGGGAGCCTAAAAATAGGAAAATGCTAGCTTTAAGACACTTAGCTAGTTATTTTGAAAAAAACTGCTACCACGCCGCCAGACAAGTACGGTTACAGTTCAGCGCCCCGCTTTCGCAGTGGGAGGAATCTCTCTACTACGCTCGCGTTTATATTTACACTGCCGAAAATCTTTTGAAGCTGTTAAGAGCTTATAATATTTTTCATCAAGCTTCTTTAGATACTTACATCCAGCAAACTTTGATAAAAATTATCAAAACTGAATTAGATATCGGTAAATTCTCCCCCTGGCGGTTGCTAGCTAAAAAAAGTGATAAAGAGCTTGAGAAAGCTCTACAACAAAAATTTTGCGAACCTAATATTTCTCAATATAAATTTGCTCGCAAATGCTTTAAACAAGTTTATCACCTGAACAAAGTTAGTAATCCTGCAGTTCGACAAACAGGGAATAAATGGCCGGATGCTGACAGCGAAGACTTTCGGGCAGCGGCGGAGTATTACAATGCAGGAAAATTCTTGCCTTCAGCGCCACATGAAGTGTCGGCGGGTGCAAACATTAGCGGAGAGCAAATGCAAGCTTGGATGAAAATCTGCATTGCTGCGTTGCAAAATTACCCCAAATCCATCAATCTCGAATCTCTAGAATTACTTCAGGAAGAAGGTCGTGAAGGATTGTTGTCTGAGTTAGAGCTAGAAGATCCAAATATAGACGAAGTAAAAGATTCGGATACAAAAGTAAGGGAACTACTCAACAGAACTCAACCTGCTTTTGACAAACGAATAGCAAATTTCAAACCCGATCAGCACCAAATTCTCTTACTTTATTACGGTGCTGGACTCAAGCAAACGCAATTGGCAGCTAAATTAAACCTGAATCAGTCATCGATTTCCAAACGCCTCACTACTATTGAGATAAAACTGTCAGAAGCTCTTGTGGAAGTATCCGAACCCGCTCGATGGCTTGGTCATTATGTAGTTGGGTGGCTGCAGAAAAATTACCGCGCGCCCCTGCACTCAGATTTAATTCAAGCCGCCTTAGTTCAAGCAATTAGAGAACTTGACTCTAAAGAGCAAGAAATTTTGCACCTCCGATACGGTCAGCAGGTAGCAGAAGAGAACATTGCCTGTCAGCTTGGCATGAATTTGTTAGAGGTGACTGCCACAATGTCTCAAACTCAGCATACATTAGAAGCAAAATTGATAAAGGTGCTGAATACTTGGCATAAGGAGTGTGTAGGCAAGTGGCTAGCGAAGTTTTATCAAGCTCAAATTTTAGCTGCTTGCCGAACTCTGAATCTATCTCTAGGGGGCGAAGATTTTTCTAAAAACATCGATTCGATCGTCCAACAATGCTTGCAAACTTTAACCGCTTCTAAAAAAGGAGAATAAAAAAAATGTTTGAACCCCACCAATTACAGCCTTTTAACTTTCATGATTCTTACCGTTTGCAGTTGACTATTGATGAAGCTGACCTAGAAATTGCGTGGCACCAAGCTCAACCTCATTCTAATCCGATGTCTCGCTACAATGCTTATCTCAATGGCGTTTGTGTAAAAGCATTCTTGAATTGGTTATCGGAATGGTTGGCCGAAGAAGCATTTCCTCAACCTTCTGTTTGGCACGGTCAAGATCTTGCTAGTATTTGGGAGGTGGTGAATGGAACCGCATTTCAAATTGGCGAAATTAGGCTGGTGTTAATTCCCAGTGATGATGGAGAGTTAGAAGAGTTTTGTGTGCCGCAGGAGTGGGTAGATATTCCTAACTGGAGTGCTGACTATTATCTCCCCGTACAAGTAAATTTTGATGGAGATGATGGTGAGTGTTGGATGGAGCTGTGTGGGTTTGCGACACACCGTCAACTGAAGAATGAAGGCAGATATAGCGCGGGCGATCGCACTTATGCTTTAGCGATCGATGAGTTAACAGACTCCCTGACCGTGATGCAAATTACTCTAGGGTTAAACTTGCAACAAGAACTCTCACCATTGCCAAGCTTATCTGAAGGAGATGCTGCAAAATTACTACAAATTTTTGGCGATTCATCGGTATATTTTCCCCGAGTGAAAGTTGAGTTTGAGCAGTGGGCTGCATTTTTGGCAAATGATGAATGCAGGCAAGTGTTGTATAATAAGCGTTTGGGAATTTTCGAGAAAAAGGAGGTAGCTAGTGGATTAATTGCCTCCCGTCAAACTAAAGAAAGTTTAGTTCAGCGGGCCAAGAATTATTTGCAAGAAGGCTGGCAGACAGTTGAGCAAATAACAGAAAAATTAGGAATTTTAGAGCCTAATTTTGTTTATGCTCTAGAAGGACATAAGCGGTATCGGGACGGTTATTCTAGCACCCCGAATAAAATTCCCACACTAATTGAACTGCTGCAGGATAAGCGAAATAAAGGGAATCAATGGCGGGCCGCTGAATTATTAGGTCGTGTCGAACCGGGAAATGTGGAGGCGATCGCAGCGTTGGCTCAGTTGCTGCAAATAACGCAAGATGACGACTTGCGCCATCAAGCTGCCGTAAGTTTAGGAAAACTCGATCCTAAAAATTCTGCTGCGGGTGTGAGAATTGGCAAGATTATTAATTTCGAAATGCGGCTCAATACCGAACGCGTCGTGCTGGTAGTGACGCTGTTGCCGGAAGGAAGTGATAAAACGAACGTTCACTTGCGAGTATGTCCCACACGATCGCACACTTTGCCACCACATCTCGAACTTTTTGTCTTAGATGAAGAAGGCGAAATTTTTTGGGAAGAACGCGCGGATAGAGCTACGGATCGCCTCCAATATGAATTTAGGGCGGATCTCGGCGATTATTTTCAGGTGAAGGTTGCTTTGCAGGAAATTAGCGTCACAGAAGATTTTACAATTTAACTCGATCGGTATTGAAAGGTCAAAAGCTATGAGCAAGCTCGTAATCTTGGAAATAAGGGATGCTAACAGCGAGCAGCGCTATCCTGTTACCCTAAGAATTGGCGATAGCATTCACTCGGCTACCTCCGGACGGTTGCCACCAGCTAAAGATGTTTTGAAAGCCTGGGAGGATTTGCAATCTGAGCGAACTGTACGTGGTTTTGGTGCCTCTAGGAAGTTAGAACATATTAACAAGGGGCAAATTACAAAAAATTCGGTTCGAGACTTAGCGTTCCAAGTAGAAGCTGGTATTAATAGTTGGCTAAATTCTGGCGACGCTGGTTTTCAGTCTGTCAGGGATAAGTTGATACAAGTATTGAGTTCTGAGAAAGGAAATGTCAGGTTGATGGTTCAAACAGATGATGTTTTTTTCTGGGGTTTCCCTTGGCATCTGTGGCAGCAACTTGAGGAATTTAAAATTGAGCCTGTTTTTAGCAACTTAACCAATACAATTTGCGATCGCCAACGAAGTCGCTCTAAAAAGAAGGTAAGAATTCTGGTAATTTTGGGAGAGCATACAGACATAAACGTTCAGGCAGATTTGGAGATTTTGCAAGGGTTAATCGAACCCTATGCCGAAATAACACCTTTAATAGGTACTCGCAGCAGACTGCTCAACGAACAGCTATGGGAGGGCAATTGGGATATTTTATTTTTCGCAGGTCATAGTTCTAGCAATTCAGATTACAGCCAGGGCAAGATCGAACTGAGTGAAAGTGAAAGTATAACAATTGAAGATTTAAAGTACGGTTTAGAAAATGCGATAAAACACGGGTTGAAAATAGCTATTTTCAATTCCTGTGACGGCATGGGATTGGTGCGGGAACTAGCTTCCCTACAAATTCCCGCAGTGATTGCCATGCGAGAGCGAGTGCCAGATGAAGTTGCTCAGAAGTTTTTAGAATATTTCCTAGAAGCATTTGCTGGAGAAAAGAAGTGTTTGCGCGACTCGGTTCGGAAAGCGCGGGAAAGGCTGCACGGGATGGAGGGTGATTATCCCTGTGCTAGTTGGCTGCCGATGATTTATGAAAACCCGGCTGTTGAGCCTCCAAATTGGATTGAGTTGCTCGAAGGGAATCAGGAAGAGCGAAAGCGTGCTAGCTTTTGGCGCAGTCTTCAGGCTGTGTTGGTGGCAAGTGCGATCGCCACAGGTGCAGTCATGGGATCGCGATTGCTAGGATTGTTAGAGCCTTTAGAAACAAAAGCTTTCGATCGACTCGCACAGATAATGCCAGATAAAGGGCTAGATTCTCGCTTATTAATTGTTGAAGTTACAGCCGATGATTTTAAGCAATTGAATAATGAATATCCTTTACAGGATAAAACAATAGTTCGAGCTTTAGAAAAATTAAATAAGCATCAACCGCGAACTATCGGATTTGAAATATATAGAGATATCCCGCAAGGGCAAGGACGTACTGAGTTAATTAAATACCTACAGCAGCATGAGCGTGTAATTCCTATATGTATGTTTCCTTGGGATAAATTTCCAGAAGGGATTGCGCCTCCTCCCGGTCTGCCCGACGATCGACCGGGATTTGGGGATTTTGTAGAAGATTCCGATCGCACGATCCGGCGACATTTATTAGCTATAAAACCATACCCGTCTTCTCAATGCAAAACCTCAAAATCACTGAGTTTTCAGCTAGCTTTACATTATTTGCAAAACAACCAAAATAATATTCCCAATCGGACTTCCCGACTTCCAGTAGAGTTTACAACAGAAAGTTATTGGAAAATTGGGACAGCACAATTCAAAACATTAGAAAAACATCAAGGTTTTTATCAAAAAGAAGACTTGGGCGGATTTCAAATAATCTTGAATTATCGATCGCGCCGAGCGCTCGCTGACATTGCCGAGCGAGTAACGCTCATGCAAGTTCTCAACGAGCAGGTTAACCCATCTTATATCAGGGATAAAATTGTTTTAATTGGTGTTACAGATCCAACCAGGGGCAACGCAAATTATAACACGCCTTACAACCAAGAAATTCCTAGCTTAATGTTTTTAGCCCAGAGGGTCAGTCAAATTATTACTGCTGTTGAAGATCGCATACCTCTCATGTGGTTTTTACCTCAGTGGGGCGATACTCTCTGGATTTTGCTCTGGTCTGCGGTAGGGGGTTTTTGGGCTATCCGCCTCCAATCGCGACTGCATTTAGGATTAGCTCTAGCAGGGTTACTCGGTATTTTATATGGGAGCTCTGGGTTCTGTTTGTTGGCGGTAGGATGCGTACTGCCCCTTGTACCGTCAGGATTGGCTTTGTTAGGTGCTAGCGGATGTCTGATAGTCTACAATGCTTCTATGGCTCGTCTAAAATGAGTAGTAAAGTTTTTACCCCACCCCCAACCCTTCCCTTGGTAAGGGGAGGGAATCAGAAAGAAATTTTACAAATGAGTAGTGAAGTTTTTACCCCACCCCAACCCTCCCCTTGGCAAGGGGAGGGAGTCAGAAAGAAATTTTATAAATGATTTAGACTTGCTATAGTAAGGACACTTAGCAGCTTCTACAGCACGCCTATATGAAGACTCTGTTCACCTGCGCTTGGACGCTGACGGTTATTAACGCGACAAGCTGCTTAGTTTTGGGACAGGTGCAGCTTAGTTTAAACAATCTCGTAGTTCCTCAACCCCAAAAACCACCACTAACGACCCAAAAACCACCTGTAAATAGTAGACCTGCCGATCGAAAACCCACAGGTACTCGCGGACCTTGTGAAGAGACAGCAGGCGTACCTTTTACCCCTTTGTTACCCCCTCGCAGCTCGGATTTTTTAGCCTCGACAATTACCAACCATCCAACTTTCTGGTTTTATGTTCCCTACAGCAGTCAAAGCGTCAGCTACGGAACTTTTTCTTTAGAAGATGCAGAAGGAAATCGGCTCTACAAAAGGGATTTTAAGCTTCCTGAAAGTCCGGGAATTGTTAGCGTTCGCCTTCCCAAAGAACAAAAACCTTTAGAACTCAATCAGACCTATCGGTGGTATTTCAGACTTTACTGTTTGTCTCAAAACTCGTCGGGGTCTAATTCGCTTGCTCATACAGGTTTAGTGAAACGGGTCGATCTAGGAAACCTTGACGCTCAGTTGCAGGCTGCAACGATAGAAAATCGTGCTGCAATATATATTACTAACCAGCTTTGGTATGATATGCCCGATCTAGTGCAGATTCGCAGTCGCCCTAATGACTGGGTTAACATATTGAAAGCTATGGATTTGGAAGAACTGAAAGAAGAAAAGATAACGGGCTCGGTGCTGCCTCGCTAAAAATTTATAAAGAGGCTTGCTGAATAAGTTATCTGCAAGGGGCGAGGGAACAAAGAATAGGGAATAGGCAAGAGTGAAGTGCATGGATTTTCGGGTGCGCGACTCCAACAGAAGGATTTTCTCCCCTTATTAAACCTGAGAATTATCATATAACTTATGTTTTGGAGGTATTCAGCAAGCCCTAAATAGTCATCACAATCAGACTATTCTTATAACCAGTTTCCGAGCATAACAAAAGGAGCCCAATAATAGGAGTCCGGTTGTTTTGCTAGAAGTGATAATTGAGCTTGGCGGAGTGCTTCAGCTTTATTCACATTAGATTTTCTTAATTCATTGTAGAACTGAATCATTAGTTCCGCTGTAGACTCATCGTCAACATACCATAATGTGGCTAATGTACTGCGCGCCCCCGAACGCACGGCGACTCCAGCTAGCCCCAATGCAGCTCTAGAATCGCCCTTAGCTGTTTTACAAGCACTCAAAACTAATAATTCAATACTATTACTTTCGCTAGCACGACCGCTCAGTATATCGCTTAACTCTTTACTCTGGATCACGTCATCATAAGCAACAATAAAAGTCTGTTCGGGCTCGGAACTGAATTCACCATGAGTTGCTATATGAACCACTGAGGAACGGAAAGAGTTAATTTCGTCTCTTAAGCTATTTTTGAGAAAATCTTGGTTAATTAGCAACTTTTCACTACTAGGAAACTCTTTTTTGAGATTTCCTAACTCCTGCTCTACATATTTAAGAGCCGGGAATGGAGTTCTCCCAGGAAAATTCCGTGCTTCACTCACACCCGCTATTAAAACTTTCAACCTTTCTGGTTGCCAGAAATTCGGGTTGATTAGCTGCAAACCGGGTGCTAAAGCAATAGCATATTTTTCGATTAAGAAATTGCCTTTTTGAGTAACTTCATCATAATCATATAACACGCCCATTGGAATATTGCGCAAGCTTGTGTCTAGGACGAATACTAATGTTTTTACATCGGGGTATTGTCTGAGATATTTATTGAAAGGTTCAATTAACCATTTATAAAAAAAATTAGAAATTTTAGGAACTTCAGCACGTCCACCGGCTTCGCTCAATTCCTCTTGCAGTTTTTTGATAAGCTCCTCAACTTTTTTGCGAGGTGCATCAGATGAGCTATGGTGTAATAATTGGTTGGGGAGGGAGACAATAACTTCTAAACGATCGTCTAAAATAATTGGATAAATCACTGCTGCTGTTCGATCGATCCCATCAATTTGTTTGGTTTTAATCTGAAGGCAAGCATCTCTAAAAAAATTATCCAATTCAGCAACCTGAAGAGCCTCAATGACATTCCGAGCCTGCTTCAAATTCTCCTGACTCGGTTCCTCTTTCTGCAGCAACAAATCTACCAAGTCGCGATAGACTGGTTCTACCCGATCGCGAAAGTCAAACTGTCCATCTCGACTAATCGGTACTAGATCGTTGCGTACCGACTGCAGCGTATTAAATGCTGCCGTGTAAGCCGCGATCGCACCTTGAATGTCCTTCTCTCCTTTATCGCGTATCCGCCCCAATTGCCACTGCCACTGATAGGCAAGATCCGGCGAATTTAGCTGAACATTCTGCGACAACAGTAAAGCTTGTTCCGTGCACTGTTGAGCCTCTAACCATTGATTTTTCTGTTCGTAAGTTCCACCCAAATTACCCAAAGCATAAGCTGTTGCTCTTAAATCGCCTAAATCTCTAGCTAATTTGACAGCTTTCGCTCCCTGGTTTAAAATTTCTCCCCAAGATAAAGTTTGAGTATTTTGAGACAAGCTTTCAGAAACAGTCGAGGAATCGGGCAAACAGTAATTAGAGAGTGATTCTCCCTTTTGTAGCCTTAAGTTAGGCTGGTTATTTGCAGCTTTTAACTCTTCTTTTTTCAAGTTAGCTAAGCCTTTCATTAAGCTAACTCCAGCATAGATTTTCTGGCTGCTCGACGGTAACTGGTTAAACTGAGATAAAATTGCCAACCGCAACTCTTCTGCTTCTAAAATGTTGACATTATTGCCGATTTTTGCATCTACTAAAAGGCTGAATAAGTTTAACTGTGCCTGGACTTTGATAAGGGAAGTTTCAGCAGCATCGATCGCTTTTCGGTAGTAATCTAGAGCCGTTGGATAATATTTTTTTCGATCGCTGTCTTCCGATTCAGAAAGAAATCTGTTTCTATTCCCTAAAGCTTCGTAAGTATTGCCTAAACTTAGCCAAACCAAAGCTGCTTCTTGAGGATTTTTTTCCTGGATAATGGCTTGCTCAACTGCTTTTAACAGCTTCTCTGACTTGTCTAAAAATCCAAGCTGCCTCAAAACATCGCCGAGGAGACGCCCTCCTATCAGTTGGAGGCTTTTTAAATTTGAATTTAATTGTGGTTGTAAAAATTTTTGTAAAAAATTATCTAAACTATCGCGGTTGGTTAACTGCTCGCAGGTTCGATCGGAGATTGCAAAATTTCCTTGATTATCCTCCCCGATCGCTGGCATTAATGCTTGACAAGCCTGCTCGTAAAGCCCTAATCCTTGCATGGCTTTGACTTGCGAAATTAAGCTGCGCTTCCACCCTAATTCATCCTTTAATTTAACATAAATGCTAGCAGATTGCTGCCAAGTTTTTAAAGCAATGTTTGCTTGTCCCCGTTCCAATTGCCCGTTGCCTTTGATATCAAGAATTTGAGCGATCGCTCTTAATTCTGCTGGCGAATTTTCTCCCGACTCCTGCGGCAGCAAGCTTAAACTTTTTTCAATTGCTCTATCTGCCTCTGGCCAGCGCCCAAACTTTTGATAACTTAACGAAAGGTTGCTGAGGGCGATCGCTTGATTTAACCAATCTCCCTTAATTTCAAAAGCCGCAGTAGCTTGCTGCCAATACTTCGCAGCTTCCTCAAACTCTCCTGCAGCATAGCGTTCCCTCGCTAACTTTTCCCATTCACTTCCTTCTTGCTGCTGAAGGGCGATCGCACTCACTTTTGTATAACTTTGTGGGGCAATTCCTGTTTTTCCTGTTTCCCAATTAAAAGTCGGGTTGGCGCGGACATTTATTGCTAAAAAAGATGCCAATACTGTTAAAAATAGGATGGCAGATAACCTAAAACTTTTCCTTTTTATTTGGCGTGCCACTTTCAAAAATAAAACCTGGATAGCACTGAAAAATGTAACCCTTTTTCTTGCCATGTTCGCTGCCTCGAATTCACGTCAACTAAAGGAATGCCCCAGTAAAAACTCGCTGTCATGCGATCGCTCATTTCCCAGCGCAACCCCGCCCCCACAGACACCAACGTTTGAGGGTCAAAATCCTCTCTGCTGGAACTGTTCCACACCCTGCCTGCATCAATAAAAGGAGCAATCTGTAGAATTCCTAAACCTCGATCGGACTGACCAACAATCGGAAATCGCAGCTCGGCTGATGCTGAAATCCCATTATCGCCCAAAAGTAAATCCTGTCGGTAGCCCCTAACACTATTCAAACCCCCAAGGCCAAATTGCTCTAGAGGTAAAAGCGCTCTATCTGCTAATTGCAAGTCGCTGCTGGCAAAGAGAAAAGTGTTTCGTGCCAAACGGCGAACCCACTGCGCCTGTCCCCGCCATGCTAAAAATCTGCTGTCAGGAGCTTCTTGGTTAAGAGTAGCATTAAAGGCACTCAATCCCAAACTAAATTGCGATCGAAAAGCCAACAATTCTTCATTACTCCGCAGCGTCCAATCTTGAAAAAATCGCAGCGCTGAGATGCGCGATCGCCCTTTTTCATCGGCTCCCGCAGAGAGAGGGAAATCTTCGCCTAAAATTGAAGTACCGCTTTCCCGCCGAGTTGCGCTCAAACCAATAGCAATTTCTTCTCTGGGATTCCTTAACAAAGGTTGCCGCAAATTGATATCTAAATATCGCGCCGCAGCTCTGAGATTGACATCTTGAAAAGGCGGCTCAACGACGCGATTTGCAGTTGTTCCTGCTGCTACATTAATCGTACCGTTATTCGGATTTAAGGGCAATGTATAGCTTAAATCAAAGGCATTGCTGCCATCAGTATTCGTGTAGGCAACGCTCAAACCATCTCCCTGCCCTAATAAATTTGCTTCGCTCAGTTGCACTTGGCGGCGGACAGTGCCAACGCTGGGAGCGCGACGGTTATCTAACAGCACTGCCGCGCTCAAAGTTTTTTCTTCCTCAAATCTAACTTCTAACCCGCTTCTGTGCACCTGCGAACCGGGTATCAATTCAGCGGCAATATTTTTAATTAAAGGATCGAGTTCGAGCAATCGCAGAGCATCTAGCAGGCGAGAAACTTGTAAAGGTTGGGCGGCGATCGCCAAACGGCTGCATATATAATCGAGGTTGAGCCGTTGCCTACCCGTCCGCCTGCTCACTCGAATTGATTCTAATCCGCCTTCAACGATTTTAATAATAACTTCTCCAGCAGCGCCTGTATTTTGCAATCGTTGGTTTGGTTCTTCACTTGTTGTGGGAATGTAGGAAAAAGAGTTAATGTATCCCCTTTGATTGTAAAACTTTGTCACTTCGGAAATTACTTGCTGCAATTGAGCAAAAGTAATTTGACCTTCTCGGAAGCGGTTAGTAGTGCTATCTAATTCGAGAAATTGTCGGGTAATTTCTCGATCGAGAGTTTCCTGGCTGAAAACAGTATTGCCAAGGAAGCGAAAATTAGTGATGGAAATTGCCTCGATCGCTCCATCAGTTGTGCCATCTTCCGGCGTTTGAGTTGCGGGCGATCGCGATTCTGGCCCAACTGGAAAGGAGCATTCGTAAACTTCACTGCGATCGGAGTTGGGTTCAGTCTTTCTTTCTTCCAAGGTTGGAGAGGGCTCGGCTGATGGCAGGTTTTGCGGGTTCTGCCGGGAAGGAGCGGTTTGGGGTGCCAGAGGTTCTGCGGGGTTGGGAATTTGAACGGTTAAGTCTGGGAGTTCGCCCGCATTTAACTCTCCTGCAGGCTGCAGCAGAACAGTTTGCGCCTTCAGCGGCCAAGCCGCCAAGCCGCTCGCTAATAGGCCCGCACTCAACGGCAGCAAGCGATCGCCCCAGTTCCGATTTCTGTTATTGGACATTGCAGGCCGGGTTAGGAATAAGGGGACTTTGAAGCGGAACCGCAGCAGGATAAGCAGTGAAGATGACTTCCCCTTTGCTGTTAACCGCCCAACCCCGAGCTGCTTGGATGGGGCGAACAGCGGGGCGAACAGCCTGCTGGGGTGCAGCAGTTCTCGATCGCTGTTCGACAGGCGGTACGGCGTCGGCTAAACCGACGGTTGCAGAGCCGCCGCTGGGGGTTTCCCCCGGATTTGCAGGCAAGCCGCGCCCTGTTCTGGTAAAGGTTCTGTCTTCTCCCGGCCGCCGTTGAGCGGGACAAATTTGGGCGATCGCGTCGGGATTGGCGATCGTCTCTGGCAACTGAACCGCGCCTTGGGTGGGGTCAGTATCAGGGGTGTTAAGGAGCACATCGCCGTCGAGTTGCGGGCCGGCCAGGGAAGTAGCGGTGATCTCGCTGGTGAGGTTGGAGGCGGGAGCTGCTTCACGGCGCGATCTCGCTCCAAAAATCCCTTCTGGGGCTGTAATTTCGACGCGGCCAGCTTCGCGGTTGACTGCATTGGCGGTGATGTCGCTGTTGATACCAGCAATTACAGCTCTGGCATTGATGTTGATATTGCCGCCCCTGGCATCGCCGCTGGCGGTAACGGTAATGTTGCTGTTGTCGCGCATCAGTAAGTAATTGGACGCTTGGAGGTTGATGTTGCCGCGATCGCCCGAAAATGTTTCCGCCGTAATAATACCATTGTCCAAGCGGATGTCGCCTGCTTGAACGTCCAGGTCTCCCGCCGCTGCCGTCCCCCCCAAGCGGCTGCTGACAGTCAGCGTTGCTCCCCCCTCAACCGTTAACCTTTGAGTGGTGACGTTCAAACTGCCAGCATTGCCAGAACCGCCCCGCGTCCGAGCTAACAAACCGCTGCGGAGTAGCTCGCCTGTGTCCGTCCTGCCAATGCCGCTCAATTCTACCGACTCGGCAGCGTTAACCGCGATACTGCCTCCCGGTCCTGAACCCAGCGTAGACGCCGTTACCTGCCCTCCGTCCCGAATCACTACCCGCCTCGCATTGATGCTGATATTGCCACCCGCACCGCTTCCTTCGGTGGTGGCAAATAAAGCACTAGGATTGTCGTCAGTCGAAGTTCCCAGCACTTCCACTAATTCTGCCGGAGTACCCGCTGCTGTTTCTTCCGACCTAACACCTCGAACTGTCAAGGTTCCTGCCGGTCTTTCGCTGAATGTCGTGGTGGAGATGCTGCCACCATTCTGCACTGTTAACCGTCGGGTTTCCACCGTCAAATTACCGCCACTTCCCGTTGCTGGCAAAATTTCTCCCTGTTTTGTTTCTTGACGAGTGACTTGAGCGAATATGCCTCCGTCATTCCTTACCTCCACTGAGTCGGAAGTGCGAATCAGCAGATTTCCTGCGCTGCCAGAGCTAAAAGTAGATGTTGATATTTGGGCTCCTTCTTCCACGATTAACTGTCTAGCATTAACCGTTAAGTTTCCGGCGTTGCCTGTTGCTTCTGCGTTTGCAAATAAGCCGCTACTTCCTGTTAGTTGCACTAAATTGGTGGCGTTGACGGTTAAATCTCCGGCTCGACCAAAGCCGGAAGTAGTGCTGGAAACCTCAACTTGACCTCGAAGGAGCAACTGTCCCGTTTCAACCGTTAAATTGCCTCCATTCCCTGTTGCCTCTAGAGCAACTCCAGAAAACACACCGCCTGTCACTACTGACTCTGTTTCAGGGGCGCTCAATTCTACGGCTTCTCTGGCTCGGATGGTTAAATTGCCAGCATTGCCAGCAGCAAAGGTGCCAGTCTCTACGCTAGCTCCCTCTCGCACAGCCAACCGCCCTGTATCAATAGTTAAATTGCCTCCATTGCCATCGCCGTAAGTGTCCGCTCGCAAGCCGCTGCGGAACAAGGGTCGGTCTTCCGCTGTCGTGCCGCTCAGTTCCACAGACTCGGAAGCGCCTACACTTAGAGAGCCTCCTGGCTCGGCTCCTTCAGTGATGGTGAGAATCGCGGAACCGCCCGTGAGAGTCAGGTTTCGACCCCGTACTTGAATGGTTCCGCCTCCTGGGCCGCTGGCGTCGGCGGATGCTGCGTTCGTTAGTTGGATGTCGCCATATTCGGCTGGTTGGGTATTTCCCAGCCTTAACTGCCCGCTGGTGTCCAAGGTCAGTTGACCGTTTCTCACTGACCAAAGCTCAATCCGCCCTCCTCCAGCAGTGAGGTTGCCTCCGTCAAGGGTGACATTACCACCTGCGATCGCCAAGGTGTTCCCTGATGCTACCGCAAGACCAGCAGGGCGATCGACCCTATCTACTTGTTCGATCTCATTCAAGCTCAAGTTGTGGCCGGGACCCCGCACGCTGATGTCTCCGGGCGTTCCTGCAAATTGCAAGCTAGTGGGAATGCTGATAGTTAGCAAAGGGGTTGTTTGGGGATTAATGGCACTGAATGAGGTGCCATCAGCAAAGTTAATGCTATTAGCTGTCGCGGCTAAAAAAGAGCCGCCAATATTCAGGCTGGCATTGGGACCAAAAATAATTCCGTTGGGGTTGATGAGAAATAAGTTAGCGGTGCCGTTAGCTTGGATTATGCCGTCAATGTTAGAAATTGACCCACCCGTGACGCGAGTGAAGATATTTTGAATTGTGTTGGCGTTGTTGAAGAATGCAGTGCCGTCGGTAGGGACGGAAAATTCGCGAAAGCTGTGGAACAGGTTGCGGCCCGCTTCTGTGCCGCCTTCAATGGTGAAGGTGTTGCCGTCTGGAGTGACGGTGGAGTTGAGCGGTAGAGTGGCATCGGGGACAATTTGGGCAGTTGCCAACGTGGGAAACCCACAAATGTAAAATAGGATGCTGAATATTTTGGCTTTTGTTTTATCGCTCACGGGGAAGGAGTGTTTAAAAGAGGTTTCACATAAAAGCACTGAGAGTATGTTACAGGATAAAAGTTGCGATCGGTTGGCCGAGTGCAGCACAGCAGAAGCCAACGCTGCACCCTGTCTGCTAATTCCTACTTGAGGAATTAGTCGGATGTAATCGTAATACCTCCCCTTGCACCTGAACTTGTACTAACTGTAAAACTGCCTTCCGTAGCAAATGTCGAACCTGCAAAAGCAGTATCAATTGCTTGTACGCTCCAGTAATAAGTACCCGGTTTTAGATTTTTTAACTTCCAATTTGTGTTTTGATTGACATTGCCCATTTGGACTACTTTGCGGGTTCCATTGCTATTAGTCATCGGAGACATAATTTCTGAACCTCCGGGACTTGTCCCTATCCGCAGGTTATATGTCAAACCTTGTTGCGGTGTTTCAGCATCAGTGGCAGGACTCCAGTTTAGGCTGGCAGAATTGCCATTAACTGAAGCAATAAGCCCTGCTGGTGCTGTAGGAACATTATTTAAAGTTAAAAGGTTGTTTCTGTAAACTTTGGTACTACCAGAGGAAGACCCCAAGCGATTGCCAGCCAAAAGAAGATCCAAGTCGCCATCATTGTCATAGTCTCCCCAAGTTACTGAACTGCCCAAAACTCCTTGTAAGTTGGTACTAATATCAGTAAAGCTGCCACCATCATTTCGGTATAGTTTTGATATCCTGGATGGCGCGGCACCTGTCAAAAGAATATCTAAGTCCCCATCATTATCATAATCGCCCCAATCTACAGAGCTATAAAAAGCTCCCTGCAAGCCTGCATTAATCTCCGTGAAACTGCCAGCATCATTACGATAAATCTTAGAAACAGGAGATGAACTGTTGTCCATTGAACCCGTCAAGAGTACATCGAGATCGCCGTCATTGTCATAGTCTCCCCAAGCTGCGTCACTATAAAAAACGCCTGTTAATGACGCAAATATATCGGTAAAACTGCCACTATCATTACGATAAATCTTAGAGATAGCTGAAGAAGAACCACCAGAATTACCCGTTATGAGAATATCGAGGTCTCCGTCTTTGTCGTAGTCTCCCCAATCTGTTGAACCCCGCTCAACTCCCTGTAAATTAGCATCTATATCCGTAAAACTACCACTATCATTACGGTAGACTTTCGCAATTTTAACAGAGGAGCCAGAAATAATGGCAGCACCTGTCAGAAGAATATCAAGATCGCCATCATTATCATAATCTCCCCAATTTGCTGAACTATACCAAACTCCTTGCAAGTTAGCACTGACATCCGTAAAGTTATCACCATCGTTCCGATAAACTTTCGAGACTCGGTTTGAGGTATTATCCAAACCTGTTAGAAGAATATCAAGATCGCCATCTCTGTCATAATCTCCCCAATCGATTGAACTATCCTTAACTCCCTTCAAAGGAGCATTAATGTCCGTGAAATTGCCACTATCATTTCGGTAAACTTTGGCTGTATTATTTGAACCACTAAAGCCTGTCAAAAGAATATCAAGATCGCTATCATTATCATAATCTCCCCAGGCTGCTGAATTATAGGAAACTCCTGCCAAATTAGCATTAATGTCGGTAAAGAGTTCGGCCGGTGTTTGATTAGGTACGATCGCAATTCCTTGAGAAAACTCCGAAGTGTTATTATTCGGGTCAGTAGCGGTAGCAGTAATAAATTGACCAATAGGAACAGCTAACGGTAAATTAACGGCGACAGTCGCATTACCACTGCTATCTGTCGTCACATTCTGGAACCCAAGGAACTTCTCTCCTTCTCCATAACCGCCACCACCATAACCACCACTACCAAAACCACCACCACCAAAACCAGAGTCATCTAAAACCTTGTTAGAGAACAACTCTACTCTGAATGTAGTGTTTGGAGTGCTATTTATGTTTCCTTTAATTGTCGTATTCCCACCGCTAGAGCTCGCAAAAGTCAACTCGGGGAAATTCTGTAAATTATTAATCCCTGTATCGCCATCTCCTAAATCATTCGATATCACTCCATTATCTCCAAAACCTATGCCTAAGCGATCGTTCCCAAAGATGGAATTAGATAAAATAGCATTGCCCTTTGAAGTATCACCGTTAATAAAGACACCATTTTTACCGTTGCCGAATATCAAGTTACCTGCCTCAATAGTTGTCCCGCCGACCGTGTTATTACTTGCGTTCAAAATAGCAACACCATTATTTGTATTGCCCAAATCTTTAGTACCCGTGACATCGCTACCGATATAGTTTCCTTGAATTAAGTTGTTATTAGCCTTTGATTCTGTAAGGTAAATGCCCACATTATCATTGCCAGATATGATGTTTCGTGCCTTAACTGTTTGACCGCCAATAGTATTGTTAAGCGTCTCAACTGATATGCCACTATAGCGGTTACCTAAATCTTGAGTGCCAGTTACATCTGTACCAATGAAGTTTCCTTCAATGATGTTGCCACCATTATCAATCAATCGGATACCGTCAACACCAAAACGGTTGATGGTTAATCCTCTTACCGTACTGTTACCAGCAGAGATATACAAACCATCCACTGATACATTACTGCCATCTAATTCAATTACTGGTCGTTCTGAATATCCCGGCTGACTGGTTCCATCAATAACCGCTGGATCGGTAATCTGTGGCAGTGGTGATAGCGGTCGAATGGTAAAACTATTGGTGCTAGTATTGTAGCCTGAATCGGTAGTAGGAATCTTGAAGATAACTGTATCTTTACCAGGATTGCTATTAGCCCAGTTCAAAACGGCTCGCAAACTTCCAGAGCCGCTATCTTTCGTATTGGTAACAACATTAGGTCGCTCATCATTGTCAGCGATCGCCACGATCGCAGTACGATCTTTCCCAACAGTGTAATCTTGACCGGCTGATAGCGTAATTGCTACCGTCTCCTCTTCTTCTACTGAAGCATCATCAACTGGAGTGATGGGAACCACCACGCTCGACTGGCCAGCAGCAATCGTGACACTACCGCTTAATCCCTGATAATCTAAATCCTCGCTCGCTGTTCCTCCCATCGAGTAATTAACCTTCAAATCATATTTTGTATTGCCACCCCGAGTAATTGTCATTGTACCCGTATCGCCATTTTCCGAAGCAATCGCGTCTGTTGCCTGGATCGATAAAGTTGGCTTGGTTCCGTAAAGATTCAGCTTCCAACTATCCCAGAATCCTTGAATTTCATTTCCATTTTCATCAATAACTTCCAAAGTCCATTCCCCCTTAGAAGATTCACCCCAGTGGCGGGTAGAAGCGAACATCCAGGGCGTTCCGCCGGATTCAGGAACGACTTGATAGTTATTGTTAGGATCTTCTCTTTCTGGTATTGGCTGTACTAAAAATGACTCCGTGCCGTCGGGAGATTTCAGTTTAACTGTTAAATTTCTCCAGTCTTTGTGGTCAACATCAAACTCGATTTCAACATTTTCGACGGTAATATCTTCCTTAATCGTTACTGTTGAAGACAAGCCTGTTTCTCCGCTATCATCAGGGATGTTTTCTATGACATTTTGCCAGTTCGACTTAACCTCTGCCTGTCGATCGACAGGCGTCCAAGTAATAGCTTTTTTCACTGCTGCTGCTGGATCGACAGCCCCAAAACCGTATTTGTGGTTAACCCACCGCCCCGCTCCATTCTCGCGCCAATCGGGATCGTAGGGGTCATTTTTCTGAGCTGTTTCTACTAAAATGTGCTGCACGTCCCGCCAACTTAAAGAGGGATTTTTGCTTAACATTAGAGCAGTGACCCCTGACAGAAAAGGCGCGGCCGCTGAAGTTCCGCCAAAGCCATTGGTATAATCTTTTTCATCGTATCCCTGAGTGCCTGTCATATCTGCAGCGGTAATGCCCCTGTCGCCGCCACTCGAATAGGCAGATACCAGCAGGGAAGCACCGGGTTCGCTGTAAGATGACTTGCGACCCGTATGATCGATCGCTCCTACGGCGATCGCATAACGAGAATTAGCCAATCCGTTATAGTTGGCATTCCCCCCATCTAAAGCATCGTTCCCGGCACCAAAGATATAAATATTGCCAAGCCGACCGCGTCCTTCTTTGACTCCCAATTCCATTGCTTGCACGCCCAGTCCGGAGTCGCTCAGCCAACTCTCATCTTTCCAACTATTGTTATAAATGTCGATCGACTGATTGCGATTTTTGCCAGACAAGTCATACAGCGCATTTGCTAAATCTATATCAGTAAACTCGTCAGCTATTAACCGCAGGCCAGCGAAGGAAGCTTCGGGCGCAACGCCACTGCCTTGATAGCCATTAGAACCGCTAGCGGCTGCTATCCCTGCCACCGGCGTGCCGTGAGGGCTGTAGGTTCTGAATTCCAAGCCAAACCGATTAAGTTGTCCGGTGGCGTTTGATGGCGCGTCATCATTAATCCTTAGTTGCCAAGAACCCGGTGCCCACTGACCGCTAGCGCGATCGAGACTTCCCTGCGGTTGGAATCTGCCAGTAAAAGGCGCAATCGCTGTGGTGATGGGTACTATTGCTTGGTCGTCAAATATCGTGCCAGAAAAGTTAATGCCACTCCCGCCGATATTTTGGAAAAGTTCAACTTCCGGCAGTTCCGAAAGCGGATCGCCCGGTCTGGGCCGCCAGTTGCGCCGCGAAGACATGAAGATGAGGGGGTCGAACATCGGTTCTTTGGGACTGACCAAATATCCTTCCAACTCAGAGACTTGGGAGTGCTTAATATCCAGTTGAACGTTCACATCTGTTACCACTCCCGTCAGAGGCACCTTCAGACGGAAAAAAGTCTGCTGGAAATCTCCGATTTTTTGGGGTGGCAAGTATCGGCGAACAACAGTCCGCTGGTAACTGGGTGAAGGATCGGCATCATGTTCGTTGAAATCCCAACTCAAATCTGGTCGGTAATTACCGGCCAAGTCTGGGTGCGCGTAATCAAAACCGTCATCAATAATGCCGATAACAATTCCCTTCCCCCGCGCTAACTCCCAAGCTGACGTGACATTAGCGGTTGGGGTCACGCCAGCTTGCAGGTGCCACTGGGTTCCATCTCGGACTAGAGGTTCGTCCTCGGGTTCCGATAGCAATTTTGGCTGCCTGGGGACAAGGGGATAGGCAAATTCCACGCCGTTGAGTGACAGTAAAGATTGCTGAACCAAGAGTGGATCGGCATCTTCTGGAAATTGCCAGCGGTAAGTGTTGGGGATGTATCCGGCTGCGCCTCGATCTGCTGCGCCTAAACTGCCAGCCAACTCTTGCGAGGAACTGCCAGGAGTCAGCCAAACCAACCATTCCCGCGTTTGAGCCAGCGCTTCTGGATCGTATTTTTCTAAGTTGGCTGAACCTACGATCGCCAGCCTAACTTTATCGGACAATCCACTCTCACCCGGATCGGTAATGAGGGTAAAGTTTTGGGCCGCGACTTCGCTACCACCAGCGGATTTGTCGTAGGCGATCGCCTTCAATTGATAGCGACCGGGCGTTAATTGGCTTAGATCGTAACTAAAGTTAAACCTGCCCCGACCCTGACTATCGCTCTCAAACTCAGTTACATCATTCGCGATCTCAATTTTGTCGCCACCTTCTTTCTGCAACCAGAAATCAATTTTCTCAATGTCGCTCACTCCTTCAGCATCAACAACTTTAGCGCTGCTGAAGCTAATTTCTTCACCTGTCGTATAAAGGGGCAAAATCCTAAATTGTAAATCGTTCGGTGCAGTATTAATCGAGAAGTTTGACATGACTTCATTGCTTGCTGCACTCGATTTATCATAGGCGATCGCCTTCAACTTGTATTTACCCGCAGCTAACCCATTTACAGTGTAATTGAACGTTGCCAAACGATTGTCAACACTGTCGGGAGTAAAAGTGGTAGCGTCACTAATATCTGTCCATTCTCCCCCCTCTTTCTGCAACCAAAAATCTACTTTGGCTAAGTTATCGACTCCATTTGCATCAAAAATTTTGGTATTTGTTAACTGAATTACCTCGTTGGGTTTATAAGTAGTTGCTAGGCTAAATTGCAAATTCTCTGGCGATTGGTTAACCGGAGTTGGAGTCGGAGTTGGAGTCGGAGTTGGCGTTGGAGTTGGTGTTGGCGTAGCGTCTTTGACAGTAAAGCTTTTGATTACCGTATTGCTGGGAGCGTCGGCTGCATCGTAGGCGATCGCCTTTACTTCGTAGTTTCCCGGACTTAACTCTGA
>JAUBOM010000103.1:22870-27972 GCA_036700245.1 Microcoleus vaginatus BM001213989
CCCACCCTTGATTGTCAGCCGTAAAAGTTTCAGCATTACTAACCTTCACCCATTCTCCGCCTTCCTTACTTCGAGAAAATTCTACTTTTTTGAGATTATCAACACCATCTGCATCGTAAACTTTACCCCCCGTAAAACTGATTGTTTCTCCCACTTTATAAGTAGTGAAAACATCAAATTGCAAGTTTTCTGGCGCTGTATTTGTTGGAGTCGGAGTTGGAGTCGGAGTCGGAGTCGGAGTCGGCGTTGGCGTAGCGTTTTTGACAGTAAAGCTTTTGATTACCGTGTTGCTAGTATCACCGGCTGCATCGTAGGCGATCGCCTTTACTTCGTAGTTTCCCGGACTTAACTCTGATAGGGAGTAGCTAAAATTTGCCCACCCTTGATTGTCAGCCGTAAAAGTTTCAGCATTACTAACCTTCACCCATTCCCCGCCTTCCTTCCTTTGGGAAAATTCTACTTTTGTGAGGTTATCAACACCGTCTGCATCGTAAACTTTACCGCCCGTAAAGCTAATTTGTTCTCCCACTGTGTAACCAGTTAAAACCTCAAATTGCAAATCTTTTGGTACTGTATTCTCTGGTGGACTTGAGTTGAGAAAATCGATGAATTTCTTCCCGCCTACAGAAGTAGTCCAATCCTTAGCGGGATTAATTACTTCATTTAACGATACTGCTTTGCCGGTTGCGCCCGTCAACTTGAAAATGACATCCTGATAGTCCCCATCCGAACCCATATCAACCCGCTGATCCTCTATGGAAAATACCATGCCAGCACCAGTAACATCCGCTATTTGACCGTACAACCAAGCATCATTTGGATTGAGGCTAGATAATGAAAACAGCGGACGCTTATTTCCACCAATGTCAGGATTGTCAAAAACATCTTGCACTTTACCATTTGGCACTAACATTACAGCAAAAGCCGTTCCGGGAGTCATGTCAAATGTCTTTACACCCTTATATGGCTCATTATTATAATTTTCTTCTCCCAAACTGCCCCTAAATAAGGGATTTGCACCCTCTGTGAATTCTGAAATCACAATTTGGCCCAATACGGAATCACTCAGCGATCGCTTGGCAGCTTCCTTAATAAATTCCCTAGAAGATGAAGTAAAATTCTCCATACCATCGAGGATAAAAATAGCTATTTCACCTTGATATCTGCCGCCATCGTTGAGGAAATCAAAGCTGACTTTACCTTTTTCATCTGCGAGGAAAAATCCCGCGTCAACCCCCATGCCCGTTAACGGATCGACTTTACCCTCTGGAGTTAGACTGACTTGATAATTTGTGTAGCCGGAAACAGGAGAAATCTTTAGAATATAATCTGCTGCTCCTAAATTATCGATATTAATAATTCCTGCCTTTGTATCGCTAGTTGAAATACTTTTGATTATCTTTCCTGCTTTGTTCCGCAGTTCCATATTGATATCAGCGCTAAAACCCTCAGCAGAGATTCGGGTACTACCCATAGTGGGCAAACTAAAAAAATAGGTATCGGTGGCATGGTTTTGACCCGTGGAACCAATAGAAAAATAGTTGTTTTGGAGGCTACCGATTTGAATATTAGACATTTTTACCCGCTCGATAAACTTAGGTTTACAAACAACAAATAGAGAAAAAATCGATCAATTTTGATAAATACCATTTTTAAGCATTTATCACAAATGTAAATCAATATTTTGATGAAGACTTTACTGAAAGTTGATAAAGATTTGATGAGCAGCTAGAGTTTGTATTGTTGTCTTGCATATTCCTACTGATAAAAACTGAGGTTTATGGAAAGGGTTTGCAGTGAAGCCATCGCGCAGGAAATCGCACATTTCCCAAAACCTAAATTTCTGCAACTAAACGGGATAATCTTTGTTTGCGTTCGATTGCAGCACCAACTAAAAAATACCTGGAAACAAACAAACCTAACTAATATCGTTGAAGGTTCGGGAACAGCTTCGGCTTTTTCTGTAATAAGCGACTCTTGTTGACAAAGTTTGAGGCCGAGGGCTCGAACAGATGGGGGACGAGAAAGGGTGCGAAGCGTTGGCGAAGCCTGCGCGTGGCGCTTAGCCATCTTCCCGTAAGGGGTTCCGGTTCTCCGAAGTTCCGGAAGTGTAGGGTAGGGAATCGCACTTAGTAGGCTTAAAGCCAAGCTGAACGGGTAGAATTTGTTGGCAAAAATAGATGCAGACATCAGAATAATTTTTATGAAGGATTAAAAGTTGACAGCACTTACGCACGGGTGGTCAAAAACCGGGTTTTTTTGCGAAAATTCTTGGTTACAGCCGTTGATATGTGGAAAAACCCCCGTTTATGAGGTATTTATGCGTTCAGAATAGCAGTTGGTGAGTTTTAAAGGTCGATCGACCCATCGCACTCAACAACCACCTGTTACTTATCTATCAGGAGCAAGGCGCTAGTTTTATGCACAACACAGTCTAATCTTCATAAAACTTTACAAATAGGAGATTTACACCCACAGCCTGACGGGGTGACAACCCCGTCAAAAGCCCCAGCGGTGGCGGATTTGGCCAACTCGCAGCTCAAAAAAGATGGGGTCTCCGTTGTTTAAATCTCCCCATCTACATAATTATGTTTCCTCAAATTTACCAAAACCATCTAGAAAAACAACTCAAACCGACAGAGTACCATACGCTCAACGCTCTGGTATATCTGTTGCAGAGCCATAAACAAGTTAGTATTGAATTATTGGCTCCTTTCTCGCCTTATCCTATTCAATTTGAGAGTCGGAGGCGTGGCCTACAAAGATTTCTGAAATTAGACTCCCTGCACATAAAAAGTCTATGGTTTCCACTCGTTAAAGAAATTTTACAAGCTAAATTTAACAAATCTCAACCTTTGAAACTTGCGATCGATAGAACGCAGTGGCGAGTGCATAATGTATTTATGGTCAGCCTAATTTGGGAAAAACGAAGTATCGCCTTATAAGTAAGTCGGTGAGAAAAAACCAAACTATAGCAATCCTAAATGATTTATGAGATAATAGCCAGAATCACTACATAATTTATCTATCTTAGAAGAGTTAACGGAATTTATCCAATCTAATCCCGATCCCCGCGAGTTAAAACGAGCAATTACCGTCTCTATGCAGCTTAAAGGATATAAGCATCGAAAGATTCAGGAAAGTTTATCAGTGAGTTCTGGGTTTATTAGTAAATGGACTCAGATATTTACCATTTGCTTGATCTATCTGGTCTCAAGCTGGCTTACAAGGGTTCTGTGGGATATTTAAAATCTGAGAAACGGGCGGCGATCATTGATTGGCTACAAAAAAAAATATTGGAATTTAGGAGAACTAAAAGCTTATATAGAGTCGCGGTATGAGATAGTTTTTAGTTCTCAGCAGAGTTACTATGAGATTTTTGATGCTGCTGGCTTAAGCTAGAAAAAATCTCAAAAACGTAATCCTAAAATAGCTCCTGAACTGGTAAAAAAAAAAAAAAAACTGACCCAATGGCTAGAAGCTCGTCGTAATGAAATAGAATTAGGTGAATTGGTAGTTTTTTTTTCAGGATGAATGTCACCTTCTTTGGGGAGAGATCTGCGGCTATTTTTGGGGCAAGAAGAATGAAAGAGTAGAAGAGCCAATTGTTAATGAGAAAGAGCGACAGACTTAGTTTGGCGCAGTAAACATTGCGACTGGTCAATGTCTACTCCAGGTCTATCCCAAGGGAAATGGAGAACATAGCTATTGAATATTTAAAGTATCTAATGACCCAAGGTAACCACAAGCCGATACCATTAATTTGGGATGGCGCTAAATATCATTCTTCAGCAGAGGTTAAAGACTTTTTGTCATTGGTTAATAATGGTTTAGATGAATATAATTAAAAAATCACTTGTTTGAGATTTGCACCCAACGAGCCGACTCAGAATCCAATTGAAGATATTTGGTTACAAGCTAAACAATGGATTAGGGAGTGCTATCATCTATGTCAGACATTTGCTGCCATCAAATATATATTTAAGTTAGTTACTCATTATCAGATATTTGATTGTCCCAAGCTTCATAGTTATGGTAAATTTTCACAAAACATATAGGATTGCTATATGTTAAGATAAGTAAACATAGAGAATACGTCTACTAAAATAACTCAATGTATGGGCGCTAAATTAAGGGTATTTCTCAGTCAAGAGCAAGATAAAACTCTATTAAAACTGAGAACTACGGATGTTCCACAAAAAGTCAAATACGCCCGCCGAAGTAATTAGATTAAATGCACATGGCTGGTACGTTTAAAAAATAGCGACCCACTTTAATTAGACCTCACAAACAGTGAGAGAGGTTTTACATAAATGGCAAAAACTAGGCATGGAAGGGCTTTGGGTATTACCGGGTCGAGGCGGAAAACCGAAGTGGAAAGAAGAAGACATAGAGTTTTTAACAGAATGCCTCAAAAATGAACCACGCACGTACAACAGCCTTCAATTAGCCCAGAAATTAGAAAAAGAGCGTTCTATTAAACTAAGTCCGGATCGATTAAGACGAATACTAAAAAAAGGGTTTATTTGGAAACGAGCGAGAAAGAGCCACAAAGGAAAACAAGAAAGTGCAGTACGCCAAATCAAACTCTTCAGACCTAGATATGCTTGAATGGGCGGCGGCTGCGGGAGAGATTGACTTAAAATATTTAGATGAATCAGGATTTTGTGCGTGGAGTGAACCTAGTTACACTTATTATAAACGAGGACAGCAAAAACGGCTAGAACCAACGAAGAGGCGTAGTCGGAGATTAAGTATTGTAGGACTTTTTCAACATAAATTAAGCTTTGTTTACGGTTTAGTAATAGGGGGTGTCGATCGAAAAGTTTATATCAGAATGATGGAATCAGAAGCCGAGGAAACCGCTCATAGTAAACGAATCAGAGTAATAGTACAGGATAATGGCCCGATACATCGATGTCATGAAGTTCAACAATTATGGTCTAAGTGGGAAAGCCAGGGTCTATATATCTTATTTTTACCCAAATATTGTTCAGAAATGAATCCCATAGAGTTGGAGTGACAAGATGCAGCAAATTCCAGGTTTATAAAGTACAGTAGCAGCAGCTTGTAAACCAGTTTTTGAAGTGCTTAGTATTCAC
>JAUBOM010000328.1:0-540 GCA_036700245.1 Microcoleus vaginatus BM001213989
CTCGGTATATGCAGTGGCGATCGCACCAGACGGCAAAACAGCGATTTCCGCTTCACCGGATAAAACCCTAAAAATCTGGGATCTGCTTGGTGGCAAAGAAATTGCTAGTTTCAGCGGAGATTCTGGCTTCTGTTGCTGTGCAGTTTTGCCTGATGGAGTGACAGTTGTAGCGGGCGATCGATCGGGCCGGGTGCATTTCCTGCGTTTGGAGGGAATGGGGGATTTGGGCGATGTTTGAGAGAAATGGGCGATGATTTTTTGGGGTAGGGAAACGGCACGGTGCGGTGTCCGACCTTGCCGTGTTGTCGATGGTTGCATCCGATTGTCGCATTCGATCGGGAAATGTGCGATCGGGCGATCGGGAAATGTGCGATCGGGCGATCGGGAAATGTGCGATCGGGCAAATTCCTCATGCAATTCGGTTAATTTTACCCGTTACCGGAAATTAGGACACCGCAGAAATTCGGACACGGCAGTGCCGTTTCCCTACGAATTGGGCGGTGGTTATATGCGATTGTGCGCCAAGAAATTCGGACACGG
>JAUBOM010000328.1:640-812 GCA_036700245.1 Microcoleus vaginatus BM001213989
CAGTGCCGTTTCCCTACAAATCGGGTGGTGGTGATGTGCTCGATCGGGCGATCGATTATTTTGGCGTAGCGCGAAGAAATTCGGACACGGCAGTGCCGTTTCCCTACAAATCGGGTGGTGGTGATGTGCTCGATCGGGCGATCGACATTTTGGGGTAGGGAAACGGCATTGC
>JAUBOM010000328.1:912-2103 GCA_036700245.1 Microcoleus vaginatus BM001213989
CGTGTCCTCTTTTGCCTCCATCGGGCGATCGACATTTTGGGGTAGGGAAACGGCATTGCCGTGTCCTCTTTTGCCTCCATCGGGCGATCGACATTTTGGGGTAGGGAAACGGCACTGCCGTGTCCTCCAATGCCGTATCGCCGATAGAATAATGAGGGAGATATTATTCTATTTTCATACAATGCCTTACGACCCCAACAAACACCACCGCCGTTCTGTGCGGATTAAAGGATACGATTATACTCAACCCGGTGTTTATTACATTACCATTTGCACCGAAGCACGACAATGTATATTCGGCGAAGTGATAGACGGTAAAATGCAATTAAATCTTTTAGGTCATCTTGCCCGGACTTGTTGGCTAGAAATTCCCAATCATTTTCCCCGCTTTCAATTAGATACATTTGTGATTATGCCCGATCATGTACACGGACTTTTGGCGATCGTTGACAATACCCCCGTAAAAACACAGCAAAGGCGTGTCCCTACCCCCGAAAAATTGGGTCAACCCGTTCGCGGTTCTATTCCTACCGCAATCCGTTCCTATAAAAGTGCTGTTACGAGATTCATTCATAAGTTCTGCGAAACAACAGAAGTTCCTGTTTGGCAAGATGGTTTTTACGAATCAATTATCCGCGATGAAGAATCTTTGAATTGCAAAAGGCAATACATCACCAACAATCCTCAGCGTTGGGGCGAAAATCCTGAGAAATCAGAACACCAGAAAAATCACCCTATTTTGTTAGATTCGCGTTTTTAAAGAAATTAGGACACGGCAGTGCCGTTTCCGTACAATTAATCTGGCGGTGGTTATATTTGATTGTGCGAGCGATTTTTTTGTGGTAGGGAAACGGCATTGCCGTGTCCTCAATAGCCGTGTTATCGGTGATTATATCCGAGCGCCCGAGCGATGATTTTGTGGTAGGAAAACGGCATTGCCGTGTCCTCAATAGCCGTGTTATCGATGATTAAATCCGAGCGCGCGATCGGACAAATTCACCCCGGTTAATCTTACCCGTTACCCGAAATCAGGACACCACAGTGCCGTTTCCCTACGATTAATCCGGGGGTGGTTAGAGTCGATCGCGCGATCGACATTTTGAGGTAGGAAAAAGGCACTGCCGTGTCCTCCCGGCGCCGTCAATCGATTTTAGATTTTAGATTTTAGATTTTAGATTGACCCCACGGATA
>JAUBOM010000104.1:0-27123 GCA_036700245.1 Microcoleus vaginatus BM001213989
CTTTGCTGCTCAGGGCCGTTTCAGCCTGTTCTTGAGTATATCCGCAGTTGCCGACGAGCGGCCCTGCAAACACATCGCGAAACTCACCTATCATCATCGGCGTTCCCAATTCGTGAAAGCCAAAAGCCAGACCGTCCATCAAGTGAAGGTAAGCTAAACCATAGGCATTTAACTGCCCCGCGATATACAGAAAATCTTCGCGATAACTGGGAGAACCCATATCATTGTAAACACCGTTGGGAGAAAGTCTAACTCCCACTCGGTTTGCCGGAAATACTGCGATCGTCGCCTCGACAATTTCCTTAAGAAAACGGTAGCGATTTTCAACGGAACCGCCATAGGAATCAGTTCGGTGATTGCTTTTTGTTTGCAGGAATGTGTCAATGAGATAGCCGCTAGCGGCGTGAATTTCTACACCGTCAAAACCTGCCATTTTTGCTCGTTCAGCAGCCTTGCGATAATCTTCTACAACCAGCGAGATTTCATCGGTTTGTAGAGCGCGGGGAGTTTCGTAGGGTGGTTTGTCTAGAGGGACATGAAAGCCTTCTTCGTTTATTTTGATGGCAGACGCTGCAACTGGCAATTGATTGTTTTCCTGAAAACTGCTGTGGGAAGCCCGCCCGCTGTGCCAAAGCTGCATGAAAATCGGCGTTTCGCGGGCATGAACCGCAGTCACAACTTGTTTCCAAGCTTCGGCTTGCTCGTCTGAATAAATACCGGGCGTATTGAGCAAAGCATTAGCTTGAGTAGAAATCACTGTGGCTTCTGTAATAATTAAACCAGCGGATGCCCGCTGAGCGTAATACTCTGCCATCAAGGCGTTGGGCATCCGCGCTTCACCGGCTCTGCATCTGGCCATGGGTGCCATGACTACTCGGTTTTTTAAGGGTAAATCTCCCAGTTTGAATGGACTCAGTAGGAGTGGAGAAGTTGTTTTCGTACTCATGGTTTTGGTGTTTTGTCAACTAAAAAATGAGGGAAGTTCAGAGTTCGATCGCTTCTGAGGATAACTTGAATCGATCGCCCGCAAAGCTAACGGCATCACATTTTCACGATCGATTATCGCTCGTTGCTCGATCGCCCTGGGCTTAAAATGGCGTCGTCGCCTTTAGGTGCAGCGTTTCTCCCAACTGCGGATGCTCAAAGGAAAGTTCCCGCGCGTGCAAGTGTAGGCGGTTCGCAGCAGCCCGACATCCGTAAAGCCGATCGCCCAAAATCGGCATCCCCAACCCTCGAACATCCGCTGCATGAACCCTCAATTGATGCGTGCGCCCCGTCAGCGGCCAAAATTCGATGCGAGTATGATTTCCCTCCCTCGCCATTACCTGAAAGCGAGTAACGCTGGGTTTTCCGCACTCCCAATTGGCTTGCTGGTAAGGGCGATTTTCTGGATCGCCCCAAAGTGGGAGATCGATCGTCCCTGTGTCAACATTTAGAGTACCGGAAAGCACCGCTTCATAAACTTTGTGAACCTGCTTTTTTTCAAATTGCTGCCTGAGTTGAATGCTGGTTTCTTTGTTGCGCCCCAATAGCAAAATACCCGATGTTTCCCAATCTAAACGATGCACCGCCGTCAAATCCAAACTATCCGGTAACAAGTTACGCAAACGACTTAAGACACTATCTTGGCTAGCAAAATAACGACCCGGAACTGATAGTAAATTTGATGATTTATTGACCGCAATCAACCATTTATCTTCATAAATAATTGGGAGCATTTGCAGGGAATCGGTTATTATACTCGGCTCTGTAGGCAAGATGCCCGTTTCACCAGCAAGATGATTGCTGGTGCGGCTGGTTCCTTCCCGATCGCTAAAGCCCTGATGTAAAATGGTTTTTGAGGAGAGTTTTAATCGATTTTTTCTATTAGCTAATTGTCTAAATTTTGGGTTGGTTCTCGGTTCTGAAAGACTCGGATTTTGACCTAATCCTGACAGTAAAAAACCCATCAACGGCTGACACCGATCGCCACAAGCGCCATAAAATTCTCCCTGAATCTTATCCCCCGATGGCGGCCCCCACCAAAACTCAGCCATTGCCAAGGGTTTCAGATTGTTTACTGCCGCGCAGTGCAGCAATTTTGGCGCGCAGCAGTCGCCGGTGCCAGTGGGAATAGAATTAGTCGGCATCAATGAGGAGATCGATCGCGAATTCCCCAAAAAATTTACCAGAGTGTAAGCAGCGTGCATTTGCACCTGAAGTTCGCGGGAAAGTTCTTTTCGCCGCTGTTTCAGCGCCCGCATCCGCGCATCTGCCGCTTCAATTAATTGTTTTAGCGGCTGCAATGTTTCATCCCGCTGCCGTTTCAATTGCCTGCGTTCAATTCCCTCCCAACGGCTTTCTTGATTCAGTTGTTCGAGGGCAATTTCTAGTGTCTCGGCTGCGAGAGTTTGACACAATAACTGACGTTTTTCGTCTCGCTGCTGCTTGCAATTGCGGTGGCGATCGCTCAAAAATTGCAATTGCAATTCAAACTCGCCAAATAAGGCTTCATACTGTTGTCGCTGCGGGAGTTGCTTCAGTGCAATAAGTTCCTGTTTCATCGCCTCCAATTGAGTTAACGCGCGAGCTTCCTCGAAAGCAACTCGATCTCGTCCCGGAATCGGCGGCACCCAGCCTTCAACAATGCTGCAACCATTCAGCAGCCCGGAAAATGCTTTGAGTATCCCCTGCTCCCCCGAAGGCATCTCCACCAGCAATATGCCATACATCTTGCCCTCGCGATCGTAGGAACCGTCAGCCACAAGGTACTGCATCAAACCCCGGGCGAGATCCTCGGAGATTCGAGTGCGCGGCAGTCTCAGCAGCTCGCCGCTTTCAGGACAACGGCCTTGGTACCAATAATTGGGGCGTGAGTCGATCGACCCCGAATCACGATCGGTAAAGCAGTCCGCGAAATCTAAAAACCTGTGCACCACTACCATATTAAATTTGGTTTGAAACCTGGAGCGCTCTATATTTGTTGGTGTCCTGACCGTATTTTACAGCGGTATAGGCTCCGTGGGAACAGTGCATAATTTTATACCTAGTACAATTAAGCAAAAATCCTTGGTCGCAGCAAACCAGATATGCTAAGTTGGTTTCACTCACAGCAGCGAGTTAAGAAAAGCATAAGTTAATATATAAGACTGCAAGCTTGTTATCCCACTAAATTTTTTATGTGCAAGGCGTATGCCAGACCTCTCGACTTCTGCCACAGAAAACTCCTCAAACCCCCAACCAGCTCTGCTGCCGCCGATTTTTAGAATTTTTGCAGCATTTCCAGATTACGATCGGGGCAATAGATTGTACGCATCGGGAAGGTACGAAGCGGCAATCCTTTGCTACGGAAAAGCGGTTCAAATTAAGCCGGACTGGGCCCGGGCGTGGCTGAATCTGGGCAAAGCTTACAAGCAACTGCACTCCTACGCAGAAACGGTGGCCTGCTGCGATCGAGCGATTGCAATTAATCCCGAAGAATATTGGGCTTGGATGCTGCGCGGGAGTGCACTGTTAAGTTTGCAGAATCACTCAGAAGCGATCGTAGCTTTAGACAAAGCAATTCAAATCAATCCAGAAAAGCACGAAGCTTGGTATCAGCGGGGCAGAGTATTAGAGGAATTGCAGCAGTGGGATACAGCAGCAAGCTGTTACAAAAGAGCGACCCAAATTCATCCGAATTTGCCCGCGATGTGGTGCCGGCAAGGCAATGCGTTGCTGCAAGCGGAGCGCTACCCTGATGCCGTTGCCGCTTACGAGCGCGCGCTGAAACTCGTCTCGACTAATGGGGAAGCTTGGCTGAACCGAGGTTTGGCTTTGATGAAGGCCGAACGCTACGCTGAAGCTGTAACTTCTTACGATCGCGCCATTCAACTGAAACCGCAAAATAGTCTAGCTTGGTTCAACCGGGGTATTGCTTCAGCAAAATTGCACAAATATGCAGAAGCGGTCACAGCTTACGATCGCGTACTGCAAATGCAGCCCAACGACTGCGAAGCATGGTTCTATAAAGGAATGGCCCTCCAATACCAGTGGCCCGATGCAGCAATTGCTTGTTTCGATCAGGCAATTAAAATTAATTCTTTTTATGCCGAAGCATGGATCGGGCGCGGTCAAACACTGTCAGAATCGAGAGATTTTGAAGGGGCGATCGCTGCTTTTGACAAAGCCATTCAAATTAATCCGAATTTCCCCGAAGCTTGGCTGGGTAGAGGCATCGCCCTGGCAGGATTGGAACGCTACAAAGAGGCTATTATCGCTTACAGCAATGCTCTACAAATTGAAGGTAATTTTCTAGAAGCTTGGAATTTGCGAGGCGAAGCTCTGGAAAAATTGCAGCAATACGAAGAAGCGATCTCCTGTTTTGATAAAGTAATCTCTCTGAGTTCGGAAGCAGAAATTACATCAAAAGTAGGTTTGCAGCAAGGCGCGGCGCTGGAAAAATTGCAGCGTTACGAAGAAGCCGTCGCAGCTTACAACCGCGTAATTAAATTTGTACCAGACAATTTTGAAGCGTGGTTGAAACGCGGCAACGCTCTCTCAAAGTTGCAGCAGTACGAACAAGCTCTAGCATCATACGATCGAGCAATTACTATCTGGCCCGACAGCTATCAAGCCTGGGTGCAGCGAGGTCTAATCCTCGAGAAAATGCAGCGCTATTCCGAAGCACTCGTCGCTTTTGACCAAGTGATTCAACTCAAGCCCGACAACTGGGAAGCTTGGGCGCAGCGGGGCGACGTTTTGCAAAAATTGCAGCGGACTCAAGATGCCATTACCTCTTACGGAGTAGCCCTGGAAATCAAACCAGATTACTACGAAGCTCTTGTCAATCGAGAAGAATTGAGACTCAAGGGCGCGATGTCAGGAAAGTGGTAATGGGAGCATCCCAAAGATAGCTTTCTTTCGTAGTGTTCGCTCTCAGATCGCAAAGCAGGAGGCTCGCTGTGAGATATAAGCTGTGCCGTGTTCTGAGGGTCAACACTCTTAAAACATTCCCTCTTGTCTCCTCCTCTGCGTTCTCTGCGCCCTCTGCGGTGCATAAAAAAATCTAATTCACAAATTAAATAGTATTGCTATATCCCGAGGAAATTCGCTCAACGAAGTCATAATATCCTGCCCAGCAAAAAACCCTGAGCAGGTTGGTAGGGAGGTTTTTCTATAAGAAATAATATGAATAGTCAGCAAACATTAACTAATCAGAAGATGAATCTGCGACTAACAACATTCATATCTGGTGGAACACCCAGGCATCCGGCCTGTTCCAGAAAATGCCTGATGTCAGTTATAGCTGATCTCAGGCACTGTTCTCAATAAGACCCAATCAACCGGGTAACAGCGACAAAAAACCTCGGCTCTGGGCTCGATCCAGCAGCAACAAACCAAGCGGATGACGCCAAGATTGTCAGATGTCAGTTATCACGAATACTTTCTGTTGCCGATTGCCCGCTCGGCACCCAAAATTGAAAATTATGATAGCCAATTGCTGATTTTGCTGGCTTCATGTTATAGTGGTTTTCCAAGAATTAAATTCGGTTGCGTAGTTTGTTGGTGTTTATTTACAAGCGTCTCTCCGAATCTAAATCTCTGCACCCTAAATGATTCTGGAGATTTTATGTCGATTTACGTGGGTAATCTTTCATATGATGTAACACAAGAGGACCTCAACGAAGTATTTGCCGAGTACGGTACTGTAAGCCGCGTCCAAGTGCCAATGGATCGGGAAACAGGGAAAATGCGGGGTTTTGCTTTTGTGGAAATGGCAAGCGAGGCAGAAGAAGCAGCAGCCATCGCAGCGCTAGACGGTGCTGAATGGATGGGCCGCGACTTGAAAGTGAACAAAGCCAAACCTCGCGAAAACAACAAACGCCCCTCGGGCGGCGGTGGCTGGGGCGACAACGATCGCTCTTCACGCGGACGCTACTAAGCTTTGAGACTGAAAATTTGAGTTTTGGTAGTTGAGGGCAGGTGCGAATGCTGCTTCTTTTTCGGGTTGTTCGATCGACCCGCCAAATAAAACTCGCAAACCTCTAAGTCAGTTTTGCCCCCTCCTTCGAGGGGGCTTTGTTTTTGGCAAAAAATCTCGCGAGGTACGTCTGCGGTGCAGTTCTTAGTCTAGTTCGTGATTCGGTATCCTCTTAACTTCTTTTTTTAAAAGGCTGTCGGGATTTCTGGGTTCGATTCCTGTAAACTATCAAACTAGAATTAAGCACAAAGAAAAGTTAGAATAACGACAAAACTCAATATTGCCCAGAATCACCAAACTATCTTTACCGAAGATTAGTTGAGAAAACCAGCCGAATATCAGCCAGTATCTTGATTTTGCCTGAATAAAGATGTCCAAGGTCTACAGCACGGCGGAACTCATTAAAATCCTCGAAGAAGAGCGCCAAGCCTGCTTGCATGGGCGGCGCCTCAACTTGACTGAAACTCCTGCTACAGGCAACCCCGTGATTGACCGCTTTCTCAAATCTGAGGGCGTTCAGAAGTTCACTGCCTATCAAAATTTTAAGGCTGCCGTGCACGAATACCAGCGGGAACATCAAGTTTCTGGGATTGTCTGGCGGGAAATTGCGGTTAAAGGCAATACTCTACGCTATCCGGCAGTGGATGACGAATTAATAGCTCTACCGGTTGATTTGATAACGCTGAAGGCAGCTAAGATTTCTATGTTGGAATTCTGGCAGCAGGTAACTGCGGGGATGGATTTGTATTTAAGCATTAACAGCGGGAAGGATTTTCGATCGATCGAGCCGGTTGATGTAGAGGCTATAGCACAGCGCACAGAATGGGCAAGTCTCTCGAACTGGGAAAAGTTGGATTTTCTGGAAATTTTGTTGCAGTTGGGCTGGGGGAAGCCGGAGGAAGCCTATTACAAGCGGGGATGGCCGACCTCGGGCAGCGAGTACATTCACGCCGTAAAACCCGGACAGCGGCCGATTTGTTAATGAATAATTGGTTTGTAATAAGGACTTTAGTCAGGACTTGACTTGTTCAACGTTAAACCCACAATCCGGCAGGGAATTCATTCCCTGCCTCAAAGCTAAAGTCCTCGCTATCAGGACTGATATCAAATCCGTTAGCATCGGAATAGTAAATTCGAGTTCACTGTTGACGGTTGACGGTTGACAGTGAACAGTCAACCGTCAACCGTCAACATCATTCCGGTGTAACCGGAAATGATATAAGTCCTCATAGCGGGGACTTTAGTTAAAAGCCCCGTGGAATTCATTCCCGGGCTGACTTACCATCGGACATCTGACAAAGCATCAAGCCAAACCACTGATTTGGATCTGTCCAAACTTGCACCGGCATTAAACCACGCTGCGAAAGTTCTTCCTTTACATTATTGAGATTAAACTTGCGCGATATTTCGCTGCGGATAGTTTCTCCCGCTGCAAATTCAACCGTTAAATTCAGAGCGCGCAACTGAACTTTTTGCGCTTTTTTACTTTTCAAGTGCATTTCAATTTGACATTCCTCTTGATTGTAAAAAGCCCAATGCTCGAACTGCGCTAAATCAAAATTCCCCTCATACCTGCGATTTAAATGCCGCAGCATATTCAAGTTAAATGCCGCAGTCACTCCTTGACTGTCATCGTAGGCAGGCTCTAAAATATCCTTAGATTTGTCTAAGTCAATTCCCAGCAAAAAATACTCTCCCGGCTGCAATGCACCCACAATTTGCGAGAAGAATACATCGCATTCTTGAGCGTTGAGATTGCCGAGGGTACTGCCTAGAAAGCAAATCATTCGGGTTGGCAACGGCGACGGTGCAATTTTAGCTAAGGCTAATTCGTAAGTGCTGACAAGTCCGTGAATCTTGAGCGACGGGTAATCTGCCAACAGTTGACAAGCGCTGCTTTCTAGGATACTAGGACTGATGTCGATCGGCAAATAGTGCAGGGGATATTCGAGTTGACTGTAAGCATCGAGGAGAATCCGAGTTTTGGTGGAACTGCCGCTGCCGAGTTCCACAATTTCGCAGGGGCCCGTTAAATTGGCGATCGCCCCCGCGCACTCCTGCAAAATCGCCGTCTCAGTGCGTGTCAGGTAGTATTCTGGCAACTGGCAAATCGACTCGAACAGGTTTGAGCCGCGATCGTCGTAGAAATACTTTGGAGGCAGGGATTTGGGGTTTTGAGTCAACCCGCTAACTGCATCGCTGCCAGCATTGATTTCAGCAGGTGTCGGTGCCACAACGCTCACCAGTCGCTCTAAGTGCAGCCGCTTTTCTTTGGTTGAGGCTGAGTTTGCCGTGTCGGACAGTCTTGGGGATTTCATAAAGTAATTTTTAGATGCACATCTGGGTATACCACGCAGTCGCGCTGCCAAATATCGCGCTCAAGTGAGATTTTTCATGTCGATCTCCGTTCTGTATTGTCTCACCGGATCGATCTCGCATCCACAATTAAAACTTAAATAAAACTTAAAAATTATCAACTAAAATTAGAAAAACCTTCACAAAAGTTTTTTTATTTAAAATTTTTCCCCGATCAAGGCTTTGGGATTTCGCAAACAAATTTGTTCCTAATTCCCCATCAATCCTTTTATATGTATCCGTAAAAGAACCGTTATAAGTTAGTAGGGAGGACTTTAGTCCGAGCGAGTGTATAGAAAACTTTAGTCTTGATTAAAAACCAAGGAGTGCACGCAGGCGTGCACTCGATAATTATAAAAAAATAGCGAACTACTTAGCGCAGCGAAAACCAGCAATAATTTGCCGCACGCCCGGATAGTACCAATTCCGAAAACTCGATCGCAGTGCCTGCGGAAAAGTCGCCCAACTCCCGCCTTTCAAAACCCGGTGTTCTCCATCAAAATAAACTTGAGAATATCCCCTGTAAGGATAACTTTCAAATCCCGGATAGGCGTCAAAAGTTGAAGCAGTCCATTCCCAAACATTGCCCAACATATCCCAGCAACCGGCCGCACTTGCTCCTTTGCCAAAGGCATCAACTGGCGAGGTACTTGCAATATTATTGCCGTGATTGCACAGGCTGCCGTTTGGCTGTTCTTCTCCCCAAGGATAGATGCGATATGTTTGATTTGTGGCATCCCAACTCGCAGCTTTTTCCCATTCCGCTTCCGATGGCAAACGCTTGCCGGTGAAGTTGCAGTAAGCTTCGGCTTCGTACCAACTCACGCCGCAGACTGGATGGTTGTTGAAAGCTGGATTTTTTGACCAGTACAGCGGTCGATCGACTTTAGCAGATTGCAGCCATTTCCAGCCGTCCGCTGACCACCAATCAGGGTTTTGATAGCCACCGGATTCCATGAAATCTCGGTATTGACGGCAAGTGACGGGATAGCGATCGATCGAGTATGCTTCTAAATAACATAGGTGGCGCGATCGCTCGTTATCCAAAGCCTCAGCAGCATCGCTTCCCATGTAAAATTCCCCGCCCGGAATTTCAACCGCCGGGGAATCGGTAATTGGTAATTGGGAATTGGGCATTGGGAATTGGGAATTGGGCATTGGGAATTGGGCATTGGGCATTGGAAATTTCTGCTGCTTTATTCCTCTCTGTTGGAGAGAATTAATCCGTGTATCCGTGTCCAAATCCGTGTCGTGCCTTCCTTCCTTCTTCCTTTGCATTTGCAACACGAAAGCAACAGTTTCGCAGTGCTGGCTTTCGTGCTGAATAATAAACCGCCAGAGACGTTCTTGCTCCTCGATCGGCGCTACTTCCAAATAATCTAAAACCTTTTTTCTCACCGCGTCCAGATATAATTCAACTTCAGGTAACGTCGGCAGAAAAACCCGTTGTTTTTTCGGCAAAATATCAGCAGCAAACAGTTGGTGATACTCAGGAAAGACTGGCTTCAATCCAGCACACCGCTGCAACAGCCACAAATCCTCAGTATAAGCAATATGACCTAAGTGCCAGCCCACCGGACTGAAATCAGGATGAGCTTGGCGGCAGAAAGTATCGTAGTCGATGTCTGTAAATAGCTTGAAAGTGCCGCGGCGACACTGCTGCAAATCGCGATAAATTGCCTCTCTACAAGATTGGATAGATTTGGATTTCACGGTCTACTCCGGTACTGATAATGCTCTGGACTGGACACTCGTGCCAATTGCCAGCAAATAAAGGTTCAGAAGCAATGATGACAGAATCCGGGAAATTTAAATCGTCTCGCAGCCAATAGAGGGAAGGAGGGGCTTTTTGGGAAGCAAAGCGAGAGGCAACGAGCTGGTGTCCGTCGCTGATAATTATATTAGCTGAAAATTCTACTTGGTGAAAGTTTGCTAGTTCTGCCAAAGTTTTCAGCGACTTTTGCAAAGCAGCTTCTAGAGTCAGATTTCCGGCTGTCAATTCATTGACAAACAAGCCGAAGATATGCTCTGAATCTGTAGTACCGTTAATTGATTGATAAAGCGTATCGCTGAGTCGATCGCGAATTGGTCTGTAAAGAGTTTGCCGAAAATTCTTCACGAAGCCGTTGTGTACAAACAGCAGGCGATCGTTCTGAAACGGCTGACAGTTGCTCAAATCTACAGCTTGTCCTGAAGTTGCACTGCGAACATATCCGATCGCGCATCCGGATTCAACATATCGACTGATACTCGGAAGGTTAACGTCGCTCCAAATAGGCTGTACATTTTTATAAGTAAACGGGTCAGTATCTAGGTGCGGGTGATACCAACCAATACCAAAACCGTCAGCATTGAGTAGGCCAGAAGTCATTTCGCGGGGATCGTAACTCTGCACAATTAGGGAATGTTCCGGCTTATACAGAATAGCATCAAGTAAAATCGGCTCCCCGAGGTAGCCAAGCAAACGGCACATAAAATTTTTACAGCAATTTGATTAGCATTGTAGGCCATTAGTCGGCTAGTTAGCCGATCGCCCATCTTCAGCGCTGGAAGGTTTTTTGTACGTTGCTGCCAGCATCGCAGTACAAACGCTACAGTTAAGGTAGAACCCCAGCAGCACAAGGAGACTCTTGAATGTTCCTCGACGAACTCATGCCAATGGCCAAAGAATTGATCCAACAGCCCATCGCCTTCACTAGCGGATTTTTTTCTGGCCTGCTTCGACTCAACCTTCACGAAGAGCCCGTTAAAAGCTGGATCGACTCGCAAGCCGGTTCAACTTCATACACTACTCCCCCAGCCGAACCCACCAACGGTAAAAGCACGGGACCTCAGTCAATCTCGATCGACTAAGGAAAAGCATTGACATTCTCCCGCCGCTAATTCGGGCTACCGAATATAGCGGGGGATGCCAAAGATCCCTCTTTGGGCTTCCTCTTTCTACGAGTTGACTTGCTTGAAGGAGTTTACTCAGCCAAGTATTGGTCAGCCTCACCCCTAGGCGTTAATACCGATGTGACCCACCGTAATTAATGCTTTTCCTCAAATGTTTTGTGCAGCGTTCCAATCTCTGTCCTGAGTATGTCCACAATGGTAGGAAGTATGTGTTCTGGTGCTTAAAGACTTTTTGACGACCTCCCCACAATTCGAGCAATTTTGTGAAGTGTAGTGGGGTGGTACAGCAACTGTTACCACCCCGAACACTTTCCCAAAATACTCAACCCAACTACGGAACTGAGTCCACGCTGCGTCAGAAATGGATTTAGAAAAAAGTCGATTTTTCACAATATTTCGCACCTTCAAGTCCTCCTACGCCACTATGTCGTTGGACATCACTAAGCACCTGGCCGTTTTGACAGCAAAGTCTTAACGAAAAGGCGACTTACCTTGAGGTATTTTCGAGCCAGTTTGTTTCTAAACTTAGCTCTATTTTTCGCACCTTTTTTGATCTTAGACATACGACGTTAAACTCGCCTCAAAGACTTTTCAGATTTACGAAGATGACGCGCATTGGCTACGGTTTGCCCGTCAGAATCAGTGTAGAAGTGATCCAATCCCACATCAATACCGACCTGATCGGCAGTTGGTTCACGTTTCTCCAACCGTTCTTGGTCAAGACAAAATTAAGCGTAGTATCCGTCTGCACGACGGAGAACGCGGACACGCTTAATCTGCTTCAATTGATAGAAATGCCAATCGCAGGTTGCCCACATTTTAAAATTTCCCGCTTTAAAATCGTCAGAGAAAGTGAATATCGCCGCTCTCGGGAAAGCTTCCATCTACTGGTTTCGTACTCAACAAAACCATGTGCTTGTCGTTTTGTGAACCGATAATGCCCCTCTTTCCCTGGTTTGTGCTTATTGCAGTTGTCATAAAAGCGAGAAATCACAGACCATGCTCTTTCTGCCCTAGCTTGACCTGCCATAGAATTGAGGTTTTTAGCCAACTCAAATTGACTTGCCAGTACAGCGAAATATACACTTAACTCGTATTTACCAATTTCCTTGTTGTCCATCCAGTATCTCAGGCAACGGTTCCGAACGAAAGAGAAGTGCGAATAGCTTCATTCAGCTTTTCGTACTGCTCTTTCGTTCCTTCCAGTTTTGCTCCCAATACCAACATTTTTACACTCAGCTCATTCACTTAAGTATAACTCATTGGCTATTTGGCTGTCTAAAGAAATTGTCAAAAAAGAGTTGCATCCCGCCCTCTTTCTAGCGCCATTTAAAATTGGTTGGAGTGCGTCTCCTTTTTGACGCTGCGGGTTTAGGTAAAATCAAAATAAATCGGTACCTCATCTACCTGAGCAAGGCTATACTATACAATATGTGTTCATGACTCCAGCGAGAATCGCTGTAGTAGAAGGAAGGAAAAATATTATGTTGAAAAACCTGAATTTACAAACCAGACTGATCGGCGCATTTCTGATGATGGGACTTTTAGTATTTTTAGTAGCCTGGGTAGGATGGAGTTCAACATCTAATCTCAGTCAACACATAGAGACTATCGGTAAAAATAACTTACCGAGTATTGAAGCATTATTAAAAATTAACGAGGGACAAACCCAAATTGAGTCAGCAGAGAGAGCGTTAATTAATCCGGCACTCAGTCAAGCAGAAAGGCAAGATGCCTTAAACAGAATGGATCAGGCTTGGCAGCAGATTCAAGATGGGTTTAAAGCATACGAAGCCACTACACATACCTCAGAGGAAGAGGCACTCTATCAACAAATGCTTAAGGATTGGGAGGATTGGAAGCAGGCAGATCGAGAACTCCTGCGAATTAATCAAGAATTTGAAAAAATGGGAATTTTGAATCCTTTGGGTTTGCAGATAGAACTAATTAATCAGGGTGAAAGTAATTCGCCCGAAATGGAAAGAGCCAAGATAGCTAGTAACCTCTTAAATAAACTTAGTCAGCAAGCTAAGGTAATTCGCGTTAAATTTATGAGATCTGAAAAAGCAACCTTAGCAGTTGCTGCTTATAACAGAAAAGAAGCAGACAACGCTTATCAAACCGCACAAAATGATATTAGTAAGACTCAAGTATCTGTCTTACTGGGGATGACAATTGGACCGCTAACAGCGATTATTTTAGGAATAGCTTTAAGTATAGCGATCGCCAAACCTTTAGATAAGGCACTGAAAGGTATTATTAATATGATTGTCAGTTCTTCCACCGAGATCGCTGCTACAATTGAGCAACAGGAACGTATTGCTGTACAACAAGCTGCTTCTGTTAATCAAACAACTACTACAATGGATGAATTGGGCGCATCATCGCGGCAATCAGCTATGCAAGCCGAATCAGCCCTTGAGAATGCCAGTCATGTCTTAAACATGGCAGCAGAAGGCAGTAAAGTAGTGCAGAAAACCCAGCAGGGAATGTTGACTTTAACGGAAAAAGTCGGAGGGATAGCCGAGCAAGTTTTACATTTGAGCCAGCAAACCAATCAGATTGCTAATATTACCAATTTAGTCAGCGATTTGGCTAATCAAACTAATATGCTGGCAATTAACGCCACAGTGGAAGCAGTACGCGCCGGCGAACAAGGAAAGGGGTTTGGGGTGGTGGCGAGGGAAATTCGCAGACTGGCAGATCAAAGCAAGCAATCGGCGGCTGAGATTAATGATTTGATAAACGATATTCAGAATGCCATTAATAAGACAGTGATGGTAACAGATGAGGGGAATACAACTTTAGATAATAGCCTGAAATTGACTGAAGGTACGGCGGAGACTTTTAACCATGTGGCTAATGCTATCAACAGTGTTGTTGTCAGCAGTCAGCAAATTTATCTGAATACCAAACAGCAGGCCCTCGCTATTGAGCAAGTGGTAGATGCAATGAATGCTCTGAATAAAGGATCGGCGGAAGCAGCCAGCGGTATTACCCAAAGTCGAATTGGCACTCAAAAACTTAACCAAGCGGCTTTAAATCTCAGATATGTAGTTTAATTGAGAAAAGTAATATCCTAAACAGGAGATTAAGGAGATGGGGATAAAATTTTCCCAATCCCCTGTTTCCCATTTCCAATTTCCCATTTTGCCAAAGGATGGAAGGTGACATCTCCCCGTCTCAGAAAGGGCTGCGGAGATATCAAGTAGGTTTCCTCAAAGGGCTGTCTAGATGTGTATAGCAATTCTCAAGTGAGTGAGGTACAAATTTAGATTTTAGATTAAAGAATTGAAGAAGTGGGGAATTGGTAATTAACTCGCAAGTACCTCACGAAAGATGCTTGGCGATTCGTCGCCCACCCCTCACTCATCTCATTAACGGGACTTAAACAAATTTTAAGCCCAAACAGAGCATCGAACTGGTTTTAGATAAAACAAATACGTCCCTGTTTTCTTGCAACCAGCCAAAAAAACTGTAAGATTTAGCTGTTGTAAAAGCTGATAAGGGTTGAGTAAGCGGACTAAATCTTTACTCGATCGGGGTTTCAGGCGGGTTGTCACCCCAGGGAGGTTAACAACGGAACTAAGCGACAAACCTATTATTTTCCAAAGCTAATGGGTAACAGCGGACTCTTGCCCTAGAACAGGCCCCAACCGGATAAATCAAACTACCTTCAGTCCCATCTGCTGTCGAACGATAATAGCGATCGGGCGAATAAGCGATTTTTCGTTAAGTATGGGACATTCTCATAGGCTGGGTCGAACACAGCTATCGGCGAACGAAGAGATTGGGTTGAGTCGATAGGGAGTATTATCTCCTGCACTTCTGATTTAGAACCGTGAATACCCGTTTCCCTGGACAGGAAAACGGGTATTCTTAGGGAGTTACCCCTGGCGGGCATTGGTGACAATTTAGGGCTTATCGCCGGAGTTAGGAGTCAGGATTCGGATACTTGACGATTTCTCGATCGCCCAAATCTGAGTTTTCTACCCCTAATTCGAGTCAATTGTGAGTATAATTGGGGTTTGACAAATGCTTTCCTAACTTAAGTTGTCAGAAATAATTAAAACCTAATAACGCAAGTTGCTAGCGATCGGACCGAAGTAGGAAATAGATTGAAGGGCTCCAAACTAGCACCTTCCCGAGCAATACCATTCGGGTCAGTGCCGCCCAATAAGTCATTGTAATTAATCATGACGTTAGGAGCACCTATTCCGCTAGTGCCAGGCACCGGATTTAAAAAGTTGGTGATGAAATTGCTCAGCATATCCAGTGTAGGCAGCACCGAACCAGGTAGGCACTTGATTCTGGGCAGCAGTCGGCCATTGTGTTATTAGGTCAGTGATGCTGCTGCCATCATTTGTTTGACCCAAAGAACCAGTGAAGGAAGTAGCCACAGCTTCTCTTTTGATGATGAGTAATTAAGGATTAGAAGTTACTAAAAACTAGAGGTTGGGCTTCCTTTATAGTTATCTGTCACTGCAATAAAGATTTCCTCATAAGTACGTGCAAGTAAATCACGTAAAAATCCTTAGCCTGCCAAGATGCTTGCCCAATAAGCAGATTAAGGCTTTATTTCCCCCGATTAAATGTTGAGTGTAATTACTTGCACCTACTTGATACTAGCGCTTATTCTTTACTTTCATCATCATTGGTACTTCAGGGGCTGAAGGCATGAAGCTTCTTAAGACATTTCGGTTTTAATATCCCTATTGCTAGGGTTCTCTTGCCTCACTACGAAAGCTTTTTGAAAGTGCGGATATCTTTTGGGCGTTTAGGTGCATCGCACTCCCGTAACGCGAGAGTCCCCGCCTACCATTTTCAAGGCTCTATTTCTAATCGTTTTTGGGATTGACTTTTATTACGCTTTTTTTAGGCTGCGTAGCCTGATACTCAATCTTTAAAATCAAATTTTCTTCTAGAATTGATTTACTCCCAAGTCAAGACCTACGTTAAATTACTTAATTATAGAAAAAGCCGTCCTAAAATGACGGGGTTTTCAACCCAATTTTCAGATAACTTTTATCCTGGAAAAATTCCGATAATTTTTTCAGCCCTATATAAAGGCGGGTTTTCCACATCTGTAGTTGACGGGGTGACAAGCAGGTTGAAAGCAAGGCTGCGTCAAGGTTTTGAGTTGAGCGACCAAGCGAAAGGATCTTCGCTGGCGTGACTCAAGAAAAGAGAGTGGCGATCGTAGAGAATCAGGTTCAAGGATCTCTCGGAGGATCTTATGAGTCAATAAGCCTGTCAACAATCCGCTATCTTTTTTGAGGTTCAGGGGCTTCAATGCTTTTACCATAAAGGTTCCAGAGGCGTTGTCACCCGCTCAACTATTTTATATCTACTACAAGATTATGAAATTATCATCATAGGCGATGCCTGAATTTGGCAGTGTCAAACTCGCCTGTAGGGCTTTGTGAGAAGGCTACAAAGTTTGTTTTTAGGATCAACCATGAGCGTTACATCCAACAAGAAGAATCAGGTTACACCCACTTATATGAGTTGGGCTTACTGCGGGGTACTAGCTTTTACCTGACAGGAGTTAAAGTTACCAAATATGCATGGTTTTGGTACATTCGATGTGGTGGCTTATTGGCGCCGTAAATATCGCAGCACCGGGGAAGATGAAGGTTGGTACCTCTTAACTAATTTAGGGAATTTGAAGAGAGCGATCGCTACTTTTAAATGTCGTAGTGGGATTGAAGCGATGTTTAAGGACTGCAAGACAGGCGGTTATAATAAGCGAGAAGAGTCACGCCAATGATCGGCGTTTAAAAAATTTAATTTTAGTTATTGCCATTGCCTATACTTGTGCTGCGATCCAAGGTCAAAGACTTAACCTTGGAGGGGTTCATAAGTATATTAATCGGTTGACTGAATGCAGGCGATCGGAACGCCGTCTTAGTAGCTTTTGGATTGGTTTATTGGCGTCAATCTTGGGTGATTGGAATGGAGTTTTGTCAAGAAATAGTTGCTGAATTAATAAGAGCCAGATCTAACAAGCTGCCATTTTTCCCGAGGGGTTTGAGGGATATGTCCTTGATTCAATCGGGGTTGTCACCCCGTCAGCCATTCTAGTTTTATCTTGGCACCAATAATATTTTAACCCTTTTTTTGCGGGATTTGGGGTCATAGCTTCCAACCACAAAGGGACTTTAAGTAATTTTTTTAGTATTTTTTAAACTCTATACCTGCCGCCTTATTTTTTTTGATTATTGAAGGTATTGGTACTTTTAAGTTAGCTTTCATTCGATAGTGTACTTGCTTGTCTCATGTTTGATACTTGACAGATACTTGATAGTTCTATTCTACCCATGTCGCAATTTATTTATAATTTTTAATTTAACCGGGTTCCTCACTTAATTTGTCTGCTATTTCCGCTATTACTGTTCTGGTAATTACTCAGGGTCTACCAGTCGATCGCCCTATTTTTAAGAGTCTGCGAGACCGCCAACACTATATTATTTCAACCATCTATGTACAGTAATCCTAAAGGTTCAGCTACATCTGTAATGCTTTGACTCGCTCCAATTCTTAACCAATAAAGTGCCTGATTTCTTTTGTTAGAGTTCACGGCGCTCATTAAAAATAATTTTTAACTACATCGCTGTTAAATCCCTTCTTTTTTGGTAATCTACTTTCATGCGAAAATACTTAAGTTATCAGTGTAATTCTAGCATATTTTGGGAAAATTGTATTAGAGATAAACGCAGCCGTCGGAGGCATTTAATTCTGGTATTTTGTGCTTACACTTTTATTCTATGGCATACCTTAACGGGAAGATTAAGACTCAGGTGGACCAACAAACCTTTAAACACCTTTACTGATGCGCTCGAAGCGTTTCGGATAGCAATATATTTTCTGTTTGTGTGTTGTGGTTCAACCACAATTGGGACGTATTCTCTGCTTATAAAGCAAGTTCGATGCTCTGTTTGGGCTTGAAATTTGTTTAAGTACCGTTAAAATCAAATATTGTTCAGGGGTGGGATTCCTCACCGCCCCCAAATTCATCTCATCACTCACCCGAACGGTGAGTGAGAGCTTCTTTTTGATCAAACTAACTATTGCAGCCAGTACAAAGGGTTTGTCAGTGCGGGCTAACCCTTTTAGTCAGATTGGATTGCCCAGTCGTATGCTAGATACCACTTGAAAGTTAAATTAACAGGTTATTATGTATAGCACAACAAGTTCAGTTCGATCTACATGACTATCTATATTGGAAATCTTTCTTACCGCGCCACCGAAGAAGACCTGAAAGCAGTATTTGCAGAGTACGGTACTGTCAAGCGAGTCGTCTTGCCTACCGACAGGGAAACTGGTCGGATGCGCGGTTTTGCATTTGTTGAGATGATGGAGGATGCCCAAGAAGACGCTGCAATTGCCGAATTAGACGGTGCAGAGTGGATGGGGCGCCCCTTGCGAGTGAACAAAGCTAAACCCAAAGAAGAGGGAAATCGAGGCGCAGGTATCAAGAGAAACGACGGATATTAGTCCGCGATGCGGCGGTTGACATCCTCTCGGAACCCACCTGATGCACAAGTGCGCAAGTAGCGCCGAGTTGCTACCAGCAGTTGGTTTTGGGGATGCAATGTCAAATCCGCTGCCCAAAAACATCAATTATTTACAGGAGCCTGCGGTATGGTTTTATTACAAGAATTTGATGCCAAAGAATGGGTGAAAACGCGCAGTTCCCTAGACGGTGAAGCAACATTTCTCACCTGGAACGGTTATATTTACTCTTTTGTTCCCAACGAACCGAAAAAGCGCTTGTTCAAAATACTTGGCATGAGTACAAGCAGGTGTATTGCTGACGGTGAGGGCGGCTGGAAATTCACCTCACGAGAACTAACTTACTATCTCGACCCCAACAGCGGAAAAATTCTCCACAAATGGGAGAACCCTTGGACAGGAGAAACCCTAACGGTTGCTCACGTTGCTAACAACCCCGTCCAAGGTAATTTTAAAGGAATTTTCCCGGCTAAAGTAGAGCCTGAAATTACGACTTTTGTTTTTGACTTATTTCCCAACTATCCTAATCCTTTAGCTGAGGATGCCAGATTTGTTGATTACAGTCCAAATCCTATCTATCAAGCAGCGGAATTATTTAAGCTGACAGTGCCCACAGCAGAATTATTAAATCCCGAACTTGTCTCAGTTTCTCAAGTAATTCTGAGTTGGGATAGAATCGGGCCGTGGCTGCCATGGATGAAAATGGGAAATCGACCCGGTAACATGATTTACAGTGCCACGGGTTCCAAAGTCAAGAGTTGGACAGAATTACCTCAATTGCTGCAAGATGAAATTAAAACTCGCATTCCTTTGTATAAAGATGCGCCGAAATCGCAATTAGATGGGGAAGATATGAGTTCTTGGATTTATTTTCAACAGAACTTTGATGCTTATCTCGCGGGAGAAAGATTCCCTCTGCCAGCACCGGAAGCATAAGCTCATAATAGATGAATGCCCTCAATCAGTTCGCGATCGCATGGCGGCCAATGCGAAACCGCGTTTTTTACTGAATCTACAGGTTCAAACGTGTCTTTTCGCCGATCTTTCCCGGGTTTCGAGCAGTCGGAGTGCGATCGCGAACTGTCAATGTAGGGTGCGCGCACCAGCACATTACCGCATCATATTAAATCCGGTAGCATCGGAATTAATATTGTCCCTACAATTCATCTGGCGTAGGGAAACGCCACCACGTGCAGTCTCCTCTATATCATAACGAGTGTAACCGGAATTGAGATCAGCCAACTTAATTTGTAGTGAAGAATGGAAGTCTTTTGATTTTTATTAAGAGTTGCATTCTTGACTACAAACCTGATTCTATTAATGTCCAAAAATATCCGTCAGGTGCAATGAAGGAAAAACTTTGCTCCCAAAATTCATTGGCGACTATTTCTGTGATTTTTTGTGCTTTGCTGGCTTTGACTCGCTGAAAATATTCTGCAATACTAGACACTCGATAGGTGTACAGCGACATTCCAAAACATCCGGGATTTGCGCGATCAAATCGATCGCCTAGTGCGATCGAACTCGGGAACCTCAGAATATACAGTCTACCCGATCGCGCGGCCTGAAAATCTGTTTTCGACGAGCGGGGGTCATCAAAAGCTGTCACCACAAATCCTTCCCCAGACTGAAGCTCAAAAATCTCCCTGGCGGCGAGGGAAGACTCAAAGGTAGTTTCTACATCGTCGCGCGCCCGAATCAACCCCAGAACTTCTTCATAAAATAGCAGCGTTTCTTTGCTATCATCTTGAATTACCATTCCCATGTGGGTAATTTGACTGGTTTTTAAAAGAGCATTTGAATTAATTTTCCCGTAATTAGGCAAAGCATAATTGAATCTTTGAAAAAAAACTTGCCGACTCAAAGGCTGCAAAAGCATCATCTCACGCACTCCGACAGCCTCCTCGACAAAAGGACGCAGTTTGCCCTCTTTGTTGTAAATAATCTTCCAGTGCGGGGAGGTATATTTGACCGACAAGTTGGCAGATGCAGCTTCTTCGGCATGGTTGAGGATATTCAACAAATCAGCAGTTAAAGCACTTGCCCAACGGTTGCCTTTTACCTTCATTGACGATATTTGCAAACCATCGTTTGTAGGTTTTTCCCAAATCATCAAGCGAATTAATCCGTGATCCGCATCTTGGTGATAGAGTCGAATCGATCGCACTTTTGAACTAACTCCATATAATTCGCGAGTTTCGGATGCCGATAATTCTCCGATTTGACCGATCCGATATCCCAATTGCTCCCAATATTGCAGTTGTGGAAGCGCATCGGCTACGCCAATACACACTTCGTAAATGCCTGCGATGGAAAGGGGCTGCACTTGATTCATACTTTTTGAAACATAATTTACGCACTTTTACATCGGAGTGTTTGCTGTGAGAACTCTAAGCGAGATATATAGCCTTTCTCAGTAACATGAGGTGCTCTCGCGGGCATAGGGAATAGGGCATAGGCATAGGACTCGCCCCCATACCTCACCACGCTTGAGTACCGCTATATATAGGCAAAGCTTTGCAGGGTGTTGCAAGCGAGATATATAGGCAAAGCTTTGCAAGATGCTCGCACTCCTAAAAAAATGCTTTTTACAAAACCGGGATGCTTCCGATACATCGCTGCTCAAACCAAGATCTATTAGAATAAACCGGGTTGATGAGCGTTAATCTTAGAAAGAGTAAACTCGCCCTTTTTCATCAATATAAACTGACCGATCTTGCCTGGTGGGGCTGTCAGATCGGGTGATGCGAATGGTCACAATATTTTTCTGCGAGTCAACGTTATAGTCGTATTTCAAAGTTGTGGTTCCTGTTGTGGCATTAATCGGAATATTTGCAATGTCGCCGGTGCGATTGCTGATGCGAACAATGAGGTTTTTGCTGGCTCCGACGGGCAAGGATGACAAGTTGGCACCTGATTGACCGTATTCTAGGTTTAATCCCGTTTCATTTAAGAGTCTGAGGGTAATGTTGCGAGTATTGTCAACCTGGGCTTGAGGTTGCCAGAATCCGGGTTTTGTGCCACCGTCAGTTGCAGGTTGAGATAATGCTGGATGGGGATGCAGAAAGCCGAGGGCGACAAGTATTGCTGCGGTTGCAATGATTTTTGATTTCACTGTTTGTACCTCCGAGTCAAGTGTTGGTAATATTTCTAGCATACCTTTAAAATCTGATGTTTTGATAGCGGAAGGAAAAAGAAGGAAGAAGCAATCTTGGGCTCATGTTTCAGCAATTAATAATGTCCTCACCGTCGGGCGCGGTTGCTATATCTACTCAGAAACCGGGTTTTTGTAGTTGTTAATAGTGCTGGACGCACGGGTTATCTAGAAACCGGGTTTTTGAGGGGGTGGCTGCTTGCCAAAGGTATGATTTAGAGTAGAAACCGGATTTCTGAGGTAAAGTGCATCCGGGACTGGTTAATTGTTAATTATCGATCGAGCGACTTCTAGGAGTAGGCGCTGTTCGGCGCGGACGATCGCCCTGCAAGTTTGTTCTACAGCATCGACATTGACCGAAATAGACGAAATCCCCCACCGCACGAAGGATTCAACTGTCTCGGGATACAAAGCTGGAGCGTCGCCACAGATCGAGCAAGGAATGTCGGCGGCCCGGGCCTGAAGGATTAATTGTTCGATCGCCCTCATCACTGCTCGATCGGGCCCGTTGAAAGCACCTGCTACCTGTTCGCTGTTGCGGTGAATGCCTAACAGAAATTGGGTTAAATCGTTGGTGCCGATGGAAATTCCTTGAACTCCTGCTTTTACGTAATCTTGCAATAAAAATAACACCGAAGGGACTTCCGCCATAATCCATAGTTGAAAGTCGGCTGAGCGGTTTTTCCAAATAGTTTCTAAGCGCTGGCGGCAGTAGATAAACTCGTCAACCGAGCGCACGAAAGGCAAAATTAAATTAACATTTCTATAGCCTGACTCGCAGACTTTTTGAAGTACGCACAGTTCCCAATCAAATAACTCCGGTTCAAAGGTATAACTGAAACTGCCGTGGGCGCCTGACTCGCGCAAATCGAGAGAGCGATAAAATATTGGCCGCGGCGAAACGGCAGCAGCAAATAAACTCAGGCAATCAGCCATGCGATCGACAAATTCTGATTGCCGACCGTTTTGCAACCAAATTTTGGGGTTTTGACAGTCCAAAGCTTCCAATGCCATTAATTCCGATCGCAGCAATCCAATGCCGTCTATTGGCAGATTTTTGAGGCGGTCGATCGAACTTGTTTGGCTGACATTAACTAGCAGTTGAGTCGCCCTTGGTGCGCTCCAAACATATTCGGCAGACTCAGATTGTCGAGATTTAGGCCCTTCATTCGACGATCGATCTGAGGTTGAAGATTGATGGTTGGCTATTGACATTTTTGCGGCTGTACTGTAAATAGCTGCATTTTTTGCTGTGTCCCGAAGCCGCCCGCTGTCTCCTGTCTCGATCGCATCCTGTTGGGCGAGGGCAAAAACTTCTCCGCTATCGCCGTCTACCAACACGGAATCGCCCGAGGCGATCGCCCGAGTGGCCCCGGCAACTCCCACAACGGCGGGAATCCCCAATTCTCTCGCTAAAATGGCGCCGTGGCCTGTCATGCCTCCTTGTTCGGCAACCACCCCTGCTGCAACTTTCAGCCAAGGCAGCCAATTCGGATCGATTGTCCGGGCTACCAAAATGCTTCCGGCTAAGAATTCCGCGTTTTCTGGGTGGGAATTACTCATAACTTGGGCAATTGCTTCGACTTTTCCTGATGCTGCTGCCACACCTCTGAGTATCGCAGGAGTTCGGGCTGGGGCGATCGAGTTTGGGTGCTCTGGGGCGATCGGATTTTCCTCTACCGAGGCGACTTTTTCCCCTTTCACAAGACGAACTTGAGTGAAATAAAACTGCGGTTCGCCGCTGTTAGCTGTCTGGTTTAGCGTCCACTCCAAAATTAAATCCGAGTCAAATTCTGCGATCGCTTTTTTGCTCAATTCAATGATTTTTTTGAGTTGCGATTCTGCTAAAACGTATTCAGTTTGTGCTTTCTCTCCCAGCGCCAAAACTTCCAGGCAACTGCCAGAAAAATCAGGAATTAGAAATGCAGGATCGGGGATTGCGGAAGCAGCCCAATTGTCGCTCGGCAGTTTTTTTGTCGGTTCTCCCTCGTCGGCTTTGATATTGTACGCTAATGTTTTGTAACCGAGCCGCTGGAATTTAACCGCCCCTGTTGCCGGCTGCACTTGATAGTAATCGGGGATGGTTTCTCCCCTAGCGAGGGACATTCCCAAACCGCAGGTGGCTTGCATTTCCCACGCTGCACCCGCCTTAGTTTTCACCTCACCGGCGGCTATCGCTCCTTGAAGTGGCTGCACCAAAACTGCGGGATTGATTTGCTGTACCAGCAAGCCGCACCGCTGCCAGTAAAATAGACTTCGGGCTCTGAACAGTTCTGCCCAAGCTCGTTTGATCCCGGTCCCAATGGCTTCTGGTTCTGCCCGTACTGCCTGAGCTTCCAGGATTCCGCTTGTTTTCGGGTTCCAAGAAGCCAGCGCAGGGCGAAAAATTAAGGCTTTGGAGTTTGAGTTGAGTTGACAAACAGCAGACTCTAGGGTGGAGAGCAGTGAATCTGGCAGTTTGCCTGCGAGGATTTGGTGGCGGATGCTGCGGGCGATGGATTGCAGTTGTCGGGGTTCATCGACATTCAAGTGCAGGGAAGAGTGTGGCCAGTCAGCAAACAGCGGTTCTAGGCAGTCGATCGACTCTAAAAACTGCCAGAATGTGGTAGCTGGCACGACAAAACCCGGTACAACCGGATGATTTTTCTGGAGCAAACAGCTCAAGTAAAATGCTTTTTCTCCCACTGCATCTCGGTCTGAAGGTTGAATCTTGTCTAACCAGTAGAGGTGTTTCACGCTGCGAGCCTGTCCGTGGAAACAGATTGAATTTGATAGTTTTTCCCATTAATCACTTACCACAATTTTAGGATGAACCAGCGAAAATGGACGGGATTAGTCAAATCTTTTCTCAATCTATTTCTTAAGTCTAACTGTCCTCTTTGTCAGCGACCGGCTGCCGGAGAGTTTTGTCCCTACTGTCACAAGCAACTTCACCGATGTCAGTTAACCGATCCCGGCCGATTTTGGCATTCAGAGCAACGTGTTTTTGTCTGGGGTGAGTACGGCGGGGCTCTCAAACGGGCGATCGCAGCTTTGAAATATGACGGCAATCCGCAATTAGCCAAACCTCTAGGCGGCTGGCTGGCAGAAGCTTGGCTGAGTTTTCCGGAATTAGCTATAGACAATTTAACAGTTGTACCGATTCCCCTGCACCAAGAAAAGCTCAAGCAGCGCGGTTTTAACCAGGCGGAACTTTTGGCTGAAAGTTTTTGTGAGCTGACTGGTTTGCCTTTGCAGCGGCACGGTTTGGAGCGGGTGAAAAATACTCAGGCTTTATTCGCTCTGACGCCACAGCAGCGGCAAGCGGAAATGAAAAATGCTTTAAGTTTGGGGAAAGATTTTCGTCGCCGGCTCCCGCGCGATCGGGTGCTGTTAGTTGATGATATTTACACTAGCGGTACTACGGTTAAGTCGGCAATTCAAATATTGAAACTGTCGGGAATTTCGGTTTACGGAACTGTGGCACTTGCAACTCCGAATAAGAGCGATCGGTAAGTTGTGACTGGCTTTAATTTTAAACAGGTTTGTAGTGAGGGAATGATATTTATCAGGATTTGGTAAGGAAAAAAAATTGGAAAAACGAACCGCGAAGACGCGAAGAACGCGAAGAATGAGAAGGGAGAGAGTTTAGGCGGAAAGTGGGAATTGGTTGCTGATGTTCCACCGGCTGCCGTCGTGAATCAGTAAAGTTAACGCCGAAGCGGTAAACTCAAAGTGGAGCGATCGCCCTGCAAATTCCAACCAAGCCCTTTGAAAATTCTCCTTAGTTAAATCGCGAAACGCTACTGTCATGTGCGGTACAAATGGGCGACTTTGAGAAACTCGATCGACAATTCCCAAATTTGCCTCGAGATAACTCATCAAATATGAGTGAATCTCCAGCAATTCGGGCGATTTGACAACATCAACGTAAATGACGCGGGGGGCGAAAGCGGCAAAACCAGAGAGAGTAACGGGAATGGGCCGCCGGTTTACAGAAAACTGCTTCAAACTTTCCTCTAATTTGGGAACATCCTCCGCTAACGAGTGAAAAGGAGGTTGCAGCGTGATGTGCGGCGGCGAATTCAAAGCACCGCGGCTGTTGTAATGTTCCGCAAAATACTGTTGAATCTCAGTAATGTGCTGTTCAATATCGGGCGGCGGCACTAAGGCAATAAAAAATCGCTGTTTTGACGGGTTCATGGGATAACATCGCAGTTAAGAAAGGATGGTGGAAAATGGAATATAGAGCATTAGCCCGCTTGCCCCATTGCTCATCACCCATTCCCAATCTAAAATATAAAATCTAAAATCCAAAATAAAAATGCCTTGGTTTGTCAAAATTGAGCAAGGAATTGTCGAAAAGCCTGTTTTTGACCAATACGTGCCAGCTCACAGAGCTTATGTCCGAGATTTGATTTCTAAAGGACACCGAGCGAAAACTGGCTACTGGGCGAGGCGGGGTGGCGGTATGTTGGTGTTTGAGGCGGGTTCGATGGATGAGGCGAAGGCGATCGTCGCTGAAGACCCGCTGGTGAAGAACGGTTGCGTTATTTATGAAATTTATCACTGGTGTGTGGTTGAAGAATAAATAACTGTGTTATACTCAGAAATGAACTGGACCCACGCGATTCCAACGCCCAAATCTTGTCAGGACCGGAAGGTAGCAGCAACACGGGATGCTTGTAATAGGCGTGGTCTCCGGTTCACCCAGTTTTATGAGGTGTAGTTGCTATGCCTGGTTTCGGAGATATTTTACAAAAAGCAGTTTACCTTGGTGTCGGGCTAGCTTCCTACGCTGGTGAAAAAGCTGGCAGCAAGTTAACTGAATTACGCACTGAAGCCCAAAAGCTGGCAGACGAATTAGTGAAGCGGGGCGAGATGTCAACGGAAGAAGCCCGTCGCTTTGTTGACGATATGGTACAACAGGCTCAGCAGCAGCCGCCCGTAGAACCGGCTGGCAACAAAAAATCGGCTGAACCTCGGCTGATTGAAATTGTTTCGGAAGAAGAAGAGGTTTCGCCCAAAGATGCTAAAGAGGTCGGTGGCGTAGACAAGCTCCGCGAACAGGTGCAGAATTTACAAGACGAATTGCGGCGGCTGAAGCGGGATTAAGCTGAAAAAAGCTCGCGCAGCAAAGCATGGAGGGAACTCAGGATAATACTCTTGAGTTCCCTTTTTGAATATCTGCCCTGTTAAACTTGACCCAAAGCATCCACGATACAAGCTCCGGATTCATTCCTTCGCAGACTCAGGACCCAGAAATAAAAAACCTGTATCCGAT
>JAUBOM010000329.1:0-2096 GCA_036700245.1 Microcoleus vaginatus BM001213989
TTCAAGCAGTCGGACAAGGGCGGTGGCAGGATGTACCGCCAGATTTGGGTTCTTCAAGCTTTGCTTGATCGTCATGTCGAGTTAACTGGCTACCCAATATGTAAGAGTTATCAATTTTCCGACTCACAGTCAACAGTCAACAGTCAACAGTCAACAGTCAACAGTCAGCGTAGAATCGTCTTTCTTACCATCCTCGTACCCATGTTTTTGAACCATACAATTACAGCTTTAAGTTCTGGGATGGCCTCCCTAGTTGCTCCCATACCTTTGTTAGCAACAGTCGAGGCAGAAAATTCGCCGATCGTTATGAGCGGAGTTTTGCTCAGTTTGGTAGTGATTTATCTCGCCAGTAAAATCGGCGCAGAAGTGGCTCTAAAGTTTGATTTTCCCCCGGTTTTGGGTGAACTTGTAGCAGGGGTGATTATTGGAATATCTGCTTTACACTTGATCGTTTTTCCCGGAAGCGAGCTGTCAGCCTCAGACTCAGGGATTATGACAGTTCTGCAATCGATTAATCATCTATCTCCTGCCGCCCTCACCAGTGTGTTTGAATCGCAGAGTGAAGTCATTTCAGTGCTAGCTGAATTAGGCGTGATTATTCTGCTGTTTGAAATTGGTTTGGAGTCGGATCTCAAACAACTCAAGCAAGTCGGAATTCAAGCTACCGTTGTCGCCTGCGTAGGTGTGGCAGTTCCCTTTGCCGCTGGTACTGCGGGCTTGATGATAATTTTCCACACTCCGACGATTCCAGCAATTTTTGCGGGGGCAGCTTTGACGGCAACCAGCATTGGAATTACATCTAAAGTGTTGTCTGATTTAGGACAACTGAACTCTAAAGAAGGTCAAATTATTGTCGGTGCGGCGGTGATTGATGATGTGTTGGGAATTATTGTCCTGGCTGTTGTCGCCAGTTTAGCTAAAACCGGGGAGATTGATGTTGTTAATGTCATCTATTTGATTGTCAGTGCAACTGTTTTTCTGCTAGGTTCGATTCTGTTGGGGGGCATCTTCGACAAAACCTTCTCGGCGGTGGTGATTCAACTCAAAACTCGCGGCAATATTATCATCCCGGCATTTATTTTTGCCTACTTCATGGCTTTTCTAGGCAATGCAATTCATCTCGAAGCGATTTTGGGTGCGTTTGCGGCTGGTTTGGTGTTGGATGAAAGCGATGCGCGCAATGAGTTGGATGAAATGGTGAAACCCATCGCCGATTTATTTGTACCCATCTTTTTTGTAACGGTGGGAGCACGGGCGGATTTGGGGGTTTTGAACCCAACAGTGCCGGATAATCGGGCGGGACTTTTGATTGCCGTATTTTTGATTGTGGTTGCTATTTTGGGCAAGATCGTAACAGGTTGGGTGGTGTTTGGTCAGCCTGGAATCAATCGATTGGCGATCGGAGTGGGGATGATTCCTCGGGGCGAAGTCGGGTTAGTGTTTGCCGGCATCGGTTCCGCGAGTGGGGTTTTGGATAAACCGTTAGAAGTCTCGATTATTATCATGGTGATTCTGACGACTTTTTTGGCTCCGCCTTTTCTGCGGATTGCCTTTGGCGATACGGTAGTGCCTCCTGCTAGTGGGGAAATTTCTAGCGAGAAAATCGTTTGATTGAGGGAATTTGAGTCGGGGCGATCGACTCATTTAGAAACAAATGTCGGCGGCGCCAAAGCAGGGCATCCAGTCAACCAAGCAGCCATTGAAGCGATCGTCCGATCGGTAGACGTTCCCTGTCAAGTAGGTGGGGGAATGCGCGATCGCGCCTCTGTTGCTGGTATCCTCAATTTAGGCGTTCGGCGCGTCATTCTCGGCACTGTCGCCGTCGAACAACCGCAATTAGTCGGCGAGTTGTGCGCCGAATTTCCCACTCAAATTCTGGTCGGCATCGACGCCAGAAATGGTAAAGTTGCTACTAGAGGCTGGCTATAAACTTCGGAAGTTTTAGCGGCAGAATTGGCGCCAAAAATGGCCGAGTTAGGGGCGGCTGAAATTATTTACACCGACATTCACCGTGACGGTACTATGGAAGGGCCGAATTTGCAATCTTTGCGCGAAATTGCTAACGCTATTTCAATTCCGGTGATTGCTTCCGGTGG
>JAUBOM010000105.1:0-26770 GCA_036700245.1 Microcoleus vaginatus BM001213989
GACCAATTCTACCATTTTCACAACTGCCAAATCTTGCGGTTCTTTCGGGAGCATTAAATATAACGAAGTTTATTTGGGGTGCGTTCAAGAGCAACTGACCGGCGTGTTTGTCTTTCGGTCACCGGGCGACAGCACGATTGAAGCGTCCGGCGCGATCGGTATCCGTCCAATCCCTAATGAGCGGGGACTTCGATGTGGAAAACGCATACATATAGCGTCGCTGAACCGTAAACTTAGACGGGAGTTCCTCCTGATTCCTCCCTAAATTTTTTTGCCAATATAAATATATCTCTCAACATTGCTATTGCTATCGCCTATTCCAGGTTTTCGCACGTACTGCCCACTGGGCATAAAATAGAGGCTTTTTGAGATTTCATGCGGTTTCTGTTGCTGCTAGAACCAATAATTCTGCTAACAGTTCACTAATGCCGATCGCAGTTTCACTCACTCTTGCTCGATCGCAACGGCTAAAAACGCACATCTACTCATTTTTTCTCAGCTAAAAAACGTTAGTTTTTGTTTTTTTTCAATTTCAGTACGCTTAAGAAAAGTTTCACGGGCGTTTCGTTACCTCCATAAGGAGCGGCTCCGCCCCCAGATACTGACGTGTAGGATCCAACAAAGAAAGCTCATCCCGAGCGACAAATCTACTCGCTTCGGCGCTAAATAAATCCCCATTCATGCGGGTTGACCGATGCCGCGCACCAACAGTTAAAGGACGATCCTCCAGCGGTATCGCTCCAAATGGGCTAATAAAAACTACCGACTGCGGTGAAGTGAAACAATAATTCTGCTCTTTAACATGGCTTATGTGTTGTACGCGCACGCAGGCGGTGATTTTCATGTCTAGACCAAAGAAAGTTTTGCTTCCTGATGCCATCCTGGTCATGGATTTTGGCGGTTTATCGACTCGCGTCTTTTACCGCAAAAGTTCAGAGATTCTTGCTCGTTCATTTGTGATGGAATCTCAAGTGGGTGCTATCAGTCTCGATACAGCCGATGCCTTTACTAAGCCTAATTTGACATCGGCGGCTCCTGAAAATATTGCCTGGGTTGCGATCGCCCAAGACTGTCGCGCTGTAGGCTATCTCGCTGCCTCTGAGTTCAACGCTCACATGGGTTTGACCGGACTCAAGTACAGCAGCGCTTTGTACAAAGCTTTGGCTGCTTTGTGGGTAGTTTCGAGAAAGCTGGATCTGGGCAATCAGTTCAGCGCTGCGATCGCAGTTTTCTTACCTCCAGGGGAGTTCAATGACTCTCAACAGTTTTTTGAGTTGTTAGGGCAAGCGGCCGGTGCCTTTGAGACGCCTACAGGAAGGCTTTCGGTGACGCTAGATAAAACTCAGGCGCTTCAAGAAGGGGGCGGCATCTGCATTGTCCACAACAGCAAGCTGGGGGCTGCTTTCAAGCACCGGGTGACTGCCTTTGCAATGGTGGGATTTCGCAATGCTTCTTTAGTGGTTTCAGCTAGGGGTGCTGTGGGCAAAGGCAAAACCTCGGATTTGGGCATGGTGCGGATGGCGGAGTTAGTGCAAGAGCGCACTTCGGGCTACGATGCGGCTCGCTTGACGGCAGCTATTGCCGCATCTGGGGACAGGTTTAACCGCCCTCCGTTCTACCGCATTGCTCGCAACCGGGATGCAGGAGCTCGCGATGCTGAAGTCGATCGGTTGATTGAAGCGGTGAAGCTGTCGAGGAAAGACTACGCTCGAATGTTGACCAGTTGGCTAGATGAAGTGCTGCCGCCCGATCTTGATGAGATTGTGTTTTGCGGTGGCACCTGCGGTTATCTTGAGCAGGAGTTGAGAACATATGCCCGCGTTGCTTATTCTTGGCACGCAGGTATTGCAGTACCGCCAAAGCTAGACCCGCACGGCTTGGGATATCGGCTGGCTGACCTTTGGGGGCTGTGGAGCTATTTCAGTTCTCTATTCAGCGTTGCAGGGGTTGTTCGGAGTCAGGAGGCGAAGCCGGCTAGCGATTCCTCTGTTGATGGCTTCCGTGCAAGCGATCGCGACTTCGACTCGCTAGAACCTGCCCAATTCGGCTGTTCTGGTAAGAGAGCGATACCGCTAGCGTGCGATGCTGTCGCGTTCAAGGGTAGGGGAGGTTCCGAGGAACTCGCGATCGCCGGCGGTTGCGAACCGCATAATGCCGATCGCTCGCTCTTGAGTCCTGATGTCGCACTTGATGGAGAGCTGGGCGAATCGCGCAACCTTGATGGCGATATCGGCGAACGCGCGAGGCACTTCACGGAGCGATCGCTCCTGAGTCCTGATGCCACTCTTGATGGCGATATCGGCGGCTCGCACAACTTCGATCGTTTCGATGAGTGCGATCGGCACTCTACCGAGCGATCGGTTTCTTCCCCCGACATCGCCCTTGATGATGAAGTCTCAATAGTGGCAGGTCCGTATCGACCGCCAAAGTTAAAAAACCGCGCTGGGGCACAGGTAGCCCAAGGATTGGTACCGATAGCCGAATGCAACAGCACACCGATAAAGGAGGAAGAGAGTTGTGCCTAGAGAGCGAATTAACTATTATCTGCGGTGTCAGCCATATGCTGACTCTCCCGACGGCATTTTGCTGCGCTACCTCCTCAACCATCCCGTCTACGATGCCAAGCGAGCCGCATTTGAGGCATTTGAGGCATTTTGGAAAGCTTTGGCATATCAGTCGCAAGGTGCGGGTTCTGAAGAAGAGGTGCGGCTTCTGGGCATAGATTGCATTAATTCCTTGCTCAATCAAGTGGATTACATTTGCGCTCGCCTCGAACTCGACGGCGAGCAGCTTGGAGCAATGCTCGTTTCTCGCGGGTGCGCTCATCTCCCCGGCTACTTTCCCAGTTTTGTACCCGGCAGTGTCAGCGCTCGCACTCGGGGGAATGCGTCCAAAAGTGCGATCGCGTCAGCTCCTTCAAGGCAGCCCCATCAATCCCCCACTGTGTCGCCAGATGTCAGTTTGGAGTCAGAGTTGGAGGGCTTGGATTTGAATTTTGAGGGCGATCGAAGCGATACTGGCGCGTTGAATTTAGCAGGATTCGATTCTGCCATGCTAGGACCAACTTTTAGTTGAAGAAGGGTTCAGGGGGAAGAGAAGAGTCGGACTAAATCCCCAAGAAGTAAACACGCTCACAACTAAAGACGGGTTTAGCCAAGTTTGGATAAGTTTTACAAAGCAGAAATTGCCTTCCCCTTGCTGCTCGTTAGCAAAGCTGGGGCATTGGAGTTGTTTCAGCAAAATTTTCCCTGCTTCGAGTTTCATTCGGAGGTTCTTTCAAGTTTCATTCCGAGTTTTTTCAAATTTCATTCCGAGGTTTTGTATGGGCAACACAATTCATTTAGTTGATGGAGAAATTGGTGGCGTAGGCAAGTCGATGTGGAGTTGCGTTCTCGTTGAGTACAACAACAAGTATGACTTTCTTTACACTTTAATCGATGGCGATGCTGGCAACCCCAACGTGCAGCAGCGCTATCCAGAAAACGCTAAAGTCATTACTTTGGCAGAGGATGAAGAAAACTTTGAGGCCGATATCATTTTCGAGACAGCTTTGCAAACTCCTGTTATTGTCAATTTGCCGGCTCGTGTATCTTCTATCGTCGATAGCTGGATTGAGGATGCCGGTTTGTTGACTGATGGCTTTAAAGAGAAGTCAGGAATTGATATTTGCAAGTGGTTTCTGTGCAGCGGGCGTGCTGACAGCATCGAAATGTTTGTGGAGTCGGTAAAGTGCTTTCAAGGTCGGCTGCGACACATTTTAGTACGCAATTTTGGAGTTTGCAAAGATTGGTCTCACCTTCAGAGCAATGGAGAGCTGAATGCTCTGCTTAAGAAGTACGGCATTTTAGTGATTGATTTTCCTAAACTGAGTGCTTTGGAGCGGCGGTTGCTGGATGTTAACAAAAGTTTGTCCTTGAAAGGTACGCTATCGCATCCCAGCTTTCACCTGCTCAACCAGCAGCGGATGCACACTTTTTTAGAGAATACTTACGATGCTATTGAAGCGACAAGAATTTTTAACGAGGCTCCTCACCGGTCTCACCAAAAATTTGAGGATGGGTCGCAGTTAGAATCTGTGCGATAGTCTGCGGTTTGAGTTGAGGAACTATTACAGGACTTACGCATCAAAAATTGCGCGAGGCGAGTGTTTGTGCTGATAACGCACGCTCCCAACAGCAGAAACACTCAATATTCTCTCATTACGAACCGAGCAAAATCAAGCGCTGTGCGGTTGCTTTCCGCAGTGAAGCAAACGCAAACGCTGATTTTTGTTACCATGCGTAAGTCCTGTATTAGACATTTCCAAAAATGACGAAAAACTTCTGTGGAAAATCAGCTACTATCGACTTTTGAAAAATACCTATTGGGTGTAACTAAAGCTAAACTCGGAGGAAATTATGTCTGATAATGTCGCCAGGGATAGAATACAAAAGCTTGGAACTACGGCATTAAATAACTTGGATAATAACCTAGAAGAGGAAATACTAGAAGATTTGGAAGATTTGGAAGATTTGGAAGATTTGAATAGTAATAGTTTAGAAGTTGAGGATATCGGAGATAAGTCCGAACCTTTTGACAATGTGAATAGTGAAAATTGGGAAGTTGAAGATATCAGAGAAAAGTCAGAAGCTTTTGGCAATGTGAATAGTGAGAATTTAGAACTTAAGGATAGCGACAAAGATTGGTGGGATCAAATAGAAGAGGAGCTGGTAAAGCCTAAAGATAGTTTGGAGGGGGAGAGAGTTTATTCTGTAGCAGCGCAGTCTTCTTTTGAACGTTCGGCAGAGTCTTTAATCAGTCAGGTTCTCAGGGATAAAAGTCCTGAATTTCGCTCTGAGGTTATTAACGCTGCCTACCGATACGGTTTGGATAAAGATGACCCTCTTTTTATTGTACTGCTAGCTACCAGTCAGCTAGAATTGCTGCTCGCAAACAAGCCTGAAGAGATTGACCTATTTTTTAAGAAGTGGGAGTCTAAATGGCAATTAGAATTGAAAGATTCTCAAGCTATTATCTCTCAAGAACTAGAGCAAGTGCGGCAGTTAATTGATAACTGGGAGCAAGATAGCCGGGAATTTCTAGAGCGACAAAGCAAAGCGGCAGTCAACGTGCAGCAGCGCAATATTTCTAGTTCGGTTAAAACTTTAGTGCGACAAGCAGCTTTAGAGAAAGTTGCCCGCGATATTTGGTCGGTGATTTTTGGGAGTGGAGTGGTGTTAGGAGCGATAGCAATTGGGGTATTTATTGGGTTAGCAATTCCCCGATTTGCCAAAGTACCGGAACTCGATCCAAAGGGGCCTCGGCAGCTCACTTTAGGAGAAGCAGTAGCGCTCGAATGGGGGCTGAGCAAAGAGGGTCAATTTGCTCGGAAAAATGCTGATACAATTCAGTGGGCTATGAGTAATGAAGGCAAATACGCTCGCCAATTTATGAGCTGGAATCAAGCTTTGTTGAGCTTAAAAGGTGGGAAAATGTTGTGTGAAGTTGAAGTCAATCGATTGGGAGTGACGTTGACTGTAGAGGGCAAACCTGCGACGGGTGGTTTCTGTACGCTGTGGACGCGCTCGCCTCAAGAGCGAGATTTTGTTCGATAAAAGCTCGACCGTACAATTACAATTACTGGTTTATTACTGTTTAGTAATTAGCACGTTAGAGCGCGACTTTCAAGCAATGATGATTAATATCGAACTCATCCAAACTTATCAAAAAGCCTCAGCCTATCTAATTTAGAATACGGCTTTACGAAGAAAGCAAAATGTGTTGAAAAGGGTTAGCAACAGTCAGCTAACCCCTAGTTTTTAAGGACACAGCTTGGATGAAATTAATCCAAGCGCGAGTCTACACGGCAGTCGCAAAAATGCAAGTCGCTGCGAACGCACACTCAATCCCTCGATGGTTGAGAGGGTTGTAAATCGCTCGGATTGAAGACAATTGCCAACTTTATTGCTGGAACTGCTCGCCGTAAAAATCTCAAATGGTCGTCAGCATCTTGTCGGTTGCGGAACCGAGCTATGGTGCGATAACAAGCATTGGGTAATGCTAGCACGATAGTCCAATTACGGGAATTGCAATCGCTAACTGAATGGATGTTCTGACAATTCATAGGGAAACAGCTTGGTTGATAGCTTAACAACTTGAAACCTACTTAAGAGCAACTTGCTCTAGATAGAGCCGCTGACTCTTGACAAAAAATAAGTTATGTGTCATCTAGAAACCTACTTAAGAGCAACTTGCTCTAGATAGAGCCGTTGACTCTTGACAAAAAATAAGTTATGTGTCATCTTGATTGCTCTTTTCTCTCTTTACAGGACAAAGTAAGCCGAGGAGAAACGTTGGAATTTCTTCGTAGTGGTTTAAAAGGAAGTCCATCAGCGCCAAGTGATGCAAGTCGCAAGAACTTGGAGCGCGATAACTGCAACCTCTCGCAAACCAACGTCGGACAGTTGTAGGCGATCGAGAACAGATGTAGCCAATTTGTTCGTAACTGACACCCCATTTGGAGTAAAAACGTTGAGGAGAAAGTTCAAGTTTGCAATTGGCATAGAGGTCAATTAAAGCGAGTTCTCGTTCCCCAAGAGGACGAGGATTGGTGACAGGCATATTGAAGCTTCTTGCATTTTGGATTTATGAGGTATATTGGGCGACTTGAATAGTTGGTGTAAGGTGCGATCGATAAAAAACAGCCGAAATAAAAGCAACAAAAACTAATAACTTTGAAAGTTTTAAATTATTAATAAGGTTGAAAATTAATGCACATCAAACCAGAATCTATTTTCAAAAGCATCCCGCCGTTAGGCGGAAACTAAGCTGGTTGTTAGTGCTATCAGCATCAGGATAATGAGGGATATCGGTGCGACTCCCATTTGATCTGGTTAAAAAGTATAATTTTATACTGATTATTTCAGTTTTCTTTTATAGCTAATTTTGTAGTCTGACAGCTCCAAGCGTCAATACGGGTTATTAGGAACTATGACTCATTAATCGGATTTGATATGAGTGGCTATTTCTGATTTTGTCCTTCAAAGGGAACAGCAAAAATCAAGGGAATATTGAGTTTGAGCATGGCGATCGCAACTGCCATATCCCAACCTAAAGCCATGTCGCTAATGACATGGGTGGGTTCCACCGCTGGGGGGTGACAACCCCGCCAAAACCCACAGCAGGTGAGGAGTTGACCAGCTTGTGGTAAAAAAAGATAGGTCTGATGAAAGTTACCAACGACCTATCAAAAAATATGCTACCCCTATTTTATCAAACCCATCTCCAACCACACTTAACTCGTGTTCAGCTTTTAGTATTAAGCATCTTGCTCGATCTACTGCAATCGGAAAGGCAAGTGAAGTTGGAGCGATTAGCCTCTGCGTTTCCCTATCCCATTACTACCGAAAGTCGATGTCGGAAATTACAGAGGTTCTTAGATTTGCCTAAATTAACGATCAGTCAGATTTGGTATCCACTGATTACTTATTGGTTAACTACCTATTGCAAAGCAGGTGAGACTCTATCAATTGTTATTGATCGCACCTTTCGGGGGTAGTATCAATATACTTACGATCGCCCTGGTATGGAAGAAAAGAGCTATCCCGTTATTCTGGGATCTGTTGCCCAAGCTTGGAAGTAGTAATGTGGCCGAGCAAATAGGTGCGGTCGCACCTATTTTACCACTTTTAAAAGATTATCAAGTAGTGGTTCTAGGAGACGCATAAATTTTGCTTTGTCGAGTTAGCTAACTGGCTGAGGCAAAAACGTCTACATTTTTGCTTACGACTTAAACGTACTCTCTGTATCGAAACCAAACCTCAAATCTGGGAACCGTTGAAGGAGGTAGGATTGATACCTAGAATTTCCATCTATTTCTCCGGAGTTAAAGTCAGAAAAACGCAACCGATAGAGGGATTTGATGTTGCTTGTAAGTGGAAGAGAAAATATCGGGGTGTGTCGGTTAAGGAAGGTTGGTTTATTCTACTGATAGTCTTAATTTTATTAATAGCACTTGTTGCCTATAGTAGTGCGATAGTGCAAGGAACAACTTTGAAAATAAAAAATGTAAAAAAGTATATTGTTCGTGATAATGGACAAAAAAAAAACTATTCTCGACGGAGTACCTTTGGTAGTAGTTTAGATAGCCAACAATGGCTAAAATACCTGGACAAATATGCCGGAGAGGTTCAAGAGTTAATGACATTAACCCCGACTAAGCGCCAATTTTATCAACGGGGAATGAGAGCTATAAATCCGATCCAGTGTAGCTCTTAACCATCTTTGTCACCCCCCCAGGGAAACAACTTAATTTTGCACGTAAAAGCCAGGGAAGTAAAACCAGAGAAAGATACAGAAAATTTGTCGCTAAGTTAAGCTTTAGGCCAAGGTGTGTGAAATCTTTATATAAAGAGCGGCAGCGGCAATGAAAAAGATTTTAGTGATTGAGATGGATCTAGAAGGAGATGACTATCCTACCAAACCTTCTACCGCTGAAGAATTACTCAGAGAGATCGCAGACCAACTGGAAAAACAAGCCGCCCTCAGACAGGGGTGCGCTATTGAGTCCCAACGAGTTCCAGCACTACTCCCTGCTAAGACAGCCAAATCAGCAGCTTTCCAGTCTCTCTTTCCTGCTTGCCCTCAGCTAAAGGATGTTTTCCAGTTTATTGAAGCAAATTATCACCAACCGATTGGGCTGTCTGCTGTAGCTAAGGCAGTTGGTTACTCTCCAGCTTACTTAACCAACTTAGTGCGATGTCAGACTGGACAGACCGTGAACCGATGGATTGTCGATCGCCGAATGGCAGTGGCACGCTCCTTACTCCTAGAGTCTGACCAGTCAGTAGAGCAGATTGCTAGAGCAGTAGGCTATCAGAATGCCGGTCATTTCTTCCGTCAGTTTCACCAGCTTTACGGCATGGCTCCAAAAGCTTGGAAGAAGAGCAACAGCAGTTACGTTAATTCTTCTCACACTGTTAGGTCTATCAAGCTTTATATAGGAGGATTTGACGAGGATGGCACAGCTCATGACTACCTAGCTGCTACAAAATCAACGAAAGATAAGCGAGAAATGATCGAAAGATAAGACATTGGTAATTGTTTAGGTCTTCTATACAGTTCTAGGTAGAAATGAATAAAGAGGCAAATACTTGCTCGACAGTTTCCGCTTCCGTCTTACCCGAAACGTTTCGGGTAATCTTTCCTTTAGCCTCATTTTCCATTTGGTAGAGGAGCGAAATCATTTTTGGTATGTCACATTTCAGTCGGAGGGACAGAAGGCTTAGTATTCCTCCAGTCTCCTTAACGGGATTTAAATCCTCTTACCCACAGGTCGGACTAATACGGGCTGGAGAATTCCTTCGCTTTTAATCGACTCCACCAAATACTGCATTGCTTGGGGGTCAAAGTAACGCCTAGGCTGTGTCTAGGGCAAAGTAATTTTGTCAAGCGGCAGCGTGGAAGGAACCGACTCTGGCTCGGATTCAGCAAATAGAGCTACATTTTTCTGCTTTGAGCGCTCAGCAGGGGACTGTCTGAAGCTGGATTACTTGTTCATTGACACTCACCCCGATCTCAATGAAGAAACCTTAATTTCCATCGCTATCTCTAATGTTCTACTCCTCATACTGCGTCCTGATAGCCAAGACTTCCAGGGTACCGCAGTGATGGTGGATGTGGCTCGTAAGCTGGAGATACCCAAAATGCTGATGGTAGTCAATAAAGCGCTACTAGCCTTCGATTTTGCAGATTTGCGGAAACAAGTGGAGACCACCTACAATGTCTCAGTGGCTGGTATTTTGCCCCTCTCTGAAGAGATGGTTCAGCTAGGCAGTAAAGGTATTTTTTGCCTGCGCTACTCTGAGCATCCTATCAGTCAGACGATGAAAGGAATTGCTGAGCAGATTGTTGGGATGTCGCTTGATATAAGAAAGGTACTCATGGCAGGCGATCGCCTATGAGCAAACAACAGGAATTTCGGAAAAGTGTGCTTGCCTCCTATGGTGCGAGTGCCTCCCAGACAGAGGAACTGCTTGCCTACAATCAAAATGTCTTTGAACGCAGCGGTTTAAAACATCCTGTCAAGTTTCCGCTTGCACCCGAAGCCCATGTGGCTGCCTGGCAGGAATATGCCGTTGCAGCAAGAGTTGTAGGGGCATTTGAGGTGCTGTCAGAGAAGCTGGTGCAGCTTCGGTTTGCCATCCAGGAGGGTATCAGCCAGACTGAGGCATATCGCTTTGCCACTCGTAGGGGGTTGTCGGTGGATGGTATGGCAGAGGCGACGGGTTTAGTTTTGAGGCAGCCTGAGAAACTCCAGTTGATGGTGCATCAAAGCCTAGCTGGAGCCATCCCGGTTTTGCTTACTGGGAACCGGGATGATTTTGTTTCTCTGGTACAGGCGATCGCAATGCACAATGAACCTAAGCCTGTCCCTGCTTCTATGGGAGCGTGCATAGTAAGCGGGTTCAATAACTGGGACAGGATTCGCCAGTATCGCCAACAATGGGAAGCTCGAAATTCTGGTAATTGCTCCGCAAGTAGTTGGGCAGAGGAGTTTAAGCGGATTATCCTCCGGAAGGAGCTTTATCAGGATCGGTTTATTATTTTGAGTGACAGTCCTTATAGCGACGTTTCAGCCAGCGACATGGGACTAAAGGAACCGGAGTGGCAGCGTTTATCTCTAGCGATTCGGCTGGAACATGAATGTACCCACTACTTTACACGTCGCTTGTTTAACTCGATGCGAAACAATCTGTTCGATGAACTGATCGCCGACTACAGGGGTATTGTAACCGCCCTAGGGTACTATCGGGCTGACTGGTTCTTACGCTTCCTAGGGTTAGAGTCGTTTCCACATTACCGAGAGGGAGGCAGGCTGCAAAACTACCGGGGTGAGCCACCGCTTTCGGATGGGGCTTTTAAGATTTTACAGGCGTTGGTAAAGGTTGCCGCAGAAAATTTGGAGAGCTTTGAGGCTGAGCATACAGGCGAGTTGAGAGAGACGAGTTTTCAACCCCTGATGTTGATGAGCTTAACCGGCTTGACTTTGGAAGAATTGGCGTCCCAAGAAGCAAACTTTCGCATCCAAAAAACCTTAGAGCAATTGTCGTACAACTAAGCGTGCATAGAGGCATCAAGGTTTTGGAATTTGAGGCAATTGGAGGCACTATTTCGCTCTTTAAAATATACGGAGTTTAAGTTTTAAATAATTGTTAAATTGAATTGCTCGTCAAAGCCAGACAAGCGATCGCCTTTGAATGGACGCGACGCGGTTTACCCAGGAACTCCTAAAAAGCTGACGCGGTGACAAGCAAAGCATTAGACTAACCTGGTAAATCGAAAAAAATAAGAGTCTCTCCGAAAAATTATCCATTGTATTCAAATGTTGAGGATGCTATAGTTAAATACTACAGCATTTAGTAGTTAGGCCCTGTAAAATAGGCTTGAACTATATATCAACGAACTAGTGGGATTTGCATTGTACAACATAGGTTAGGGAGAATTTATACATGATACCCACTCCATCTAAGACAACAACCACTCAATCAGACATATCACAAATTGTTAGCCAAGCATCGTTTTTATTTGAACGCCTCAGCGATGAGCATATCCAAGAAAATTTCACCCAAGTGAATGAACAGGAAGCTAACACACGCCTAGCCCACTGGTGTAAAGTTGTTGCTCAGGGGAACTGGGAAAAATTTCAGAAGCGCCTCGAGTGGGATGGGTGGAATATTGAGAGAGTGCGTCAAGTACTAGGAACAGTGCCAGTCTTGGATAGTCAAGCCTTGCCAAATTGGGCAACCACTTTAACTGAGATTGTGCAAACAGTCTCAGAATTTAGCTTAAACGATATATCCCCAAGCCCGATCGCTCCAGAAAATCCTTATGCCTTTGAAGACGTACTGCTACCCCTGATTTTTGTGGCAAGACAGAAGTTACTCAAGCGTCTGGGTTCCGCCTCATTATCCCCAGACTATTTACCCTTGAAAGTGCTCATGGAACCAGCCTACCTGAGTATGGAGAAGGCTTTACTCAAAAGATTGTCTGATATCAGTGCAAAAGTTTTGGAATTTGAATTCTCTCATTCTCGTCCCCTGGGACAAAGCTTACTTAATCTAGTAATAAAGAAGACAGAAGGTACGTCTAGTAAGTCCCTATACAATGCTTTTGTACAGAGGTTATTGTCCGATGGAATGCTGGCGTTTTTCCAGAAATATCCTGTTTTAGGCAGGTTAATAGCAACAGCCATAGATTTTTGGGTAGAAGCAACAGGAGAATTTTTGGAGAGACTCAATGCTGATTTATCATTAATTCAACAAGCATTCAATCCTTCGGAATCCCTTGAAGGGCAGATGATCAGTAATGAGCCAGGTAAAGTTATAGAAATTAAATCCACTCTGTCTGACCTACACAATCAGGGGCGCTCAGTTATTGCCCTAACGTTTGAGTCAAGCCTCAAGGTAATCTACAAACCTAAAAATTTAGGTTTAGAAGTCACCTATGGTCAGCTATTAGAGTGGTGTAATGAAAACTTTTCATCGGAAATAACACAAGGATTTGATCATCTTGCTTTACCCTTCAAAGTCATCAAGATTTTGAATCAAGGAACCTACGGCTGGGTGGAATATGTAGAGCAACAGCCCTGTGAGGAAGAGGGAGCAGCACAGCGTTTTTATACACGAGCGGGGATGTTGGTGTGCCTGCTATATATCTTGGGAGGAAATGACTGTCACAGTGATAATTTAATTGCCTGTGGCGAACATTTTGTGCTGGTTGATATGGAAACTGTGATGCAGCACGAAGCCAGCTTGATGATAGATGTCCTAGACGAAAGCGCATTTTTAGTGGCGAGGAATCAACTATTTGATTCAGTCCTACGCACAGGGCTGTTACCGATGTGGCAATTTGGTGTCAATACGTCCCTCGCCTACGATCTCAGCGCTTTGGGCAATGTAGATATTCAGCCAGTACCAATACCGATGCCCGTCTGGAGATTTATCAACACGGATGATATGCAGCAGGGGTACGAGAAGATTGACAGACCTCTTGCAGCAAATATACCTGTTTTGAACGGGGTGGCACTGTCGCCTAACAACTATATTGATGAGTTAGTCACTGGGTTTGAGCAGATGTATCGCTTCCTGATGAAACAGCGGAAAGCGCTACTAGCGCCTGATAGTCCCCTTGCTGCATTTGGCTCTCAGCAGGTGCGATTCCTTTTTCGCCCTACGAAAGTTTATAGTAGGGTTCTCTACAAGGCTATGGCTCCAGAATTTCTCCGACATGGGCTTTCCTGGAGTATGGAAGTAGACATTTTGAGTCGGGCTTTTCTGACGGCTGAGGACAAACCCAAGGCTTGGCAGATTTTGTCAGCAGAACTAAAGGCAATGGGACAGTTGGATATTCCCTACTTTAGTGCCACGGCTGATAGTGATGCTCTCCCCCTTAGTCCAGAGCAAATTATACCTGAGTATTTTAAGGCACCCTGCTTGTCCAAAGCCCTGACTAAGCTGCAACAACTGGATGAAACTGACTTGGCGCAACAAGTGGCGATTATTCAGTTGGCTTTTTATGCAAGAGTAGCGCGGGCTGAGCCAACCGCTCCGGGTAACTCTACCGCAGGAGATATAGGAAAGTATCCCACTTCCCTTTTGACATCCGAACAGTTACTACAGCAGGCGCAGAACATTGCTGTTGAAATTCAAGACCGAGCTATCACTGGTGCTGATGGCAGCCTTAGCTGGATTAATTTGACCTTTGTTCCCAGCGCCCTGCGTTTCCAAGTGATGCCCTTGGGCTATAGTTTATACGATGGCAACTGCGGTATTGCTTTATTTCTAGCAGCTTTAGCTAAAGTTACGCGCAACACCCAGTTCCGGGATTTAGCTTTGAGAGCGATACAGCCATTACAAAAATTCTTGCAAACATCCGATACCCAGACTGCCCAAAGCGCAGCTAAGGATATGGGCATTGGTGGCGGTGCAGGAGTTGGTTCTATTATCTATTCTCTAGTTAAAATCAGCCAATTCCTGGAGTTACCGCAGCTGTACGAAGATGCACAAACAGCTTCTAACTTAATGACACGGGAATTGATTGCCGCCGATGACAAGTTTGAACTCCTATGGGGTTCAGCAGGAGCAATTTTAGGACTATTGGCACTGTATGAAAAAACAGAAAATTCAGCGGTCTTGGAACAAGCAATTACCTGCGGTCAGCACTTGCTAGATTATTGTCACCAAGCCTATATCTTGAAAACCGCAACCCCCAAGCCCATGACGGGTTTCTCCCACGGTGCTGCTGGCATTGCCTACTCATTGTTGCGTCTGTATGCAGTAACCCAGGATAGCGCTTATTTAGATGCGGCTCGTAATGCGATCGTCTATGAAGATAGTTTTTTTAACCCCACGGCTCTTAACTGGCAGGAAACCTCTGTCGTTTATGAGTCTGCTTCACCATCAGTTTTTTGGTCAAGTTGGTGTCATGGTGCTCCTGGTATTGGTTTAGGGCGCTTGGGGGGAGTGTCGATTTATCAGACAGAGCAAATTCTCACTGATATAGAAGTTGCTTTGCGGACTACTCACAAGACTGGCTTGCAGGGTGTAGATCATCTCTGCTGCGGCAATTTGGGGCGCACTGAAGTGTTCCTAGTGGCTGGACAAAAGCTTAACAGTCCCCAGTGGTATCAAACTGCCCGGGAACTAGCAGCTATCGTGGTGCAGCGAGCAACACAAACAGGGAAGTATCAGTTGTTGAGTGATATGCCAGACTCTGTGTTTAGTCCTTGTTTCTTTCAAGGATCTGCTGGCATTGGCTACCAACTGCTGCGGTTAGCTTACCCAGAAGCCCTGCCCTCTGTCCTGCTATGGGAATAAAATTATTGCACCAGTGGTATGGGAGTTGGGACAAAATAGTCTAGCCCAGCCACATGAGTAGCAGACCGGACAGGTATGAAGTTGGTTTTGAAATCACACGCGATCACCACTCAATTACTAGGGGTTAGGTAGCAGGTGGGATAGGTATGAAGTTGGTTTTGAAATAGCACCTTGTTATATCAATTTCCTTAACTGGATTGGCCAGAAAACCTGATTCCCATCTGCCACCCAGCTCACAGCCCGGAACTCAACCCAATTGAGCGGTTATGGGAGTACCTCAAAGCCCAGTTACATTGGGAAAACTGTCACAGCGCAGGATGAGTTGCGTCACCAGATTTATGGCATCCTTGCACAAATCACCCCCACTGTCATTGCTTCCCTCACCAGTTGGGATTTCATGATAACGGCTCTAAGTGGCTGTAGCTCAGCTATTGACAATCGCTAAGAGGCTGACGCTCACACCTAGACTGCCAGCGGTTACCCTGACTGGGAAAGCGATCGCTTTCCCAGTTTTCCTGGATTGCTTGAGTCGGAAAGCGATCGCTTTCCCAGTTTTGAGTTATTGCCCTTGGCACTTGAAACTGTCTCTACTTATTTATTAAGCGCATCTTTACAGAGAAGTGGTATAACTGGCGTGGAATCTTGCCATTGTCGCAATGCACAGATTCAAAGAAATCACATTAGCTGCGCCATGCTGGTTTGGTTACGGCTGAAAGACTTAGCCTATAAAACTGGGCAAACTGTCTACCAACTCAAGCCTGGATTCCTCTTGCTCTACCTAATTTAGCAGCTTAAATACTGGTTCACTCCCATCAGCCCGCCGTAAGTTAAGCTGGCGCTTACTGTGACTGTTCCGTAAGTCCTGCTCTTAAAAAGATCAACAGATATGTGATTAATATCAACAAATATGTAATGGATTAATAAAACAATCCTGACTAATATAAGCTAGGAGTTCAGCAGAGAACACAAAAAAGACTATATCGAATTAGATTTTTTAGATTCTGTGCTGTTAGGAAAATAAAATCTTTACGAGGATTAAAAAATCATGAGTAACTTAGAACAGTTCTACACCTTTGTACAAACTAATCAACAACTGCAAGAGCAGCTAGGGGCAGCTAAAGACAGAGAAAGCTTTAATGAACTAGCAGTGCAGCTAGGTCAAGAAAATGGCTACACCTTCAGTGCTAAGGATGTTGACGCTTTTATAAATCAGAAGAGTCAGGAGACAAATGCCGAACTCAGCAACGAGGAGCTGGAAGCCGTAGCTGGGGGGAAACCTGGGGGGGAGTGCCCGGGAATCGTAACCACGGTTTGTTTTACAATAACTGACTGTTGGACTAATTCCCTTTGCTAGGGCAAACCTTTTACTCCTTTTGCCAAGATAACTGGTGAACAGATCTAGTATAGCCTCGCGGAAATAGTGCTCGGGTAATGGGTAATTTATTTATTGGTAATTTTCACCAAGTAATTTACTCATTACCTTAACTGCAAACTAATGATTTGACTTGATGAGTTTTCAGGTCAAGGTCAGGTGAGGAAAAAGAAATGTTTTACGAGACTACTGGTTTTGAAATTACAGATAGTCTAGAGTCAAACTGGCTAGTTATTAAAGAAGAGTTAACCCGGCTGCAACCAAAAAACTTTATGCTTTGGCCATAAAAGTTTCTTTATAACCACGGCTGGAATGTTTTTGGTTTGTATGCTTTTGGGAAGAAACTAGAGGATAACTGCAGCTTGTGTCCAGAAACAACGAAGTTAGTAGAGTCTATTCCTGGAATAACCACAGCAGGCTTTTCTTCCCTAGCACCCGAAACTCATATTGTCCCTCATGTGGGATACTCAAAAGCTGTACTCCGTTGTCATTTGGGTTTAATTGTTCCCAATGGTTGTGGCATCCGAGTGGGTAGTCAAACGAAGAACTCGACGGAAGGCAAGTGCCTGATTTTTGATGATACGGTTGAGCATGAAGCCTGGAATCGCAGCTACCATCCCAGAATAGTTTTGCTGATTGACTTCAAAAAGGCTAACTTTCAAAGTTGCCTCAACTAAGTGATTTACTCCTTCTATTAGCGTATTAGTGAATACACATTTATTTCAATAGTCCGGACAGTTTTCAATCACCAACGGTAGAATGCGGGTTCCTGCTTCCCCACTCTATAAAATATTAATGGTACAATGAGGGTTTCAGTCGCTGCCCAAAAAACTGTCCGGAGTATTGTTATTTAATACACGCAGAAAATGTATACACTCAATGTTTTGAATGACTCAACAGCAGTCAAGTATGAGAAATTGACCTTCCCGGCCTTCCGGTATGTGCTACGGAGTATAGATTCACAAAAGTCTGTTATTGCGCTCGCGGCTTCTTACCTAGAGCAACCCGTTGCTTTAGCCCTCGCTGAAATTTCGGAGGATGATAGCTCTGCTGAGGTTCGCTCCATATTTGTTGAATCTGCACAGCGTTGTGCTGGAATCGGAACAGCTCTACTTACCCGTTTAGAAGAAGAGCTATCTCAGAGAGGATGTACAAAAGCTAAGCTGTCCTACATGGCCGGAAAGTCCACAACGCCTGCTCTGGAACGTCTGCTCCAGAAATGCAACTGGGCACCTCCCGGATCCCAGATGCTGATATGCAAAGGCCAAGTAGAGGCAGTAATAGAAGCGCCTTGGATGAAGACATACAGTCGCCTTCCTTCCTCATACAGCATATTCCCTTGGTTGGAAATCACTCAAGAAGAGCGGCAAGCAATCCAACAGCAGCAGGAAACTCAGCCATGGATTCCTGAAGACCTAATCCCCTTCCAATACGAAAAGCATTTGGAACCCCTAAATAGCTTAGGTTTGCGTTATCAAGGGCAGGTAGTAGGATGGGTGATTAACCATCGCTTTTCCCCAGACACCATCCGCTACACCTGTAGTTTTGTGAGGAAGGATTTGCAGAAAATGGGGCGGATTATTTCCCTATATGCTGAAGCTGCTAAACTTCAATTGCAAGCAAAGATTTCCAACGGAATTTGGACTGTTCCAGTAGCTCATGAATCTATGGTGAACTTTGTAAAACATCGGTGGGCTCCTTATTTGATTTCTATTGGCGAAACTAAAGGTACTTTTAAATTATTTTGAGATAGAAACTGTCTCAACAGCTAGCCCTAACTCAAAATCCAAATAATAAGGATAAGAAATCCGTTGCCAGTCGCCCAATTCTTAAATTAATTTAGTAACACGAGCGTGACAGTAGATGTTAAATCAAAAGCGCGGTCTATTCCGAAAAGAATCAGTAGAACGCCTTTCTTCTCCAGAAAGACTAGACCAACTAATGCAGGTAGTCAATCCCAAAAGCTGGCTAACTCTAACGTCTTTGGGTTTTTTAGTAGTGATAGCTGGGATCTGGAGTGTTTATGGCCGCATTCCCATTACCGTCGAGGGTAAAGGGGTACTAATTTATCCGCGCAAAGTTGTACCGCTGCAATCGACAAGCTCAGGGCAGTTAATGGCTCTAAATGTCAAAGTTGGGGATGTCGTCAAAAAAGGTCAGGTACTGGGAACGATGAACCAAGCTGAACTCCAAAAGCAACTGCAACAGCAGCGGGCCAAACTGGTGGAACTAAACTCACAAAACCAAGCAGCCGGTTCGCTCCAAGGTATACGGCTCGAAGAGGATAAACAGTCGATGCAACAGCAGGGCAAGAACCTTCAGCAACGCATTCGCGAACTTCAAGTCCTGACGCCTGTCCTTAAAGCCAAAGGCAATGTCTCTATTGGGCAGGAACGCCAAGGCTTGCAGGAGCGCCTCCAGCAAACCCAAGCTTTGACTGGCCTTTTCAAGCAGAGAATGGAAATCCGCAGACAGCTTTTCGAGAAAGAAGGAGCAATTACAAGTGATGATGCGCTGAAGGCAAAACAGGAATACCTGGAAAACCTCGAAAAAATTGCTGACCTCCAAGCCAAGTTGAAGGAACTAGATGTTAAAGCAACTGAACAAGAAAAGGCTTATCGTGAAAACCTCAGTACAATCTCCGACCTCCAAGCTCAATTGAAAGAACTGGACAGCAAACAAGCTACCCAGGCTCAACAAGATTTAGAAACTTCAACTGTACGGAAAAAAGAGATTCAAGAAGTTAAGCGAGAGATTGGCAAACTGGAACTGGACCTAGGCAATACCAGCCAGATTATCAGTCAACACAGCGGACGCATTCTAGAAATCACTGTTACGCCTGGCCAAGTCGTCGATGCGGGAACCCGCTTGGGGAATATAGAGGAGGAGAATGCATCCAGCAAGCTGGTTGGTATAACTTATTTTCCGGTTGGGGACGGTAAGAAAATTCAACCGGGTATGAAGCTCCAAATTACGCCCAATACCGTCAAGCGGGAACGCTTCGGCGGCATCCTGGGCAGCGTCACGACTGTCTCATCATTTCCAGTCACACAGGAAGCAGCCGTTAGTGTGGTGGGCAACGCAGAAATAGTAGAAGGTCTGGTGTCTGACAAAGAGGACGGAGTAATACAAGTAGAAACTGACCTAGGGCTGGATCCCACTAGTTTTAGTGGCTACAAATGGTCTTCTTCCAAGGGACCGAACTTGAAAATCTCTTCAGGAACTACCACTACTGTTCGAGTCAAGGTGGAAGAACGGGCTCCCATCTCGTATGTTTTCCCTATCCTGAGGTCGGTCAGTGGAATCAACTAATCCTTTATTAGTGGCACTAATTAATGCTTTGCAGCAGCTACAAAAACTGTTCAAAAGCCCAAGTTGGCGGCAGGTAAAAACCCCCACACTCCTCCAAATGGAGGCAGTAGAATGTGGTGCCGCTGCCTTAGGAATTATTTTGGGTTACTACGGTCAGATTGTACCCCTGCCAGAACTTCGTCGAGAGTGCGGAGTTTCCCGCGATGGCAGCAAGGCTTCCAACATCGTGAAAGCTGCCAGAGCCTATGGACTCCAAGGGAAAGGTTATAAGAAGGGACTGGAACAACTGCAAAACTTGCGCCCTCCCTATATTGTCTTCTGGAACTTCAACCATTTCCTAGTCGTGGAGGGATTTCGCAAACAGCGGGTTTATCTCAATGATCCAGCCACTGGGCCTCGAACTGTTTCCTTACAGGAATTTGACGAGGGGTATACCGGAGTGGTGCTGGTCATGGAACCCAGCTTGGAGTTCAAGAAAGGGGGTCGCAAGCCTAGCCTGATTCTATTGCTGTGGGAACGGCTACAGGGCACTACTGGTGCCTTGATTTACTGCGTAATTGCAGGATTTTTCTTGGCCCTTGTCGGGCTGGCGGTACCCGTGTTCAGCCAGGTATTTGTAGACGAAATCCTAGTGCAGCAACGGCAACAGTGGCTGCGTCCTCTGCTCCTGGGAATGGCGATTACAGCGGTACTCCAGGGGTGGCTGACGCTACTGCGATTGCGTTACCTGCGCCGTATGAAGATCAAGCTGGCTGTAGGGCTGTCCAGCCGCTTTCTCTGGCACATCCTGCGCCTACCTGTTAGTTTTTACGCCCAACGATTTGCCGGAGAAATCAGCAATCGCGCCAGTCTCAACGACCAAGTCGCTGATGTCCTATCGGGGCGCTTGGTGACTACCTCCATTGATGCGGTCATGGTGTTTTTTTACGCCCTAGTCATGCTCCAGTATGACTGGGTACTGACGTTGATGGTGGTCAGTTTTGGTGCCGTGAATATCTTAACCTTGCAGTTAATCTCCCGTCAGCGAGTAGACACTAATCAGCGATTGATACAAGACTATGGCAAAGCTGCGGGCGTGTCCATTGCCGCTCTCCAAAATATAGAAACTATTAAGGCATCTGGGTTAGAGTCGGATTTCTTTTCCCGGTGGTCAGGTTACTACACCAAGGCTATCAATTCTCAGCAGGAACTGCAGGTTACGAACCAGACCTTCTCAGTATTACCCACGCTTTTGTCCGCCCTTTCGTCTATGCTCTTGTTAGTTGTGGGCGGTTTCCGGGTGATGGATGGGCATCTGAGCATCGGCATGCTCGTAGGCTTTCAAGGTATAATGCAGAGCTTCCAGCAGCCTGTCAACAATCTCGTCAGTTTCGGTAGTACCCTTCAAGAACTGGAGGGCAATTTGATTCGCTTGGATGACGTATTGCGAAACCCGATAGATCCGCAAGTAGAAGGCAGAATTGAGAAGGAGCAGAATGGAACAATTGAATTTGCCTCCTCACGTCTGCAAGGATATGTCGAGTTGCGAAACGTCACATTTGGCTATAGCCGCCTAGAGCCTCCCCTGATTGAAAACTTTAACCTTTCAATTAAACCCGGACAACGAGTAGCCTTGGTAGGTAGGAGCGGTTGTGGCAAGTCCACCATTGTCAAACTGGTAAGCGGACTTTATGAACCTTGGGTGGGAGAAATTCGTTTTGATGGTCAACCCACAGACCAGATTCCGCATCAGGTACTCACTAACTCTATCGCCATGGTGGAGCAAGATATTCTGCTGTTTGGCGGAACCGTCAGGGAAAATTTAACTCTATGGGATACCACAGTACCGGATAAAAACCTGATGCGAGCTTGCCAGGATGCGGCGATTAACGATGTGATTGTCTCAATGTCTGGGGGATATGATGCAGAGCTGATAGAAGGTGCTGCCAATTTGAGTGGGGGTCAGCGACAAAGGCTGGAAATAGCCCGGGCCTTGGTGAACAACCCCTCCATACTCATCATGGATGAAGCCACCAGTGCCTTGGATGCCGAGACGGAAAAAATAATTGACGAGAATCTGCGGCGACGGGGATGTGCCTGCTTAATTGTGGCACACCGATTAAGCACGATTCGGGACTGTGATGAAATAATCGTCCTGGAACGAGGAAAGGTGGTACAACGAGGCACCCACCAAGAATTGTGGCAAGTGGAAGGTGTGTACTCGCAGTTGATCCGCACTGAAGGTGAAGCACTCCAGGAAGCATAGAGATGGTTAATCAAGCTAATTTTAAAGACTTACAAGGGCAACTGTACCGAGTTAAGGGCAATGAACCGATACTGCTGGATGACCCGCAGAAGGTTTGGTTGGTTCAGTCTGGCTCTATGGCGTTGTTTGCCGTCACAGTTAAAGATAGTGTTATAGAGGGGACTCGCCGTTATCTCTTCAGTATTAGCCAGGGAGAAGCATTTTTTGGCATATTTGTCAAAGATTTTAATGAACACCGCCAAATTTTGGCAGTGCCGATCGGGGAGACAGAAGTACTCCAGGTAAATGAGGAATGTTTCCGCGAGTTAGTAGCCGATGGAGATGCTAGAGCGATCGCCTGGGTAGAAGGTTGGCTTGGGCAACTCGGTACAGTACTCTCTCATATTGCAACGCCAGCGATTCAGGTGAGGGCTGAGGGAGGGGCACAATTTTCTCTGAGCAATGGTCAGACTTTCCAGCCTGAATCAGGTGTTATTTGTTGGGTCCAGATTCAGCAAGGGACTGTCCGTTGGATGGGGTTTGAGGAACTGACTCTGACAACCGCAGTAGGAACTTTTCCCCTCAGTGACAGAATGTGGCTAGAAGCCGTGGAGGGAGTTCAGCTTGTCACTGAAACCACAACCGATTTCCAGAACCTAGATATCCTGTTTGGAGGGTTGTCCCAGCTTCATACTCAACTCATGCGGTGCATTGACCTTTTAGATCAGCGGGAAGCAGAGGAAGAACTGCAGCGGTTGCGCGATCGCCAACTCCTCAATCGTCAAGTCACAGCCGAGGCTCTAGGAGAACTAGCATCGACCTTGAATTCCCAAGACGGGGACTTTAGCCTAGAAGGCACGCCTTTGTTGGTCGCTGCTGGTGCGGTGGGAAGGGCTATGGGGGTGGAAATCCGACCCCCGGCTCGGTCAGAAGACCTCAAGCGGGTAAAGGAGCCATTAGAGGCAATTTTACGAGCTTCACGCATCCGAATGCGGCAGGTTCTGTTACGGGACAACTGGTGGGAGAAGGATGGTGGTCCACTAGTCGCCTACACGCAGCAGGACAACCGACCAGTAGCGCTGCTGCCAGTTTCTGCGACTCGCTATGAAATCTTTGACCCTGTCGAGCAAACCCGCGTTCCTGTAGATGAGCATAGAGCCTCGACACTGGTTCCGGTTGCCTACATGTTTTATCGGTCTTTGCCGGATAAAGCCCTCACAGCTCTGGCTTTACTGCGGTTCGCACTCAAAGGACGTGCGAGGGACTTGCTTGTCATTTTATTTACTGGCATTGCTGTCACACTTTTGGGAATGCTTACCCCCCAAGCTACTGCGATTATAATTGACAACGCGATTCCAGATAGCGACAGGGGGTTATTGCTGCAAGTTGGATTGGGGCTGTTCGTTGCTGCCTTGGGGGCGGCGCTATTTCAACTAGCTCAGGGGTTTGCTATGCTGCGGATAGAAACGGCTGGGGACGCTTCTACTCAGGCTGCGGTATGGGATCGGCTGCTGAAGCTGCCGATATCCTTTTTCCGGAAGTACACAACAGGTGACCTTCAATCCCGCGTATCATCAATTAGTACAATCCGTCGCCAACTTAGTAGCAGGACTCTGATAAATCTCATTAGCAGTCTGTTCGCACTGTTTTACTTGGGACAGTTGTTTTACTACAACGCCAAATTAGCCCTAGTTGCTGTTGGTGTCGCAATAGTCGCGATCGCAGTCACCACAGTCTTTGGTGTACTTGTCCTGGGAAAGGTTCGTCCGCTACTGGAAGTACGGGGAAATATCTTTGGACAGACGGTGCAGCTAGTCAATGGAATTTCCAAACTGCGTGTTGCTGGTGCTGAGGAGCGTGCCTTCGCCTTTTGGAGTAAAAACTACAGTCAGCAAGTTAAGCTCGAACTCAGTAAGCAGCAAGTTGAAGATGGTGTTGCGCTGTTCAATACAGTGATGCCCACGCTGACTTCTGGAGTACTCTTCTGGTTTACTATTAGCCTGTTTGATCAGACTCAGACTTCAGGAGATACCGGACTATCTCTTGGCACTTTCCTGGCTTTCAACACAGCCTTTGGCAGCTTTATTAGAGGAGCCACAGACCTGAGCAATACAGCTACTGAAGCTATGCAAGTAATCCCTGAGTGGAAACGCACCCAGCCAATTCTGAGAACCCTACCGGAAGTAGATCTAAGTAAAGCCAATCCTGGCAAGCTCATAGGCAGAATTGTTGTGGAACATGTTAGCTTCCGCTACCGGAGTGATGGACCGCTGACCCTGGATGAGGTGAGTATTTATGCGGAGCCTGGGGAGTTTATTGCACTTGTAGGAGCCTCTGGAAGTGGTAAATCGACCATCTTCCGATTATTACTGGGGTTTGAAATTCCCGAGGCTGGTACGATTTACTACGATGGTCAAGACCTGTCTAGCTTAGATGTTGAGGCAGTACGCAGACAGATGGGCGTCGTCTTACCAAATGGTCGGCTTATATCAGCTCCCATTTTCGAGAATATCGCTTGCGGTGCTCAGATTACACAGGATGAAGCCTGGGAAGCCGCTCGTATGGCTGGGTTAGCTGATGAGATCGCAGCCATGCCAATGAAAATGCATACTGTGATTAGTGAAGGCGGTGGCAATATCTCTGGGGGACAACGGCAGCGGCTGCTCATTGCTCGTGCTCTGGCATTGAAACCCCGCATTTTGCTATTTGATGAGGCTACCAGCGCTCTAGATAATAGAACCCAGGCAATTGTTAGTGAAAGTTTAGATAAGCAGCAAGTTACCCGGATAGTAATTGCCCATCGGCTGAGTACAATCCGCAATGCTCACCGCATCTATGTACTCAAAGCCGGTCGGCTCGTGCAGCAGGGGAGTTTTGAGGAACTGGCTTCTCAGGAGGGGCTGTTCGCCCAGTTGATGGCTCGGCAGATGGTGTAGCTGTTGTTGTGCGTGGGGATGCGCGGTTTTCAAACTTAGACATTTTTTTCTAAATTGCTCGTTAAGGTTAGAGGAGCCGGACTGAGGTAAAAGAAGCCGTTAAACGCACTTTATGGAGTAGGCTGTTTTGCAACGCAGCCTACCGATCATGCATCTATGTATAGCGGTTCTCAAGCGTGGTGAGGTATGGGGGCCAGTCCTATGCCTATGCCCACGGAGGCCTATGCCCACGGAGGCCTCTGCCCTATGAGCACCTCATGTTACTGAGAAAGGCTATAAGTTCTGCTGAAATCTCTCTAAATCTCTTTTAAAAAAGGAAGTTTGAGCCTAATCCCTCTTTTTTAAGAAAACTAGGAGGAATCGATTAAAAAGAGTTTAACTTTTTAACCATCGGCTTAGCGCTAATTCTCAAACTGCTAGAGAGTTAAAGTAATCATCTTGCATTTTCCAAGCATCCTTTAGTTTGGTGTGATCCTGCTGAACCACTTTGTGTAGTCCTATAAACATGAAGGCATAGTAAGGATTGAGTTTTGAGGCAACCATTTTGAGGTGAGTTCCGCAAAAGAGATGGTCATAAGCTTGGAGTTCTTTTTCCGTAAAGGCATACATTTGCTCTGATAGGGCAGCGTACAGAGTGGCGCCAGTATCAAAGCGTTGCCAAATGCCCTCTGCTTTAAACATCACTGGACGGAAAGGCTCGAACTCAAAGTACTGAGAACGCAGATTTTTTAACTGCTCGCGCAAAACGCACACATTGGATATCCACAAGAAAGAAGTATGCAGTCGAAGATGCGTAATGCAACCACTATGCTCGCAGGCATACTTGGGAATTAGTCGCCCTGCCATAAGTTGTTCAAAACTCCATCCTTCTACATTCTCCCAAAAACATATATCTGGATCGACAAAAATTGCGGAACCCTCAAGTTGTTCGTTCAAGATCTGCTGGATAAATTGGTGATGAGCTATTCCTTGTTCGAGTTGAGTAAAGTTAGCATTGCAATCCTGTGCGTACTGTCTCAGTACAGGTCGAACAGCAGGTAAGCTAGCGTTGTCCACGACATGAATTTCAGCAGCCGGAAAACCAACTCGCAATGTTTTGAAAACCAGCGTGGTTCCATACAAGTTCTCAAGGCGATCGCACCACGTCAAAATATAAACATATTTAGCCATTCTCCTAAAACCTCCTTATTAGTGTGGATTCGAGTAAAAAGTATCCAGTTCTTCAGGAGTTTGTCCGCACATAGTACCGCCAATTAGAGTGGCGTCTTTTTTGCCCAGCACGTAGTTCAGACAGCCCCGAAAGCCTGTACCTTTGATTTGTTTGCCAATCATAACCGAAAAGCCGTCAGTTGCACAGAATCGATTGCTCAGGCGGTAAAGCCGAGGCTTGTTAATAATTAGCGTACTGTAGATTGGGAGAGGTTTGCAACCATAGCTTTAATTGCACCTCCGTTCTCTCGAATGAGTTGCTGTACGCTTTTTAAGAGTCCTTTATTGACAATAACGGGTTCTCCCAATGCCACAGCACTATTGCAAGCTTTAGCCATTTGATTGAGGTTGTTTCCTGCAATTCTCAATTGGGCATCAATCTTGTATAAAAGTTGATTGACTTTTAAGTCAAAAGCTTGACGGGGTGACAAGCAGGTTGAAAGCAAAGGTGCGTCAAGGTTTCGAGTTAAGTGACTAAGCAAAAAAAGACGCTTGCTGTAATCCAATCCAGATGTCGCAACTTGACTATTAATTCAATTCAGATGTCGCAACTTGACTATTAATTCAATTCAGTTTTTGTTAAAAACGCTAAAAAATCTAAAATTTTTGTGGAGCGCTAAAGTCAGGCATTTCCAGTATAAAGTCAGGTATTTGCTGTACAAAAACAGGTATAATGCAGGCTTTTGCAGGGACTGTACTCTACCTCTTTTTATCCGAAGCTGTCCGGCTTGCCGCTTGCATTTTACTGTTCCTTTACTGTTTTTTTGTGCAGGGAATGCATTTGCCTGTTGAGACTGGTTATGCCTGAATACGGTTCAGTTAAGCCTCAAACCGTTGTAAACTAGGTATTGTATCCAAAAAG
>JAUBOM010000106.1:0-905 GCA_036700245.1 Microcoleus vaginatus BM001213989
AATCCCTTTCCACAGGCGATCGCCGCGTGCTGATAATTACCCATAGGATTCAACTGGGTAGGGCTATCTGTGCCAGCTTAGGAATCAACTACATCGACGAAACCAGAGACTCAGCCTTTGGTAAACTGTTCGGATACGGCTTGTGCATAGACAGCCTCCACCCATTGTCTCAAGCTAATTTTAATCCTGAAGACTGGTCCGGTGCGATCGTCATCATCGATGAGTGCGAACAAGTCATTTGGCACGCCTTAAACAGTTCAACTTGCCGCGAAAACCGAGTCGCTATCTTGCAAACTCTGCAAGAACTCATCCACAACGTTTTGACAAGTGGAGGCTTAGTTGTTGCCCAAGATGCAGATTTATCGGATTACAGCATTGACTACTTAATAGCGATAGCAGGTATCCCTATTTCGCCTTGGGTTGTTGTTAACGAGTGGCAGCCAAAACGAGGGCGAGATGTGACGTTTTTTGCCACTTCTAACCCAGCTTCGCTGTATGTGCAGATGGAGCAAATTCTGTCTCAAGAAGTCACTTGTTGTGACATTGAAAGCCGTGCCGAATGCTGTCCTATAAGCTTAAACTGTGCCGAATTTGGTGGTAAAAATCCTGCTGAATGTAGTTCTGAAAGCCATGTCAAATGTTGTCCTGTAATCCGGGGTGAATATGGGTTAAAAAGCCGTGCCAATTTTTGTCCTATAACCTGTGCTGAATATGGCTTTAACACTCGTGCCAAATGCTCTCCTATAACCTGTACTAAATATGGCTCTAAAAGCCCTACTGAATATTGTCAGAAAACCTCTGGAAAATGTCCTGTAAAAGGCGCTAAATATGACAGTGTAATCTGTGCTAAATATGGTCAAAAAACCTCTGGAAAATGTCCTGTAAAACCTGCTCAATGTGACTGT
>JAUBOM010000106.1:1005-26513 GCA_036700245.1 Microcoleus vaginatus BM001213989
AAAAGCCCTTCTGAATATTATCAGAAAACCTCTGGTGAATGTCCTATTGTAAAATGCGCTGAATGTGACTGTAAAAGCCCTTCTGAATATTATCAGAAAACCTCTGGTGAATGTCCTATTGTAAAATTCACTGAATGTGACTCTAAATGCTTTGCTAAATATGTTTCGGAAAACCCTAGTGAATATGACTGTAAAAACCCTGCTAAGTGTGATTGTGAAACAACCGCAAAATGTAGCCCAATAAACTTTACTGAATGTAACTTTAAAAAACCTACTGAATCTCACCCTATAGAGCGATATCGACCGCGCATTATGGTTGTAGAAGACTCACAAAAAGTTACAGGAAATTGGTCTTGCCGCAACCTTGAAACCCAACTGCAAAAACGCTTTCCTCATCAGCGAATTCTCAGGATTGATAGCGAATCAGTATCAGATCCAAATCATCCCGCTTACGGTTGCATTGACCAACTAAATACGCTCATACACAACTATGATATCATCATCGCTAGTCCCACAATTGGCACAGGAGTTAGCATTGACCTTCGCCATCATTTTACAGCGGTCTTCGGCATTTTTAAAGGAGCAATTGCTGTCAATGACGCTTTGCAAGCACTAGCGCGAGTTCGAGATGAAACTGTGCCTTGGTTTGTCTGGACTGCGCCCTTTGGTGTGGGCAAAATTGGCAATGGCAGTTCGAGTTACCAAGCAATTCTCAAATCTCAAAAAAAAGTCATCACAACCAATCTCAAATTGTTGCAAGGCGTGGATTTTGACATTGATGAAGCTTACGACCCAATTCACTTGCGGACTTGGGCTAAAATGGGGGCGAGAATTAATGCTGGGATGTGGAACTACAGGGAGGCAATTTGGGAAGCTTTAAAAGCTGAAGGGCATTCTGTTTCGCTCTGTCGAGAGAATCAATTACAACAAGAACTCAAACTTTTGCTGTTACGACAGCTTGCAGCAAACAATGCTCAAAATTGGGATTTATTGGAAGAACTAGAGTCGCAAGACCGCAAATTAAAGTCGGAGTTAGATAGCCGGGAAACGGTAGCAGCTTGCATCCGTGCAGAAGCGACATCTATCAAGGAAGAGAATAAATTGTTAGAAGCGCAGGCTGTTAATAATGCTTCTGACATTACTCTTTCTAAATACTTAGAATTGAAGGACAAACGGGCTAAGACTCGTGATGAACTAAACCAGCAGCGCAAGTATCAATTACAAGAGACTTATGGAGTGCCCATCACGCCTGAACTTAAGTTGAAGGATGATGCTGGCTGGCTGCCTCAAATTCGCTTACATTACTATTTAATTTATGACCCGGAGTTGGTCAGATTTCGAGATAAAAATCACTTGGCGGGGCATCTGGAAAGGGGGCAAGGAAAGGTGTGTCCTCAAGATTTGCGTTTGCTGACGGCAAGTGTGGAAGCTTTGAAGGCGTTGGGAATAAAGTCGTTGTTTAATGTTAACCGGGAGTACCGGGGGACTGACGCGGATGTGATAGCTTTTGCGGAACAAGTGAAGCAGTGCAGTGTTGATATTAAGGATTTTCTGGGTATTAGTGTCAGTCCTCAGATGACACCAATGGAAGTGGTGCAGTATATTTTAAGGGGTAAGCTGGGCTTTACTTTGCGGCGGGTTCGCCAAGAAAGGTCGGAGGAACGAGATGCTAAAGGTCGGCCCAAACGCATTAGAGTTTACCAGTTTGAGTTTCCCCAGGATGGCAGGGAGGCGATTTTTGAGGTTTGGCAGCAGCGGGATAAAGAGGCAGTGTCGGCGGAAGGTGCTACTCAGTGTTTAGAAGGGGTTTCTAGTGGCACAGGGTCGGATAATAATATGGGGATATCAGAGGGTGTGCCGCCTCTTGGTTTATCTCAACAAAATAATGAGGTGGGAACTGTTGGCACAGGGTCGGATAATGATATAGGGATATCAAAGGGTGTGCCACCCCTGGGTTTATCTCAACAGATTAATGAGGTGGGAAATGAGGTGGGAACTGTCGGCACAGGGTCGGATAATAATATAGGGATATCAAAGGGTGTGCCACCCCTGGGTTTTCCTCAACAAAATAATGAGGTGGGAACTGTCGGCACAGGGTCGGATAATAATATAGGGATGTCAGAGGGTGTGTTTTCTCAGGATTTGCCTCAACAAAATAATGAGGTGGGAACTGCTGGCACAGGGTCGGATAATAATATAGAGATATCAGAGGGTGTGTCGCCTCTGGATGAGGAATGGGCTCACACTACTCAAGTGTTTGGAGTGGAAGCTGCACCTGGGGAGACATTAACAACTGAAGGGATGGGAGTTGCAGCTTCATATCAGGCGATAGAGCCCGAAACTCATGCTATTCCCACTTATGAGGCAAAAGTACCCCAAATAGCACCGTCTGAGCTGAAAATTGGCTCGGTGGTGAGGTTCTGCGGTGAGGTTCAGAAATATGTCGTTAGAGCTGTTGCAGGGGCTCAGGTAATGGTGAAATCCCTGTTTTCGGGGCAATTCGTCAACACTTACGCACACCGCTTAGAGCTTGCAGAAGGGGGGACAGGTTGACACTCTACTGACTTTTGATATACAAATCTCTTAATTCTTTAAAAGATTTGAATGCTTCTAAGCTGCTGATGTAATAGGCGACTTGAAAACTGTTGGTCAAAGATTAAAAGTATTTTACGTCAAATCAGTGCCAGAACTTATCCTGATGCGAGTTAAAGCTCTTGAATTTGCATTGGCTCAAGTCTCTAAAAATGAGATTAGGAACTGGTTTACTCATTGCTGTTATTGTACCTCACGCTTACTAGGAAACGCTATAGTAGCAGGAACGTTTAAGGGAAAATCCTTTGGCGGTGTTTACCGATATACACGCACGTATCTGAAAGAGAATGGACAGTGGCGAATTATTGCAGCCCAAGCAATGGCGATCGCTTCATAGATGTAGCGACCTACAGTGGCCCAATCGTAATCCCTAACTTTAGAGCCGGATTATTGGCCCATCGCTCTGCTACGTGAGTATAAATAGAAGTCGTCCTGGGGTCTTTATGCCCCAACAAGTCCTGCACTTGCCGCAGTTCCGCCCCCGCCCGCAGCGCCAGCGTTCCCGCCGTATGTCTCAAACTGTGGGTCGATATTGTGCGCCCGGGCGAATGTTTCAGCCCTGCTTCCTTTAAATAGCCGTCCACAACTTTCCGTATCCCCCGGCGGCTGATCCTCCGCCCACCTGCCCGGTATCCCACAGCTACAAACAGCGGGCTAGAGGGCGCAAGCACTTCAATCGCTTTTCTCGCTTCCAAGTAATTCATCAGAGCGATCGCAATGTCCGGCGTTAGCGGCACAATCCTAATGCTTCCCTTCCCCTCCACCCGAATCCCCAAATTATTGCCCTGCTGTACCAAATCAGCAATATTAGCCCGGTGCATCTCCACCGATCGCGGCCCCTCCAGAGCCATAATCGCCAGCAGCGCCTTGTCCCGCAGCGCCTTCACGCTGCCGTCGCTCTTAATCGCCGCCAGCAACTTCTCGACTTCCGACTTTTCTAGGTAAGTCACCTTCTCAGCAGCATCTCGCTTTTCCCTCGGTGGTTTGATGCTGAGGGCAGGGTTGGTCAAAATTAGCCCCTTCTCCACGGCTGCATCATAGAAGCGCCTGACTACCGATAATTTTAGGGCTACTGTTGCCGGCTTCAATTTCCGATCATCCACTAAAAAGCGACGGTAGCGCTTGATATCTTCTTTGGTTGCACTGGTCGGGTTGATTTGGGGGCTGGCGCAATCGCACCAGGATAGGAACAGTCGCAACTGGCGACGGTAGGTATCGGCGGTATCCTGTGCTGCGTCCCCCGCAGCGACATCAAGAGCGAGGAATTCGGTCCAGGTCTCCAGGAGGCTAGAAACCGTAACCAAGGAGTTGAGGCTGGAGGGATTGGCGAGCATAGCGAATTTAATTCATCGCGCAATTAACCCATTAAACCCTGAATAGTTCCCGAAATTACACTTATGGGAATTATTACCAGGCAACAGTGATCGCTGTTGCCCTAACTTCACTGTTCGGTCGAGGGCTGATAATTTGACGCAACTCTACCCAGCCGTAGATAGACGGGAAAAGGCGGCGGTCAGCCTCGTCGTCAATATCAGAATGGTGGGGGAAATTCTCAGCGTGTCCGTATTTAGCCCTTGGTCAGTTCCTTTTTCAGCCACTCCTCGACAAGTGCTAGGTGCGTCCCGATATAGCTAAGCGCAGGGCGCTATTGACAAACAGCACTCTGTATCGACAGCTTCCCGCAAAGTCGTTCCCCGCTCCAGCAGCCGTCGGGCTATGCGTTTCATCCGGGCCCACCAACGCTCGATCCGATTTAAATCCGGTGAGTAAGGCGGCAAATACAACAGATGGCATCCTCTGGCTTCAATCAATTCTCGAATTCGCCCCCCCTTGTGGAAGCTAGCATTGTCTAAAATCACGACTTGACCGGGTTTCAAGACAGGAAGCAGATGCTGTTCGAGCCACTGCTCGAACAGCAGACGATGGCAACTGCCCTCAAAGGTGAAGGGAGCTAGAAGTTGTCAAGGTACTTTAAGAAATCTTGCGGCTAATCCCCCAAAAACTGTAAAGGTTTTGGTTTCTAGCGAACGAATCGCACACAATCTTTAAACATCGCTTCAATCCCACTCCGCTATTTGAAAATACTGATCGACTGCTGCTTTAAACTGCCTAAATTAGTCAAAAGATACCAACCTTCATCTTCGACCTTGCCTCAATGATATTTACGTCGCCAATAACCGGCAATATCAAATGTGCCAAAACCTTTTTGTTTAGTGAGTTTTACAGATGATAAATAAAAACTTTTTCCTGGCAGTAAACCCAAATCAGACAATCGACTGTAATCAGAGTTTTCTGATTGGATATAGCGCCCTTGTTTTACCCTAAGAATAAACTTCACTTGCTTTGATGAGAGCCAGGATGCCAGAAGAGACGCTACCAAATTCCCGAGCGCCCAAAATGACAACTTCGTAATCTGATAGCAACTCTAAAACCGGAGCGATTGCCGTGCTTGTTGTTCGCAGATGCTCACTACTTCCTCTCTTATCTAGCAGTCTCCAGTATAAGGGGATACTCCGTTTCTCCCACACCAGACTGATCATAAATACATTTTGCGATCACAGTTATACGGAACGCTATGCCAAGCGCGACATTGCTTCAGTTGCCTTACAAGTCAGCTATGGGAGAATCTTCCTCTAAAGACTTAAAGGTATAATACGTTTAAGTCTTTAACCAATTACCGCAAGCCTTGCCGGCGAGCGATCGTTACCCAAAAGAGCAATCGCCTCGGTTGAGCTTTGGGTCTAACCAGTCAGACAAAATACCTCAGACTTTAACTACCAATCTGCGGCTGACCTCAGACTTACCCATAAACCATTAAACATATTAGACGTTTAATAGTTTATGGGTTTAACACTTAAGCCGATAAAAGTGTTAAGCTAAACGATGATTAGACCTTAATAGGATTTTATGTTAAAGGTCGCTATTTTCAATTTCAAAGGCGGTACGGGGAAAAGTACCACAGTTTTAAACTTAGGAGCTTGCCTCGCTGCAAGTAAGTGTCGCGTCCTGCTGCTCGACTTGGATGGGCAGCGCACCCTTAGTTTTGGGTTAGCCCAAGACGGTCAGCAGCCGACAGCTTTAGATTGGCTTCAGGGGGATAACGTAGAGCCATTAAATACAGAGGTAAAAAATCTGTGGCTGATTCCGGGGGATTTGGGACTGTTCCAGTTGCAGTCACCTCATGATTTATTCACCCCAGCCCTCTCTAAGCTGAAGGGGTTTGATGTGTGCCTGATGGACTGTTCGCCTGGGCTTTCCTCTGTTTCGGTACAGGCTTTGTTGGCGTGCGATCGCGTGTTGATTCCGACTCTGTGCGAACCGGCTGCCCTCAAAGGGTTGTCGGAAGCAGTGGAATTAATTCGAGGGGAGCAAACAGGAGTGCCAATTGAGGTGTTACGGACTCGCTATAAGTCGCGCCTGCTGTTAACCCAGGAAGCTGACAGTTTGCTGGTTGAGGCTTCTGTGGAACTGGACTATCGGTTGCTGCATACGGTGATTCCTGACAACATTGCTGTGGCAGAATCCATTGCTCAGCAAAAGCCTGTCACCGCCTATGCTGCCAAGTCCTCCGGTGCTTCATCTTATCGGTTTTTAGCTAAAGAATGCAAAAAATTGTGGAGGTTGTCGTGAACAAACCCAAGAGTAAGATGGGGGGGATGGGAAAGCTGAGCCAGTTTTCCGGAATTAAGCAGTCACCAGCACCAGTAGATATGGAAGCTGATAGGGTACCCGCTCTTGACCCTCCGGTTGAAGCTGCGACTCTGGCTAATTCCAAGGAGAAACTGGTTGCGGTCAATTTCAAAATTACTCGCAACCAGCAGGAATGGTTAGCAGATACAGCCAGACTTGTTAGGGACAACAACGCCCAAGCTGTGCCACCAGCAGAACGAGTGTATCCTCAGCATTTGATGGGTGTGGCGATTTCTCTGTTACAACAGGCTGATGTGGACTGGAGCCAAATCAAGAATGTTGAGCAGTTGCGTAAACAGTTAAACCTATTAAACCTTTAGACAATAAAGTGTATAAAGTATTAGTGAAGTGTGGGCTATGGTAGTGCTGCCTGTTGCATAACTCCTGTCGTAGTGGGAAATATATTTTGGTGAAAGGAGACAACCTCTTGCGCTTTACTGTCCTTTTCTTCCCCCGTCTGAATCTAGGCGAGGGCTTTTTATTTGAGAGTTTTTGTCTCACAGGATGTCTAGTCAACATACCTTTGAAGTTGGTTTAAGCTGTGATGACTAGACATCCTCTAGATCACCCGCAAGGGAATGCCAGGGTTACTTATCAGTGTCAGGGCCGTTAGCCGGAAGCTGTGGGTGAAAACGCCCTTGATGTCGATGAGATCGTAGGCTGTCCTCAAAATTTTATCGGCTGAGTCAGGGTGAATGCGTTTCCCGTCTGAATTTGGTGTATGTTTTAGCCTATACCTACAATAAAACTGGTGCTTGAGAACGCTCGCGAGTACCAACCCAAGCAGAAGTCACAGTGAAACAGCCCGACCAAGACATATTTAGTACCCTAAATCCAGCCTATAGTGGGAATCCGGTCTTTGCCAGACACGAGACTTTTCATCCCCGGTTTGGCTGGCTCAAAAAGGGTTTTGATGCAGCCACACAAGATCCAGAAGTATTCTTGCGGGAAGATGCCCCAGTAAGGCTGGGTGTTGGGAAAAACATGGTAAATGCCATTCGCTACTGGTGCAATGCTTTCAAAGTCCTACCAGATAATGCCTCCTCAGACAATGGCGATCGCCTCTTAAAAGATGATGGTTGGGACCCCTTCAGTGAAGATCCCGCAACGCTATGGCTACTGCACTGGAACCTACTCAAACCGCCCTGTCTGGCAACAGCTTGGCATTTTACGTTCAACATTTTTCGGGCAGTGGAATTTTCCCAAGACGAATTATTCAATGCTTTATGCGATTACAGAGATAGTGTGGCACCTCGCATCGCCGAGTCTTCCCTGAAAAAGGATGTCACCTGTATTTTGCGAATGTATGTGGAACAAGGAACTCCCAAGACCGGTGCAACTGAGGACAGCCTGGATTGTCCCTTTACCGAACTGGGAATCATTCACACAGCCGGAGACTCCAGACACTACACATTCCGAGTTGGTCCCAAGAGGAATTTACCAGCAGAGATAGTCGTTTCAGCCTGCTTAGAATATGCTAGCTGGGTTGGTCGCGGGTCAAGGACTATAGCAATCTCTCGCCTCCTTTACGATATTGGCAGCCCCGGTATGGCATTTAAGCTTTCCCAGAGTGCTATGTGCGACGCAATTGAACAGGTGGCAAGACATTCGGACTCAATCCAACTGTCTGAATCTGCTGGTTTAATTCAATTTTCCTTTGCGAACGATCCAGAGAAGCTAGCTCTTGATATCCTAGACAAGTATTACAAAGGGAGACGGTACGCGAGAGTAAAACGATGAACAAACCGTTATCTCAATACTTCAGCCTCAATCGTCGCTACTCTCGTTCCATCAACATCGAGCGGGATTTAGAAAAAATCGATGCCTTGCTGGGATATATCCCAACTGAGAGGTCAGTTAATGCCCTCAGAAGCATCTTAACTGGATTAACTGAAAAGCAATCCAGGAGCGCTTGGACTATAACCAGCGTCTACGGTACGGGAAAATCTGCCTTTGCCCATTTTTTGGCATCTCTGTGCGCTCCCCAAAGCAGTCAGATGCGCCAAAAGGCGCTAGAAATTGCATCAGAACCATTAGGCTCGGATAGTTCTGAGTACCTCGCTCTTACAGAGAATATACCGAGCCGGGGGTTGTTTCGAGCAGTAGCTACAGCACAGCGGGAACCGCTCTCGCATACGATTGTGCGTGCTTTAGAACAAGGAGCAAACGTTTTTTGGTCAGATCAAGATCGAAATAAGTTAGACGTAGCTAAAAAACTGGTAGATATTGCAGGACTTGTTGCAACAGGAGGGGCAGTAGACAGTCGGAAAATCCTCAACTTAGTGCAGGAAGTAGCCGCATCTGCGAAAACAGATATGCTGCTAATTATTGACGAACTGGGCAAAAATTTAGAATTTGCTGTCCAAAACCAAGGCGCTGAAGACTTATATCTGTTGCAGCAACTCGCTGAACTGTCAAGAGATAACGGTTATCAGGTTTATATAGTAGGTCTGTTGCACCAAGCATTTACCGATTATGGCGAAAGATTAGCCTCTGTACAGCGCAACGAATGGGCAAAGATTGAGGGAAGATTTGAGCATATATCGTTTAATGATTCTCCAGCACAGATGATGCGATTGATTGGTCAAGCAATCAATCGCTCTAATGCAGAAGCAATTCTCTGTGCCATCCATAGCCAAGCAGCAGAATGGTTGGAGGGTTTGCCAAGTGACATCAAGGATGATTTTACACTCAACTTGCTGGAAGAGGTCTACCCGTTGCATCCCATCGCAGCGTTGGTGTTGCCAACTCTCTGCACTCGCTATGCCCAAAATGACCGCTCATTATTTACATTTCTCACTAGCGCTGAACCCTATTCTTTTAGGAATTTTTTAGAGGAAACTGCGGTTGTAGATTGCTCCCAAGAAAAGGGGGAAGAGCCTCTGCCGGTGCTGAAGTTGGATAGAGTTTACGATTACTTTATTGAAGCGGTGGGGATGGGTTTAGCTTCACGACCAAATCTCCAGCGTTGGGTAGAAATTCAGAATTTAATTGACGATGCTAAACGTAAAGATACTGATACTCTGCGAGTTTTGAAGGCGATTGGCATTTTAAACCTCGTGACTACTACGGGTGCGGTGATGGCAACTCGTACTCTGGTGTCGCTGGCGATGTGCGACAGTTTTTCTGACACTACCTTTGGTCACTGGCAGCAAGTGATTGAAAGTCTTATACAGAAGGGTATTGTCAATCATCGGCGACAACAGGACGAGTTGCGGATTTGGGAAGGGTCGGACTTTAATGTCGATCTTGAACTGACAAAATATCTGGAACAAGAGCGATCTTCTTTAGTCAATCTTCTTTCCGCCATCCGTCCGCTCACACCCTTGGTTGCTCAGCGTCACAGCTACAAAACAGGTACCCTACGTTACTTTGAGCGCAGGTATCTCGATAGTTTAGAAGACTTAAAAAAACTGCGAGGTGCCAGCAATGGCGGCGATGGTTTGGTGGGGTATTGGGTGGATGAAGCTAGCCCAACTGACGTGCCATCTACTGCGGCTGATGGGACTCCGCTGATTGTGTTGCGTGCTGCCAAACTAGATTTACTGCGAAGCAGAGCGAGGGAATTTGCAGCACTGAAAAAAATTCAAACCAGTGCCTCTCAGTTGCAAACTGATGGGGTAGCAAGGAAGGAAGTTCGATATCGGTTGGTTCAAGCAGAACAATTGTTAGATGAAACACTCTCACAAGCTTTTGATGTGGCCGATCCAAAGAGCTGCTGTTGGATACAGGGAAAACAAGAAACAATCAGCCACGTTACAGATTTAAACGGTAAGCTTTCGGATGTCTGCGATGAGGTTTATAGTCAAGGTATTATCCTTTGGAATGAGTTAATTAATCGCCGTGAATTAACTTCTCAAGGTGCTAAAGCCAGACGGGAACTGATTGAGGCAATGCTTGAAACGAGCGAGCAAGAACGACTGGGTTTGCAGGGGTATGGCCCTGAAGTCAGTATGTATTTTTCTGTGCTGCAGAAGACAGGTATTCACAGGTCGGAAGATGGAGACTGGGGATTTTTCCCACCTCATGAAGACTCCGGCGTGTTGACTGGATGGCAGGGAATTGAGGAGTTCTGTCTTTTGGCCAAGCACAAACAGCAGACTTTAGACAATCTTTATAAGCAATTGGAAGCACCGCCAATTGGAGTAAAACGGGGTGTAATTCCGGTGCTGCTAGCGGCTGTTTTGTTGTACCACATTGACGATGTTGGCGTATACAAAGACGGCACGTTTATTCCGGTTTTGGGAGCAGAACATTTTGAGCTGTTGGTTAAAGACCCTTCCCGGTTTGCAGTTAAATATTTTGAAGTGGTGGGAGTGCGATCGCAAGTCTTCAAAGAACTGGAAGCGATATTACGATCGCCCAACTCTCAAATGCCACCGGGAATTAGAAATACTACGCTGCTGACGGTAGTTAGACCGTTGTTCCAGTTTGTTAAAAAGCAGCCCGCTTACACTAAGAAGACTAAACGCCTCAGTTCGGAAGCACTAGCTGTTTTGCAAACCTTACAGCAGGCACCCGAACCTGATGAACTCCTATTTACAGCCTTACCGCAAGCCTGCAAGTTGCCGCCTATTGGTACTGATAAGGCTGACGATGGCACAACAGCTAAAACCCTCCGCAAAAAGTTGGTTCAAGCGATCCGTGAAATTCAGACAGCTTATGATGAATTATTGAGAGAATGTCAAACCCTTCTCCACGATGCGTTCGCTGTTCGCAGCAGCGAAACAAAGCTGCGGGAAGATTTACGGGTTCGTTCCAATCATCTAATGGGACAGTCTATTGAAAGAAGTCTTCATAGTTTCACAGTGGCAGCAGCAGATGAGACTGTAGCGGATAAGGAGTGGTTAGAAGCCCTAGTGATGATTGTAGCTGATAAACCCGCTGAGTCTTGGACAGATGAGGATGTTACTAAGTTTGAGATTAATCTGAGTGACATCTCTAGACGCTTCAAAAACTTGGAAGCTTTACAGAAGGAGGTTGTTGCCAAAGGTGCGGGTTTTGATGCCCGCAGAATTACAGTCACTCGTCCTGATGGTCAAGAAATTCATCAGATGGTTGGAATTGACCGCGATCACCAAGACCAAGTTGACCGTTTAGTTGATGATATTCTTGCAAAACTGCCCGACAACTCTCAACTACGGCAAGCTGTAGTTGCCAAGCTTGCTGAGAAGGTTTTAGGTGCGGTGTCTCAGGAGAATGTGGCTCAGATTCGGGGAAAACATAAAAATCGAGAGTCTGGGCAAGAAACAAGCCATGCCTAATTTGTCATATACTATTAGTCCATGAGTTTTGTTCCCCGCTTCTCATATAGTCACGATCTGGTGAGGCATTTGGGAGTCATCGAGGGTGCGCGGGCTGTCATCGAGGTGTTACCGCTGCCACCCGATACCACTCTACGCCTGCGCCACGATGCTTTGCAAAGAAGTACGCGCAGCTCGACTCAAATTGAGGGTAATCCCTTGGATGAAGCGGCGGTGCGACGGGCGATCGCTCGGAGCGATCGCACGGGAAGTGATGCTGAGCAGGAAGTCCGCAACTATTGGCGGGCGCTTGACCGCGTTGAGGAATTTGCCGAAGCACAAACCCCGATTACAGAAGCATTTATCAAAGAACTACACCGCATTGTCATCGTGCGCGGTCGCGGACGGCGGGGTAGCAAAAGCGAGTATCGCATCACAGAATGTCCGGTGGTGGATACAGTCACGCGGGCGATCGATTACGGGCCACCTGAACCGGGGGACGTACCTGTGCTGATGGGGGAATTAGTCGATTGGCTATCTTCAACAGCCGCCGCCGAATTGTCAGCCCCTATCCGTGCGGCTATCCTCACCCACCGCTTTCTCAGCATCCACCCATTTAATGACGGGAACGGTCGCACGGGACGGCTGTTGGCTACTGCTGAACTGTGGCGTTCCGGCTACCGAATGCGGGGGTTTTTCTCCTTTGACGAGTATTTTAATGCCGATCGCGATCGCTATTACCGTTCTTTGCAGATGGGGCTGCCGGTGAACTTCTACGAAGGTCGTCACGACCCTGACCACACGCCCTGGTTGCTTTATTTTGTTGAGACAATGGCCCGTGCAGCCGATGAACTGCAACTCAAAGCCAAATCTCTCTATCAAGGTGCTGCTCCTGACGCACCCCCCTGGGAAGAACTGTCGCGTCGCTCTCAACAGCTCCTCACCCGACTTTTGGCAAGGGTTTTGGATGGAGTCAAAAACCCTTTTGTTATTAGCGTTTCAGATGTTGCGTCCTGGTTTGGGGTTTCGGACAAGACGGCCCGCGAATGGCTGCAAGAGTGGACTGAAGGTGGTTTGATCTATCCGGTTTTGGTGGGTTCTGGGGCAAGAGTCCGCAATTACACACTGGTGGAGGAGTGGATCTCTGCTTGCTTCAAAATAAGGGAATCAGTTTCGGAAAATAGCGGAAGTTAATTTTGGGATTTAGCCCCTCATTCCAGGGGGGTGTTACGAATTTACAAGGGTTTTAGCTGTTAGTCTCCCAAAAATAACGGAAGTAGGTTCGGAAAAATAACGCCTATTAACCGGTGGTCGGCGGTGCAGGAGCCAGATTTGGATCGGATTATAGGAAGCCTAACCTTAGTTTTTGGTATTAGAATTTTAGTTTGTATTCCATACCGGGAATTGAAAACTGAGAAGTTATTTTTCTAAACTTTCGTTTTGAATTAGCGTCTAAATTAATAAACATCTGATTTTTCTTGTTTTTTAAAATATTTCCTTGAAGACCAAAGCGAGATTTAAGCAAAGTAACTAAAAATTCTACTTCATCCGCAGAAAAAGCCATTGTATAAAATCTAATTCCATGACTAGAAGAACCATCATCACAAAACCAAATTATTAAAGCAAATTCACTTAGATATTTTAATATTAATGGTTGAGGAACGACTTTTTTTTGACAATACCACTCTGAATGAAGCTCCGTCAGCACTGGATGTACTTTTGTTCTTAGCCACCAGCCTTGATATTGCTTTTCTGTTTTTGTATGCGGCGAGGATAAGCGTTCACTAAAGACACAAGAAAAATATTGGCTGAGAAATTCATTCTTCCACTCTAAGTATTTTTGATTGCCTCCACCTTCCGCATAACGAGCATTACGTTTTTTTGACGTTTTTTCAAGATGACCATCTCCCAGTAAAGACCCGGTTAAAAACTCATATAATTTTCCATCAGGCTCTCTCCCTATATAGTTTAAATAATGCGACTGTGTTAATGCTCCTTGTCCTCTTGTCTGCTTCATTCGAGAATTTAGAGTAGGCAAACCAGGATAAATATTTTTGTATTGTTTGACAGTAAGCCCATGAATTTTTAAATGGCTGTGATGGATCATTTCAAATTGTTGATTACAAACAGCACAAGTTACCATATCAACGCCTTCTAGCTGGAGTTGTTTTATTCGATTACTTTGACGACGTTGATCGACTTGGGTAGAACATCGTTTTTGATAAACAGCCTGACATTTGGCATTACCGCAAGTATGACGACAAGCTTGGTGAGCCGAACCAAACTCTACTATTTGTCCACAAACCACGCAATGAAAAGGTTGCCGCATGATTTATATCCTCATCTGCTCCATCCTGTTTAGTTATCATATATGATAACTAAATTACTTTCATAAGTTATCATAAAAATTAACGCCTACGCTATCTACTCTGTCATAATTTAAATTATGGGAAAAGCAGGTCAAGCACTGAGACAAGTATTGGAGTCTTACAACATCAGCCAAAGCCTACTGGCTGTAGGGTTGGGCGTTGAACGTCCCATTGTTTTCCGTTGGTTTCACGAACACACAGACCCCACTGCTGAAACCGTTGCTGAGATTGTCCAAGCCCTGTACAAGATCAATAAATCTGCTGCAAGAGACTTTGTGCAAGCCTACTTAGGCGATCTGACACACACTCTGCACATGGCTTCAACTCAAGAGTTACCCCAATCAGAGCGGGTCAATGTTTCGGTGTTATCTCAATTTTTTGATAATACCACCAACTCTTACAAATACCTTTTTTTTATGTCTCTGTTAGACATCATTAAAAGAAGGCAATTTGATACTTTATCACCTATTAGTTTTAAAGAAATTATTGTAGATATGCTGGCAAATGCTTGGTATCCTCATAATTACTTTAAGCTTTTTTTCGGTTCACAAGATCAGATTGCTAATAAATTAGAGGCCCTTGATTTAGTTATCAATGAACCCATATTAAAATTTATAGATACCGATAAAAAACTATTAAGAAAAACTATTAATGCTCAAAACCTTGATGACATTATTACTTTTATAAGCAGGTACGTTCCGTTTCGTCTTATTCGTCCTTTTTTTGCTCAAGAAACTAAGGGATTACTCGATACTAAAGTTAATCAAACTCTTATCGAGCTTGCCAACCATCAATTTGAAGTAACAAAACCTATCTATCGCTTTGATTCAGAATATCTAAAAGACTGTACAGCAATTGTTTTACATCAAGACTGGGTAGAATATATCGCTTACAACTATTCAATTGTTAGGGGATGGATATCTTGGGAATGGCTTAAATATATGCAGCGTTGTAACCCCAGCACCCCAGCTATTGCTAATAAGTTGTTCCCTCCACAAAACAGAGAATCATTAACAAATCAGACTAAATACTGGAAGCTAATTTTAGAACACTCTGAAATCAATTGTATTTACTCTAACGCTATTTTAAAGAAAGAAAGTTTATCTCTAGATCACTATTTGCCTTGGTCTTTCGTGGCTCACGATCAGCTATGGAATCTAATTCCAACAATTCCGTCAGTAAATTCTGCTAAATCTAACAATATTCCTTCAGTAGATAGATATTTTGATAAATTCGTTGAACTTCAGCATTTAGGGCTAAGTATTTCTTATAAACAAATGAAAGAAAGGCTATGGGAGGGCTATATTGAATCGTACTTGTCGGACTTAAGAATAGTTAATAAAAATAATCTGCTTGATTTAGAAATACTGAGAGGAGCCTATCAATCTGCTCTTACACCTCTAACATCCTTAGCTATAAGTCAAGGCTTTATGGCTAATTGGTTTTATGGTTAAAAATAAAATTTTTATTTGCCAATAAAAGACAACTATGATTGTAGTGGCGATGCCACCAATCACACAATAGATAACCCACCACTAAGATGTGCGGCCAATTGGGAGAACCTACGCTCAGGGTGGTTTTTTGCTTGATTAAAATCCCCAATTTGCTCAATCCTTGGGGACGAATGTAGGTACTGAGAGCACAAGAAGGATCTTTGCTGAGAGCGGAACGATTATTAACTTCACCCATGACGCTGGCAAAATAGGAACTAAATTGCTCAGGAGTGAAGGTCAAACCGGGTGAGAGGAATTCATTAATGAGAATGCGCCAGGCCTCAGAACACTCAGTGTGTTTGGTGGACAGGTAATAATGCAGTACCCACTGCGTCCCCAAGTCGGTCAGAGTTGGATCGTATCTACTAGCCAACTGACCAAAGGATGTTAGTTTGTAGGTTAGTTTCCGCTGTCGCTGTTCGACAGGGTGAAAGGTTGCCAAACCCGTATGACGTAGCCATGCCGAAAAACCCTCGGCAACGGGGCGATTAACACCCATACACTGAGCTAAGGCATCATGACCCTGTTCAGGCTCAGCCTGCACGCACTGTAAAGCCGTGCTGAGACGTTTCAGATCGAGGTTGAAGTTTTGGTAAAAACCTATTGTCTTGGCCAAGGGTTACATCCACGCACTTAATGCTTTATTTTAAAAGATAGTGGGTACTTAGTAGCCTTAACGAAAGATGCCCCAAGCAAACTTTGCCACCCAAATAGCTGCCCAGCGATCGGATGCAAGCTTTGCAACATCCTTACTCTGCTAAGGACTAAGCGCAGCAAGTAGTCGGGTGCGCCAAAAAAACTCTGCACTAAAAGCGGGTATGAGATTAGGGGGATCTCCTAGATTTGTGGTGGAAACGGTAGTGTGAGCGTCTCGCTTACGCAGGCTTTCCGGCGCGTGCCACAGGAAGTTTTATTTTTATTATCACCTAAAGCTCAGGAGAGCCGATTAGGGTTTTTAAGCATCATTCGGCCCTTGAAATTTCTTTATAACCCTTACTCAAGCGTAAAAATCATAAAGTAACTGGAAGCGTGAAAGATATACAAACTAAAAGTTATTCCATATATCTCGATTACCATTCAACAACTCCAGTTGATAGTCGGGTTGCGAATTTGATGCTGCATTACATGACAACAGCATTCGGTAATGCCAGCAGTATTGACCATACTTATGGTGATGAAGCCGAAAGAGCTGTGTCCCAGGCAGCAAAGCATATTGCTAAATTAGTTGGAGCTTCACCTAAAGAAGTAATTTTCACTTCGGGAGCTACTGAAAGCATCAACCTGGCAATTCAAGGCAGCATAACTGCTGAAAACAGTTCTCAAACACAATTTCGGATTGCTATATTGCCTGTTGAACACAAAGCTGTTTTAGATTCTTGTTATGCCTTAGATAAAAAGGGATTAGCTGAGGTTTTAGTGCTCGGTGTAGACTCCAAAGGCAGCCTTTGCCTAGACCATCTTGAACAAGTTTGCGCGTCGGGGCTGTCGCTGCTCTGCGTTATGGCAGCTAACAACGAAATTGGTAATATTTATCCGCTCCGAGAAGTGGGAAGCATCGCTCAAAAATACGGCATTCCTTTTCTGTGCGATGCTTCCCAAGCTGTGGGGAAAATACCCATTAATTTGGAAGAGTGGGGAATTACTTACTTGGCTATATCGGCGCATAAACTCTATGGGCCTAAAGGTTCTGGAGCGTTAGTAGTCAGGAAAGGACATCACCTAGAGCCAATTTTTTTTGGTGGCGGACATCAAAAGGGGTTGAGGTCTGGAACTCTTAATGTTCCTGGTATTGTTGGATTAGGAGAAGCTTGTCGTCTGCGTCAGTTGGAAATGTTCGAGGATGAGAGGGCGATCGCTGCTCTGAGGGACAATTTGCAGAATTTGCTGCTGGAAAAAATTCCTGGTCTAGTTGTTAATGGAGATATTTCTTGTCGTTTAGCTGGCAATCTCCACATTTCTATTCCTGACGTTCCGAATACTGCGATCGTTGCCAGAGTCCGTTCTCAGTTAGCTATCTCCACTGGTGCTGCTTGTTCGTCGGGTGTCGAGGCTCCCTCTCATGTCCTGCAAGCAATGCGTCTGCCAGAGTCGGTGATAGAAGGAGCGTTGCGTATAGGTGTTGGTAAATTTACAACATCTTTGGAGATTGAGCAAGCTGCGAAGATTCTTTCTAATGCTATCAATCAGACTCGTCAAGCTATGGTAGGGGTTGGGCCGCACATTGGAAGTACCAACTAAGTTTATTTATCATCCCTCCTCATAAGCCCCTGATTACTGATGTTCCTTCCTTACCAGAGCAGGCTTGTACTGGAGGACGAGGGAGGGCGATCGCGCTATATCTGTCTCACTGAAGAAACTGAGCAACCAGAGGAAGGTGGGGCTGTCCCATTACCACTACGAAGAAACCCTTCAAGTCCTTGTGATATGCTAACCGGGTATTGGCACTCCTGAGATCGCACATTCATCGAGCGCCAAAATATCTCGGTCAGAGCTTAAGTCAAACGTAGTATTGGATGGTACAATCGCTGCCATGCGGTTTTTAAGATTAGGATAATGACCCTTTTCGTAACCTCATTTTAACCAACCTCCACCTGATAAAATTTGGGTCAAGATATTCCTAAAAGCTAAACAGAGAGACCATCGCTTCCAATTCAGATCGACTGAACGAACGTAACTGAGCAGCTCTCTCCTTCACCAAAGGAAGGATTGACTGGTAGTGTTCGCAGTCCTGGCATTTTTGCAGCTCACCCGGAACCCTACACCTGCATCCCAGCAGAATTTCTTCGGAAAAATCTTGCTGACAGCTTAGACAAGTATAAGTATTAGCCTGTTCAGGCTTTCGAGACTGACTTACTTGTTCAGATTGACAGAACGGACATTGAACCGGATTTAACTGCGAGTGGCAACTGTTCAGCACTTCTTGCAGTGCAATCAGGCTTCTGAGCTGATTCAGCTCCACTTTGAGTAGTATGTTCATAATAAGTGCGAGGAATTAATCTAGTTGTAGGTTTTCAAGAGAATCGAAGTGACTTGGCCTTGCCCAATAAAAATCTTTTGGACAATTCGGTGATAAACTTCCACCTTTTCTTCATTTGAGAGGGTATGCCAGAAACTTAGGTTATTGCCAGTACGGATAATTTCTTCAACGCTTTGGTTAGCAACCAAATCACTTAAATTTGTTTCATCAGTAATTTCTTGACGCAGCCCCTCTTTCAGCTTTTCATTGTTAATATTGAAGCCTGGGAAACTCTCAGCTACCTTGAGTTGCTCTTCAAGCTCTATCAACCTGTCAGATTTTTGGGGTTCTAATTCTTCGCCTTTACCTAACTCAGAGCGCAGCTCCCACGACTTTTGAACTAAAAATTTTAGCAAAAACTCCTCAATTTGCTGTTTCCCAACCGACTGGCGGTTCTGGCAGCCCATCCCAAAATGCCGACAGGCAAAGTAAGAGTATTTTTTCCCTTTGCTCATCGAAGTTTTAGTAGTACATCTCGAACCACACTCCCGACAATAAATTAGTCCACACTGATAAAAATACTCCGAGCCTCCGCTCGAACCCAAGGTTCCTTGAAAATTATTCGTCCCTGCAAGCTTCAAATTGGCAGTCAAAATTTCTTGGATCTGTTTAAGCTCTTCCTCGGTCAGCAACCGCTGGTTTGAATGAGTATTAGAAATAATATTCCACTCTTGCGGGGAAGTCGTCTGCCGCTTTTTCCCTACAATTTTTGATTTGTTGTAGACGGTATGGCCACGAAGAACTGGATTTTGCAACCAGCGATGAAAGCCGCTCTTAGTCCAAGTAAAAATGGCAGACGACTTGCGTTGTTTGGTTGTCGCTATTTTTCTAAACCCATATTTGTCATAAGTATTTTTGAGAGTAGGCTTTGCGCTTCTTAGAAAGAGAAACTCATCAATCATTTCTCTGCAGATTTGCGCGCGGCTCCGACCTGCAATTTCTGCTTCGTCGTTTTGTTCTGGCAGCTCTTTTATCTTAGCTGACAGGTAAGGTTGGGCGGGTCGGTCTTCTAGCAGGCAGAGAAAGGGTCGTGTATCCAGCTCATACTTGCCTTTAACAACTAGATAACCCCAAGGAGCGGCTTCACAGGCATCTTCTTTGTCTCGCCGATGCTGTTTGCCGTGCTTGACTCGATCTGATATAAGAGCAACTTCCATTTCTGCAACTGCCCCCAATATATTGAGCATCAGTATTCCCTGGGGAGTTTTTAAATCAATCTGCTGATCCAGAATTCTTAAGTTAACTCCTGCTTCAAGGAAGCAGTTAATACACTCTCTTAGCTTCGGCAGCGATCTGCCGAGTCGGTCGATTTTGGTAATTACTACTTCCTCAACTTCTCGATTTTTTACTTTTTGCATCAGTTTTTGCAACTGCTGTCGGTCGTCGTTTTTGCCTGACTCAATATCTTCAAATATTTCTGTGGCGCCGGCCGCTATTAACCTAGCTTTTTGCTGTTCGCGAGCCGGAGAATTGAAAGCCTGATCTTTAGATGAAAGCCGTTCGTAACCAACAATTATGTGGCGCTTTTCTAAATTCATGGGAAGTGTGTGATAAAGGACAGTCTATGAAGATTGTAGCTATTTTTGTGCAACCGCAGTCACGACTGCGGTTGCACAAAAAAGCCCCTAAAGCCCCAAGTTTTGCATGGCTACTCGCACGAGAAATAACTTGATGACCCTTTTATATAGATATCAAAACCATCAAGCTAGTGGAGTTTTTTGCGAATTTGTGAAGAAATGTTAAGAAGACCAGTACCAGGTGATGTAGCCTGTTTTGTCTATCTCTGCTTCAATAGGAAGAATTTTGCTGGTTCGCTGAGTTTTGTAGGGAACGCCTTTTCTCCAATGAAGCTCCGAATCAAACAAAGTAATCAATTTCCTTTGAGTTTTGAGATAAGTTTGCCACAGCTTTTTGAAATTGCGTTGATTTTTGTGCTTCCATAAAGCCAGAATCCAATAGCCTTCCCATTCCATTTCTTTGAGGAGGTTTAGATAATTACACTCTCTGGCTTCACCCGTGAATTGATCTGCCAAAAACTTTAGCCATTTGCAGCGGTGGGCACGTTGTTCTTTTTTGTCAGGCCATAAAGGTTCGGGTTTAAAGGGTTTTTTTGATAAGCTGGATTGAAACTTGTCTTTTAAAAACCGCAGAAATAAGTCTTGAGAATTTTGGAAGGGGTAATCAATCCCTTCAGTTCTGGCCCAGTCTCGGATTAGTGGTTCTCCGGTAACGATCAGGTCATAAACGGCTTTTTCGGCATCCGTCTCTAATTGGAGATTTTTAAGTGCAGTTTTAGGGAGCATTTGGCTAAGAAGCTGTTCCAAATCCGCTTGGTTGGGCATTAGGTTGAAGATTTTTTGAGAAAGTAATATAGCCTTGGCTTGCCAGTAGAGCTGGACACATCTCATCCAATAACGCTGCTGGTTATTCTCTGGAATCAAATCAAAGGAAGCGACGGTTGTAATAGCCTGCGCTAGTCGCATAAATTGGGGAGTCTGGGGAGTGTCAGGCAAATTTATGTAAATAAAAGGAATTTGGTCTCGTTTGATTCCAAGAGCTGCCTCTTCAGCAATTGCCCGCTTCCTCTCTCTTGCCAGAGCGACTAGGAACGGAACTTCTCTAGGGCAACCGTTTTCATCGAGAATGTCCATAAAGATTTTGTCTAGCATTTGATTCAATCCGGTTATCTCCTCCCAGGCGATCACTACTTGATTTTGGTAGGGATGTCCCAGCATGGAGCCTTGAGAACGAAGTTCAAAGATAATAGTTAAACTACAGTTTACCCGATTGATTGTCAGAGTTAGCCAGACAACAACAGTTTCCCCTAATGTCGAGGCTGGCATCACGGCTGCACTACTAATTGCCTTACACTTCAGAAACTTGATTTTTAATTCAATTCACCGATGGCAACTTGACTATTAATTCAATTCAGATGCCGTAAATTGACTATTAATTCAATTCAGCTTTTGTTAAAAACGCTAAAAATCAGCTAATTGTTGCGTCAGCTAAAGTCCGGCATTGGCATAAAATCAGGCGTTTGTAGTATAAAATTAGTGACAATACAGGCATTTGCAGGGACTGCAGTCTACCTGTTTTTATCCGAAAATGTCCGGCATGAGCCTGTATTTTCCTGTCAAATTACTGCTTTTTAGTACCCTTGATCTCTTTGCCTGTTGAGACAGGTTAGATCTGTTTAATTTGGGTAGCAAGCAATGTTTTTGTCCGTACAAAACATTATTTACTACTTTTATATAAAAACAATGCACCTCATGAATGCGGTAATCCTAAGTGCAAGGCGATCGCGTTGGGCTGGCTGTCGGACGAACGATAATCACAGCGAGCATCGACATCTTTCTGACTGCGAAAGCGGATGTCTAGGCGAGTGTACTTGCCAGCGTAGTTAGCTGCAGCATAATCGAGAACACGCTGCTTTACCTGTTGTTGAACGGCTGGAGGGATTTTAACTCCGCCTGCATTTGGATCATTTTTCACCCAAGGGGACATTTAACTGCTCCGATACGCTACTGACAGAGTTAGTCTAATTGACTTGCCAAGTTTAGTTGTTAACATTTCATTAAACTTTAGATTTAAGTTGCTCAAGCTAGAGCTTGAGCTAACTCCAACGAACCTGTACCTACACCTAAAACTTATCAATATACCTATCGCGCCTATCTATAGCAATCATAAATGAGTCACAAAAATTTATCTTAATTAATACCAACTTAATCAGGATTGGTGAAGCCCAATGTGTTGGCAATTGATTTAGGATTGCTATATCGGCTCGACGCTCGCCAACCAGCCAGAAAAACCGAATCTTTATTACCCGGTGCACTCCACTTCAAATAATCTTGCCGATGCCGTTCATTCAAAGCTCTTGCCAAAGATTTGGCATCAGAACAAATCCCAATTGCCCTCAAATATTGCCTCGACTTTGTGCAAGCCACTCTTGCACTCGCCTGCGGGTAAATGCACGTAGTCGAAACTGACACCCCATTCCAATCTGAGTAGCTAGCAACCCATCTCCAGCGTCCATTGTCCCAACACCGAACATTGACAGTGCCTCCGATTGGCCCAATTGCATACAAAGGCGTGTACATTAGAGTTGCCACGTCAGTTCCAAAGTGCATCGAGGAACAACCGGGATCTGGTGACTTGCTTTTGCCAAAATGCACTGCTGATTTGATATCCTGCAATTGTGTCTCCTAGTTGTGGAAAAGTCGCCCATTTTCCGCGCTCACTTAGGGGCATTGTTAAAACCACTTTTGCCACTGCGAGCAGTTTCGGATTGTTCTGATGCAGGTGTTCCCTGTTGATTATTAGCGAGCGATCGCTGATTGCACTGATTGCATTGATTGCATTGATTGAACTGTTTGCATTAGTTCTAGTAAGTAGTTTGTCGTGTGATTATCAATACTCTTAAGGAATTTATAGACAGCAGAGGATTAACCGTCTACCAGTTTTGGAAACAGGCAGGGATAACCCAATCAGCGGGTTATCGGCTTTACCACAACCGTGATGTGTTGCCATTAAAGCGGGTGTTAGACAAAATATGTACAGCTTATCAAATACAACCATGGGAGTTGCTGAGGTGGAAACCAGACAACATATCGTCCCTATAAAAGACCCTGATCGCATCCAAGAATACGCTCTCAAGCTAGCCAGGGAAGGTAAACTTCAATATGCAATATTAGTGAATGTAGCTACCCAATTGCATCAGGCTTTGAAAACAAAAATTTTTCAGGAAACTGGGCAAGAAAAGTCTCCCTATGAGGACTTAAAAATTACCCCTAAATTAGTAGCACATCTAGAAAAACAATTTGAAAAATTGTTCACAGCGGATTTCTGGGAAAAGAATGCTGAGTGGATTATGAATCACTTAGATATCTGGAATCAGGGAGAGACCCATTCAGACCTCCAGCCTGGAATGCTGGCTTTTTCTCCTGACCCCTCCTTCTCAAAATCAGAATCCTGGACAGAATCCCAGATAATTAATGCGTGTGGATATCATGTAGCCGATGAATTATTACAGCAAATAAATGTACAAAACTTATTAGCAGATGAATTAGCAAAAATATTAGAACTTGCGCCTCTCCCAGTTCCAGTAACTGAACCCCGATTATTCAATAATAAAGCTACTGTTGCCCTGCCAACAGCCGCTTTGATGGCTTCCAGTCTCCGTGCCCAGATCCGGACAGATTTATGGGGAGAGGCTGCCAGCAGTATTGCTGTTTTCCAACATCAAGCCAAGGGCAACTCTAGCAATTATATTGAGCATTACATTAGCAGCCCTGGTGACATTACCTTGCTCCCTTGGGATGAAGCCCAGCAAATTATTGATAAATTTGGGTTCACCAGTGCCAAACTGCACATGATTTTTGCAGCCCATACTATGAAACAGGAGACTCCTTGGCAAAGCCTATTTACACTAAAAGCTAGCGATATTGTCAAGGAAATGGGGTGGGATAAAAATCACAAAAAAACTCAAACAGAAAAGCTGCTAGAGATTGCGAAAACAGCCTTTGCTCTTGATTGTCTATTGGTCAAAGCTGTTTGGATTGAAGGAATGAATAAGAAAGGGCAAATTATAGCTAGCGCTCCTGTAGGGAGAATGTGGAATGTCTACATCAAACCCCAAGGTCAGTTAAATTTTGAAGGCAAGGTAGACAATCCCTATGAAATATACATAACAGTCCAACCAGGATTGTGGACTCAAGATTTTTTGAACCGAGCTGGAGCTAAGTCGCGGGAAGCGTTATATCAATTTGGCTACCTTTCCCAACAGGTGCTAAGAATTGATCCGTACCATAACGAATTTGCCTTAAGACTAGCAATTCATGTCACGATAGAAAGCCGATTTCACACCAGTGGTGAATACCGAGTCTTAACCCTGTTAGAAGCAATTTTACCTAAACGAGAAATTGACTCAGCCCGCAGCGCTCGCCGTAAAGCTTACAACTTAAAACAGAACTGGGATGATGCCTTACAACTCTTGATAACTTTGGCCTGGCAAATTCAATTTGACCCAGAAACTTATCCAGAGAGACTTCAGCCAGAAAACAAAGAAAGGAACCCAAAAGGCTACCTGGATCAGTGGCTGGCGGCCAAGCTCTTCATACTTCAGCCAGAACCCATCCCAGTCTTGGTAGCAAGCAAGGCTGAACCTCAACAATTAAAGCCTGCTTTGCCAAAGCCAATACCAATAACAAGTGCTGACCTGCGAAAAGCCCGTGAAGACAAGGGATGGAACCAGAGAAAATTGGCTGGCTGGTTGGGGGTCTCACAATCGCTGATTGCTCAGATAGAGCGTGGACAGCGGACTATCAGCCCAGAAATAGAGGCTAAATTGCTCAAGCTGTTGGAAATCCAAGACTGAAGTTCACGACGCGAGAACTACTGACAATCTTGGAGTTACCCAAGCCTCGAAGGAAACTGGGGCTAAATTTATAACCGCCAAAGCGGTCAGGGCATTCTTAATTGCTGAAACCATTGCTGTGATTGCATTTTATTTCTGATTCCTGAATTCTGATTCCTGAATTCTGACTCCTGAATCCTGACTCCTGCAATCCTAACTCCTGACTTCTGCTATAGATGCGTTTGCCCTAACTAGCCCCCCTGAAGGGCTCGTTTTTGTAATCAAGTCGGTGAGAGTCGTGTAATCAAAAAAAAAAGTTTAAAAAATCGCCCTAAAAGCTTTGCTGTGTATGCGTTTTAGCTTGATTACAAAAATATCCACATCCCAGGACAAAATCATCCACATCCCAGGACAAAATCATCCACATCCCAGGACAATGTTTTTTCAAAACCTTTGCCCTGTCTTGGTTTCAGCGTTTGATTACAAGCCTTATAAGATCTAGAGAAGTTTAGATCAGCCAACCAACAGCCTTTTGCGAAAGGTGAGACAAAGAGTTATTCGCCTACCAAGGAATAGCTCCCGTGAAACCCTGCACAAAAAGACTGGGTGCATTTACCAAGCTCAGTCAGCCTCAACCCCAACTCACAGCCCCATCAACCCCGCCTGACCCCTTCTGGCTGCCCTTCCATTTGACCAACACCGGGGGTGTCCAATGACATCACCCATCTCCCCCCTGTCCGAATGGCTGGCTTC
>JAUBOM010000107.1:0-25985 GCA_036700245.1 Microcoleus vaginatus BM001213989
TTTTATTTCTGGGTCCTGAGTCTGCTTTCGGAATGAATCCGGGGGCTTGTATCCTCGATGCTTTCGGTCATCGACAAACAATCTCAGCCTTTTGGACCTATCGGGGACTGCGAGCAAAAACCGCGATTTGAGGTGGAAAAGCGGCTTTTTTTGGGGGGAGATTTTACAGCAACCGCGCCCGACGGTTAGGATATTCTTAATTGTTGAAACCCAGGCGGTAGATTGCAAAGGAGGTCTTCTTTTTTCCTTCTTTTTACCCGCTCACGAAGCCTCCGGGAGCCGTATATCCTTCAACATCTGCTATACAGTTGGGAAAATTTACTGTAAAGTCCGATCGGGTAAGATAATTTCCTTTATAAAATATTCGCATTTCGCTTCTAATCTGTGATCAGTTCTCATTTCTAAAAAGATGTTAATTTTGACTGCCAAGCGCATCTTGGTTATTGACGATGCGGAAGATATTCGGGAAGTGGCTCAAGTCAGTCTTGAGATGGTAGGGGGCTGGGAAGTCCTGACCGCGAGTTCTGGCCGCGAGGGTGTTGCGAAGGCTCTTGCCGAACAGCCTGATGCTATTCTATTGGACGTGATGATGCCCGACCAAGACGGGCCTACTACTTTTCTACAGTTACAAGCTAATAATGCTACGCAGCACATTCCGGTAATTTTATTGACGGCTAAGGCTCTTGCTGGCGACAGGCGGATGTTCGCGGATTTGGGGGTTGTGAGCGTGATTGCTAAGCCTTTTGAACCGATGTTTTTGGCGGCTCAGGTCGCTGAAGCTTTGGGCTGGGAGCAAGAATAGATCGATCGCCCCTATTGAATTGTGCAGCTTTTCAAGCATTAGTATTGCAGGCAAAGAGAGTTAAAAAAACTTGGTTTCTTTGGTATGGTGCCGAGCGATCGAATCCGGGCGATCGCACAGGATATCTGTAGGGACTTAGGCGCTGTGCCTTTTGTCCAGGCAGTTTAAGACTAAAAACCGCAAGGAAGGCAGGCGTTTCCACCCTGCCGGTCTTTCGGTGAAATTGATACCAATAAGCGATGCCTAAGTTCCTATTCGTAGTGCGTTCATTTAACCGGATTCGACCTCAGCAATGAAATCAGTATTCCTACTGAGTTCTCCGACAAATATAAGCTGGTCGGAGTATTTTACTTTTTGTGACAACTTTCTCGTCTTCATAAGTTCTTCAGGTTTTAGTTTTAGGTTTAATCACATGGTCAGGGATCGATTCTGACTGTTGGCAGATACATTGGGAGAAGACGACTATGCCCTCAGCTTACATTTTGCTACTGATAGTTTCTCTGGTGGCAGTCGGGATTTACTGGAAAACATCTCAAGATATTTTTGTTATTGTGGCTTTAGCGGGGCTGGGTTGTTTTCTTTGGGGTTTCTCTTGGGCCCCTTGGAGCGTTCAGCTTCTGATAGTGGTGTTGCTGTTCGGTTTCCAAAAATGGTACTTGCGAGACGCTAAAAGTTTTGAGTGAAAAGAGATTTTTTATTGTTGTGTATGAAGTTGAGATGCACCGACATTCGTCAATATCTGTAATGAATTGGTTATCGCTCCATATCTTAAAAAAGGTTTAAAATCTCATGAATAGTTGCCCTTGTTGCTCCTCTCAATTGCTCCGCCACGCTCGCCACAATCGCCTTTATTGGTTTTGCTCGCACTGCAGGCAGGAAATGCCGGATCTGTCGGAGATGATTTTAGGTAACAGCACGCGGAGTCACAAACGCGACGGTTTGGTGAAGCTTCCTGGTTTGACTCCTAAATTGATGATGTTGGATTCGGTAGGAATTGCTTAGTTTGCTGGAGTTAATCTCGCGATAGATATTGAGACACAAAAGATTTTTGGTTGTGCCATCTGTGGGATTTTTTGAGAGAAAATGCAAAAGCCCCTTCCGTGTGAAGTGAAGGGGACTTTTTAGCGGGGGGGCTTTTGCACTTGTGATGGGGTCGATCGGCTGAATTTCAGCTCTTGTATGCAGTTAAGCTGATTACATCAAACCGATTTGAGAGAGAATGCCTTGACCGGTGAGGTATTCGGTAGCTAAGCCGATAACGAAGCCCAACATTGCCAAACGGCCGTTCCAGGTTTCAGCAAACTCAGTGAAGCCAACTTTTGCGTCTTTGTTTTCCATGACCATAAACCTCGTTTAATTTCAACCTTATGTAACTAAACTTAACACAGCCAGAGAAACTTTGCAACATATTTTTACATTTACTGTTCAAATGCCGGAGATAAGCGGGATAGGCCCGCAGGGAGAGGGGCTGGCGGGGGGAGGGGGAGAGGGTTTTTGATGTGGGGACGGTCGATCGGGTAAAGCGTATCAGGGCGATCGGTGTCAGGTTGGCGAAAACCTTGGTGAGATGTCTAAGGATGTAAGAAAATTATTTTGAGTGAATACTTGACATCCAATAATTAGAACGCTAGCCTAAAAGCATAGCCAAAACTAAATATCGCATTCAAAATTGAGGAATGTTGATTGAGTCGTCTTAGCTACACGGTTTATACAACTGGGGCAAGTTTCTAGCACCCCGTTGAGCGGAATGTGAGTCTAATGTCGTTTTAACAAGTTGATACAAGTTTGAGAAAATCGAAACATTATTCAGTTCCATTTCCCTTCGCGGAATGTGAGTCTAATGTCGTTTTAACAAGTTGATATCAAGCTTTAGAAAATCGAAACATTATTGAGTTCCATTTCCCTTCAACGGGCTGCTACTAAACTCGTTCCAGTTCTGTAAACCCTGTAGCTAAGACGCTAATCAAATCCCAAGAAAATTACAGTATTTTGTGGTAACAGATTGTCTTGCGCGGAGATGTTCATTTTTGAGCAAACCCACAGACAACACTCCATTAATGCTAGATGCGCGATATGTCGAGGCTGTCCAGCCCACCTAATCTTAGGAAATAATACAATGGCGGACAATCATTCAGCAATTGGCAAACAAACCAAGCAGTTGCAGCCTGTAGTTTCTATTTACATCGATCTTCAGAACGCAAAGTCAATTACACGTCTAGGTAGTCTATTGCTAGAATTTGCCAAATTTCAGGGGAGCTTGATTGACGCAAAAGTCTACTACAATTCACTCTGTCCCGATCAAGTCTCTGCAAAAGACAAGCTAGAAAGCCTTGGTTTTAAATGTATCGATGTTCCCTGTCCTCTAAAAAATAGTGCAGATAATCAATTGATGGTTGACTGCCTTGATGATATTTACAGCAATCGGCCTCCCGATACAGTTATCCTTGTATCAGGAGATGGGGACTTCGTAAACTTGGTTCGCAATTTAAAAGATCGGGGTAAAAAAGTTATAGGCTTTGCTGAGCCAGGTAGTCTCAAACAAAAGCTGAAAGAAATTGTGGGTAGTGACTTCCACTTTCTTGATGAATTGCCTAGTTTGATAGCAGCCAAGATTCAGCCTCAGATACAAAATATTCAGGGTCATCTCACTTACAACGAGGCTGTTGAGTATTTGATCGAAGCTATCAAAACAGCATTAAGTAAAGGGAAGGGTACAGGATTAGGTTTTATTAACAACCTAATGTTGCAGCTTTTTCCCAAGTATCAGGGAGTAACTTTTGTCTGCCAACATCAGGGAAAAACATTTTCACGCTTTAGCGAGTTGGTTAAGGCTGCCGTGAAAGATGGAAAAATCCGATTGCAGGATCAGCAATTGTTTGTAATAGAAGCAGATAATTTATCTGCTTGAAGCAACACAGTCCGCCAGGGAATGAATTCCCTGTCTAATAGCTAAAGTCGGTTAAAACCGACTGACAGACCGTTAAAAAACACAATCTTCAGTCCTCTTAAGAGGACTTTAGCTATGAGCCAGGGGTTTTAACCCCTGGCGGACTGACGGACTAACGGGCTAATAGTAGAACCGCAAAATATCTGTTAAAATTTACCTCACCGCAGATAGCAAAAATCCAGTTTATTTGATAAACTAGATTCTCCAAACCTACCGCTATCGGCGGCTCTTTCATGTCCACATAATAACACCCAACTCCAAAAACAATAACCCTTACAAAACTCCTATGCCATTAACTAATCCAACACAAGAAATCAAAATTCCCCTTCCCGAATTCAAAAATGAAAAACTGCTGCGCCAAGCCCTCACCCACCGTTCCTACGTCAACGAAAACCCCGCATATCGCGAAGAAGACAACGAACGCTTAGAATTTCTCGGCGATGCTTTGCTGACTTTTCTCAGCGGCGAATATCTCTATCAGCGTCATCCAGAAATGGGAGAAGACCAACTGACTCGCAGGCGTTCTGCATTAGTAGATGAAAAACAATTAGCCAGATTTGCTACCGAAATCGCTTTAGACTTAAAAATGCGGCTCGGAAAAGGAGCTTATCGAGAAGGTGGGATTACCAACCCAAATTTGCTCAGCAGCACTTTTGAAGCATTTATTGGCGCTTACTATCTCGACACGCAAGATATGGACAAAGTTCGCAACTTTGTGTGGCAAATGTTTGATTCTGTTCCCGAAAATGTTGTGGAAACTCGATCGACTGTAGACTCGAAAAATCGCTTTCAGGAATGGGTACAAGCCAACGGTGGCACGACTCCCCCTAAATACGTGACAGTCCAAGAAGGAGGCACACCCCACAAGCCGGAATTTCTCGCTAAAGTTTATGTCGCAGATAAACTCTATGGAGAAGGTAAAGGCAAAAGCAAAAAAGATGCTGAGAAAAATGCGGCGGAAGATGCGCTAGCAAAGCTGAAAAAACGCGGACTGATCTAAACTTGAAAACATCGGTAAAAACTACTAGCTTTTTTGTGCGATGCGGGCGTTGGCGTTAGCGAAGCGATCCGAAGGAAAGCCCTCGAAGACGATCGCCAGAATTGATTGCCAGAGCGCACAATCGGCTATAATCAGGACTTGGGCAAGTGTTACCGCCGTCGCTCGAGGGTTGTAATGGCAGAAATTCCTTGACGAGTAGCCGAGTGTCGATCGTAATTTTGGGAAATATCAGAGCAATTCATGTCTACTCAAAACCCGACTACCCTAACTGTTGAAGAAGCACAGCAAATCCTCAAAGATTTCACTTGTCTGGATATGCAATCTCTAGCATCGCCGCAGGAAAAACAGGCGCTGCGTCAAGCGATTTTGCTGGTAGCAAGTTTGTCGGATTATCAAATGTTGGGAGTGTGCGCTGCTTCGACGGATGAGGGTTTTTCAGCTTTAGAAGCTTATTTGAAAGCTTTGGGATATCAAGCTGTTTTAGATCCAAATGCTTTTTCCGCATTTGCTGGTTCGGTTTATATTAAGTTCAATACTTTGAAGGGGTCGTATTATGTTGACGGCTATCCCGGAACTTACCGGGGCGTTTTGGTGTCGTGCCAATCTTCCTCAGAAGGTGGAGTTAGCGGAACTTACGGTCATTTACCTCTCGATTTATTTGTTGATTAATTGGGCATTGGGCATGGGGCATTGGGCATGGGGCATTGGGCATGGGGCATTGGAACCAAAAACTAAAAACTAACAAATAACAACTGTCAACAGTCAACTGTCAACAGTCAACTGTCAACAGTCAACTTACCCATTACCAATTAACCCTTACCAACGAGCAATTCTGGCTCTGGTTCCGGTGCAGTTTCTTCTGGTGGCACTCCCAAAATATCGCTGTACAACTTGACGTATTTCCGGGCCGAAATATCCCAGCCAAAATCTTCTCTCATGCCGCGCTGTTGCAGTTCTTTCCACTTATCTTTGTAGCGGAAACCTTCCCAAGTTCTGATCATGCAGGTGAACAAGTCTAGGGGTTCGTAGCGATCGAAACAGTAACCTGTACCAGTATTGTCGATCGGGTTGTTGTGGGAAACGGTATCGACTAAACCGCCGGTGCGGCGAACCATTGGTACGCACCCGTAGCGGAGGGCGAGCATTTGGCTGATGCCGCAGGGCTCGAAACGGCTGGGCATCAGGAAGGTGTCGCAGCCTGCGTAAATGCGCCGGGAGAGGGCGTCGTTGTAGAGTAATTGGGTGGACATCCGACCGGGATAGCGGGCTGTCATTTGCCAGAGTTGGGTTTCGTAGTAGCGATCGCCCGTTCCGAGTACAATAAACTGAGCGTCGGTATAGGCCATGAAGCGATCGAGCATTTGAATAATCAAATCCAGCCCCTTCTGTTCTACCAGCCGCGTCACCATGCCCATTAAAAAGGCACCTTTATTCACTTCCAAACCGACTTCTTCTTGCAGGGCAATTTTGTTAGCTGGGCGCTTTTCAATAGTATCAACACTGAATTGTTGATGGATGTACTTGTCAGTTTCTGGGTTGTAAGATTCTGTATCAATTCCGTTCAAAATGCCCGAAACCTTGCCGCCCAGGTAAGACAGCAAACCTTCCAAACTTTCCCCGTAAGCTGGGGTTTTTATTTGCTCGGCGTAAGTCGGCGAAACTGTATTTACTCGATCGGCAAACTGTACTGCTGCAGCCATTGTATTGTGACCTTGCATATACCAAGGGCACCAAGTCATCTGCTCCAAACGCCAGCGCCACGGCCCTTGATAAGCTAAATTGTGAATAGTAAAAACCGTGCTGATATCCGGGTCTGGGCCCATCCAAACAGGTATCATCCCCGTATGCCAGTCGTGACAGTGGATAATTTGGGGCTTCCAGTGATTCCAGGCAAATTCAGCCGCAGCATTGGCAAATAAAGTGAACCTCCAATCTTCATCTACACCGCCGTAAACGCGGCGGGGCAAGAAAGAAGGATGTTGCAATAAGTATAAAGGTACATCGGTTCCCGGCAAAACACTTTCAAAGACCGAAAAGTTTTGGAACATGGCGCCCCCATCCCAAACGGGTTTTTTGGGAACATCCATTTTGTCGGGGATGAAACCGTAGTAGGGCATGAAGATGCGGACATCGTGTCCCATGCGCCGCAGAAATTTAGGCAAAGCGCCGACGACATCGCCCATACCGCCCACTTTGGCTAGGGGTGCTGCTTCGGCGGATACAAATAAAATGCGCATTATTTTCTTGTGTTCCTTGAGGTAGTTAGTCTAGAGTGAAATACCTAGCACTGACCTTCGGTGAGCGTGTAGGCTTCGTGTATCATCTGCCGTTGCTCTGTTGGGTATCTCATTACTGAGATTCGTCACTGAAGACGATCCGAGTCTGACACTGCATCTCTAGCTTTGCAGCCTTTATCCCTTCGTAGGGAACCCACGCAGAAGTCCTGTTTCCCAAGACCAAAAACTGTTTTCGTACAACAAACATGGTTTATATTTTACGGTATGGCGTTACCTTGCCAACCAGCGGTCTGTTTTTTCCCCCTTTCTCTCGCAGTTATCCTTGGTAAGCATACTACTGCTACTGTGACCTGTTGTTTGCAGTCGAGTGGGTGGGTCGCAACCACTTATATCTTACAAGTTTTTTTGCTAGAGAAACAGTAAATTGTCGCTCTTTTTCATATACCTTGCTTGGCTTATATCCCAACGCTTAATTGAGTACAATTACAGCGTGGGACTTACGCCAATTGAGTTAAGGAAATAGCGATCGCCTTTTCCATTCCCTCTCAGAAAAGTGCGATCGCCCGAATCACATACAGCGTATCCCAGGTTTATTAAGTGCAGCTTTAGACACAGCCCAGACTAATTCCCTACGGGGATTTATCCATAGGCGGGTACTTCATAAATCTGCAATCTGCTGTATTACCGACAACTCCCGACTAATTCTGAGAATCCTCCTCAAAAGTTTCTTCAAATCCCGCTAAAAAATCATCCAAAGCTTCAGAGGCGATCGCCAAATTAATATTATCAGCATCTTCCCATCCCCACGTATTCACCCCAACCACTTGACCGGCCATATTAATCAGCGGCCCGCCGGAATTTCCCGGATTAATCGCCGCATCAGTTTGCAACACCTTCACCTCACCAACCTCATCATCTTCCTCGCCTTCTTCATACTCTTCTGGTTCGCGAATTGCACTAATAATACCTTGAGTTACAGTGGAAGCAAACTGCCCCAAAGGATTGCCCACAGCAATTACTCTATCTCCCAGTTTCACATCAAAAGACAACTCTAGGGGAGGATATTCGTGGGGAGATGGCACTTGTTCCCCTGTTTCCGGGTTGAAGGTTAAATCGCTAATTAAGAGCAAAGCTAAATCTTCTTCAGCATTACCAGTAAACACGACTTCTGCCAATCTCAATTTTCCGTCGTGAGTTTCCACTAAAACCTCTTCGACTTCATCTTCTTCATAGAAGTAATCTTCATCCGCAATATCTTCGACAACGTGATAGTTCGTGACAATTATATCCGGCGATACAAAGAAGCCACTCCCTGAAGAAATCTCTTCTTGTGTATCCCAATCCATGACGTAAATTGAAACTACGGACGGCAAGACTTGCTCGACTACATCCGAAAAATTTCCTGCCTGAGTTTTAAACTCTTTCAATTGCTGCTGCAAAGCTTTTTGGTCTGCCTGCATTTTGCGATAAAGTTGCTGAACTTTTTTCACTTCCAGCTTTAGTTGAGTTTCCCTAACGCTCATATTTTGCCTTTCCCTGAAATAAATTGCTGATTAATTTCTGATGTTTGATTGTAGATTTTGGATGGGTATATTGAGAATTCTAGGACTTACGAAAAAAAATTGATTTCTGCGAGAAATCTTGCTTCCTAAATAGAAGCCTCCACCCGTGCCGATCGTCCTAAATTAGTCAGATTTTTTTGAAGCCGAGGGTCAATTTTATGCTCTAATAGGAATTACGCTCTTGAACCCGGAATCAGCAAAAATGATTGCTTTGACGACCAGATATAGAACAAACCGGGTTTCTGAGTTCGGGTTCGTAAGTCCCATCTAAAATCCCATCAAAAATCTACAAACATACTGCTAGTGTACCTGTGAAAGCAAAAGCGAACCGCCTGCTATTTTTATTTTACAAAAGGCGATATATCGCGCCTAAAAGCATTGACAAATAGATGCCGATCTAGTTTAGGAACCGCGCTGAACTTGGACAAATATTTCCTCCAAAATTTCACTAGCTCCCTGTTGGCGCAGGCGGTGAGCGAGGTCAATTCCCAGCAGTTCAGCAGTCTCGGCGGCGCCGGAAACAGTATCTTTGACGAAGCGCTGGCCGTCGAGACTCGATACCATTCCGGTTAAGGTTAATTGACCGTTTTCTATTTTGGTATTGACGCCGATCGGCACTTGACAGCCACCTTCTAATTCCCGCAGGAATGCGCGTTCAGCATAACATCTTTGGGCGGTTTCCGAGTGTTCGAGAGCTTTAATCACTGTCATGATTTCTGTATCTCCGGCGCGGCATTCGATGCCCAAAGCACCTTGTCCGACGGCGTGAAGGGAGATTTCAGCAGGGATAATTTGGTGGATGCGATCGCCCATTCCCAATCTTTCCAATCCCGCAACTGCTAAAATAATCGCGTCGTAACCGCCCTCATCTAATTTAGCGAGTCGAGTATTGAGATTGCCGCGAATATCTTTAAATTCAAAATGAGGGAAATGGTGCCGCAGTTGAGCCAGCCTGCGCAGGGAAGAAGTACCGATTACTGAACCTTCTGGGAGGGTGTCGAGTTGCTTGTCTTTGTGCTTAGAGTGAACTACCAGGGCGTCAGCGGGATTTTCCCGTTCGGTGACGCATCCTAAGATTAAACCTTCGGGTAAATTGGTAGGCAAATCTTTGAGGGAATGAACGGCAAAGTCCGTTTCATTGTTAATCATTCCCGTTTCTAATTCTTTGGTAAAAAGTCCTTTATCGCCAATTTTAGCGAGGGCGACATCAAGAATTATGTCGCCTTGGGTGGACATGGTGTGGACTTCAAAAGTGTGTTCCGGAAAGTGTTTCTGTAGCTGTTCTTGCACCCAGTGGGTTTGCACGAGAGCGAGTTGGCTTTTGCGGGAACCAATGCGAACGGTTCGGGAGGGGGCAGATGTGGTTGGGGACATAAGATCGATCGGAGGATAGCTTGAAATCAGCCAATATATTCACCTGATCTAGCGTACCGCAGGTGGGGACTTTAATTGCTGGTTGGGATAATTCGGGCAATAAAATAGAAATACCAGATTTTGACCGCCTGTTTGAAAAAAGGATGCAACGGTAGGCCAGCTCCAAACCTTTACATAATAAGCCATTGCCAATCTAAAACCTAAAATCTAAAATCTAAAATTGTAGGACCGCCAGTAGCAGTGAGTCTTGATGATGTTTCCCATCCAGCATTGGGCGTCGCTGGCACTCCAGGCGTTCGACATTCCGAAGCAAAGGCTGCCGGCGATGTAATATTTACCTAGGGTCGAGCCGGATGAACCTGGTTTGCCTGAGCAGTTAGCTCAACAGCAGCGAGAAAGAATTAGCTCAAAGGTTGCGGGATTTGGGGAGAGAAATGTAGTTGCGAGGGGAAAAGAGCGATCGTAATTGCGATCGTACTTCTCAAGCCACCAAATAGCTTACCATAAAAAGTAGACTTATTGCATATATCTTCGATCGATCTACCGCAGATGCAAGGCAGATAAACACAGATAAACGCAGATAATTTCTAGATTGTTTGCGAATGAATCCAATTCAAGTCTAGTGAGAGCCATTACCGATTCTAAAATCTAAAATCTAAAATGGTATTAACGCTGTCCTGCTTGAAGTGCAGAATTTGCTATCTGGACAACTTCTTGCTGCCGTCCGTTTTTCCTTGTGACTCGGTACAGAACCCCCAGCCTTTGCCACTCCACAAAAGCAGTGCAGTAAGCACCGCAATTATTGAAATAAATACCCCGGAATCCGCCCGCCAATTCAATGCTTCTGTAAGTATCCAGTGGCAATTGCGAAGGAGGCGAAAACGGTTCATTTTTTTTAGCTTCGATTGTGCCAAAATAACAGGCTCCCCCGCGGCACCCTTTGCCTAAATACATTCCCACAATGTAACCGTGGGAACCTGCTTGCACATCAAAAGCAACTTGCTGAATGTCAGATAAAGGAAGTGTACTTGGAAGAAAAACAGGCACTCGCGTTTTGCCTTTAATTTGCCTAAAGATGTTACTCGCAGGAAAAATACTGTTAGCTTGGTTTTCACCTGACTTATCGGGGATGGGGGGAAACTTTTGCACAAAATCCCTCCACTGCAAAACTTTATTATTAACAATGTTCAGAGTGGGAATCGAGTATGTTTCTACCGCAAGAGAAGGGCCGCCGTTTTTCAGGTTGAAGTTGCGGCGAATGACTGAAATTTCCGGTTTCCCTAACCCGTAAGCAGCAGCTATGGACTGGGCGAGATTGCAGCTAATTTTGAAGCGTCCCATCTCAATATTGCCGTTTTCCGCTTCATAAGACCAATCGTACCCCTCAGAAGCCCGATCGCGAACGCACAAAAAATGAGAAATCTCAAACATCTTGGCAATATGAACATCGTACAACCGCAACTTGCGGCCGTCGGCAGATTTTGCAGTATTGCGATCGGGTACAATAAATTGTATCGGTTGCCAGCTATCTTCAGGGGAAAAATTAAACCAGCGGATTTCTGTTATCGAGAGTTCTGTCCTTGCTAACGCTGAATTTGGTGTCAAAAGTGCGATCGTAAAAGCAGTCACCACACCAGCAAAAATCGCCGCAAATAGCCATCTTCCCCTCATCCTGATTTCCCCCTAAGTAGGTAAGCGAAAAAAAACCATAGCATCTTGTAAGAGGCGAGTGCGAGTTAAGATATATCATACAATAACGGTAAGGTTCGCACGAAGCACCCTACAGATAGAAGTTGTGCGTCCCCGGCTACAGAACTTAACGCTTCCGAGCTAGAATAGCAGAATTTGCTATTAAAATTAAATCAGATTCCCGTCCGTTCTTAATTGCTACGGTATACATAAAACCCTGACTTTTCCACTCGAGAGTTGCTGTGCAGTAAGCCCCGCAACCATTGTGAAAAACTCCTTTCACTCGGTCAGCCAGTTGAACATTTTTTAAAGTCTTAGTTACCCCTTCTAGTTTGGTAGAAAACTCACCGCCTTTCTGACCTCGAATTTCCCCAAAAGAGCAAGCTCCCGCACCTCGGCAATCTGCTGTATACTCCATAGAAATAGTATAGCTGTCCGTTTTCGCTTGGCTTTGATAGTAAAGCTTCTGCGAAATAGGAAGCCGGCTGGGGAGGAAAATTGGTACTTGTGTTTTGCCTTTTAACTTTTGCAAAATTTGACTTACCGGAACAGCCGTACCCGCTACAGCAACAGATTTGGTTTCCGGCGGTTGCTGCGACAATTCGGACGCACCAAAAACTCGCGATACAGGTACTAAAGCAGTCAATACACACGCCGAAGTCGCCAAAAGTAATAATTTATTGTTCACTATTTTTTTCCTTGATGTCGAAACAGTCCAGTTTTTCGGTAAAGCGCATTCACCTATTTACAACGATACTCCAAAATACAAAGCTCACAAGAGTCGTTCAGAAAAAAAGCAAGTTTTATTTTTTTTACAACTTTACTAAAATCTGCCGTTACCGATAAAATATAAAAGGCGACAAATTTAGGAAGAGAACGTGGAACTGCAAGATTATTTACGCCAGCACGGATTGGAAACCTTGTCCGAAACTTATCATATCAAAGTAACCCGCCACCGCCAATATCCCGATCTAGTCTGTCTGAAATACTCGCAGATAGAATCTCCCCTGGGCGAAAAAATAGTCCAGCAGTGCCGAGGCATTATTTTAGATTCATCTCAAGATTGGCAGATAGTTTCTTATCCCTACGACAAATTTTTTAATTACGGAGAAATTCACGCCGCTGCAATTGATTGGAGTCATGCCAAAGTTTATGAAAAACTAGACGGTTCTCTGATTGTACTGTATTTTTACAAGGGAGAATGGAGAGTGCAATCTAGCGGCACTCCCGACGCCACCGGCGAAGTTAACGGTTTTGGATTCAGCTTTGCCGAACTTTTTTGGAAAGTCTGGCAAGAATTGGGATATCAATTGCCGGAAGAAACTGACCAGTGTTTTATCTTTGAATTGATAACGCCTTACAATAGAATAGTTGTCCAGCCAAAAAACAATCAAATCGTGCTGCACGGGGTTCGCAACACTCAAACGCTGCTAGAAACAGACCCAAGTATTTGGGCAAAAAAATACGGCTGGGAATCGGTCGCATCCTATCCTTTAACTAGCTGGAAAGAAGTTATCGAAGCGGCTCAACATTTAGATCCGATGAATTCGGAAGGGTATATTATCTGCGACGCTAACTTCAACCGAGTTAAAGTTAAGTCTCCGCAATATGTCGCGATTTCCCATCTGCGCGCAGGGTTTTCGACCCGCCGCCTGATAGAAATTGTTTTAACTAATGAAGGAGAAGAGTTTTTAGCTTATTTTCCTGAGTGGAGTGAGTTGTATCAACAAGTTAAGGACAAATATCAATCTTTGGTTGAAGAAATCGAGGAAGCTTACCGACAGCACGAATATATCGAAGTTCAGAAAGATTTTGCATTAGCTGTGAAACATTTGCCGTATGCCGGGATTTTGTTTTCTTTGCGGGCCCGAAGAGTTGCGGGAGTGAAAGAAGCTCTCCGTGATGTTAATATCTATAAAATAGAGGAGCTATTGGGTTTAGATTACATCCATCTAGGTTTGTAGTAACGACTACAGTCGTTTCTTGAATGAGGACTGTAGTCCTCACTACGAAAGAAGATTAACATTATATTTTAGCTGACCGAAGAAAGAAATGCACCTAATTAAACCTAAGATACAGCTAAAAAGCTTGCTGTATGAGCATTCTTCCTTCTTCCTCCTTCCTTGTTCCTTCTAATTACCATGAAAAGAGTTATTGTACTTGTCGGTTTACCTGCTTCGGGAAAATCTCAATTTGCTAGGGAATTGCTGCTGTCTGAACCTGCAAAGTGGGTGCGTAGCAATAAAGATTTGCTCAGAGAAATGGCTCACGCTTCTCATTGGTCGCCTGCGAATGAAAAGTTTATTCTGCAGTTGAGAGATACGATTATTTTGATGGCTTTGGAAAGCGGCAAGCACGTCATTGTTGATGATACTAATTTCGGACCTCACATCGAGCATATCAAACAATTGGTTAAAGGTAAAGCCATCGTTGAAGTTAATGATTCTTTCCTGCAAGTTCCGGTTGAAGAATGTATTAAACGGGATTTGAAAAGGCTTAATTCGGTGGGCAAAGAGGTGATCGTGCAGATGTACAATAAGTACGTGCGGGTTCCCGTTGAACCGCCGGAATATAACCCGAGTTTGCCGGATGCAATTATTGTTGATATGGACGGTACGCTGGCACTTCTCAACGGCAGAAATCCTTTTGATGCTTCGACGTGCGATCGCGATTTGCCCAATCCGCCAGTTTTAGATACCGTTCGCAAGTGGCAGTCCAGCGCCCATATTATTGTAGTGTCGGGCCGAACAGATGACTGTCAGCCTCAAACTAAAAAATGGTTGCAGCAGTATGAGGTCAATTATGCCGCTCTTTATCTGCGGAAAACCGGAGATATGAGGAAGGATGCGATTATGAAGGAAGAGTTGTATCGGCAGCATATTGAAGGGAAATATAACATTAAATTTGTTTTGGACGATCGCCAGCAAGTAGTTGATATGTGGAGAGGCTTGGGATTGACGGTATTCCAAGTAGATGAAGGAGATTTTTAAGACAGGGTTTGTTTGCGCGGGCGATCTCCCAACTCCTAATGCTACACTCAAAGTAACCCGGAATCGCTCTAATTCATCTGCGTTAATCTGTGTTCATCTGCCCTCATCTGCGGTTAAAAAAAGAGAAATTCTCAGACCGCAGATGACAAAGGATTCACGCTGATTCACGCAGATAAAGAGAAGAGAGATGAGATTATTTACTTATCGCGTCCAAGCCAGCCAGCGGTTAAACAAATTTTTCACAAACGGAGTCAAACGAGTGCGATTGTAAGCATCTCCTGCTTTCCGAATTGCCTCAGCTTGTGTCGGATACGGTTGAATTGTGCTAGCAATCTTTCCCAAACCAATATTGTTAACCATTGCCAAAGTAATCTGGCCGATCGTATCCCCAGCGTGTCGCGCTACAATAGTTGCACCTAATATTTTATCGCTGCCTTTTTTGACGTGAATTTTCACAAATCCTTCCTCTTCGCCGTCAATAATTGCCCGATCGACTTTATCGAAAGGAATCAAAAACGTATCGAGATCGATCCCTCCGGCTTGCAACTCGCGATCGCCCAATCCGACGCGCGCAATTTCCGGGTCTGTGTAAGTACACCAAGGTATCGTCAAAGCGCTGAGCTTTTTGCGCCCGAAAAATAGAGTGTTTTGAATCACCATCCTCGCGGCAAAATCAGCAGCGTGAGTAAATTTATGTTTCATGCAAATATCGCCTGCGGCATAAATGCGGGGATTAGTAGTTTGCAAGTTGTCGTTGACAAAGACGCCAGTTTGTGTATCGTATTCGACACCGACAGCCTCCAGATTCAATCCTTCGACGTTGGGCGATCGCCCTGTACTCACAATAATTTCATCTACTGTTACCGATGCTTCCTTACCTTGAGATTTATAATAAATTACTTTGCCTGCATTTGTTTTCTCAACGCGCTCTATTTGGGATTCTAGTATTAGTTGAATTTCTTCGCGTACAAAAGCCTGCTGCACGATTTTAGCAGCATCCGCATCTTCTTTGTCTAAAATCTGAGCATTTTTGTGCAGCAATACGACTTCCGAACCCAGCCTGCGAAAGGCTTGAGCCAATTCGCAGCCGATCGGCCCTGCGCCAATTACTGCCAAACGCTGAGGTCTTTCTGTGAGGTTAAAGACAGTTTCATTTGTCAGATATCCAGCTTCCTGCAAGCCGGGAATTTGCGGTTGTAGCGCCCTTGCACCTGTGGCAATTACTGCTTTTTTAAAGCGGAGAGTTTGACCTGCAACTTCTATGGTAGAATTGCTAGTAAAACGACCGGAACCTAAGAAAACATCGACTCCTAATGTGTCTTGGTAGCGTTGAACAGAATCAACATCGCTGATTCCCGCCCTGATGCGGCGCAGCCGTTCCATCACAGCGGCAAAATCCACTTCTACACTGTCAGAAACATGAACGCCAAATTTACTGGCATTCCAGATCTCGCCGACAGTGCGGGACGCTCGAATTAAAGCTTTTGACGGCACGCAACCGACATTCAAACAGTCGCCGCCCATTAAATGTTTTTCAATTAAAGCAACTTTCGCGCCCAAACCTGCGGCACCCGCAGCCACAATTAATCCGGCGGGTCCGGCGCCAATTACTACTAAATTATAAGAACTCGCCGGTTGCGGATTTTGCCAATCGGGCGGATGCAAATAGGAGACTAATTTCTGGTTGTGTTCGTCCATCGGGGGGACTGTTACGCGATCGACTTTTGACGGCGACATGGGCAAATCCTGCTAATTAAATACTTTCATCCAAAGCCTTGCGGGCAATCCGAGTGATAGAGACAGTAACAGCGACCGTAGCACTAAAACTGATGATATTAATCAACCATTTTACTGCTGACGCTTGGGGATTTGTATACCCTGTTGCGGCGCCGATTGCAGCCAGATCCCCCACTAAAGAACCCGAGTAAACATACAAGATTGTTGCCGGAATCATGCCGAAGGAACCTAGCACATAATCTTTCAAAGAAACCTGAGTAATCCCTAAAGCGTAATTTAATAAATTAAACGGAAATAAAGGACAGAGACGAGTCAAAAAAACGATTTTAAATCCTTCTTGGGAAACGGCGCGATCGAGAGCTTTAAACTTAGGATGAGCTTCCATATATTTTACCACGCGATCGCGCGACAAGTATCGCCCGATCAGAAAAGCAAACGTAGCACCTAAACTTGCCGCGACAAACACGTAAACTGAACCCCACCACAGACCAAAAATCACCCCGCCTCCCAGAGTCAACACAGAACCAGGTATAAATAGTACAGTAGCTAGGTTGTAGGTGACAATAAAAGCTACTGGACCCCAAGCGCCTAGATGCTCGATCTGCATTAAGACATTTCTTAAAAAATCTTGAACATAAAAAGACCTAATTGCTAGAATTAAGATAGCAACTAAAGCCGAACCCGAAAAAAGTAATAATATTCGTTTAAAACTTCCCCTAGCAAAATCTTGAATTTGTTGGATTGGCATGACTCACCCGCAAATACCTCTCAGCATTATACTACTATTCAATCTAAAATCTAAAATCTAAAATCTAAAATCCGATAACTCACCCCAAAATAAATCAGCCATGACAGCAAAAACCCAACTCCCAATCCCCCATTTTTTCGACACCCAAAAAGTCAGCGAAGTCTGGCGAGTTCCCTACCAAGAACGCGCCGCTGAAGCTAAAGAATGGGCCCAAAAATACAGCATCCAGCCCGCCGCCAGCGACACAAATCAGATTTGTTTGCTGATAATCGACGCCCAAAATACCTTTTGCTTGCCCGAATTTGAACTATTTGTGGGCGGGCGTTCCGGTAGCGGTGCTGTCGATGACAACCTGCGGCTTTGCGAATTTATCTACCGCAATTTAAACGCAATTACAACCATTGCGCCGACAATGGACACCCACACGGCCATGCAAATTTTTCATCCAATCTTTTGGATAAATGAAGCAGGCGAACACCCCCTCCCAGCCGCCACATCAATTACTTTAGAAGACGTGCAGCAAGGTGTCTGGAAAGTCAATCGCGCCGTCGCCCACAGCATCGCCAATGGTAACTATTCGGCACTGCAAACACACGCACTCCACTACGTGCAGAAACTCAGCGAAGATGGCAAATATCCCCTGATAATTTGGCCGTATCACTCAATGCTGGGCGGCATCGGACACGCCCTGGTTTCCGCCGTGGAAGAAGCAATATTTTTTCACAGCATCGCCCGCAACAGCCAAGCACTTTTTGAAATCAAAGGCGGGAACCCGCTAACAGAAAACTATTCTGTTTTGCGGCCGGAAGTCTTAGACGGGCCGGATGGCAATTTTATTGCTCAAAAAAATGCTTCTTTTATTGATAAGTTGCTAGGTTTTGATGCGATAATTATTGCGGGACAAGCTAAAAGTCACTGCGTTGCTTGGACGATTGATGATTTGCTGACTGAAATTTTAGCGCGAGATCCGAATTGGGCAAAGAAGGTTTATTTGCTGGAAGATTGCACTTCGCCTGTGGTTGTTCCGGGTGTTGTTGATTTTACGGAACAAGCAGATGCAGCTTTTCAAAGATTTGCGGCGGCGGGAATGAATGTGGTTAAATCTACTCAGTTAATTCTGGGCGATTAAAGACGAGCGTTTTCTGTTGGGGTTGACCTTACCACAAAAGTATACACTATTAACTATAGGCGCTAAGTTTTGTTGGCTTGGCAGTCTGCGGCGATCGCATTTAACTGATTACTTATGATATCATATCCGCTAAATCACTTACTATAGAAGTGTAGTCAAGGAGTTTCCCGATGATTGAAAGCGAAATTTATAGTGTTGTTCTTTTTCGGGATGCGAGTGTGTCCGCAATTTCAAAACTCTCGGTGGCGATCGCCACGACTCTTCTGAGTACAGTTGTAACTGCAACCCAAGCCTACGCAGTTCCCGTAACCTACGATTTCACCATCACTGTTACCAAAGGCGGGTTAGCGGGCAATTCATTCAACGGTTCTTTCAGCTACGATGATGCGAAATTGAAGGGAAAAGGAGTGGAAGAATTGGGAATTGATGAGGGACTAACGACTTGCCTAAATTACCTTGGACGCACTTACCGCGAAACCGATGATACCAGTTATCCTACCTTTCCCACACTCAGATTTGAGGATGGCAAGATCGCGCAGCTAAACTTCTGGATTCAGCCGAATCAGCGAGTTAATTGGTGGAATTTACCTGGATGGGAAGTCAAGCTGTCTGGGCCTCTAAAGGGGGATTCAACTGTTCCCAGTTGTCAAAAACGGTGAGGCTTGGCTAAGCTGCGATCGACCATAACAATCTAGGAGGAAAATATCATGACTCAATACGATTACATAGTGATTGGTGCAGGTTCGGCAGGTTGTGTTGTTGCCAATCGTCTGACAGAAGATCCTGAAACCACCGTGTTGTTGATCGAAGCGGGTAATCAGGCTACTAAACCAGAAATTCAAATTCCTGTAAGCTGGATCAGCTTACTGGGAACTGAAGTGGACTGGGCATATTTCACAGAACCAGAACCGTATCTCCATGGACGCAAAATATTTCAGCCGCGCGGAAAAGTTGTCGGTGGCAGCAGTTCAATCAATGCCATGATCTACATTCGCGGAAATCGGCTGGATTTCGATAGTTGGCAAGCATTAGGCAATCCCGGCTGGAGTTATGAGGATGTATTGCCCTACTTCAAGAAATCAGAAAATCAGCAGCGAGGTGCGTCCGAATTTCACGGTGTTGATGGACTCTTGAGCGTTACCGATCCGATCGCAACTGCCGTCACCTCACAGCGATTTATCGAAGCAGCAGCGCAAATCGGCTATGCTATCAACCCCGATTTCAACGGCGCACAACAAGAAGGTGCAGGACTGTATCAATTAACTATCAAAGATGGGAAGCGACACAGTGCAGCAGCAGCATTTCTAGTGCCAATTCTCGATCGCCCTAATTTAACCGTGCAAACTGGTGCGCTAGTCACTCGCCTATTATTTGAAGGAACGCGCACGGTTGGGTTAGAGTATCTGCAGGAAGGAACGCTGCACCAAGTTTATGTCGATCGGGAAGTGATTCTGTCAGCGGGTGCATTTGACTCACCTAAACTGCTGATGTTGTCTGGAATTGGCAATGCAGAATACTTGCTTTCGCTCAATATTCCCGTCGTTGCTGATTTACCCGGTGTGGGTCAGAACCTTCAAGATCACGTCACTGTTCCAGTGACACATCAAGCCACTCAAGATTTGCAACTCGCCCTAACCAGCAATATCGCAGAAGCTGGAATGTTTTTGCATACTGAAGGTAATTTAGATGCTGCGCCAGATTTACAGTTTTTCTCAGGCCCAGTGCTGTTGGTTCCTCCTGGCTATCCAAACAAAGGGCCGGGATTTATCAGCACAGCTTATTTGAATCATCCCCAGAGTCGCGGCAGCGTCACCCTGCGTTCGATCGATCCCACAGACTCACCTTGCATTCGGATGAACTTTCTCGAGCATGAGTCCGATGTGCAAAAGTTGGTGCTAGGCGTGAGAATCATTCGTGAGTTGTTCAGCACCGATTTATTCGATGAGTTCCGAGGCGAAGAAGTGGCTCCCGGTGCGGATGTAACTAGCGATGAAGGACTCCAAGCTTATGTTCGGAAAGTGGCAGATACCAACTATCATCCTGTGGGAACGTGCAAGATGGGCACCGATCCAATGGCAGTAGTAGATTCTCAATTGCGAGTACATGGTGTTGAGGGATTGCGTGTCGTGGATGCCTCGATTATGCCAACAATTACTACAGGAAATACGAATGCACCCACCATGATGATTGGTGAAAAGGCAGCCGATTTGATTAAAGCCGCAGGGGGTGTTACAAAGGGGCAACCCAGGGCGATTAGCACAGAGTACAAGTCCGAAGCAACCGCACCTATTAGTGCGATCGCTCCTCATTAGTTGAAGTTAGCACGAGGACTAGCAGGCGCATCTTTATCGGATTGAAGCATATATCATCGAGCAACGTAAACGAGGTCTTGAAAATGATTACCTTGTACACTGCATCATCCTTTGAGGAACTACCGAGCCTCAGCCCACCCTGTCTAGAGCTTGAAACTTGGCTCCGCATGGCAAAGCTGCCCTACAAAAAGGTGATTATCACAGCACAAACTTTTGAGCTTGCTCCCAAGGGTAAAATTCCCTTCATCGACTATCAGGGAAACTTGATCGGTGATGTTTTTCTAATCATTGAGATGTTCAAGCAAACAGAAGGAATTGATCTCGATGCTAGTTTAACTCCCGTTGAGCGAGCTATCTCTCTAGCCTTTCGCCGCACGCTCAAAGAAAACACCTACTGGGGATTTCTGGAGACTCGCTATGGCATAGAAGAAAACTGGCCACACTCTCGCTCATTGCTTGCACGGGCGCTTTTCCCTGAAGCGACGCTAGACGTATCAGAACCGTTTGCCGAAGAGTTGCGTAAAACGATAATCTCTCAGATGCAAGCTCATGGAATCGGTCGTCACAGTCATGAAGAAATCAGTCAGATTATCGGCGCTGATTTTCAAGCCCTTTCGGACTTTCTGGCAGACAAACCGTTTTTTATGGGAGATAAACCCACCACATTAGATGCAACTGCCTACGGTTACATTGGTAATTTCCTGCAGCCACGCTACCAAGGTGCGATTGTTGAGGATCTGCTGGGGCGATCGAATCTTTGCGAGCACTCTGAACGAATGAATCAACAGTTTTTTAGTAACTGCTCGTGAAACCCATCAATCGCTGTTTAGTTTCTGCTCAGTTTCATGAGCTAATCCCGTTGAGTCAAAGTTTAATTGATTTAGTCCTGGACCCATGGTAACGGTTTAACAAGGCTTTGAGATTGCTTCGCACAGCTCGCAATGAAATAATTACTTTGTCTGTGCGTAATTCCTCTGATTAATGGAGTTACTCGGATGATTCCTCACTTTTCTATTTCTGCTCAAAACCCTCAGCACGTTGCCCAAGTTCTAGCTGAAATTATACAAGGACAACCGACACCCCATCCTTTAAATCCAGGCGGCTATATCATTTTTCCATTTGATGAATATGGTACAGAAATTGAAGTTTATCCTTTGGGAACTTAGATAGTACCGGGTGAGAGTGAGGAACTACGTGCGTACATTCAAAATACTGCTGCTTCTCAATCTACAGCAACTCATGCGATGTTGTCTGTCCCTATTAACGTTGACCAAATTGAGCAAATTGCGGCTCGTGAAGATTGGCTTGTACAACGCACTAGCTTCGGCTTTGATTTCATGATGCTTTGGGTGGAAAACAGATTGTTGATAGAGTTACTAACTCCTGAGATGACTGCTCAATACATGGCATTTCCCCAACGAGAAAATTTGAGAAACTATTTTGTTTTTCCGGATAGCCCGGATGCACCCAAAAGTTGACAGGTTGCACTCCAAACCAAGCACCCTTAAACATGAAGGAACCCTTAACTATCCCATCTATCTCGATCTATCAAGGGAGTTATTCTGATGATTCACCACATTTTAATTGCCGCTCAAAACCCGCTTTGCTGGGGTCCTGGCATAAATTTGGAACGGTAATTCACACATCGCGAGCGCATTGGAACGATCGAGAAATAGAGGAATCCGGGGCAGCCGAAATTCACCTCTATTGTTTGAGGGGACGCGCACGATTCCTGTTCCCTCTGCGGCAAGAGTGCCTCTGCGGTTGATGATTTTCTATAACTATTTCCCATCCAATCTCGGGACACCATCCAAAAAAGAGCCGCTCAACATTAATTCAGTCATCCTATCTAGTTTACCGCTGACTTTTAATTTTTTATCTGTTTGAAAGCGCTCGATATCTGCTTTTAAATCGCCGCTATTATATCCTAATTTACTCAAATAGTCAATAGCTTGTTTGTCACTTAACAAGATATCCGCAGAACGAAAAATCGGCACGTATTCCTCGCGCCAAATCTGGGCAAAAGTTGCTCTATCTAAATAGAAAATCCTGCCCCGCGCCGGGTCTCCAATGGCAGCAATACTGTTATTCATTCCCAGCAAAGCTACCGCGTGCGGTAGCTTCCGAGGGCCGTCAAACAGCCAAACTGCGAGCACTCCGGGGCGATTAATTTGCTGAATTTGCTCCCAAGTCGGCGCCAGTTCGATCGCATTGACTCCCAAAGCTCTTGCTGCTACAATTAACTGCGGCATCGAAGTTCCCAAACGACTCGTGCCGGCCTCCCTAGCTACACTCGATTCCGTCGCATCCATTCCCCAACGCCTTAACACTGTTGCTAGCGCCGCCGGCGCGCAACTGCTGTTAGATGTTTGCCAAAATACACCGTTTGGTCGCAAATTATCTATTAAATCACCGTAAATTGGCGCCAGAAAATAGGCTTCAGCGCTGGTAAATCCTCCCAATCCCAACAAGCCAATTAAAATTACTGCGATTACTTGCGATCGCGCCGTCTGCCAGCTTACAGTAAAGCCAATACCGCAGACTCCCATCAACATCACTCGTAGCAAAGTCCAAGTAACTCGCATCCCGTGAAAGCGCCACTCGATCGGCAAAGCTGGCATTTGAGGCAGATTTAGAGCCAGCAGCAGCAAGGCAATATAAAAACCCAAAAAAGCTAGGGCGATCCAATTTCTGCCCTTAAACAAATCCTTAGCCGTCACTCCCGATCGAACTAACACCCGCCCGAAGCGCATTCCCCAGACAAACAGCACCGAACCCAGCACCAGCGTCACAAGTATTTCCATAAGTTCAGAATATGGTCGCTTAACGCTAGTTGTAACATTTATGCGATCGACTTGCACCCCTATCAAGAGTGGGAGAGAGTTCGAGTGCGGGAGAGAATTTGACGATCTTTGGGTTTCGTTCCTCAATTGCCCGCTACAATCGAATAAACATGATTTATCCAAAATCGAAGCAGGCAAAACAACCCTCAATCCTCAAGACTTCGACCTGCATCGCTTGTTGGATATTAAGTTTTGCCGGATTTTTTTTTATGAGTCTGAGTAAATGGTTGAGAATCAGATAATTCAGCTACCTAACCCAAAAGGAGATCTTGCCATGTTTGCCAACTTAAAGCTAAGAAACCGGATGTTACTCGGATATGCAGTTCCCCTTGCTTTATTTGTAGGATTTGTAGCGCCAGTTTTCTCAAGCGCCAGCAAGGGAGGGGAGTCATATATAGCCTTTCTCAGATAGATGAGGTACAAGTTTAGATTTTAGATTTTAGATTTTAGATTGGGGGATTGGGGATTGGGGGATTGGGGAATTGTTAATTAATTGGTGAATACCTCATCTTGCCGAGAACCGCTATAGATAAATAAAAAATCTCAAGGGCTACCCGAGAAGGAGTGGATCGGCTTTTTACCAGGCTTACATCGTGGGAGATAGGAGAGGCTATATTTTGAACAGGGATGAATATTATTTAAAGGACGATCGGGAAGACTTACTACTAAATTTTAATAAATTGGCAGAATCTCTAGGCAAGACGGTTGAAAATTCCAGCCAGAAAGAGCTGATCGAAAAAAAATTGACTTACAATAAGAATATGCTAATTATTCTGATTAAATGATTGAGTTAGTAAAGCAAGGAAAGCAAAAAGAAGCACTGGCTTTTTTTTTCACCCAAAAAGGCGCCTTAATTCTGAATGACTATTACGAATTAAATAACTACTTTGGTGAAAAAGAGCAGGGAATTTTTGACGCTGCAGCTTCCAACGCAGAGTAAAACCTCCGCTTTTTACTCTCTGCCGTTTTGGTTGGGGCACTCTTAGGCATCGCGATCGCCTTACTTGCTGCCTTTTTAATCTCTTTAGGTATTGCTAAAACGATTAGTGAGGCAGTTAATGCGATCGCCAGTTCTTCCACAGAGATGGCTGCCACAGTTGAACACCAGGAAGGCACAGCCACACAGCTATCTAGCTATGTAAATCAAACTACCATCACAATCGATGAGTTGGGCGTTGCTTCCCAACAATCAGCAAAGCAAGCCCAAGCTGGTGCTGGATCTGGACCGCAAGCTTTAAAGAGCACCGAAAGGGAAACACTAGCAGTCGAGCAAACCCTGGAATCGATGATAATATTGAAAGAATATGTAGGGGCGATCGCCAACAAATTATGCGCTTGAACGAACAAACCAATCAGATTGGCAATATCTCTAGTGTGGTGACAAATTTAGCCAATCAAACGAATATATTAGCGCTAAATGCAGCAGTAGAAGCGGTGCGGGCGGGCGAAAATGCCATAGGTTTTAATGTCTTAGCAACAGAAATTCGCCTTCCTAGCAGCTCAAAGTAAGAAATATGCCCAGAAGATTAACAACCTTGTCGCTGATATCAAGAATGCCCTCGATTCCACTGTAAAGGTGACAAATGAATGCACTAAGACAGTAGAATTAGGAAACAAAATTAGTCAAAAAACGGCAGTAGCATAAGGATTTTAGAAGTTAGATGGGCTTAATAAAAAAGGTACAGCCAGTGTACACTCGGCCGCTGCTATCACTAACCAAAGTTGGTATTTAACAGCCAAGGCGATTAATTTTGAGTTATTTGGGTAAAAAAGGAAAAATTCCAGATGATTAACTTCAAAGCCACAAAATTAAGAGAGCGTATCCTGTGGGGATATTCCATACCGATTTTGCTCTCAGTGGGAGCAGCTACTTTGGTTTTTTTTAATGCTAAAGAAGTAGAAGGGAAAGGAAAAATCCTCAATAATTCTAATGCTATTGTTATAAGTCTAAAACATCTTGAACTGGGATTCTCAAGTATGCAGAAAGCTGCTCGCGGCTATTTTTTGGACCAAGAGAGTGCTTTCTTAACTGAATACAATGAAGGGGTAAACAGCTTTGACAACTTCTATCAGGATTTAGTTAAGCGGGTTCAAAACCCGAAGCAGCTCCAGCGGCTAGATGAAATGAATGTATTACAAGATCAGATAGACCAAGGCTATAGACAAGCCTTTTCTTTGGTCGATCGAGGTAAGCGAGACGAGGGAATTAACTTGTGGAAGACACAAGTTATACCAAAGCTTCGTCAGGTTGATGTTATAGCTAAGGAGTTTGAAAGCACCCAGGAAACAATTTTGGCTGACAGAGAAAAAGAGCAAATTCAAGCTTTGCAGTTCCTGACTACAGTCGTGATTTTAAGCACTGCTTTAGCTGCACTTACGGCAATTGCGATCGCTCTGTGGATTGCTTCAGGCATTGCAGAGAGAATGAATCAGTCAGTGAATATGATTGTTAGTTCTTCCACAGAGATTGCGGCGACAGTTGAACAGCAGGAACGCACAGCCACAGAGCAATCTAGCTATGTAAATCAAACTACCATCACAATGGATGAGTTGGGCGCTGCTTCCCAACAATCAGCCCAGCAAGCCCAAGCTGGTGCTGAATCTGCACGGCAAGC
>JAUBOM010000108.1:0-25827 GCA_036700245.1 Microcoleus vaginatus BM001213989
GGGCATAGGCATAGGACTCGCCCCCATACCTCACCACGCTTGAGAACCGCTATAGCTGCAAGATAATGGTGACGTATTGGCCGAACACATAACAGGTTTGGATTATGTTTTGGGTTAAAATTTGTTACAGCGACTCTCAGATTTGCTGCGATGTGCTTGAAGTTTTTAACAATGTGTGGGCTTTTCTGGTTTCTCGATCGGTAAATTTGTGCGAAAATTTCCTAGCCCCGGTTAAACTTGAAACGTCCAAAAGTGGGGACGATCGATCGCAGCGAGAAGCTGCGAGGTTCTCGCACCAAAATCAAAGGCAGCAAGCCGAAAAGTCGCACAGCAGCCGAGAGGGCAAACAGTGCTCCCAAACTCATGCCCGGAAGTTCGGCAAGAAAGCCGCCGGCGGTAGTTCCCAAAGCCCCAGCTACTCCCGAAACAGCAGCGGCGATCGCAAAATAAGTCGAGGGTTGCTCGATCGACGCTATCTCCATTTGAATATTGTTAGTACACAGCCCGATCGCCCCTAAAGTCGTTCCCCCCAGCAAGTGCAGCAGCGGCAGCCACACCCACACCGCAAACGGGTAATTGCCCGTACCCAACCACAGCAAAGGGGTTACGGCCACCACCAGCCCAACCGCAATTAGCAGGGGGCGATTTCCCCAGCGATCGGCCAACCTGCCCCAAAACATCAGCAGCAGTAGATTTGCCCCGGAACTCAAGCTGCTGTAAATCGTTACCAAACTCACATCCAAGCTTAAATTTTTCAGCAGGTAGATATTAAAAAAAGGCGCGCTGAGATTAACTGCAAATGTCCACACGCTAAAGTAAAGAATAAACATTAAGAAATTAGAATCTTTCAGCGCCAAAGGCACAAAATCTGTTATTTGCTTTTCTTTTTTGTCTGTAAGTCGATCGTTCTCTGCATCTTTTTTGTATAGCTGCGGATTCACATCCACCATGAAGAATTGACACCCCAAACTAATCATTCCTGCCAAAACACCCACCAATAAAACAATACCGTAGCCCAAAAGTGGATCGGCGCCCCAAGTTGACACGAACCATCCCATCAACGGCACTCCCAGCAAAGAAATTAAGCTAGTAGCACTGTTGCGAAAGCCAAAATAGCGTCCCCGCAAGCGGTGAGGAACCACGGCTGCCATCCAACTGAACCAGTTAGAACTGCCAAAAGCTCCCAGCCCGCTAGCTGCTACGACTGTTAGCAGCGTCCATTGCAGCAGTTGGTGGGGGTCTGCGTGCTGGGAACCCCAAACAATTGCCACCGCGAACACCAGCCACAGCAGCCGGGACACGCCGAATATCCCTTGGTTGTACCAGTAGCGGCTGGCTGTGCGGTCTGCGATGTAGGCCCCTAATGGTTGCAGGAAATTTACCACCATCGGAATAGCCGAGAATATTCCTATTTCCACGCTGCTGGCGCCGAGTTGCAGCAAGAAGTTGCTCAGCAGCACGCCGCCGGTCGCCGACTCGAAGACAGTGCAAAAAATGCCGTCTAAAGTTGAGGCTTTCAGGGTCGATCGAACGTCTAGTTTAGAAATTTTGAGATCTGTTTTTGGAGATAGAACGAGCTGAGATATTTTCTTGTCTAGTATTTCTGGAGTCTGAAGAGATAGAGGTTCATTTAACTGTGCAACTGGTTCAACCATAGTTATAGGATTTTATATTTGAGATCGTAGATTAAATAATTGCCAAATCCAGGTTTTGTAAGGGTTTGAGGCGGGATGGTCATTAAATTATTTTTCACGCGCAGGTGACAATAAAATTTAATCTTTCTGCGAATATTTTCTGAGCTAGCCTTTTAAGATAAAACCAGCCCCGCCTTCAAGGTGTTAGCTTGAAAGCTAGACTGGCACTTCCGGGTAATTGGTATTAATATAGGTGGCAAGCGATGGCTGGGACATCAACCGCTTGGGAGATATAAATTTGCCAGTTGTAAAAAAGTAGGTTTTAGGGCTTAACAAGGAAGCGATCGCAGCATTTCGCCTGCCAAAAATTGCTCGAGTTCGGCCTCAAACAAGTCCCCCAAGGGCCCAAACAAATTTCGCGCCCGATCCTCGACTCGGCTCTCAAACCTTTACGGCTAGCTAAATATTGTGGAAATCGCCCGCACCGGCGCGTAAGCCTTCGGAGTCGGTTGTTGGCAATCCTCTACGAGGACTCCGCTAACGCACCTCAACAAAAGTGTGGCTGCGATCGGCAACTGGCAGGACAAAATTATGACTTGACAAAATTTATGCCAACTGCTGATAATAGCAAACCCTAGAATTAAACTTAAATGTTTGAGGGGTATCAGTGCTAAGGCGTGATGTCGATCGCCAGCAAATTTACGTATTTTTGCATTTGAGCGTGACAAAAACTCAACCTTTATCCGGGTATACATTGCCAGTATTTGCCTGTGCGGCCGCACTTGCAGCTTTGCGGTGCTTGCGTGAGGGTATTCAGTCTCTAAAAAGCGTATCCGTAAATTTACTGGAACCGCAAATAACAGCAGAAATTCCGATCGAGCAGGCGTCTGTACTCAAGACTGGTACGGCTTTAGGCGTGACTCGCTCTGATCCGGGGGACAACCTCGATCTGACTCGCAATACACCTGTTTGGGCAATGGTGGAATTGGGGAGAGGGTCCGATGGGGAAAGCGGGAGAGAGTCCGAGAATGGGGGAGAGTCCGAGCAGATTGTGATTCTCGGCGGTGAAGGTATAGGGCGTCACACAGTCGGTGGAGGAGCGGCGATCTATGATTACGCAATGCGGCTGCTGCGATCGAATCTGAGCCGAGAACTCGCAGGGGCAGAAAAAATTACTGTCACCCTAATTCTGCCGTCAGGGCGCCAACTAGCCGCCCGCACTTCTAACGAAGCTTTCGGCGTGGTAGAAGGACTTTCGCTGCTGGGTACAACTGGCATTTCTCAACCCCTGAGCGCCCCGGGACAGTTGGAAGTTTACCGCGAACAACTGCAACAAAAAGCCGAACTCTTTGACTGTTTGGTTTTCTGCATCGGCGAAAACGGCTTGGATTTGGCGCGACAACTGGGGATTAATCCCTCTAGGCTGGTGAAAACCGCTAACTGGCTTGGCCCGCTGCTGGTAGAAGCCGGATATCAGGGCGTGCAGTCAATTTTGCTGTTTGGCTATCACGGGAAACTGATGAAGTTGGCGGCGGGAATTTTTCACACTCACCACCACCTGGCGGACGGGCGCAGGGAAATTCTCACAGCTTACTGTGCTAAGGCGCGAATGCCCGCGGATGCGTGTTCCGCAATTTTTGCCGCCGCGACAGCCGAAGACGCTCTCGGGCAACTGCGGGCTTTGGACGCTCAAACTAGGAGCAATTGGGTCGATCGAATTTACGGCGACATCGCCCGACAAATAGACTTGCGCTCATCGGATTGCATTTTTACTCACACTAACTTGCGCATCCCCGTGGGCTCGGTGATGTTTGGGCGCGATCGCAAAATTATTGTTAAAAGTGACATAGGGGATACATTTTTGACCCAAATTTGTTAATCTAGTGTGAATATCCCTGAATTCTGTTTAAAACATCAATCAGGGATAATATTTAACAAGTAATAATTCTCTCTCCCTAGACCTTAATTATACTAGGTTGCTTTGGGACGCAATTTCTGACGCAAAAGTTCAATTAATTAGGGTAAGGCTCGAAGTAAATTTATGCTTGCCCTATGCCCGATTAATCGGCTAACATCGCTGACAGCAATCTAGTATAAATAAGATTTATTCCTAGCGAATAATAATTACTTGCTTTCCTCAGTCTTGTAATGCTGAGACCGCGACAGATATCTCCGCTACGTTCGACCCATTAGCAATTAGCAATTACGCAATAACCGTGACTACTCAAATAAAAACTGAATCAGTCCTCACAAACTCTTTTCTGGGGCAGATAGATCGCCAGATGATCGTGATTCTCGACTTCGGTTCGCAATATTCCGAACTGATTGCTCGCCGCATTCGCGAAACTCAAGTATATTCAGAAGTTATTTCTTACCGCACTACGGCAGAACAGTTAAGAGCTATCAATCCTAAAGGAATTATTCTTTCAGGAGGTCCGAGTTCTGTATACGATGAAAAAGCACCCCACTGCGACCCAGAAATTTGGAATTTGGGAATACCGGTGTTGGGAGTGTGTTACGGGATGCAGTTGATGGTAAAGCAGCTCGGAGGTAAGGTTGAGCGAGCTAAATTAGCGGAATACGGCAAGGCATCGCTATTTATTGACGATCCTACGGATTTGCTGACAAATGTGGAAGAGGGGAGCACGATGTGGATGAGCCACGGAGATTCCTGTACTGATCTGCCGCCGGGTTTTGAGATCCTGGCTCACACGGACAATACTCCGTCTGCTGCTGTTGCTAACCACGAGAAAAATTTGTACGGCGTTCAGTTTCACCCGGAAGTAGTTCACTCGATCGGGGGAATAGCTTTAATTCGCAATTTTGTTTACCACATTTGCGAGTGCGAACCGACTTGGACGACTGCTACTTTTGTGGAGCAATCGATTCGCGAGATTCGAGAGCAAGTCGGAGAGAAACGAGTTTTGCTGGCTCTATCGGGCGGTGTAGATTCTTCTACTTTGGCTTTCTTGCTGCACAAGGCGATCGGCGACCAACTTACCTGTATGTTTATCGACCAAGGGTTTATGCGGAAGTATGAACCAGAACGGTTGGTAAAATTATTTAAAGAGCAATTCCACATTGAGGTTGAGTATGTTAATGCTCGCGAACGCTTTTTAGCTCAACTTGATGGGATTACCGATCCGGAAGTAAAACGCAAGCGGATTGGTCACGAGTTTATCAATGTATTTGAAGAAGAATCGAAGCGTCTGGGCCCCTTCGACTACCTGGCACAAGGTACTCTTTATCCTGATGTGATTGAGTCGGCTGACACTAATGTAGACCCGAAAAGTGGCGATCGAGTTGCTGTTAAAATTAAAAGCCACCACAACGTGGGGGGTTTGCCGAAAGATTTGCGATTTAAGCTGATTGAACCGCTGCGAAAACTGTTTAAGGATGAGGTGCGAAAAGTCGGCCGGTCGATCGGGCTACCGGAAGAAATTGTGAACCGACAACCTTTCCCGGGCCCGGGATTGGCGATTCGGATTATAGGAGAAGTTACCGCAGAGAGACTCAATATTTTGCGGGATGCTGATTTCATTGTTCGCCAAGAAATTAACCGCCACGGATTGTACGGTGAACTTTGGCAAGCTTTTGCAGTTTTGCTACCGATTCGCAGTGTAGGGGTGATGGGCGATCAGCGCACTTATGCTTACCCGATCGTTCTGCGGTTTATTAAGAGTGAAGACGGGATGACGGCTGATTGGGCGCGGGTTCCTTACGATTTGTTGGAACTGATCTCGAACCGGATTGTGAATGAGGTTAAGGGGGTGAACCGGGTGGTTTACGATATTACTTCTAAGCCGCCGGGTACGATCGAGTGGGAGTAATACCATTGTCGATTATTGATTTTCGATTTGGATAGATGCCGTCTGTAAGTCCTGTGTTAATTACAGGACTTACACAGAAAATTTATAGTCTAAGAGTCAACTGTCAACTGTCAACTGTCAACTGTGTTGAATAGTGTTGCAAAAATGCTTCCAGTTCTGTCCGTCCTTGTTGGGTAATTGAGTTGTAGAAGACTTCTTTTTGTCCATTGGGAGTGTAGAAACGATAAAAGCGTCGAGTTCGATCGATTGGTCGCAGGTATACTAAGGGAACGCCAACAGATGCAAGGAGTCGGGCTTTTTTGCGATCGCGCTCCTGCACCTCTGGGCGATCGTGCCAATGAGATTGACATTCTATCACCAGTTTGGCTTTGCGACTAGCACCACAGCCGCGTTCCATCAAGGTGATATCGACTCTGGAACTCACCCAAAATTTCCAAAGTTCAATGGGAAGACGGGTGAAAGTTTCTGGACGAGAACAGATCATTTCTAGGGGAACTTGGGGACAGTAACGGAAGCGATCACCTAAAATCATCTCTAGAATATCGATAGCGATCGTTTCTAACTCGTTGATGATTTCTCCGCTTTGGAATTCGGGGAATGAAGACAAAGAATTGTCACAGTCAAAGGCGTATAGCATTAGTTTGATCTCCAATTAGGGTTAGTGGGAATTAAGGGGGTTGTAGGCGACTGTCCAAGCGTTTGCACCAATAGCGGTGGCAGTCCAAGCGCCCTTCTGGTAAGGTTTGCCTTCTTTCCGAGCGCGGTAGAGAGTTGTGGTGGATACCTCCAACAGTTGTGCGGCTCTATGGGTGGTGCAGGATTGCTCAATTACAGTTGGTTGGGATTGGAGTTTTACCCTTCTCTTTTTGTTAAGGGAGTCGATGGGAGTAGGTGGCTCGTCTGGGAAAAGGCTGAGTTGAAAGGCTGTCATAAGCTGAACCTTTAAGTGCTAATGATTCAAGCCTATTGGGGTCAACTGAATTTCTCCAGAGCAGATTGGTGAAGATCGTAAAGTTCCCCAAACTTCCCCGATCTTTGCTGTCAGCAGCGTTTAGAAGCGGTTAATCTAGTAGCAATACAAATGAACGGACTACATCAATGACTCGAAGACGCAAATCCCGCAGTGTGCAGGCTACTGAAGAAGGAACCAGAATACTTAAAGAATCGAAAGCTGCTAATCGTCTGACGTTGGAGCGTATTGCAGAGAAAGCAGATGTAGATCCAAAGACAGTCAAGACCTTCTTATACGGTCGTGGAGTCGATCCGGAGTCTGCGTGGGCGATTGCTGAAAAGGTTTTTGGATTGAAAGTGACAGATATTGTCGGTATCGAGGCGTGGAACCAGGTTTGTTCAAAGTCAAAATTACCAAAGCTTGGGCATACAGAAGGATTAGAAAATACAGTCTTAGCAACTCAGAGCAGTCTCGAACATCACAATAATATTCCTGGCAGTGGTGCTGTTGAGTTTGTCGGTCGCACGGAGCAACTTTCAGAATTGCACCAACTTCTGGAAAAAAACAATCAGGTAGTAATTGCGGCGATTGCTGGTATGGGCGGTGTTGGCAAAACTGAACTCGCGATCCAGTATGCTCAAGGTCATGCAGAAACCTACAAAGGTGGCATTTGTTGGCTGTCTCCCAAACGTGGAGACATCGGAGTTCAAATTGTCGAGTTTGCGATCGCGCATTTTCCAAACTTCACCTTACCCAATGGATTGACATTAGCTGGTCAAGTACAATTCTGCTGGCAACGTTGGGCTGAAGGTCAGGTGTTAATTGTTATTGATGATGTTGCAGATTACAGGCAAATTAAGTCTTATATACCATCTGAATCTCGCTTCAAAGTGTTGATTACAACGCGGGAAAGGCTTGGTAAGCCGCTTGCTCGTCTAGATTTAGATGTGCTGAAACCGAAAGCAGCTCTAGCTCTGCTGAAGTCTTTAGTTGAGCGAGAAAGGCTAAAGCGAGAGCCTTGGGTTGCTAGAAATTTATGCAAGTGGCTTGGTTATTTGCCTCTAGGATTGGAATTAGTAGGGCAATATTTGGCACAAGATGAAGATTTATCTTTAGCAGAAATGTTGCGACGATTAAAGCAGAAACGTCTAAGACATCCAGCCTTGAAAAATCCCGAACCAACAATGACAGCTCAACTAGGAGTTGCCGATGCTTTTGAGTTGAGTTGGGAACGCCTAAATGATGCTGAGCAGAGGTTAGGCTGTCTTCTGAGTTTGTTGGCTCCAGCACCCATTCCTTGGAAACCCAATGGATTACAGCTTGCAGTGAGTGAAAAAGATGCAAAAGCCATAAAAGAAGCATTAGAATCTCAAAGAATTACTCAGGAAATACTGGAAGAATTGGAAAACTCCCTAGAAGCGACAGAAGAAGCTAAAAATAAGCTTGTTCGATTGAATTTACTTCAGCCGTGCGGTGAGGGAATTTATCGGTTTCATCAACTTATCAGAGAGTTCTTTAGGCAAAAACTGGAAGCACTACCAGAGGCAGAAGAACTGAAATTTTATTTGGTAGGATATATAGCAGCATTGGCGAAACAGATACCAGATTCACCAAACCACGATGAAATTAACATTATTTCTCCTCTTATTCCTCATGTAAAAGAACTCGTCGAAGAGATGAGTCAATATCTTAGCGATTCAGACTTTGGATATCCTTTTACTCTATTAATTTCTTTCTATGAAAATCAAGGTCTGTACGCTTTAGCTGCTGATTCGTGTCAATTTTTTATAGAAAAGCTACAAACTCGTTTTCCAGGAAATCTTCTTCTTGTGACTGCTGTAAAAAACAAATTAGCAATAGTTTATATGTTGCAAGGCTTTTACAACGAAGCAGAAAGACTTTGTAAAAATGTTTTATTAACTTTCAAAAAATATCTGGCTGACCAACATTTATGGTTAATAAATATCCAACACGAGCTTGCGTTAATTTACATTTTTCAAAATCGCTTTAACGAAGCCGAAAAAATATTACTAATTTGCTCGGAAGAAATAGTAAATAATTACGACTTAGATAGTTTTGATAAAGAGGAAAAATCTAAAATCAACGAAAATATTAGCGAAGATAAAAAACTGGCTTTTATACCTATTTTGCTTCAACAAAGTTGCAAATATCAAGGCATTGATATACTGATTACGGTTTTAAATACTTTAGGAAAATTGTATAAAGACCAGGGTCGCTATAATGAAGCTGAAGCTCTACTTGAAAAGAGCTTAGATATTGCTAAAAATTTATTAGATAATAACCATCGCGCAATAGCTGCATACAAAAATAATTTGGCATCTCTTTACGACGTTCAGGGAAAATATAGACAAGCTGAACTTCTATTTATGGAATCTCTAGATATTCTTAAAAAATTGTTTGGAGAGCATCATCCTGATGTAGCTTCTGTTCTCAACAGTCTAGGAAATGTCTATAGATCGCAAGAAAATTACAATAAAGCTGAATCTTTTTTAAAGCAAGCTTTAGAAATGAGGAAAAATTGTTTATCCGAGAATCATCCTGACTATGCTGTTAGTCTCAACGATTTAGGACTACTTTACACAGAGCTAGGGCGTTATACAGATGCAGAACGATTGCTTTTAAAAGCTTTAGAAACAAAGGAGAAGTCGGTGGGAAAGAAGCATTTAGATTATGCTATGACTTTGAATAATTTAGCGCTTGTATACTTTTACAAGGATCAACTTAAAAAAGCAGAGTTATTATATGTAGAATCTTTACAAATAACAAGAGAAATTTTAGGAAAAGATCATCCTGATGTTGCTTCTAGTTTTCATAATTTAGCAGACTTGTACTGCCGACAAGGGAAATTTGACGAAGCAGAGGAGTTATGGAAGAAAGCTTTCACAATTGCTTTAAAGACTTGCGGGCAGGATCACCCTGATACTATTCTCTATCAAATATTACTGGCAGGGCTGCCTTATATTCGCACAATTCCTGCTGAATCTATGCAAAAGATGATAAAGGCTTTTCCGGGAAGATTTGCATTAGCAGATATAGAATCAAAACTTAAAAGAAAATCAAAAGAGAACCGTAAAGCTCAAGGATTTAGAAACTAGAGGCAACCTCGTGCTTCAATCATTGAGGGTATTAGTAGTAAGGAAATGTTTCAAACTCCTGAGTTGTTTTACAATTTAGTTCCAGTAGCTCAAAAAATATTCTCGCAATTAAGTGAATTAATTAAACAGCAAGCTGTTAACGGTTATCAGCAAGTGGGGAAAGGAATTGTCTTAATTGAAGTACAAAAATCGTATAAGGAACTGACTAGGACTTATGTAACACAAAATAATTGTATAAAGGCGTCCCAAAATGCTCCCAGTGAAATGTGGGATTCAATTCTGATGTTTTTGGAAATGTATAATCCAAAAGATTACTTTATTGTGCTGATTGTAGATCCATTAGAAAATCCTGGCTCGAACACTTGTCATCACTATATGATGCCCCTATAAACGAAAGTTTCAGTTTTTCGACTGAAAATGATTAAGATTGAAGGTTGAGATGTACATCTGCGTTATCTGGTTCGGTGGTAAGAGAGCGATCGCACTCACTCCCCCAAATCCAACTCGATCGAAACATTTCTTCATCTTTCTCTGGATTAAGAGAATCGTCGGCTACAACGGAGTAGGAGAATTTCCGGTACGATCGAGAGTAGATAGGCTAGCACCAGATAAAATAAAGTAAAAATTCCATCCGCACTACCCGTTGAGATGGCTGCGAGCTCTCGGTTCAAAAGTGGAGATTTTGCTACCTTGGCATTTGCGGGGGGAAATGGCTACAGAAATTCAAAATACTTGGAATTTATACAAATAGAAAGACAGAAATCGACGACAGCCGATCGATCTATTGTGGAAAACTTGCCCTTTTCTGTGGAAAACCCCCTTTTCCTGTGGAAAACTGCTACTAAATTAAGTGCGATCGCTTTAATTCCATTGATAGCATTTAAAAAATTGGAGGAATTGCGATCGCAAAAACCGCCTTCCTCCTTCATCCCTCAACCTGCTGTTTGCTGGAAATACAGCCTAAATATTTCCTCCTTCACATCCCTCCTCTTCCAGCTTCAGTCTATCCGTTACATCCTTTAAATCCGTTACACTCATCCGTTACCGAACTTCACGCTTAACTTCTTCCTTCTCTCCAGAATCGTAGCTAATTTGGTCGGAATGGTAAGCCGGCGGCTCAACGTGAATTAAGATGCGTACAGGGCTGAAACGTTCTTCCAAACGGGCTTCTACTTCTTCTGTAATCCGGTGAGCTGTTTCTACATCGACAGCATCCACAATCATGTGCATATCAATAAATACTTGACGCCCTACCACGCCACGGGAGGCGATCGAGTGACAGTTGACAACCCCCGGTACATCGATCGCGATCGCGTGAATAACTTCCGGTGCGATCGCCATTTCATCCACCAACCAAGGCAGATTTTCTGTTAAAACCTTCCAACCGCTGCTAAATACCAAAACAGCCACAGGAAAAGACAAAAACACATCCAGGGATTGTAATAGAGGTATATTCCAAACCTGCCCTTGCCAAACACCAATCAACCCGGCGATCACCATAATTGTCACCCAAACATCGCTCATCGTGTGCTTAGCGTCAGCCACTAAAATCGCGCTACCGAGACGTTGGCCAACTCTGCGCTCGTAAAAAGTGACAAAAATATTAATCCCCAGTACAATCAGCAAAATCCACAGTTCATTTGGGGATATTTTGACAACTTTACCCCCGTTAATCAGCCTTTCGACAGCACCGCTGAGAATTTCAAAACAGGCAATTCCCAGAAAAGCAGCAATTCCCAGAGCTCCGAGAGCATCAAATTTTTGGTGTCCGTAGGGATGATCGCGATCGGGCTGCGGATTGGCATAATGATTAGTTACCAATCCTAAAATATTATTAGCGCTGTCCGTGACACTGTGCAAAGCATCTGCCAGCAAACTGAGGGAACCAGTCAGCCATCCCACGGCTGCTTTAATTGCCATCACTAGCAAATTTAGCAATAAGGTAATTATTAAAACCTTGCGGACTTCGGAACGGTTATCGGCAACCATAAAATCTCCTCGATCTGCCCTCAACTTTTCTGGTTTCTAGTTTAAAGCTTATCAAGTCATAACAGGTTAAAACTATTGCTGAATCTAGCTTGCGACTAGATTTATCTTCATTAATTTAGCCTAGCTTCTTGAGACAAATTTTAATTAATAGCAGTTTCGCGACCCAATTTAGCTGCCAGGTACTTCTTTTAGGTTATTGTATATTTTATCATTAACAATTGTATGTTAAATTTCATTGCCCATGTCTCTTTCTCCGCTGACACTGAATTTAGTCGAAGGTTCTGTCTCCTTTAGCTTTTCCCCGCAAGCCGCGCGGGATTTGCAAAGCGCGATCGCCGCTTTGATGGAAAGCTTGAAAGCTGTAGCCGCCAAAACTGCTGGCGGCAAAGCTTCTCCCCTGAAACCTATGGAATATCGGTATGCAGGAGATGTATTTTTGGAAGTTTTCTGCAATCCGAATATCTGGCCAACTCCTTTTGCTGCAAAAGTGCTGATTACGGTTAGGGACGATCGCGTGCGCGTGACCACCGAAGCCGAACTCAGCCGCCTGCGCGACGATCTCGCTCAGTATATCGAACAAGTCGGTTGAGATTCTCAACCTGAAACGCTCTTCTTTTAGAGCCCCGACTTCTTGAAGAAGAACAGGCTTTCCGGCCTGTTCCACAAAGAGTTAATTTTTTTGTGGCGAGTAGGGGTTAGGCTTCTAGCCGGCCCCTGAAAGGCTTATTGAAAGGGGATAACTATCTGCCGGCGACGCCGACCATTCCCACATTGAACATGCATAATTCTTAGCATTAAATCCCACATTTGTCAAGACACAAGTCAACCATGCAGAACGAATTCCCCCGGAGCAATAACTCACAATTTGAGTTGACTGCGAAACTCCTTTTTGCTGCAAAATAGCGACAATTTCCCCGCGATCCAGCAGTTTTCCCTGTTTGTCCATCAACTGTTTGTAATAGAGGTGAACCGCACCGGGAATGTGGCCGCCCCGCTTTTCTCCGTAAGGCGTTTTACCTGCATATTCTCGAGGCTCTCGGGCGTCAATAACTGCTAAATTATCATCTCCTAAAATAGCTTTCAATTCATCCCGGTGAATTTCCCAATTCGAGCGGCGAGATATTACAAAATCTCCTGTTTGCGGTGGATTGTTTGCAGCTTTTGCTCGATTAATTCCAGCTTTGATTAAAGCTCGATATCCTCCATCGACAAAAACGGCTTTTTCGTGTCCCAAAGTCCGCAACATCCAAACAATTCGCCCGTCTTCGCCCCACCCTTTCACCGAATCGGCAATGACTATGACAGGTTTGTCTTGACAAATGCCAATTGCTTGCAGTTTTTGAGTTAAAAATGTGTTATTTTCGATAATTTTTCCCTTTTGGGGAAAGTGCGATTGAGAAAATTCCTGCCAAGTAGTTACGGGAATAGCTGGTGGGAGACGGCAAAACCACTTTAAAAGAGGTTGACGAGCATCCAGCAGAGTCGCGCCCCCTGACAGTAATTGCTTAGCTAAATCGGCGCTTACTATCCAATTATTTGCCCAATTATACACTAAATTACACAGTAAATTAGAAATAATTATATTGAGCAATTTTTTCTGTACCAGCAGCGCATTTTAAAACCCCTTTGGTATTAGTTGGATTAGGTGGTTTAATCTTGCCAGGAGCAGCATTTAGACACAAGATTGTTTGGGTATCGTTTCCCACCAAAAAGACTCCTCCCACAAAACTTTTGAGATTAGCTTGCTTCGATACTCCGTAGTTAAATACAGCAGCTTTGTTGACCATGCCGATCGAGTAGCTGTAATTGGCTGTGTCAGGTTTATTTTGGAAACCTACATTAACCAATAGATTGGAAACAGAACTTGTAAAGCCTGCTTTTTCAGCATAGTAAACTTGCTGAGCTTTATTCATCAAACCCATAAATTGTTTGGCTTCTGATTCCTTAGCTTTAAGCGTTTGTGACACTTGAGCTTCCGAGACAGGACTGAAAACAACTGGCAGAGTTAAAACTGCGATCGCAACTTTGATCTGCCAGTTGCGGCTGCTAGGAATCATGCTTGATTTCACAGATAACAGGTAGAATGAGCGGTTGAGCAACATACAATCAAACTAATTGTTTTGCCTGAAACTGTTGCAACGCCCAAGGAGCAACCGTGCCGTGTTCTGTAATTATTCCCGATATTAATTCCGCCGGAGTTACGTCAAAAGCGGGATTGTAAAATTCGACTCCCACAGGACAAATTCGCGTAGTTCCAACTTGATACATTTCAACTGGATCGCGTTCTTCAATGGGGATTTTGCTGCCGTCGGGAAGTTCAAAATCAATTGTTGACAGAGGAGCAGCGACAAAAAACGGAACGTTGTGAGCTTTGGCAACAATGGCTAAACTGTAAGTGCCAATTTTATTGGCGGCGTCGCCGTTAGCAGCGATTCTGTCTGCACCGACAACTACTGCGTGAATCATGCCGAGTTTCATGCAGTGAGCGGCCATATTGTCTGCTATTAAGGTGACGGGAATTCCTTCTTGCACGCATTCCCAAGTGGTGAGTTTTGCACCTTGGAGACGGGGGCGAGTTTCGTCTGCAAAAACTCTTCCGAGTCTTCCTTCTCGCCAAGCAGAACGAAATACACCTAAGGCAGTACCGTAGCCTGCTGTTGCCAACGCACCTGCATTGCAGTGAGTTAGTAAGTTTAGTTTTTCGGGTGTAGCTGGCAGAACTTCTAAACCTTTGTCGCCGATATCTTTACAAGTTTGCAAGTCTTCTGCTTGAATGGTTTTAGCCATTTCTAACAAAGTTTTTTGCACTTGTTCGACAGAACCGCTAGTTCTCTCGGCAGTTTTGAGCATTCGCGATATTGCCCAAAACAAATTAACCGCCGTGGGACGAGTGGAACGCAATAACTCGCCAACTTGTTCTAATTTAGCGAGAAATTCGGTACGATCGCCCGTTTCGATTTCTCGCGCCCCCAAATACATCCCGTAGGCTGCAGCTACCCCGATCGCCGGAGCACCTCGGACTATCATAGTTTTAATCGCCTCAGCCATATCTTCGCAGCGGCTAATTTCGACTACAGCGTATTCTTTCGGCAGTCGGTTTTGGTCAATTAGCAGAACTCGGTCTTCTTGCCAAGTGACGGGGGAAACGGAAGAGTTTTGAGCGGTCATCGATTTCAATTATGTGAGGGACAAGTTTCTATGATGCCATGAAGGCGACTATTTCTCTATGTTATGAGCGATACGCTGAATTTGCCAAAATCCCAGTCCTGCGGCTTGAGATTTGATATTTGAGATTTGAGATTGAACAATTGCTGCATACCTACCACTCTCTGGGTTTGGAAGTTGTGCAGAGTTCGATTCTTTTTCACAAAACTGTACTTAGTAAAAAACAGAACATTAAGTTGCGTAAATTATTTTTATATTTTTTGAAAGATTTCGGGAATCGGAAGCTAGCTCTACCTGGGGTATGGTTTTTTAAGTAGAGAATAAAAAAGTGCGATCGAGCAATTTTCCAGAGCCCACAAATTCCCAGAAATCACAAAAATAGATAATTGTAAAGCTTTGTCTGTAAAACTTTAACTGAGTTGAAGGCAGGTTTTGTGCTAGCCGTATTTGTGGCTGGAAGTTCGGCCGCTCATCCCACGGAAACAACATTTTGGGAACCTACCTAAGTCCATGAGGGAAAGGTAATTATGAAAAACCAACAAATAGTCTTCCTAGATTCAGCAGTTGAAGATTGGCAGAGTCTGGCGGTCGGCGTTAAAGCGGGGATGGAGGTAATTTTAGTCGATCGGGCGCGGGACGGCATCGAACAAATTTCCGAAGCACTGCAGAGCCGCAAAAGTATAGAAAGCATTCACATTATCTCTCACGGGGAATCGGGAAGTTTGCAGCTAGGGCAAACTAGCCTGAATTCCGACAATTTAGAAACATATCGCGACAGTTTGAAACGGTGGTTTTCGTCATCTGTAAACTCAATTAAAAATCGCTTGGAAATTCTGCTATACGGTGACAATGTAGCAGCAGGTGAAAAAGGAGAAGTTTTTGTACAAAAGCTGAGCAAGTTAACATTTAAACTGATAGTTGGGGCTGCTATAACTTCGCTAACTTAGGGCCGGAAACTTATCAAGTTCGGAAAGTAAATCAACTGGGTTGAACGCAAAATACTGCAAATCCTGGTGATATTATTACTGTTTGCGGCGGCAAGAATGAGGACAGTTTGCTCGGCGGTGCTGGGGATGATTGGCTGTTTGGAGATCAGGGGAATGATACTCTGATTGGAGGTACCGGGAACGATCGATTTATGTTCGGTATTGACCTCGACAGCGAGACTATTTTAGACTTTACAAGACGGTCTCGATTCGATCGGCTTAATGGGTGGTCTGAATTTCTCGCAACTGAGCATTGTTGCCGAGAATAATTCTACTCCGATCCGAGTTACTGGTTCCGGTCAACTTTTGGCAACTCTCAGCAATGTGCCTGCAAGCGTGATTGCTGCCACAGATTTTGCTCTCCTGTAGTGCGATCGAACTAATTAATTAGGTTAAAATGTTGTAGGGACGATTGATTAATTGTCCCTACAATTTTAGGATGGTATTTATATTAAGTCTGAGCGATCGATCGCAATACCTGGCAGTCTGGAGGGTTTACGAATATTTGCACGGGGAATTAGAGTTTTGGGTAAACTCGTCCCTAAAGGATTCGGATGCTTTGGTAACTATCGGCCTATATTACGCTTCATGCGATCGAGTTCTTCGTCTGCTTCCCAGCGTTGAAACTTTTCTTCTAAAGGATCGGCCGCATTAAAACTGTTATAATTTGAACTCTGATTCCAACCCTTTGTATCCCAATTCGGCTCTGTTTTAGTGGTAGTGCGAGTTGCAGCTTCTGCTGCTTTTACTCGGACTTCTTTGCGACGCAATTGAATTTGGCGGTACAGTTCTTTTGCTTTTTCAATCCGTTCTTTGCAGCCTTGCATTTGCCCCCAGCGCTGATTTCCCTGACGCAGCAGAGCTGCTTGCCGCTCTTGCGCTGCTTGAGCTAAATCGAGCCTTTGAGCTGCTTTGGCTTTGTTGATTCGATCGTTCCACCGCTGAATTTCTTGGGCGGCCGATAGAATTTCTGCTTGGAGTTTTTTCTCTTGTTTTTGGATATCGAGAATCAGCCGCAGAGTGTCTTCTTCTTGTTCCTTCAGTTGTTCTTCTATTGCCTGCAATTCCAGATGGGGATTGCTGCGCAAAAATTCTTCTAATCTGGTTTCTAGAAAGCGGCTGAAATCATCAAATAAGCCCATTTTTTATAAGTCCTCAGTCATTAGTCATTGGTCATTAGTCATTAGTCATTGGTCATTAGTTATTAGTCATTGGTCATTGGTCATTAGTTATTAGTCATTGGTTCTTAGTCACTGGCGATCGATCGTCGGTCATTAGTTGTCCGTTATTATAACTGTTTTCAACGCTCGTGAGGTACAGCCTCGTAATTGCCAATCACCAATTACCCACTACGTAACTTATTACTAATGACTGATAACTAATGACTAATGACTGATGACTGAAGTTATTAGTCATTGGTGCTTAGTCACTGGCGATCGATCGTCGGTCATTAGTTGTCGGTTATTATAACTGTTTTCAACGGTGAGGTACAGCGTCGTAATTGCCAATCACCAATTACCGATTACCTAACTCATTACTAATGACTAATGACTAATGACTGATGACTGATGACTGATGACTGAAGTTATTAGTCACTGGCGATCGATCGTCGGTCATTAGTTGTCGGTTATTATAACTGTTTTCAACGGTGAGGTACAGCCTCGTAATTGCCAATCACCAATTACCGATTACCTAACTCATTACTAATGACTGATAACTAATGACTGATGACTGATGACTGAATTAGAACTTTTGTCCTACAAAAACCGATCGCACATCTCCTCCCTTGCGGATAACTGCTTCTTGATTTTTGATTTCTGCCAGGGTCCAACCGCTAGCGCCAATGCTTTCGCCGACATAAATTCTGCGGGCTACGCCGTCTACTTCAAACAAAGCGGCCGATCGATCGCCCAACTCCAAAATCCCCACCAGCGTGTGTGCGGAAGTCGGGGCGCTGCTGACGGCCGGTGCGGATTGCTCGGGCGCGGGCGCGGATTGCTCGGCCGAGGGCGCTGGTGCCGGTTCGGTTTCGCGAGCCAAAATCTTCGGCTGGGGAGACTCCGAGGGGGTAGGGGAAGCGGCGAGGGGATCTCGAGGGCTGGCGGCGGCGATCGCACGACCGGAGGCTGGGGCAGTCGGCGAGGGCGAAACAGCAGCGGTTTGAGGAGCAGCCGGATCGGCCGGAGTACCAGCTACCGGAGCAGCCGGAGCCACAGTCACCTGAGCGGGGGGAGGGATGACTACCACTTGGGGTGCAGGCGCTCCCGGCTGCGCGCCGGCTTGTTCTAGGGCATCAGCGATGCGGTTGACTGCTGTCGAAAGACCTGCGGTTGCCGGCGGCGCGCCGGAAATTGAAATGCTCGGCAACGTCCCAGGGGGGGCAACTCCGGGAACTCCTGCAAGTTGCGGATTGGGCTGGGGTGGTTTTTTTTGTTCGATCGCTTCTAGCGAGCGCTGCACGTATTCGACAAACTGGGTGTCTGGTGCTGTGACGCCGCTTGCTGCGGGTGTCTCTGGTGCGGGGGCCGCGGGCAAGCGCACCAGTCCGGACCTGCTTGCCAGCCACAACCCCATGACTAGCAGCAGGGACCCACAGGCTGCTCCCAGCAGGATTCTGTCGAATGATTGTTTGGACTGCTGTTTTTTGGTTGTTTCTAGGGCGACTTGGCGGGCGATCGCTTCTACATCTTTTTCGCCTCGCTGGGGCTCGGGTGCCAGCGGTGACAAAACTATTTGAGGTACCGAGATCGATTTGAGCGCCACAAATTCTGGCGCCATCGGCTCGGCTGGCTGTGGGCCACTGCCGTCGAATGCTCGATCGACTCCTTCAAACAGTTCGTCCATCAACCGATCGGCGTAGGACTCTACTGCCACTGCTTCGGCTGGCACTGTTTCCACCGTCGCCTTCACGGCGATCGGATCTGACGCTGATTCCAAAGACATCTGTTTGGCGATTACTTTTTGAGGCATAGTTTTCTGTTTGCTCCCGCTCCTCGACAACCCTGAGATTCTCAACTTCAGACTTCTACAGGATACTTGTGATGTTGACCAATTCTTGGCTCAGAACAGGTCAATTGTATCTCACCCATCACCATATTTTTAGTCCTCGGCCAACTTACTTTGCCCGATCGACTTTTGTTTTACCTGTTTTGGGCTTTTTCGCCCCTGTTTTCTGCTGCCAGTCTTATTGGCTTACCCTGACTTTCCCTGCACATTCTACTGCTTTTGTCAACCCCACCCTTGGGGGCTTTGCAGTTTTTGACACACAGCTTTACTTGAGACTTGGCAAAAAAAGCGGGTTTTTTGCCGCTGTTTCCGATCGCATTGCTGCTTTGACATGGATTTCAGACTTTTACTCGTCTTCAGTTTGTTGGTCAATCGATTTTAGATTTTAGATTTTAGATTTTAGAATTGAAGAAAGCGACCCCACTGATAAATCCGGCGGCTCGTGAAAAGGATTCGGAGCTTTTCTTTCTCGCTCCACGAATGAATCCGGGCGTTTGTACCATGGCTAGTTTCGGTCAGTTTCCTTGACCCTAATAACAAACTGCAGATTTTATAAGTTTAATAATACCATAGCTTCATCACAATTAGGTAATAAATTGTCAAAGGTTGCAAAATCGTCGGCTAAATAAGAATTATTCCTAATATTTTTTTACTACAGTATTTGTAATATGAAAAAGTTTTTTTTACTTAAGCAAGCTTATAAGTAAAACTTATAAGCTTGAGCGCGCGATCAAATTTTTGCATAAAATAGCAAACTCTAAATTTGCCTGATTCAGCGCAGCAAGAAAATTGTCCTTGCTGGAGCTTGACAGAGGATAAAAGCTGAGGGGAATATCCAGCGAAACTTTTTGTGGTTGTTGAGCAAGAAATTCACGGCGACAGTAGCCATAATTGACGATAAGAAAAAGATGTAACAGATAAATATGTATGCGTTCAAGATTGTTTAAGTTATGTGCGATCGCACCAAAATTCATGATGAAAATTCATGATAAATTTTTATGATGCTCGATAAACTTTTGATTTTTTACGGATTTTTTTTTTGAACACTGAAACATTATGTTGATATCACAAAAAAACTTTGGTGTCAACAGCAATCGGGTGCTGCGCGCAGGCGGCTTTGAGCGGACGATCACCCCCTCGCTGTCAAAAATCGATCGATTCAATCAACTCGCCGCCAAGGGGCGCCTGATGAAAGCCGATTTCTAGCCAACGAGTGATGCAATCGTTTTTTGGTGATTTATTACTGTATCGCTCCATCGCTCATCTCGCCCTTTAACCTAATTCATTACCACGCTCAAGCCCAAGTTGCATCGAGCTTCTGTCGGTTGCAGCGAGGTATTGAATAAAATTCTGCGATCGCACTTTGGCAACCCCAACAATTCCTCACAAATCCAAACACTTTGCTGGCGACTCTAACATACCCATTTTCACCAGATGTAAAGGAGATCCAGTAACCTGTAAGTGAGACTTTTGCATCAAACAGGGTACGAAGCATGACACTCATTAAACTACTACCAGCAGTTTCGCAACTCTCTGCGAGCGCTCGTATCAAAATGTTCGGCGTTATCGCCGAAATACTTACGTATATTGCATCTAACGAGTTATTTAAAAATTATGGCTTTCCCAATTCAGTTGAGTGCTATTTGGGATGATAGCCAAGCAAAACGTTGAAGAATTTTTTAAGTGTTTATTTTTGCTCATGAAACTATCTCAGAGAAAATACCTAGCTGGCCAAACGCAAAAGTTAAATTTGGTCAGCAGCTCAAAGTGGTTGGCAATTGTGAGCGCGATCGCCATAATGTACTATGGTGCGGCAAAACTAGGCATGGCAGTAGCTCTGCCGATTCCCCCCGGTAATATTACAGCCGTTTGGTTCCCTTCAGCGATCGCTTGGATTGCCATACTTGGGCGAGGATATAACATTTACCCCGGGATTTTGATCGCTGATTTTCTAGCTGCAATTCCCAACTTCTTAGATGGCACTCACGACCCCTGGCAATCGCTGGCTATCTCCTCAATTTGCTCTTTGGCAGCCCTACTAGAGGCGCGCTTAGGAGCTAGATTTATCCGGCGCTTCATGCCGATAGCCACACCTTTTGCTTCTGCTAAATCCGTCCTAATATTTGTCCTAATTGTTGCTATATGCACCGTATTAAATGCAACGATAGCAGTGACAACCCTCTGCTTAAGTAGATTTTCTCAATGGACAAATTACGGGTTTCTTTGGTTGACTTTTTGCACGGGAAATACCATCTCTCTTCTAGTTTTTTTTCCCCTGCTGGTGGTTTGGCAGCGAGTACCCCCGATTCGCTGGCAGGTCCGGAAATGGATGGAAGCACTGTTGCTGTTGAGCCTGTTGCTCGGCACAGGCAAATTTGCTTTTTTGGGGAACTTTCCCGTACAATATATGATGCTTCCTTGGCTGTGGTGGGCGGCATTTCGGTTTGGACAGCATGGTGCAACTTTGGCCATTGTCTTAGTATCAACTTTGGCGCTGTGGGGTACGGTAAATGGAACCAGTTCTTTCCTCCGCGAATCCTTGAACGAGTCATTAATATTGCTGCAAACTTTTATGGGAGTAGTCTCAGTTTCAACCATGCTTTTTTCTGCCATTTTAGTTGAGCGGCAACAGGCAGAAATAGGGCTGACAGCGGCAAATGAAACGCTGGAACGGCGAGTTGAAGAACGAACGCTCGCCTTGACAAAAACTAATGAAATACTCCAAGTTGAAATTGCCGAACGCGAGCAAGCTGAATTAGCGCTGCGACACTCGGAAGTTAACAACACTAAACTAATTACTTCTCTGCAACAGCAAACAAGGGCTTTGGAGCGAACGCTGAAAAACCTGAAAAATGCTCAAGCCCAACTGATTCAAACCGAAAAGATGTCAAGTCTGGGACAAATGGTGGCTGGAGTCGCTCACGAAATCAACAATCCAATCAGCTTTATTTACGGCAATATCGTTTATGCGACAGAACACTCTCAAGCACTTTTAAAGTTAATCGAGCTCTACCGACAGGAATATATCGATACGACTGGGCCGATTCAACAGTTAACAGAGGAAATTGAGCTTGATTTTCTCATAGAAGACTTGCCTAAAGTGCTGAGTTCCATGAAAATAGGTGCTGAGCGCATCCGAGAGATTGTTCTCACGCTGCGGAACTTTTCGCGTCTTGACGAAGCAGATATGAAGGCTGTCAATATTCATGAAGGAATTGACAGCACTCTGATAATTTTGCAAAGCCGACTCAAGCCCAAAGGCGATTGGCGGGAGATTCAGATTGTTAAGCAGTACGGCAATTTGCCGGCGGTGGAATGCTACGCAGGCCAACTCAATCAGGTATTGATGAATATTCTGAACAATGCCATTGATGCTTTGATTAGTCAAGCTCAGAGGACTGAGGGTTTTATGCCCACGATCGCGATCGCCACTGAAATTGTAGACTCTGAATGGGTTAATATTAAGATTAAAGATAATGGCATCGGCATATCGTCGTCGGCTCAAAAACGCATCTTCGACCCGTTTTTCACGACAAAACCAATCGGACAAGGTACGGGGCTAGGATTGTCGATTAGCTATCAGATTGTTACAGAAAAACATCGCGGACATTTGAAATGTGTTTCGGAATCCGGAAAGGGGACAGAATTTTTGATTCAGCTTCCTGTGAGGCAAAAAGTCCTGGGGGCGGAATCTGCAGGTCAACCGCAGGGAGTCTAGAAACCCGGTCGATCGCAGCCAGCGCCTCCTATGCAATATTACACGCAAGTGCGATCGACTGCGAGGATAGACAGCTCCCGGGCGATCACTTGCAGCTCTGGTATAACTAGGGTAGAATAGCTCTGTAGTGACCAAAGCAATAACAAGCATGAAAACTGCTATTTCGCTTTGAGATTCAGTGTTTTAGGAGGCAGAAGCACTGGCTAAACACTTAGGGTTATCGCGCCGTGAACTTTATATGCACTGGTATAGTTTGGAGGGGGTAAAATATGCCCGCGAGTGGACGAACAGTTTGGTATACTTGGGGATGTAAGCTTTCCCAGACTCAGGGAGACGAGTTTATAAAGGAAATTACACCTCTTCTTAAACTATTTCATCCTGAGTTAGATTGTCATGGTGTAGCAGGAACTGACTTAGTTGTTTGGAGCGACAATGAGCCTTTTCCATATGCAATTCAGTGTCAAGGATTTGACGATTTAATACTGGGTAATAAGCAAGCTGAAGCGGTTCGGAAATCAGTTGATAAATTCATAAGTACGGGTTACAAATGTAAAAAATATTATGTAATTCACAATAGTCAGAGTGGGGCTGGTGGACAGCTATTCCAGGAATTTGATGACTCCGTTAAGAGCTGTCTCAAATCTTTGTATGAGAGAGGAATATCTAAAGAGCTTCCGGAGCTTATGGATCGTAAAAAATTTATAAAAGAAGCCAGTAAAAGACTGGAATCCATACTCCGAAGTAGCTTAAACACATATTCAAAAAATCTTAAAAATAAAATTCAGGAGCGCTTTAAATTCAGCAGTTACTACATTCCTGGTGTTCCTCTTTCTGAAATACAGGTAGGCTTTAGAAATTTTGATTTTCCTGTTATGGGAAAAGTGAAAAGTTTTTTAGGGAATTACAGTGTAACAGAATCTATTCTCTCAGATTCTAAAAAGATAAGATGGACACTCTTACATGGTGAACCTGGAAGTGGAAAAACAACAACTGCTCTTCAAGCATCCGGATTGGAAGGTAAGACCGTTTTATTTGTCCCGTGCGAACTTTTTTCGTTCGCTGATTTGCAATCAGGAACAAATGTATTGCTGGAGCAGATTGTTCGCTCTCTCGATATTCTGGGAGATGAGTTTAGCGATCAAGATAAAGAAATTATTCTTGGTTTCTCAGGAGCAACATTATCTAATATTTTGGAAAATTCAGACGCTCATGCTCTGATATTTGATGGATTAGATGAAAATAGATTTTATAGCGATCCAAAAGCCGGAGGTCTGAAACTATTAAGTGACCGACTAGAAAACTTTGACTGCCCTATTATCTTAACAACGAGAACTTCTCACTTTAAAGCTTCTTATGAAGAATTAAGTCAAGCATTGTCTGGTTCTGCACAAGCAACGCACCACAGAAAATTTGCTCGATTGCTAGAGCTTACTAAATGGCAAATGGAGCAAGTTGTCGAACTTATAGATAGAATTTTATCCGAAAACAATGAATTTTTAGATCGTGAAAAATCAAGGATTTCAGAAATGAAAAATATTCTGCTCAGTGGAGAGTATGAAAGTCTTTATGGGCAACTTCCTTTTAACCCTTTGTTTTTACAATTTATTCTGGAAGATATAATTGACATTGGAATTCAGAAGTCTAACAGAATATCTCTCATATTTAGCTGGATAAGACGTAAGATTCGCCGAGACTTAGTTATCCCAAATCGTTCTTTTCCGGGAGAGAAGGAGTATGATAATTTTGATTATCAACAAGTTGCTATTGATGCGATGCTCTGGTTAATGGAGTATGTCTCAGAGAGAATGGTTGTTGAGACTAATGAGGGATACGATCTTCAAGAGTATGTAGAATTCTCTGAAATTCAGGAAGAAGCTAAAAATATTTTTAAGGTGAATTCAGTTGCACTAATTGATATCTTGTTGAACTCTGTTTTAACGTCTCAAGCAAATCTTTCTGGCTCTGAATACAGATCATCAAAAGATAGACTAACCTTTATATTCAAAATTTTTCAGGAATATTTTCTGGCTTGTAGCCTGGTTCGCAAAAAACGAAAACCTTTCGGTTTTCCGGAATCTGTCAAATCATTTTACCAAGAAATTCAAGAAACAATTTTATCGGCCCCTGATTCGGACTTTACAAAATATCTTAAGGATTCCATTCCCAGCTCTATACGATTTTATGATATAATGGAAAAACAAGAATTGCCAAGTGATGAACTACGAGATCTTCCGGAGATACAATTCATCCTTAGCAAAATTCTAGAGTTAGAGACAATACAAAAATTGTCTCAACAGCCTAGCACAATCAATAATATTAATGAGGTAGTTATGGGTGACAAGGGAGATAACTATTATGTGAATCAAGCTGGGGCAGTAGGGAACCATGCTAGCTCAGATTACAATACTTTCATTCAGAATATTGACCAAAATTTTGATGAAATTACAGCATTGATTAACTCATTACGCGACATTGCTCGTGGTAGTTTTCCCATAGATACACGTGATGAAGTTTTAGTACGCTTAGATGATTTACAAAAAGATATCGCTCATCCTGAGAAGAAAAAGCCTGAGAAAATAAAAATTCGTCTTATTGCTTTAGCAACTGCTGTCAGTACAATAGCGGGAGGTGTTGCTGGCATGGCTGATTTCAGCAATAATTTTTTTGAGTTGTCGGAAAAATTGGGTGTTAAAATCGAATTACGAAGCATCGGATCTAGTCAGTAACTTCCTCCCTCAGCCTCTCGATAGTTGCCACGTCGTATAAGCTGTCGCCTATCTAATTTCTAAGTTCTTATTTCTTCAAATTTTTGTGGGGTGGGCTTCTATCCCGCTCCACAAATTTAATTTAGATGCCCGAAATAATAAAAATTATCAAAATTCATGCAACATTAGTTGTAGAGTGCGTCCCCATTCTTTATTACTTTTATATCAAATTTTGACTGTTGACAAAAAGTTTTTAGTGGAGCGTGTGGGAGTGCTACCAGAATCTTTACAAGAACAAGTAGACGAAGGATTGCGAGCAGTTTTGTATCTTTAGTAGCACACCCCCCCCCAAATTAACCCACCCGTTCGGCCAATTCCAACCAGCGCTCAGTCGCCCGATCGATCTCCTGCGTCAACTGAGCCAAACGATCCGATAACTTCTTCATCTCTGCAAACCCGCTCGGAGCATTGTTAGACAAAATATTCTCAATGTCTTCTTTTCAGCTTCCATCTTCGGAATTTGACTTTCTAATTGTTCGTATTCCCGCTTCTCATTGAAGGAAACTTTGGTAGCTTTCTGAGGAGAATTTGTGGATTTTGAATTGTTAGATTCAACGGTGCGTGTAAGTTTTTCTTTTTCTTTTTGCCCTTTAATTTCCTTGGCTTCTTCGGCTTTCTTGTAGTCTAAATACACCGAATAATTGCCGGGATACAAGCGCAAATTGC
>JAUBOM010000330.1:0-2049 GCA_036700245.1 Microcoleus vaginatus BM001213989
CTTTACCATACCCTAATTCAGCAGAGCCACTTAACGAAGCTGTAGTGGCTCAAAGCTGCTTGTTTGAAAAAACTAAAATCTCGTCACCGCCGGAGGCGCCTCCCTCAAATCCCAATCCTCGCTACGGATAATAGATAACTCAGGTCAATCCACCCTTAGCCAAAAACAGCACCAAGCTCTGATGGAATAGTTGTTTGCTAGGAAAGATGAGTGCTGGCTATTTCGGCAAAGCTGACTTGATTTGGGATGACACTCAGGAGAGGGAACGAGGGATGTTTACCCCGTTGCCACACACCTAGCAGGAGGGATGCTCTCTCCCGGCCCGAAATTTGTTCAAATCCCGTTAAATCGCAGCCTCATCAGCCATTACTTCAGATTCCTGACTCTTATTTTTAGCTGAATATGTGATTTTTTATTCCACAGTTGAAACCCGGCACTGTCATAATAATAGTCGTCAATTATTTAGTTATTTAGGCTAAAAAACCCCTCAAAGCAAGTTTTCTTATCAAAATAGTTTGGGGTGTGTAAAGAAATAAAACAATACAAATAAAAGCTCGTAAAATCTGATTTAAGTATAAGTTATAATAGATAATATTTGTTCATTTTAATTGTAATTCCGAGGTCTTCCTATGACAATCGACCTTTCAACTATAACGTTTACCAACCAAGCTGATGTTGTCCCTGTGTCTGGCGAGGAGGACATACTCAATACTGGTATCGCTAATACTCTTGATGGCAACGACACAATCACTGGCATTGGGGGCGGATCCGACCCTTTCACCCCCAACAGTGGATACGGCATTTTCAACACCGGCACGTTGAATACGGCCGAGGGTAACGACATAATTACTGGCACTGCGGGCTACAACTTTTTCTACCCCAGCCCTGCGAGTGGATCCGGCATTTACAACACCGGCACGTTGAATATGGCCGAGGGTAACGACATAATTACTGGCAGTGGGGAAATAAACGGCATTTACAACACCGGCACGTTGAATACGGCCGATGGTAACGACATAATTACTGCCAAGGGGGACTATTCCCGGGGCATTGTCAACTCCGGCACGTTCGATACGGCCGAGGGTAACGACATAATTACTGCCAGGGCGGGGTTCTCCGGGGGAGACGGCATTTACAACACCGGCACGTTCAATACGGCCGAGGGTAACGACATAATTACTGTCTGGGGGAAGGAACGCGGCATTTACAGTTCTGGCAAGTTCAATACCGCTGATGGTAACGACGAAATCACTGCCATTGCCAGCAGCTTCGAGGGAATCTCGATCGCTGATAGTAGCATCCTCGATACTGGAAACGGCAACGACAGAATAAGTGGTAAGAGCGGCAAGACTACCGGCATCTACAATGACTCGATCACTTTCAATACTGGTGATGGTAATGACACGATCGATGCCGTCGGAGGTTCTTACGGCATCCAGAACACAGGACATATAAATACCGGCAATGGAAAAGACACAATCATTGCTAAGGGTGGAACTCTTAGTGGTGGATATTATGGCAGTGGTCTCTTGAACTCTTCCACCATCGATACTGGTGATGGTGACGACATAATAACTGGCAGTGGTGACATTGACAACTACGGTACCATTGATACCGGTGATGGTGACGACATAATAACTGCCGTTACTAGCTCATCCGATGGTTACTTCATAATAACTGGCATTGGTGACTTTTCCAACTACGGTACCATTGATACCGGTGATGGTAACGACTCTATCATTACCGATAGAAGCTTGATTATCGGTACCGACGGCACCATTAATACTGGTAATGGTATGGACATAATCACTAGCGTTAATGGCATCGAAAACGAGGGTAAGATTAATACTGGTAATGGCGCAGACTTCATCATTGCCAATGGAGGCTTTAAAGGCCTGGGCAGCGTGTTTTTAGAAAATGGTAAAGACTATCTCAACGGTTTTGGTACGGGTAATTTTTATGGTGGAAAAAATCAAGACACACTTGAATTAACCTCAGGAACTTATACCGTTGGAATATCGGGGACAACGGTGAGCTTTACTAATAGTG
>JAUBOM010000109.1:0-25826 GCA_036700245.1 Microcoleus vaginatus BM001213989
CCCCCTTACCAAGGGGGGGCTGGGGGGGGTTCTACGCGCCGCCTTAGACGAACCGGGAAAAGAGCGAATCAAAGATTTAGTACGCAATCCCCTGCGGTTATTCCTGCTGTGTTTAACTTGGGAATTCGGACAGCAAAAATTACCGGATACTAAAGCCGAACTTTATGAGGTATTTGTCGCAGCGCTTTATGATTTCAAAAAACAAGCTTTCCCGACAACAGCAGCACAGAGAACAAACTTAAATGCTGCCTTGGGAAGGTTGGCACTGACAGCAATTGAAGCTGGATATAAATCGATATTGCCCGATGGGTTTGTGAGCCAAAACCTGGCGAAACCGCATCCTGAGTTATTTGAAAAAGCACTTGAATTAGGTTGGCTGAATCGAGTCGGAGTTGATGCCCACAACCCGCTCAAATCTGTTTATGCTTTCTATCATCCCACGTTTCAGGAATATTTTGCAGCGTGCGAGATTGAGGATTGGCACTTTTTCTTGAATCATGTGCCGCAGAATCCGCAGCAGGGGATTTATCGGATTTTCGAGCGGCAGTGGAAAGAGGTGATGTTGTTGTGGATGGGGCGAAAGGATGTGGATAGGGAGGAGAAGGAAGCTTTTATTAAGGCGTTGGTCGAGTTTGATGATGGATGCAATTATTTTTATGGGTTTCGAGCTTATTTTCTAGCTGGTGTCTTAATTGATGAGTTTAAGGATTGTGCTTTGGCTGATGCGATCGTTGCACAAATTGTCCAGTGGGGATTTGGATATTTTAACCTTAAAAAACAGGAGCGGTGTGGATTTCTAGCTCCAATTGAAGAAGGAGCAAAAGCAATATTGCCAGAGAGCGATCGTAAAAGAGTAATCGTCGCTTTAACTGAGTTAAGCGGCACCTCAGAGCATGAAGATATCCGGTGGGAGGCAGTAGTAAACTTAGGGAAAATAGACGAAGGCAACCCAGATGCGTTCGCTGCTTTAACTGAGTTAATCCGCACCTCTGAGGATGAATATCTCCGGTGGGAGGCAGTAGTAATCTTAGGAAAAATAGGCCAAGGCAACCCAGATGCGATCGCCACTTTAACTGAGTTAATCGGCACCTCAAAGGATGAAGAGATCCGGTGGACGGCAGCAGATAGCTTAGGAAAAATAGACGAAGGCAACCCAGATGCGTTCGCTGCTTTAACTGAGTTAATCCGCACCTCTGAGGATCGAGATCTCCGGCAGAGTGCAGTACATAGCTTAGGGGAAATATATGCAGGCAACCCAAATGCGATCGCCGCTTTAACTGAGTTAATCCGCACCTCTGAGGATGAAGGTATTCGGTTGGAAGCAGTAGATAGCTTAGGGAAAATAGGCAAAGTCAACCCAAATGCGATCGTCGCTTTAACTGAGTTAATCCGCACCTCTGAGGATCGAGATCTCCGGTGGGAGGCAGCAGCAAGCTTAGGGGAAATAGGCAAAGGCAACCCAGATGCGTTCGTCGCTTTAACTGAGTTAATCCGCACCTCTGAGAATGAAGATATTCGGTGTGCGGCAGCAGCAAGCTTAGGAGAAATAGACGAAGGCAACCCAGATGCGTTCGCTGCTTTAACTGAATTAATCCGCATCTCTGAGAATGAATATATCCGGTGTGCGGCAGCAACAAGCTTAGGAGAAATAGACGAAGGCAACCCAGATGCGTTCGCTGCTTTAACTGAGTTAATCCGCACCTCTGAGAATGAATTTATTCGGTTGCAGGCAGCAGATAGCTTAGGAGAAATAGACGAAGGCAACCCAGATTCGATTGCCGCTTTAACTGAGTTAACCCGCACCTCTGAGAATGAATTTATTCGGTTGGAAGCAGCAGATAGCTTATGGAAAATAGACGAAAGCAACCCAGATTCTATCGTCGCTTTCACTGAGTTACTCCACACCTCTGGAGAGGAAAATATTCGGTATCAAGCAGAAAATAGGTTAAAGGAAATAGACACAAATAGGTTAGGAGTAATAGACGAAGGCAACCCATATCCGTTCGCCGATTTAACTCAATTTATCCTTACCTGTGAGGACAAATCTAGACAGGAGACGGCAGCCTTTTTTCTAACAAAAATGACAGAAAGTCAGCAAATGACAGGGGTTGTCACTGCCTTAAAAGATTGCCTATCTGATGAGACTTTTAAAAATGACTTTGAGAGATTCAAAAATTCCTACGAAGTCATCTGGCACTGTGCCCAAAATCTCCCTTACCCCACCTTCTATGACGCATGGCACCATCCACCCACCACACCCCATCCCGAAGTTCCCGATTGGCAAACTTTCCCCCAAAACATTGCCAGAGAAATCAATAATCAAGCCGAATTATCCAATCAAATCCAACTTTTGTGCATCGACAGCAAAAACTTCATCAACCCCGACAACCCCGCCGCCAAGATTTACACCGAAATGCTGAAACAAGGCTGTCCCAAAAGTGAGGATGGCACACCGAAAACAATGGCAGATTTACAAACTTATTGGGATTTGCTGCTGATGGATAGCGATAAATCTTTCATTTTAGTATTCTACAACTCGCGGGGGGAAGAGGCGACTGGATTTAGCGAGACATTTGTCAACGATTTAAGCAAGTTTGACCGCAATATTGCTATTGTTAGCGAGAATAACGCGCATTCGCTGGCAGCTTTTTCACTCAGTCAATCTGATTTGATTGGAGCGATCGTGCGGTGGATTTGCCAAGTTGTATGGGAAAGTTAATCGATCGCACAGGTGCGTCGCTATTAGATTCAGTCCTGGACACATCAAACCAAAGAAACCGGGTTTTTTACCGATATTAAAGGCTACGAGCCAATATTTTCGTAAAAAACCCGGTTTCTGCGTCCAGGACTAAGATTATCGATATGCAAGTCTGAGATTTTGGGTGGCGACGCACCCTAGGAACTAACTATAAGTGCGATCGGGTGATACGCACCCGTAACCCACGAAAGAACTTTTTAAGTCTCGTTTTTGGGTTTTTCTGGCCCTGAGGGTACTTCTCCCCTTTGTTGGGCTTCCAATAAAGCCGTTTCCACGAGAAAGGCTATCAGGTTAGCTGTGGATCTGCCTTGTTTATCAGCCCATCGATCTAAAGCTTCATATACGTAATCAGGAAACGTGACGTGAACGCGCTTGCTCAATGTAAAAGTTGGTTTGTTGACTAACGCTTTTAATGGTACAAGCTTAGGCTCTCGATCGTCTTGTTACTCTGCTCTTAAAAATGTAGTGACACAAATTTGGGCTTATTATGTTACAATTCCTCTAATCCGACTCCGGATCAGTCAAAAGCCAGCCCCGCGCCCTGGAAAAGCAAGGACTGGCTATGGCTCCAATTAACAAAGGAGATACATCTATTATGCGGTATGAAAAACGTCTCAAACCGTGGATCGTTGTTCGTTTGCTTCCGAATCTGCAAAGGGTCGTTGTGGGTCGCTTTCGCAGTTGGTCAGATGCAGAGGGTCACTTGCGAATTCTCAAACAACTGCTTCCGGCTGCTCGATTGGCCTTAGTTTTCGATCCGATCGATTAATTTTGGTGGCGACTATCTGAAAGCACGCGCGGCGAAGCTATCCCGCTCTTAATCGCCCGAATGTTTGATTCGGGCGAGCGCATTTTTGGGCAATGTTAGACTGGACGCAAGATATGAATTGAATTGGGAAAAAAACCGTGACAGCTACTCTACAAGTAACAGAACAGCCAACAGCACAGCGATACTTTACTCCAGAAGAATATCTAGCTCTGGAAGAAACAGCAGAGTCTAAAAGTGAATATTGCGACGGAGTAATTATTCCCATGACAGGTGCAAGTACAAATCACAATCACATTTCCCTGAATATGAGTATAGCATTACGTCTTGCTCTTAAGGGACTTGATTATAATGTTTTCATGGGTGACGTGCGCCTGTGGATGCCGAAAAAGCAATTTTATACTTATCCCGATGTGATGGTAATTTTAGGGAAACCTGAGTATTACAACAATCGCAAAGATACGGTAATAAATCCTCAAGTGATTATTGAAGTTTTATCAAAATCCACCAAAAGTTACGATCGCAGCGATAAGTTTCAGTTTTATCAAACGCTGCCGACCTTTCAAGAGTATATTCTAATTGACCAATCGCGAATTTATGTAGAGCAGTATTGCAAGTTGGCAAACAAGCGATGGTCGTACAGTCAGTACGATGAAGAGGATACAGCGCTAGTTTTTGATTTTTTTAAAGTTGAAGTACCGCTAGCAGATATGTATGAGAAGGTGGATTTTGAGGCGGAAAATGAGCCAGAAGATAGCGCGGAAGAATAAGGCCGATCGCACTTGGTTTGAAAAGGGCGATCGGCTTTTAATATACTTCATCCTGCGTCCCAATATCAATCAAGACGATCAATTCCTCTTGCGTTTCATTATCTTACTCAAAAGTATAGATAATTCGGCAATCGGACTCAACCCAACAACCCCAAAGCCCTTCTTATTGCCCCCGCAGTTTATGTGCCTTCAATGAAGGAGAAAATGGAGCGTTCACTAACAACTCCAAAACCGAAAATATTTTCTCACCTAATTGCGGATTTCTCTTGATAACCCGTTTAAAAGCCCGTTTAAAACTGTTGTTCCAAACTTTAGTTTTTATTCTTCATCCAGTAAATCAGCTTTTAACTGTGCAAGGTTGCCTCGCTTTGCTGTGCCGGCTTTTAAAGCCGTCACAACCTCTCTTGCATTGTTAGCAATTTCCACTCGCCGATTTTCAATTCGCCGTTTCTGAATTAATTCAATTAACAAATCTTGCTCTTCAATTCCCAGAGATTCTACATATTCGATCGCGGTCTGGAAAGCGATCGAATTAGCCATAAATAACTTTTCTGTGTTTGAAAAGTGACAGTGCATTTCTATTTTACTAAGTAAGGTGGGCAAATGCCCACCCCACCAATAACCTACGCCCCGACAGATTCCTTCGCTGCGTAAAGCACCTCAACGGTAATCTTATCAATCCCCCGATCGCGCGCAAACTTCTCAGTATTCCGCTTCACCTTACCCCGCACAAAACCAGGGATTTTATTTAACTCAGCCTGTCCATCCTTCGTCCAACCCATGTCAGAATCAGCCGAAATACCCTTCGTAATCACTTCCTTAGTATCGTGGCCGCCGAAGATTTCCAGCAAGTGATCTTCCATTCCCAAAGTAAAGGAATTGTAGACCAAATCTACGCACTGATTCGTGCCTTCATAACCCAAAAATGGCTTGTAGCCGATCGGGAAATTTTGGACGTGAATCGGTGCAGCAATTACGCCGCAGGGAATATCCAACCGCTTACCTACGTGGCGTTCCATTTGCGTGCCGAAAATCGCCGAAGGTTCAGCTTTGGCGATCGCATCTCCAATCGCCCCGTGATCGTCGGTGACGAGCACTTCATCGCAATACTCGCTTACCTGTTCCCGGAACCAATCAGCATCGTGTTTGCAGTAGGTTCCAGCCCACACAACGTGGATTCCCATCTCGCGAGCCAAAATCTTGGTCATCGCCGCAGCGTGGGTATTATCGCCAAACACGACGGCTTTTTTGCCCGTTAAGTTTTGGCAGTCGATCGATCGCGAAAACCAAGCAGCCTGCGACACAAACCGCGTTTGTTGGTCAATAAAATTTTCGTAATCAACATCCGCACCTTGAGCATTCAACACTTGCTGAATCTTGCGGATACAGCGCGCAGTTTCCACCACACCCATCGGTGTAATATCCACCATCGGCGTGCCGAATTCTTTTTGCAAATACTCCCCGGTCATCATCCCCAATTCCCGATAAGGAACCAAGTTAAACCAAGCGCGCGGTAGTCTTTTTAAGTTGTGAACCGAAGCACCTTCGGGAATAACTTCGTTGACTTCAATGCCCAAATCTGCCATCAAACGCTTCAACTCGGTGCAGTCGTGCTGGTTGTGGAAACCCAGCGTAGACATACCGATAATGTTGACAGATGGTTTTTCGCTTTTGGCTTCTACTAAATCGCCTTTTTTGCGGGCTTTGTTAATGTAAAATTGGACGATTTGATCCAAAGTGCGATCGGCTGCTTGCAGTTCGTTGACGCGGTAATGGTTCACATCCGCCAGCAATACATCGCCTTTAGCATCCAATTGAGCTCGCTCCACGAAGTTTTCCAAGTCTTCTTGCAGAATGCTGGAGGTGCAAGTCGGGGTGAGCACGATTAAATCTGGGTGTTCTTCTCTGTCTTTGCGGGTGATGTTGTCCACCACCCGTTCCTGCGAACCCCGCGCCAGTACGTGTCTGTCAACGACGCTGGTAGTTACCGGGGTGAAATCCCGTTCCCTCTCCAGCATCGAACGCATGACGTTAAAATAGTCGTCTCCAATCGGTGCGTGCATGATCGCATGGACGTTTTTGAAGGAAGTGGCTACGCGCAAAGTGCCGATGTGGGCTGGGCCTGCGTACATCCAATAAGCCAATTTCATAGGTATTTTCCCTGGTGCTGGTTGAAAAGTGCCCGATCGGGCGATTACTGCTAAATTTTAAGGTTGTTTCTGATTTTCTCACCGGATGAATCCTTTAGAAATAGTAACTTTCTGAGGATTTACAGATTTGGTAAATGCTCAAACGCCTTTGCTGCTTGGGATTTGGCTCGTAATTCCCACAAATTGAGCTTGCTTTTATGGCAATAATTCTTAATCTTTCCTAAAAATTTCTTCAGAGATAGGCAAATTCTCTCGCCCTAGGGTTCGCTGCGGCGAACCAGACAAGGTGCAATAATTCTACATTTTTTGTCAATTTTAGTGGGATCTAACGGTCAGTTAGACTTGTTAATCGATCGCCCAAACAGATATAATTGAGAGAAATTACGGCTCCCGAAGCAACACTGCACGATCGGCAAAACGCCATTACACCAGTTTAAAAAAAGAATGCAACTCTCTGCCCGCGAGCCCAACCCTGATAGTCATCAGTCATTCCCCATTCTTCAATTCTTTAATCTAAAATCTTAAATCTAAAATGGTATTACTTCCCTCAGCGCCTCAGTCGCGAATTGCAGTTAAAACTTGCACCGCTCAGTTTTTTTAGAACCAGCAATTCGCGCATTGTCACCGGAAAAAATAAATGTTGCAGCACTTACGTATTTTCACGGAATGTGGTGGCGATCGGCTAAAATCAAGCAATTCCTTGGAAGCTGAAATAATTTATTTGTCCGGATGGCGATCGAGTGTCCGAGTAAATTGGGGCACAAATCCTGTATTTGCGCTCTTGTTAACCTAACTGCTAAGGTGACGAAAGCCCCAGCGCGCTTTTGTCAGCAGCAGCTCTTTGCTGTCAAGACGTGCCTTCCCACACATCCCAAAAGATAGCTCTTGAGTGATAATGAAGAATAACATAGGATTTACGAAAAAAAACCCGGTTTATACGATAAAATCTTGGGTTCGTCAACGACTAACAACGAAGGAAGCGGGTTTCTAGCCCGCCGCGCGTAAGTCCTATAAAATTGACCCAGCACACCTAATTTGAGAGAACCCAACTATGATGGCAATTCCCGGCGTTGCAGTTCTCGCTCTCATTTATGAAAGCAGCACTTCCCTGGTTTACCGCGGCCACAACGAGCAGGACAACCAACCTGTTATTATCAAACTTATCAAAGAAGACTATCCGACTCCTGAAGAACTGAATAGATACAAGCGCGAATATGAGATTACTGCCAACTTAAGCCTGCTGGACGGAGTTGTTAAAGTATACAAGTTGCAGCAGGTTAGAAATAGTCTAGCAATGATATTAGAAGATTTTGGGGGCGAATCTTTAAAGATTTTTAGGGCTTCCCAAAAATTTACCACTTTAGGATTTCTGACTACTGCCATCAAAGTTGCTGAAACTTTGGGAGAAATTCACGGAAAAAATGTAATTCATAAAGATATAAACCCCTCTAATATAGTTTTTAATCCAGCTACAGGACAAGTTAAACTCATAGATTTTAGCATCTCAACTGCATCAAACGTGGAAAAGGTTCCGAATAAAAATCCTAATTTTTTAGAAGGCACTTTAGCCTATATGTCGCCCGAACAAACCGGCAGAATGAACCGGGTAATTGATTACCGCACCGATTTTTATTCCCTCGGCGTCACATTCTATGAAATCCTGGCAGGACAGCTCCCTTTTCCCACTACAGATCCTATGGAGTTAGTTCACTGTCACATCGCCAAACAGCCAGTACCTCTCGCTGAAATTACCCCAGAAATTCCTCAAGCTGTTTCAGATATTGTGATGAAATTGTTAGCAAAAACCGCTGAGGAGCGCTATCAAAGTGCTTGGGGACTAAAAGCAGATTTGGAATCCTGCCTGTTTCAGTGGCAAACATCTGGGGTTATTTCCGAGTTTCCTCTCGCCAGCCAAGATATTTCCGACAAATTTCAAATTCCTCAAAAACTTTACGGCAGACAGCGAGAAGTTGAAACTCTTTTAGCGGCTTTTGAACGGGTAGCAGCAACAAATAATCGACCCTCCCGCACCGAACAGACCCAAATTTCTGTGCTCAAGAAAGAGAGCAAATCCAGAAAAGAAAGTTCCCGGTCAGTGTTCGCCAGAGGACAGCATAAATCTCGCAGCGAGATGATGCTGATTGCTGGTTATTCCGGCATTGGCAAATCTGCAATGGTGAAGATTTTAGACAAACCTATTACCCGCAGGCGCGGCTATTTTATTTGGGGAAAGTTTGACCAGTACAAGCGGACTATTCCTTACTCTGCCGTTGTCAGCGCTTTTTCGGAATTGGTGCGGCAACTGTTAACTGAAAGCGAGGCTCAATTAGCAGTTTGGCGCGAAAAACTCCGCACTTCCTTCGGTCAAAACGGGCAAATTATTATTGATGTCATTCCCGAAGTTGAACTAATTGTCGGAGCTCAGTCTCCTGTAGCTGAATTGGGGCCGACGGAATGTCTAAACCGCTTTAATTTAGTCTTTCAAAATTTCATTCGCGTATTTTGCCAGCCCGAACATCCGCTGGTAATTTTTCTCGACGATTTGCAGTGGGCTGATTCTGCTACTCTCAAATTGATCGAATTGATGATGACAGATGAAGCTACGCAATATCTGTTTTTGATTGGCGCTTATCGGGATAATGAAGTCAGTCCCACTCATCCTTTAATGATGACTGTCGAGACGCTGCGAAATCAGGAAGCTATCATTAATCAGATTGCTTTGTCGCCTCTGGGGGTGGAAAACATAACTCATTTGATTGCTGAGACTTTGCACAGCGATCGAGAATCTGTCAAACCTTTAGCTGAACTCGTAGTCAGCAAAACAGACGGCAATCCTTTTTTTGTCAATCAATTCCTACAAACATTGTATCAGGAAAACTTGCTAGTTTTTCACCCGCCACAGTTGGGGAGCAAGGGCGGCTGGCATTGGGATATGAATCAAATTGAGCAGTGCGCTATCACTGACAATGTAGTAGATTTGATGGTACAAAAATTGAGAAAGCTGCCCAGCTCAACGCAGCAAGTTTTGCGCTTGGTGGCTTGTTTGGGCAACGAATTTGACTTGAATACTCTTTCTTTAATTAATGAGAAAGAAGCGTCGGAAACTTTTTCTCATTTGTTGCCAGCGATCAAGTCTGGACTGATCCTACCCAGTTCGGAATTGGAAAGCAAGTCATTAGATTACGTGCTGTTTCCGCTATTAATTCTGAATTATAAATTTTTGCACGATCGGGTACAGCAAGCAGCTTACGCTCTGATAGACGACTCGCAAAAAAAGGCAGTTCACCTGAAAATAGGCAGGCAAATCCTAGAAAACACTCCGGCTGAATATCGCGCTGACAGAATCTTTGAATTAGTCGATCACTTGAATGTAGCTCGATCGCTAATTAAAGACGATCGAGAATTAATTGAACTAGCAACGCTGAATTTAGATGCGACTCGGAGAGCAAAAGACGCCACCGCTTATGTTTCAGCATTGCAGTATTTGACCGCAGGCATGGACGGTTTGACCGCCGATATTTGGGATTCCCACTACGACTTAGCCTTTGCCTTGCACATGGAGCGGGCAAATGTTGAGTATTTAAACGGTTATTTCGATAACTCAGAAGAATTTATTAATATAACTTTGGAAAAAGCGCGATCGCCCTTAGAAAAGGTAGAAATTTACAACCTGCTGATCGTGCAGTACACCCTGCGGGCGAAGTACGAAGAAGCCGTTAAAGCCGGAATCAAAGCTTTGAACTTGCTCGGAATTGACTTGCCGCTAGACGGGCTACAAAAAGTCATATCCGAAGAATTTGCAGCAGCCACGGATTTTTTAGCAGGTAGAGAAATAGCTTCCCTGCTTGACGCCCCTGAAATGACTCTTCCAGAAAAAAAAGTGGCAGTCAAATTAATTACAAACTTGCTGACATCGGCGTACCTTAAAAATCCCGACTTGTGGAAAGTCAGCGTTTTAAAAGGAGTTAATCTTTCTCTCAAATACGGTTTAGTACCCGAAGCATCTCTTTGCTATGCTGGCTACGGTATGTTCTTAAACGCAGTTTCTGGAGATTACAAAGCTGCGTATCAATTCGGCTTGCTGTCGCTGAATCTCAGCGAAAAATCGGGCAATATCGGCTTGAAGTGCAGAGCTTGTTCATCTCTGGTCAGTATTTTTTATTACTGGTTCAACCCCATCAAAGATTCCCACACAATCAGCAATGAAGGATATCAAGCAGCTTTAGAATCAGGAGATTTAGAGTATGCGGGTTATATCCTGTCCAACCGCATAGCTAACTCATTTTTTCAAGGTAAAGAAATCTCGCAAATTATGGCCGACACGAGCAGGTATTTGCAGTTCAGCCAAAAAACCAAAAATCAGCTCGTAACCGATACATTATTAGGGGTAGAGTTAATCCTGCGCAACTTGAGCAAACTCACTCTTGAAAAGTTTGTATTTGAAAGCGAAGATATCAGCGAAGCTGAATTCGTCCACAACTGTAAAGCTCATCAAAATTTGTACTCGCTCTGCCTTTATCAGATTCGCAAATGCCAGGTAATGTACTGGTACGGCAACTTCAACGAAGCGCTACAACTAGCTTTGGAAGTAGAAAAACAGCTATCTTTTATTACCGGAGCGATACCCGCTACCGAATGGAATTTTTTCTTTTCTCTAGTTTTAGCCGCCGTTTTTCCAAATGTTTCAGAATACCAGCAAAAGCTCTACTTGGAAAAGTTAGAAGCCAACCAAAAACAGATGAAAATTTGGGCAGACAACTGTGCAGAAAATTTTCTGCACAAGTACCTTTTAGTACAAGCAGAAATAGCCCGAATTTCCAAGAAAGATTCAGAAGCTGTAGAGCTGTACGATTTCTCTATAAATTTAGCCCAAGACAATGAGTTTGTCCAAAATGAAGCGCTGGCGAATGAACTAGCAGCTAAGTTTTGGTTGAGTAAAGGCAAGTATCAATATGCCAAAATCCACTTGCGCGAAGCTCACTCGTGCTACTTGCGCTGGGGTGCAGTTCGCAAAGTAGAAGATTTAGAACAGAAGTATCCGCAGTTGCGGGAAATGACGCCGATCCACGGAAGTTTTAACAACAATCAAACTACAACAACTATTCATAGTTCTACGGGCAGCGATGCGAGAGTGCTGGATTTAGCAACGGTAATGAAAGCATCTCTGGCGATTTCTAGCGAAATTGTACTCGATAAGTTGCTGGCTTCTTTGATGAGAATATCCTTGGAAAATGCGGGTGCTCAATTAGGTTTTCTGATATTAGTCAGAGATGGTCAACTGTTTATTTTAGCTAAAGCGTCAGTATTTTCTGAAGATGTAGACGTGCTGCAATTTACGCCTGTTGAAGGCTATCAGGATTTACCTGTGACGGTGATTAATTATGTGGAAAGGACTCGCTCGGATTTGGTGTTGAGCAATGCGGCGGCTGAGGGACTATTTACAGCCGATCCTTACGTCGCCAAACATCAACTCCAATCTATTTTGTGTACTCCAATCATCAATCAAGGCAAACTAATCGGCATTCTTTATTTAGAAAACAATTTAACTGTCGGGGCATTTACTCCCCACAGATTGGAAGTTTTAAGGTTGCTTTCTTCCCAAGTTGCTATTTCTTTGGAAAATGCTCTGCTTTACAATTCGGTGGAACAGAAAGTGCAAGAGCGGACGCAGGAGTTAAATGAAAAAAACGAGCGTTTAGAACAAACTTTGCGCGAGCTGAAACTAACTCAAGCTCAATTAATCCAAACGGAAAAAATGTCGAGTTTGGGACAAATGGTGGCTGGTGTAGCTCACGAAATTAATAATCCTGTAAGTTTTATCTACGGCAATCTCAATCCGGCTAGCGAATACGTTAGAGACTTGCTAAAATTGATTGAGCTTTACCAGGAGCACTATCCGGAACCTGCTGATGAAATCCTGGAGGAAATAGAAACAATTGAGCTGGAATTTTTGAGCGAAGATTTGCAAAAGCTGCTGGATTCTATGAAAGTAGGAGCGGAAAGAATCCGGGATATTGTGCTGAGCTTGCGGAATTTCTCGCGCCTCGATGAAGCGCAAATGAAGTCGGTAGATATCCATCATGGCATCGACAGTACGGTGATGTTGCTGCAACCGCGCCTGAGAAAAGAGGGCGGGCGTTTGGGAATTGAGGTGATAAAAAATTACAGCACGCTACCACTAATTACTTGTTATGCGTCTCAGTTGAATCAGGTATTTATGAATATTTTGACAAATGCGATCGATGCTCTCCTCGTAGCAAGAGATTGCCCGGAAAACTCTCATAAACAGCCTACTATTACAATTTCTACAGAGGTGACAGACAGGAAGTCTGCCATAATTAGAATTGCCGACAACGGGCCGGGGATGAAAACTGAGGTGCTGCACAAGATTTTCGATCCGTTTTTTACGACTAAGCCGGTAGGTTCGGGAACTGGTTTGGGATTGTCTATTTCTCACTCGATTGTTGTCAGTTCTCACGGCGGAAAATTGACGTGCGTTTCTGCACCCGGAGAGGGGAGCGAGTTTATTATTGAAATTCCGATCGCCCCACGGCAAGTTTTGTAATCGGCGCCACTATCGACCAAAATTCCCAAATCAATTAGAGTTAGCAACCATTAACAATCCGGCTACGCATTGCGTTTACTAAACTTTGAATTCGCAATTCAAGCTCGGCGAAAACTCTGCAGCAAAGTCGATCGCTCGGGTTTCGACAAAAGAACGATCGCCCTTTTGGAGCCGTACTGAGCAGTTTTTATCACGGGTGGCAATGCTCCGGACAAGCATAAAAAATGACATTTTTTATGCTTAAAAAAGTTAAATTTTTTATGTATAAACATGATAAAAATGTCTAGTATATCCCACTAAAAGAAAAGTATTTTTCGAGCATGAACATACGTCACTTCGGCAAAACTAAGGCGCTCCGATTGCAGCTCATACTGATCGTGCCATTTGTTTTGCAAATCTTTGGAGCAGTCGGTCTGGTGGGATATTTGTCGTTCAAAAATGGACAGAAAGCGGTAAACGACCTGGCGGATCAGTTGATGGATCGAACCAGCATTTCGGTGAATCAACATCTGGAGACTTATTTATCTATTCCGCATCAAGTGATTCAGATTAACGCCGATGCGATTCGGATGGGATTGCTGGATGTGCGCGATCGCCAAACCGTCGCTAAGTATTTCTGGCACCAAATGCAGGCCTATGACCTGACTTACATCGGCATTGGACTCACCACGGGTGAGGGAGTAGGAGCCGCACGCTACGACGGCAAAGCCGTCGTGATTGATGATTGGAGTCCCAAACCGCCGAATAATGTCACCAACTATGCCACCGGTAACAAAGGCGATCGCACTCACGTCGTGAGTATTTATGATTGGAACAACTTCCAAGAACCCTGGTACACCGAACCCGTGAAAGCAGGTAAACCCATCTGGTCGCGGATCGTCACCATAAATTATCCGAATTTTCCCTACATCACTGCCTCCGCTGGTCGCCCCATCTATGACGCAAATAATCGCTTGCTAGGAATGGTTGGAGTCGATATCCATCTGTTGAAACTGAGCGATTTCTTACGGAATATAGATGTCAGTAGCTCAGGGCAGGTTTTCATCATGGAACGCAATGGAATGTTGATTGCTAATTCTGCGAAAGAACAACCCTTTACCACCGTCAAAGACGAGATTCGGCGTTTGAAGGCGATCGACAGTGGCAATCCCATAGTGCAGGGAATTGCCAAACAAATCCAGCAACGCTTCAAAGGGTTTGAATCCATTTCTGGAGACACGGATCTCCGACTTGATTTTCAGGGAGAACTCTACTATGTGCAAGTCACTCCCTGGCGCGACGAATATGGATTGGATTGGTTAGTGGTGGTGAGTGTGCCAGAAAGCGAGTTCATGGCACAGATTGATGCCAATACTCGCACCACAATCTTGCTCTGCTTAGCAGCATTGGGGGTAGCTTGTGGGATGGGCGTTATCACCTCTGGCTGGATTGCGCGTCCGATTCTGCGACTGAATCGGGCGAGTGAGGCAATAACATCTGGCAACTTCGACCAAGCTGTAGAAGACAGCGGTATTCAAGAACTCAACGCCCTTGCCAACTCCTTTAACCACATGGCAATACAACTGCGCGAATCGTTTACCGCCTTAGAAAAAAGTAATGCAGAATTAGAAGATCGGGTGGAAGACCGCACCGGTGAACTCAAAAACGCCCTAAGTGAGTTGCAACGCACCCAATCACAGATAATTCAGAGCGAAAAAATGTCTAGTTTGGGGCAACTGGTTGCGGGAGTCGCCCACGAAATTAACAACCCGGTCAACTTCATTCACGGCAACCTCGTCCATACACAGCAATACGCCGAAGATTTGTTAGAGTTCGTGCAGCTTTATCAACAGCACTATCCTAACCCTGCTGACGAAATTCAAATCGCAGCCGAAGAAATCGACCTGGAGTTTTTGCAAGAAGACCTGCCAAAAATGCTGTCTTCGATGAAAATGGGTACCGATCGCATCCGCCAAATTGTCCTGTCGCTACGAAACTTTTCGCGGATGGACGAAGCAGAGTTTAAGGCAGTCGATATTCATGAGGGTATTAACAGCACCCTACTGATTTTGCAACACCGCCTTAAAGATAGACCGGAACGACCGTCCATTAAGGTGATCCAAGAGTACGGTTCTCTACCGCTGGTGGAATGCTACGCCGGACAACTCAATCAGGTGTTTATGAATATTCTCACCAATGCGATCGATGCTTTAGAAAATGGCAATGCTAGTCGAAGGTTTCAGGATATCCAGGCAAATTCCAATCAAATTAAAATTATGACTTCGGTGGTTTATGGCCGCTGGGTGCAAATTGCGATCGCGGATAACGGGCCTGGTATTCCCCAAGACATTCAGCAACAGATATTCAATCCCTTCTTCACCACCAAACCGATTGGAAAAGGCACAGGGATGGGAATGTCTATCAGCTATCAAATTGTCACGGAAAAACATAAGGGTAAACTGGAGTGCTTCTCTACTCCTGGTGAGGGAACCGAGTTTGTGATTCAAATTCCCATCCGCTAACAAGTCAGCGAACCTATCTAAGGCCCAGTATCAGGAGTTATTAAACCATTTGACTAAATGCCTGTCACATATAGTCCTGGACGCAGAAACCGAGTTTTCTAACCCCCATACTTCGTTCAAACCTTGAATAAGAGTTAAAAACCCGATTGCTGTCGGAGCGCGGAGCTTCCTGATATATAAACTCTTAATAACAAAATCTAAACCCGTCACTTTAGTTAAAATTTTATGTTTTAACTCACATCTTAAGGAAATTGATATTTTTTCAGATTGCATTATGTTAGCAATTGGTAATTATAAAGATTTTTATTCAATTATAGCACAAGCAGTAAACCAGAGTAAACCACACTATTTACAGCGCGATTTACTTCGGGATAGCGCGGCTTCACGGCTTGAACCGATACTGTCGCACAGGCGGGACGCCCGTGCCACAATGGAGGCGGATCGATCAAATGGCGATCGCGCTTTTACATTTTTGCTCTCATCCCGGCCGATAGATTTCGGGTGCAATTCCTGTGGCAGATCGAAAATGCTTGTTGAGATGACTTTGATTGGAAAAACCGCAAGCAAGGGCAACTTCATAAATTGACAAATCCCGATTTTTTAGCAATTCTTTCGCGCGTTCTACTCGCTGCATAATTACATATTGCCACGGGGAAACTCCCATCGATTGCTTGAATAGAGAACAAAAATAATAGTGACTTAAATTCTGTTCGGCGGCAATGTTTTCTAAACTCAATTGAGCATGGAGGTTCGATCGGATATAGTCGATCGCGCGTTTTAACTGAAAATCGGACAAACCGCCTTTGCAGGTACGCAGAGTGGCGGGAGTGGTGCAGTAGTGGCGCAGTAGGTGAATTCCAAATAAATTGGCGATAGATTCGGTCTAAAGCCGACATAAAAATTAGGCGATACCCAGCGCATCCAGCAGTCTGCTTTGATTTGATTCGAGCCAGGTTTCAAATCTCAGCGTCTCCATAACTGCATCTACTATTTGCTGACGATTTCCCTTCCCTTCAAGCAACCACCCTGTCCAGTAGACGAGCGAACTGGCGCGTTGCAACTTCCATACTGCAATTGCAGCCTTCATTTCTGCGACAGTCAGGGAAGAACAGGCTCGATAGCCCATACTGAAGGCTCGCACAATCTCCTCGAATCGATCGTCCTTCCAGGGAAAGGACGCAAACTGATCCAAGCTACTGAGATAATCTAACAGCCGCAAATCGCGCGTGGCGAACTCAAAATCTAAAATCCCAACGACGCGATCGTTTTCAACAAGAATATTCGGTGTAATGTAATCTGCATGAATGGTTTGGATAGGAAGCGTTGCGTAGAGATCAGGGGCGGCTTCGATCGCCTCACTCAACAGTTGACTAACGCGCCCCTGTTCTTCCAATCCTAGACTCAAAATTTGCGCAACATTTAAGGGAACGCTCACTTGTGGATGAATCCGATCTAACGATCCCCAAAACGGCAATCTTGCGAACTGACCCTGCGGATCGAACTTGGCAAGCTGATGATGCAACGAAGCTAAGGCAAAGCCAGCCGATTGAATTTGGTCAAGGTTTTGCCGATCCATAGCTTGTCCGACTATCCGAGGAAGTAAAGCAGCGTTGAGCGATCGACCGTCAGCTTCAACTGCAATGAAAGTCTCACCAGAAGTAGTACGGATTGGTTCTGGAATCGCAAAAGAGAAATCAGTGGATTGCAAGAAGGTGAGCAATGAATGTTCGTATTGAATCTGGACAGTTTCAGTGGTTGCTGCGTAAAGTTTCAAAACAAACCGATTGTCTGGTGTGTAAACAAAATAGGTTGCCTGACTTGAACCTTGCGCTGTCGGTTCAAACGTCGCCTCAGCCAGAAATGACCAATGATTAGAAATGACTTGTTTTAACGATTCTGATAGACTCATCAGTTTTCTTCCTACAGATTAATTATCAAACCACTGCTCCTTGTTTTCTAAACTCAATTGAGTATCAAGATTCGATGTGTTCTATTCCCAGGCTACCCACTCGAATAGGTGGTTGTAAACGAACTTCGGCGGCGACATCTGACATATCGCGAGTCAGTTCAGCGCATTATCCATTCGATGAATGTGATGAGTCTTTCGATTAAGAGTGTGAAAAGCGATCGCTCTGCTGTTGCATCAGGTTTACCTACCCAACCAAAGCCTGCCGCTGGGCCTCCAACAATTCCTGAATTCCAGTTTCTGCCACATCCAAAATTTGATTTAACTGACTGCGGCTGAAACTTCCATCTTCCGCAGTTCCCTGAATTTCGATGATATTCAAATCTCCATTCATTACCACATTACAATCAATTTCAGCCGCCACATCTTCCAGATAATTCAAATCTAAAAATGGCTCGCCTTCCAAAAGCCCCACAGACACGGCCGCCACTTGGCGAATAATGGGCGATCGCACCAAATCACCTTTTTGTACCAACTTATTCAAAGCGTCAGCCACAGCCACAAACCCGCCAGTAATTGAAGTTGTGCGAGTCCCAGCGTCCGCTTGCAAAACATCCGCATCCACAAGTATGGTGCGTTCCCCCAAGAGTTGCATATCCAAGCACGATCGCAAACTGCGCCCAATCAACCGCTGAATTTCTTGAGTGCGTCCCGATAATTTCATAAATTCCCGCTCTTGTCGCTGCGGCGTAGAACCAGGCAACATTCGGTATTCCGCTGTTAGCCAACCTTGTCCGGTATTCTCCAGAAATCTCGGCACTCCCGGCTTGATTGTCACGCTGCAAAGTACCTGAGTATCGCCACTTTTTGCGAGTACGGAACCGCTAGCAAATTTCGTAAACTCTCGATCGAAACTAATCGGACGAAGTTGATTTGGTTGTCGGCCGTCGGGACGCTGGAAAGACATAATATTTAGGTGATTCGTAATGGGTAATTGGAAATTAAAAATTGGGAAGTGGGTATTAATATTCCAGCTTTTTTTGATTTGTTACATATGCAGTCATTCAATCTAAAATCTAAAATCTAAAATCTAAAATGGTCTGACTATTTGCCCTTAGCCTCGATCAATTCGAGAAGATCCTGCTGGACTTTTTCTGGCGATTGGTCGCCATTGACAGTTAACAGTTTGTTGCGGTATTCGTAATACTCTAAAAGAGGAATAGTGCGTTCGTGGAACAAATCGAGCCGACGCTGTAAAATTTCAGGGTGGTCATCCGCTCGATCGCGCTCGATCGATCGCCTCAGCAAAACCTCGATCGGCACTTCCAACAAAATCGCCCAATCTAGCTGCTGAGCCAAATCGTCCAGCAAAAAATCCAATTCCTCAGCTTGAAAAGCCGTTCGCGGATATCCCTCCAACACCCAGCCATTAAAGACATCCCACAGCAGCAGCCGGCGGCGAAAGAATTCAATCATAGTTGCGTCGGGAACTAATTCCCCTCTTTCGACATAAGACACCGCCAGCTTGCCTAAATCTGTGTCTTCTGCGATCGCCTCCCGTAGAATGTCCCCCACAGCCAGCAAAGGAAGGCTCAAATTGCTGCACAGTAGTTCAGCCTGAGTTCCCTTTCCCGCTCCTGGCCCTCCCAGAATCACCAATCTCACAGTCCCTGCTCCTAGTGCCGCGACATTCAAATTCTACGCGATGTGTACCTTTTCTTAACAGTCCTGGACTTACCCAGACTCTCATAGCCTGGTTTTTTCACCCTCTAACTATCCAACTGGGGCGATCCCCGCCGTATTTTGGTAAAAAAAACCGTTTCTGCCTAAGTGCTAATTGAGTTCAAAAATCGAACAAACGACTGCGAATGCCACTGCCGCTAGCTTTTGACAACTTGTATATCTAGCGTTCGATCGGATGTGCACTCGGCCCAGTACACTATATATTGTCAAGCAGGCTTCAGCCGCGCCAAGGTCGGAGCTGCACTCAAGACTTAGTTGCTGATTAAATATTGCCCTATGGTTGCTCAGTTACAAACCCCTAAACTCAATTTAACCCACAGCTTGCCCTACACAGTTCAAGGGCTGGTCCAAGTTTTTACAGGTCCGCACCGCTGCTTTTTTACCAGTGTTATGGCTCAGGCCCTCAGAATTGCAGGACAGGGATCTCCGGTGCTGGCGGTACAGTTCCTCAAAGGGGGAATCAATCAAGGGCATCAGCATCCGCTGCGGTTGGGGCAAAATTTAGATTGGGTGCGCTGCGATTTGTCCCGCTGCATTGAGAAGGCCGATTTAGATGAGCTTGAGACGCAATCGATCGAACAATTGTGGCAGTATGTTCAAAATGCGGTGCGCGAAGGCCGTTATGCGCTAGTTATTCTCGATGAATTAAGTTTAGCGGTTAATTTGGGCTTGATTCCCGAAGCCGAAGTGGTGGCATTGATTGACAACAAGCCTCATCATTTGGATATGATTTTTACCGGGCCATCCATGCCCCAAAGAATTTTGGATGTTGCCGACCAAATTACTGAAATTCGCCGCAGTTAAGGACAAGGATTCAAGTTGCGATCGCCTTTTTAGCGGTCGCATTTTTTATGTAAAAAAATAGGCGATCGCTTAGCTCACAGAGCGATCGCAGGCCGATCAATTTACCAGCGACATTACGCTTGAACTACCGGATCGAACACAACAGTCAATCGATCCGCCGGAACCATCCGCTTGAGAATTTTCAAGTGCCCGTCTGCATCTGACCAACTGCGAAACTCACCCACAACCACTTTTTCCACATTTGGCAGCGAGCGAACTACAGTCCACGGCTTGAGACGTTTTTCTTGCAACATAAAAGATATATCTCCTTGGTAAATTGGAGCCAAAGCCAGTTCCCATGCTTTTCCACGGACAAGGACTGGCCTGCGACTTTGTACACTTGCCCTTCTCTAAAACATATCACAAAAAAATGGTTTGCGATTATATCTTATTTTCCTAGTTTTTTGTACATTATTTATATATAACATATCGCTCATAACATATGGCTGACGATCGCCAACCTGTAATAAGCTCCTACCCATCTAAAGCGTCTGTAGGTCATACAATTTTAGATTTGAGATTAAATAATTGAAGAATTGGGAATGACTTATTCTGTATGGGTTTCGAGCATGCCTACAGTTGCATTCTTTTTTTAAACTGGTATATAGCAATCCTAAATCATTTGTAAATTTCTTACTCCCGAGCGAGCGGGTTCGGGAAGGGTTGGGGTGGGGTAAAAAATTTACGGCTCCTGCAAGGATTGCTATAAGTCCGGGGGAGAGGGGAAGAAATGGAGAGGGGGAGAGAATTTGACGCTTTTGACCCCGCCCAAAAACCGATACTTGTCAACAACAGGAGTCGTGGAGAGGCAAAAATTTTAGATTCTTGTTCCAGGTCCCAGATTCATCTGTGGAGTAAATCTAAAATCCTTCGACGGCGAGCCCGACTCGACGGCTCGCACTCACGCCGTCGAGTCCGAACCTCTCAAATCTCAAATCTCAAATCTCAAATCGACTGACCCCTTGATTGAAATATGCAATTCAAAGCCGTCACAGCTTATTGAGAAGAGAAAGCAATTAAAAACTTGTTAACTCTTTAAATAATTGCCACCTGAGCCATTATTCCCCGATTCTTCCCTGTTCCTTCTTGCCACGAACCTGGAACCTCTTCCCTCGAACCTCAACATCCATCGGTTAAATGCGTTATACAATCCGTTGCCGAACTTCTTCCTTCCTACAAATCCCGCCGCGACAGCAGAAACCAGATCCCGCCCAAACCCAAAACACCGCACAAAACCCCGCCTTCCCATCCAAAAACAGTCCCCCCCGGCAAATGTCCAGGCTTTGCCTTAGAAGTAAAATTCAGCTCCGTATAGTATACCCACTGGTTGTTAACCCGCCAGCCCACTCGATCGCCAAACTTCTCCCAAACTGTAGCATCATAAACACCAGCCTTTCCCCCCGACTTTACCCACAAAGCCTTTTGCACAGAAAAACCGAATCTGCGGTGACTGTGCCGCACCCAAAGTTGATCGATAGTCTGCAAATCCTTAGCTGGAAACTTCCTAATATCTTCCTCGCTCAAATAACCCCGTGAAACTTGCTCCATCACCTCCAGCATTTTCACCGAAGTTTCCTCATCAGCACCCCGCCAATTTTTAGCAGCCAGCAGCTTGGCCAAGTGAGAATAATCAATACCTTTTTCCGACTCTAAATTCTCAGAAACTACCGGAGACTCAGGCACAGGTTGAGTCGGTACAGAAGGACTAAGAACAGTTGCCTGCTGCAAGTTTTCCAGCCCTGGAACAACAACAGGAGGCTTTAAAGCCTCCATAACTTCCACAGCAGACTTGTAGCGGTCTTTAACATATTCCTGAATCAACTTATCCAAAACCTGACCTAAATCATCGCTAATTTTTGTTCCTTTCGGCAAAGCCTCCCTCCAAAGCCACCGGCCTTCAAGCGGGTCGTAAAGGTCATCGTGAATGTCCCCGTAGATATCGAGATAAGGCATAACAGAAGTCAGCAAGCGAATGCAAGTCACCCCCAAACTGTAAAGGTCGCTAGCAGGAACAGCCCTACCGTGACGCTGTTCTAGAGCCGCGTAGCCCGGAGTTCCCAACTTAGTTCCAGTTTTAGTCGGAGCAGCAGCTACTACCTGTTTGGAAACCCCAAAATCTATCAGCACTAACTTACGATCTCGCGATCGGCGGATCACATTCTCAGGCTTAATATCGCGGTGAATTACATTTCTGTCGTGAACAAACTTCAACAAAGGCAACAAATCTAACAGCAGTTCGCTCGTTTTAATTTCGCTATAAGCACCGTACTTTTCTAACTCATCCTTTAAATTATTGCCATCAATAAACTCTTGCACCAAATACAAGCGTCCATCTTCCTCAAAATAAGAAATCAACTGAGGAATTTGCGGGTGCTTCAGCTCGTATAACCGCCTTGCCTCTTGTTCAAACAGTCGAACATATTTTTTAAAATGACCGGGCTTCCGCTGAAACTCTTGAGGGGGCGACAACTGTTTGATCACGCATAATTCCTCAAATTTTCCATGATTAACAGCTCGGAAAGTCCTGCCAAATCCCCCGTCGCGCAGCGGCTCAGTTGCTGCATAAAGGTCTTTTAGCAGCAGCTTTGAACCACAATTAAGACAATACTTTGTGCCTGGTGGGTTCTGACGCTTGTCTCTTGGGCAATCGAGATTAAGGCAGTATGTCATATATTAAAAAAATGCGAACAAAATTATAGTCAGGGTTTCATATTATTCAAGAGTCCGATCGCAAGCTGGTTTTTGTAGAGGCGAGACCTCGAACCTTACGGAGGCGGCAGCCACCCTCGCGATCGAAGGGGGCGCGATCGCCCAACTGCCCCTGAGCAAGTATAACTCTCTTGAGGGTTTCACCTCAAACTCGAAGTCCAAATCTAACCAAGCGAGTCCGATCCGTGCAATACATTTGATTAAGCGGTCAAATAGCCAGTAGATCAAACAGAAATAGTAATTTATTACCAGCCCCGTTAGCTCTGCAACGCCAAAAAAACTTAGGATTCCCCCTGAGATATAATTTTATTGCCAGAGAGAAGCAGACTAACGGCAGCCACAGCTTCCGTCAAGTTCGATCGACTTTAATATTTTAGCAGTATAATTTTTTACCTAACCAGGCGAAATCAACAATCCAAAACTCCCCAACAAACGCAGGTTAAAATAAATACTAGCTCGATCGATCGCAATCCGAGCGCGACCCGACAAGTAGTCAGTTTTCCCTGTTTTCTTTTTTCAGCTATTACCAGTTACATCTATTTCGATCGGTCTACTTAATTAGGAACCGCCAGTGACACCAAAACTACAGCCCTCTCAAACTCCAAACTCCCCGAAAAAATCACCAAAAGTACCCTGGTTCGAGCGGTTCATGGCACTGGTCGCCCTAGGAAATTTAAGCCTAGTATTATTTGACATAAGTTACGTGTCCTGGCGAGATTTCTACTTCCGGCAACTGCCAGTTCTCACTCAACTATACGACCCATTTAAAGGAATTCAACCCCACCGAGACACCCAGAAATATCTAGAAACCTTAGAAGAATTAAAAATTCAAGTAGTGCAAACAGGCTTGCCCTCCCCGGAAGTAGCAGCCAAATTGCAGGAAATAAACAATCTGAGCGCGAAAATGATCGACGAAGATCCCTTTCGAGTAGCATCAAAAAGCGGCACCCTAGAAAAAATAAAAGACCGGATGCGCGATCGCGCCCCGAATCCGCAAGACTCCGCTAAACAATCATTCCAAAGATTCTGGAACCCTGACTATTTAAGCCAACAAGGCTGGCAAAAAGAAATCCAGTGGTTTGACGCCAAAATCAAGCCATTAATCGCCACCAACTATTACCGCTCGATCGGAGAAAACGGCGAATTCACCGATAACTTCTGGAAAATTGACCTGCCATTTATTGCCATATTCGCGATCGAATTTCTAGCCCGTACCTACTCGATCAGCCGCCGCCAGCGCAGCGTCACTTGGCGAGCAGCCATGCTCTGGCGATGGTACGACATCTTCCTGCTGCTGCCATTCTGGCGCCTGTTGCGAGTATTACCCGTCACAATTCGCATCCACCAAGCCAAAATGCCGGATCTCGAACCCATACGCACCCAAATCAGTCGAGGTTTCGTCGCCAACTTCGCCCAAGAATTGACCGAAGTAGTAGTAATTCAACTCATCAACCAGATTCAACAATCAATTAGCACAGGCGAACTAACTCGTCAACTCTTTCAATCCCAAAAACAGCGCTATGTAGACATCAACAATATCAATGAAATAGAAGCGATCGCCACCCATCTCGTGCAAATAACCGTCTACAAAGTCCTCCCCCAACTCCAGCCAGACCTAGAAGCCCTCCTCCGGTACAATATTGAAAGCTTCCTCAAACAATCCCCCCTCTATCAAGGATGGAAGCAAGTACCCGGGCTGGGAAACCTGCCCGAACAGCTAGCAGAGCAATTAGTTGCAGAACTGTCAAAATTAGCCACTCTCGGCCCCCAAGATGCCTACGAAGCCTTCAAAATCGCCACCGAAGACCCCATAGGCATGAAACTCTCAAGCCAGCTAGTCCAACATTTCGGCCAAGCTTTAGGAACCGAACTGCAACAGCAGCACACCTGGCAAGAAATACAACTGCTGCTGTGCGACTTCCTAGAAGAGTTCAAAATCAACTACATTCAGCGGTTGAGTGAAGAAGACTTCGAGAAAATTTTAGAACAAGCCAAAGAACTGCAACGGATAGCCCCGCGTTAGGGCCTGTCATCACTTGACCCCTAACGCAGTAACCGCGAAGTAGATTGCTCTCACACAGTTGACTTTGGGCTTGTCGTAGCGGCTGGGAATAACTCGATACTGCTTGAGTTTGGCTTCATAAGTTCTCAATCAAGTAGCCAGCTTTATAACGCTCTTCGTGAAAACTCCGCGCGTTCACGTCGGAGATGAAACCTGCCTTGCAGCCTTTAGGCAGCGAGTTATTCCCACTAATTAAGTTCTCAAAATTTCTTTGAAAGTTTCCGGTTAAATCAGCACCCGATGATAGTTGCCGGTGAGGGCAAATTTGACAGTTCACAAAAACCCGGGCAATACTTGATATTACCGGAGTTTTTGTGGCTTTTTTCGTACAGGCTCGACCCGCACAGGTGAAACTGCTTGCCACCTCTAAACGGTTGCTGCACTCCTAAACTGGTGAGTTTCCGCTTACTTTTATAATTATATTTAACGCTGCATTCACATCAGCATTTATCGCGATCCCCGCTCACTGACCCAACCCGCGAAACACTCTCTTACCTTGGTAAGACTCTTGCTTACCGACAGGCTCTAATTCCCAAAAACTGCACTTACTTGTATAAGATTATTCTGTCACTGTTACCTCAATACCCACTAACTGAGCTTTGTAGGCGATCGTGTCTATTAGTTTTGCTTGAGGCATTGAACAAAATGTCTGGTTAGTTTTTTTTCCTAACTCTACATTTTGTTTCCCTTTCTCATTTTTGCCAATTACTAACTGCCCTATTTGCTCGTCCACCAAGCGCTTCACAATTAAACGGCTGGTTTGATGAAAATAGTTTTCTACTCGCTTGTTTCGCTTTAAGGTGATTTGCTGGATTTGGCGGCTGGTCTATTTTCCTGTTTCTAGTTGCGACTGTAACCAGGCGGGCGCGCTTGTTAAAACCAGAACTTATTGATTATTTTGAGATACTTTCCGTCCTAAATAGTTGGTCTAAATGTTGGCTTATTCGCGGTCATTCCACGAGGTTATCGATCCCTAAATCTATACCTGCCATGAATTTATACCAAATCCGGTTATGATAGACTACTTATAATCACATAAAAATAAAAAGCGAT
>JAUBOM010000010.1:0-100444 GCA_036700245.1 Microcoleus vaginatus BM001213989
TGCCGACTACTGGCCATGCACCTAACAAGAAGTGCAAAGAACGGCTGTTGTTGAAAGAAGCGTATTGGAAAATCAAACGACCGAAGTAGCCGTGGGCTGCGACGATGTTGTAGGTTTCTTCTTCTTGACCGAATTTGTAACCGTAGTTTTGCGATTCGGTTTCGGTTGTTTCACGAACCAAGGAAGAGGTAACTAAAGAACCGTGCATGGCGGAGAACAAGCTACCACCGAAGACACCAGCAACTCCCAACATATGGAAGGGGTGCATCAGGATGTTGTGCTCAGCTTGGAACACGATCATGAAGTTGAATGTGCCGCTGATACCCAAGGGCATACCGTCAGAAAAGCTGCCTTGTCCGATCGGGTAAATCAAGAATACTGCGGTTGCTGCTGCAACTGGTGCAGAGTAAGCGACGCATATCCAAGGACGCATACCTAAACGGTAGGACAATTCCCATTCACGACCCATGTAGCAGAAAACGCCAATGAGGAAGTGAAAAACTACCAATTGGTAGGGGCCGCCGTTGTACAACCATTCGTCTAAGGAAGCAGCTTCCCAGATGGGATAGAAGTGAAGCCCGATCGCATTTGATGAAGGAACAACAGCACCAGTAATAATGTTGTTGCCGTACATCAAGGAACCTGCAACTGGTTCGCGGATGCCGTCGATATCCACAGGAGGAGCAGCGATGAAGGCGATGATGTAGCAGGCGGTGGCGCTCAGCAAGGTGGGAATCATCAAGACGCCGAACCAACCCACATAAATGCGGTTATCGGTGCTAGTTACCCACTCGCAGAACCGTTCCCAAACGTTGCCGCTTTCGCGACGCTGTACGGTTGTTGTCATTTGGTTTATGATTGCTTAATTGAATTTTCAAGGTTCGTTGTGGGGATGCCCCACGCTTCTATTAGTAACATTATTCACTCGAGTTTGCCAAGGGATTTCTGCTGAGAATTTAAACTTTTTACAAACTTTTACAATAACTTAATTATTCGTAAATATTTGTAGTTTTTTACAAAGTAATGTTACACACAAAACGGGTTAAATATAGCGACCTGAAGAACTGAATCTATTGTCTGTAGCTTGGTTCAGCAGTTGGAGATTTTTTTTTGTTCAGGTCGATTCTCTTTCTATTTAAATATCTCTTAATTAGGTCTTGAAGAGATGATTTTTAATATTTATTCACATATCACCGGTGGATTCTGCGAGGGTAAATTTGTATCGGGAGAATACTGACAACCGGGTTTCTAGTGCGATCGGGCTGCATTCTCAATAAGACCCAATCAACCGGGTTTATTGACGAAAAAAGAAACCCGGTTTCTGAAGCGCTGGGCAATAGAAATCAACCGGGTTTCTGAGGATGAGTCCGCAAGTTCTGCGTAAAAATTAGCCTTTAACCTGGGGGCCACTTCATCTGCCGTCCGCCGAGAATGTGAAGGTGGAGGTGGTCTACAGTTTGGCCGCCGTCGCTGCCGCTATTAATGACGACGCGATAGCCGTTGCTAAGTCCGAGTTGTTCTGCTACGCGCTTGACAGTCAGCAGCAGGTGTCCCATGAGAGCATGATCTTCCGGCTCGGCATCGGCTAATTTGGCAATAGGCTGTTTGGGAATGACGAGGACGTGGACGGGTGCTTGCGGATTGATATCTCTGAAGGCGAGGGCCAAGTCGTCCTCATAAACGATGTCTGCGGGAATCTCTTTGCGGATGATTTTGCTGAAAAGCGTTTCTTGAGTTGTCATGGGTGTTAAGGAAGTTCGGCAACGGATTCTGTAACGGATGTAACGGATGTAACGGATGTCGGGAAGAGGGAAGACTCAGCAGGAGAGAGGGAAGAGGAGAAAAAGAAGAGGCAAGGAAAAGTTTTTCTTGCCTCTCCCGATATTCATTAGTCATTGTTAATCATAATAGATGATGAATCAAGGACAGGCAAATTAAGGATTAAGAAAAATGCTTGCTAGGGTGTGGAGTGCATCGATCGTAGGAATTGACGCGGTAAAGGTTGGTGTTGAGGCTGATGTGTCAGGGGGGCTACCGAAAATTGTGGTTGTAGGATTGCCAGATTCTGCGGTGCAAGAAGCTAAAGAAAGGGTTAAGGCTACGCTAAAAAATTCGGGATATGGTTTTCCGATGCGGAGTATTGTGATTAATTTGACTCCGGCGGATTTGCGGAAGGAGGGGCCGAGTTTTGATTTGCCGATCGCCATTGGCATTTTAGCAGCATCGGAACAAGTCAGCGGTCAACTTTTGGGAGATCATTTGTTTTTGGGGGAACTTTCTTTAGATGGAAGTTTGCGGCCTGTGGCTGGGGTTTTGCCGATCGCCGCTGCTGCTCAAAAAATGGGTATTTCGGGCTTGGTTGTCCCGGCTGGTAACGCGCAGGAAGCGGCTTTGGTGCAGGGAATATCTGTTTATGGTTTTGAGAATATTTTTGCAGTTACTGATTTTTTGAACAATCCTGAAGTTTATTCGCCTGTAGAAGTAAACGGTCGAAAAGAGTTAGCTAAAACGCGGTTTTCTGGTTTAGATTTAAAGGATGTAAAGGGGCAAATTCACGCGCGGCGGGCTTTGGAAATTGCGGCGGCGGGGGGACACAATTTAATTTTTGTGGGGCCGCCAGGGAGCGGTAAGACTATGTTGGCGAGGCGTTTGCCGGGTATTTTGCCGCCGCTGACTTTTGAGGAAGCTTTGGATGTCACTCAGATTCATTCGGTGGCTGGGTTGTTGAAGGATAAGGGAAGCTTGGTGGGCGATCGGCCTTTTCGCAGTCCTCACCATTCGGCATCTGGCCCTTCTTTGGTAGGTGGCGGCAGTTTTCCGCGTCCGGGTGAAATTTCTTTAGCACATCGCGGCATTCTTTTTCTGGATGAATTAACTGAGTTCAAAAGAGATGTTTTGGAGTTTTTGCGGCAACCGCTGGAAGATGGTTATGTGACGATTTCTCGAACTAGACAATCGGTGATGTTTCCGGCGCAATTCACTTTAGTTGCGAGTACAAATCCTTGCGCTTGCGGTTATTACGGCGATTCGATTCAACCCTGTACTTGTTCGCCGCAAAAGAGGGAGCAATATTGGGCTAAACTTTCGGGGCCTTTGATGGATCGGATTGATTTGCAAGTGGCGGTTAATCGTTTGAAACCCGAGGAAATTACGCGACAGCCGACTGGGGAGGAGTCGGAACCGGTGCGGGTGAGGGTGCAGCGGGCGCGAGAGCTCGCTACTCGCCGTTTTCAGTCGGAATCTAGTTTGCGCTGTAATGCGGAGATGCAAAGCAGTCACATTAACAAATGGTGTCAGTTGGATGATGCTTCTCGGAATTTATTGGAGATGGCGATTCGGAAGTTGGGGCTGTCGGCGAGGGCTAGCGATCGAATTTTGAAGGTTGCTAGAACTATTGCTGATTTGTCGGGGGATGAAAGCTTGAAAACGAATCATGTGGGGGAGGCGGTGCAGTATCGGACGATCGATCGGATGCAGTAAGGCGGATGTGCGATCGTTTTTCAAGTCGTAAGTTGATATATTGCAGGTCGGTATTTTGGTTCGGGAATAGGTTTTCCCGCAGCTTTTGCAGCTTCCAGCCATGCTGTTTTAGCAATCTGTAGTTCCTGCAAAGCTGATTCTGGGGTTTCGCCAAAAGCGGAACAGTATTTTAAATCAGGAATATCGGCAATGTAGCCTTCATCTTGGTTGCTGTAAAAAATATTGATGCGATCGTCTTTCATGGTTCATCTCGTTCAGTACAGTACAATACAATAGATATGATGCAGTAAAAAATATAAAATGGAAGCAATACAACTGTCTTTATTCTCAAAGGAGGAAGAGACAATTCCTGCTAAAAAGCAGAAGAAAGCAAAATTAGGGCGTTACGAACGCATCCAACGCGAACTAGAAGCAAATGACTGCGACCCCTACAAGATATTCATTGATGTTGAATCTCAGTCACTGCCAAAATCAGACTATACATTTGTCGATCTTTTTTGCGGTGCGGGCGGCATGACCCAAGGTTTATTGCAAGCTGGTTTTCGACCAGTAGGAAGTGTTGAAGTTAATCCCATCGCCTCGGCAACTCATACAAAAAACTTTCCAGATTGCCATCACTCGTGCGACGATATAAAAAACTTAAATCCCCAAAAGTGGCTGGCTGAAATTGGTTCGCCAGAAGTTCATGTTGTTGTAGGCGGGCCGCCGTGTCAAGGCTTCTCAGTTGCAGGAAAACGCGACCCAAACGACCCTCGAAATCGCCTCTTTAGAGAGTTTGTCCGCGTAGTCTCTGAAATACGTCCTTGGTATGTTGTCATGGAAAACGTACCCGGAATATTGACTATGCAAAAAGGAGCTGTTAAGCAAGCCATTTGCGAAGCTTTTGAGGAAATTGGCTATCCGCATATGTCCGTTGCTGTTCTGGAATCCGCAACCTATGGAGTCCCGCAAATCCGCCCGCGAGCCATTTTTATTGCCAATAGATTTGGGATGCAAAATCCCTATCCGAAGCCGCAATTTTTGCCCGAACAATACAAAGCGATTGAGTCAGCAATTGATGATTTACCAGAGTATACTCCCATCCCAGAAATTAACCACGAATGGACTCGTCATTCTGTTCAGTACATGGAAAGACTTGCTAAAGTTCCACCAGGCGGTTCTTTGTATGAAAGCTACGCCGATGCTTTCAAGCGACAGTATCCGGGAAAACCGAGCATGACTGTTAAAGAAAATCACGGTGGCACTCATATTCATCCTTATCTCAACCGCGTGATTTCAGCTCGTGAAATGGCTAGATTGCAAACTTTCCCGGATTCATTTATTTTTGAAGGTTCAATGAAAAAGGCAATGTGGCAAATTGGAAATGCCGTGCCGCCTCGTTTAGCAGAGTGTATCGGTTTTGCACTTATTCCATATTTGACTGATATTGCTGTGAACAAATTTAAGCAGCCTGAAATAATCGTTCTAGCTTCTTAGTTGCTGGTAATGGTTTACCTTCAGCTTGACAACTCTCGATTAGTAACTCCAGTACCTCTCGCGCATTGTAGATAGCTTCTTCATAAGAATCTCCGTGAGTTACCGGCTGCATTACATCCTCAAATTCAGGCAAAAACACGACAAAGCATCGATCTTCTTCTGACCATTGGATAACAATTGTATATTTCATGGTTCTGTCTCCTCTGCTTCGATTTGCCTAAGCACCTCAATTGTTTCGTTGACTAACTTCTCTAAATATAGTTTAGCATCATTTCCGTCTTGGCCAGCTATGATAATAGCCTTGGCTAATTTGGGATGCTTCCACTTACTATGACTGCCTTTTGCGGGCTGACAAATGAATCCTGCTTTTAGCAATAGGCTTTTCAATTCTCTAATCTTCTTAGGCATAAATGAATGGGAGCAGATATTGTACAATAACTTTACGCTATCTGTAATCGTTTATCTCCTTCAACACAATAAAGTGGACAGGCGATCGCACCAAAGGGAATGACGCGATCGCACTTTTGAGCCAGGTTCGATTGTCAGATTAATCCTTATCGAAGTAAAACCCGATGGTAACTCCCAGCAAGCTTGCTTGGGAAGTAATAATCAGGGGAATTAAATCCTTGAGTAACCCTTTATCAGAATTTGGAGTTAACGAGCTTACCCCCACTAAAGCAAAAGTCGTAACCAACGAGCCAGCAAATATGCCCAGCAAATAATTGGCTATTTTTGAGCGCGTTCTGTCTCGATTTTTTCTAACCCAATCTTCTACATCTTGGCCGACTTCCTTGCTAGGAGGAACGCTAGTAATGTAGTTGCTAATATCCAGTTGACCGTTCAAAACGATTTGTTCGAGAGTATCGTTATCCTGAGACTGGAGTTCGCTGTAGTTGTGCGGATGGTACTGTTTTGTATTCATGGGGTTTTTTCAACAAAGAGTTACTTGTTTTGGCCCCCGCAGCTTGCATTATCTAAATATTACTTCCCGCACTTCTTTGTCAGAATTTAGAAGTAAAACTTTAGACCCTTGTTTTATCTCTTTGTGAAGGTAAGCTTCAGTTGCAATAGCTTTCCGAAGCGCCTCAATTTGAGTTATCCCTTGGGTTGTAGCAAGCCATTCCAATAGTTCAGCAGCATCCGCAGATAAAGTGACGGACATCCGCTTAACATTTGGGGGACGCGGGGCTTGTGTATTTTGGAATCGTTTTGTGTTCACTTCTGATTTACCCTTTAGCCTGAGTCTGATTGCGTACATCCATTATATACCTATTTTTGTGTCTTAAGGTGTTTTTTTTGCACCAATCTGGTGTAAAAAAGCTTTTATAGAAAAAAATGAGTCATCGCCTTTACCAAGCACAGCCCTAGGTAAATAACCATTCAAGTTCCCCATCCCGACTGAAGACGGAGGCCGCGCAGAGGTACAATAGGACGATCGCATTCCCCAACTCCCACCGTGATAGAGCGCTACACTTTGCCCGAAATGGGCAACATCTGGACTGAAACCGCCAAACTGAAAAGCTGGCTGCAAGTAGAAATCGCTGTCTGCGAAGCTCAAGCCGAACTCGGCTACATCCCCGCCGCCGCAGTCGAAGAAATCAAAGCTAAGGCTAATTTTGACCCCAAACGAGTCCTCGAAATTGAAGCCGAAGTCCGCCACGACATGATCGCCTTCTTGACAAATGTCAACGAATATGTAGGCGATGCCGGCCGCTACATTCACCTCGGCTTAACCAGTTCCGACGTGCTCGATACCGCTTTGGCGCTGCAATTAGTCGCCAGCGTCAATATCTTGTTAGAACGTGTCGAAGAATTGAGTCAAGCTATTCGCTATCAGGCTCAACAGCATCGCAATACCGTCATGGTTGGCCGATCGCACGGAATTCACGCCGAACCCATCACCTTTGGCTTTAAACTAGCAGGATGGCTGGCAGAAGTCTTTCGCAACCGCGCCCGATTAGTGAATTTGCGATCGTCCATAGCAGTCGGCAAAATCTCCGGCGCAGTCGGAACCTATGCTAATATCGATCCGCGAATAGAAGCGATCGCCTGTCAAAACCTCGGACTCGAACCCGATTGTGCATCCACTCAAGTCATTTCGCGCGATCGACACGCCGAATACGTCCAAACCTTAGCACTCTTAGCAGCATCGATCGAGCGTTTTGCAGTAGAAATCCGCAACCTGCAACGCACCGACGTACTAGAAGTCGAAGAATTCTTTGCCAAAGGGCAAAAAGGCTCATCCGCCATGCCCCACAAACGCAATCCGATTCGATCGGAAAGACTCACAGGAATGGCGAGAATTGTCCGCGCCAACGCCGTCGCAGCCTTAGAAAACGTTGCACTTTGGCACGAACGAGACATCTCTCACAGTTCCGTAGAACGGATGATTTTGCCCGACAGTTCTACAGTAACTCACTTCATGTTAGTAGAAACCACAGACTTAGTAAAACACCTGCTAGTCTATCCCGAAAATATGAAGCGAAACATGAACCTTTACGGCGGAGTCATCTTCAGCCAGCGAGTGATGTTAGCCTTAGTAGAAAAAGGCACCAGTCGCGAAGACGCCTACAAAATTGTGCAATCTTGTGCTCACGAAGCTTGGAACAAACCCGGCGGCAATTTCTACAATTTAATTGCTAAGGACGATCGGGTAACAGCTAAGATGACGACCAAAGAGATTGATGATTGTTTCGATCCGCAGTATCAATTGAGGCACTTAGATTTAGTGTATCAGCGCTTGGGAATTTGAGGATAATTAACAATTAAAAATTAGTTCGAGAAGTAATTTATCATTCTCGCGCTTGTCCCACAGTCCGCCGGGGGTTAAAACCCCCGTCTCATAGCTAAATTCTGTTTTAACCGACTGAAAGACTCATAAAATAAAAGTTTTAGAGAAATATTTCAGTTTTCTTCAGAGGACTTTAGCTATGACACAGGGGTTTCAACGCTTGTCGGCCTGGCGGGCTGGCAGACAAGACGAAAAACGCGAAAATCCCCGAAGATATGAATTGTGAAAACTCATATAAAACCTCAAATTAACAGAGTTATGAAAATTAGTCGATTTACAATATATCTAATTCTATTCATCCTCGTATTACTATCTACAACCACACTGAATTATACAACATCTATTCGCGCGCAGGAGCCGCCACAAGTGCAAATTCTCCAACCAGAACCCAACCCAATAGTACCTGACACTATTTTCATGAGTCAACTTCCCAGTTGGGCGCGGCTGGTTGACATCCGCACCGTAAATCGCAACATTCGCCTCGATATCCGCTACGCCACTACTAACAATTTCTTGAAACGAAAACTTTACCCGATATCGAAATGCGCTTTGAGAAGTTCTGTTGCTCAAAAGTTAGCGCTAGTTCAAACAGATTTGGAAAAAATCGGATTGGGTTTGAAAGTTTACGATTGTTACAGGCCCTTCTCTGTTACTAAACAAATGTGGGAAGTTTTGCCAGATCCAAACTATGTTGCCAATCCTGCTAGGGGTTCGCGGCACAATCGCGGTGCTGCGGTGGATTTGACGCTGGTCGATCGCACCGGCAAAGAATTAGAAATGCCAACACCCTACGATGATTTTACCGAAAAAGCTCACGCAGATTATCAAGGCGGCAGCGCCCAATCTCGGAAAAATCGTCAAGTGCTTAAGGATGCCATGAAAAAACAGGGATTTATCGGTATCACAACTGAATGGTGGCACTTTGATTCGGAAGATTGGCAGAAGTTTGCGATTCTTGATGTGTCGCTTGGGGCGATTCCTTAATTATACTATTTATTAAAAGTCGCAGATCCGGGTATGCACTGCCGTGTCCCTACATAGGTCAGAAAACTTATCGCAATTTTACCGAAAATTCGTATTCGTACCCCCGGAAATTTGAGTCTAGTTGTAAGGTGTAATTGCCAGTAAATGACACTTTTCCCGTCCACTCTGTTTCCTTGCCTTCATAAGGATTTCCTGCTAAAAGTTCGCCACCCGGAGCTATAATTTGGGGGAAAACATCTTTCCGAGTCCTAACAGTCATAGTTTGACCCTTAGCGGCGCGAATTATGTAAGAATGACTGCCGCCGCCGATTATTCGACCTTTGACGATCGCCTCATCTCCTCCCGGTAGAAAATTAATCTGCTGGTTGACTTTAGAACAACTGCTTTCAGTGCGGTTTTTGGCAATCCAACCGGGCGGATCGGTAATTCGCAACCAGCCGTTTTGTTCTTCGGCGACGGAAACAAAGGTATTATTATTAAGTTTTCCTACTATTTTGCTGTCCCTTACTTGCGGGTTCGATCGCACATTTAGCGGTGGATTCGGATCGCTGACTACAGCCTGCGTGATTTGGCAACCCGAATTGGGCGGTGTGACAACTACTGGCCCAACTTTTGGCCCAGAGACTTCTGCAGGCTGGGTTGGTGCTTGCAGAGGTTCTGGTTGCCCAGATTCGGGGTTGTTCGCCGCCACCGCTGCAATCTGGTTTTTGGTGGATGTCGGCGATTCTGCAAGGGGAGGATTGGATTGTTTCATCGCACCCGACTGTATAGTTGCAACAGCAACTCCCACCGCTGTTGCCACTCCTGCTAAGCCTGTGATGATGATTTGGGTAGAAGTAAATGGCATAATTGACCTCTTTGTATTTATACTAATAAATTTTGTTTGGGAGTTGGCGCGATCGCCAGTTAATTTATAGTGGAAATACCTAGTGCGAGCGGCTGGGTCAGGATTTTTATATAAAATTTTACCTGGATAATTGCCGCAACAATTTGAGCCAATATATACTGGACGCCTGTACTGATGGTAATCTTGCTCTGGATCATTTTCGCGCAAATCTGGCAAGGTAAGCGTTCAGCGCGAGGTAACTAAAATGTCAAGATTCATTCCTCTGAGATTACAAACGCCCCGCGATCGATTGTTGGAGGAGGTGAAGCAGGAAGTCCAAGCAGCCCTCGCGCAGTCTTTGCACGCTGCTGTGCTGGCTAACCTCAGCCAAGACTCGCCGCCAACGGGTGCTAACCGCTGTTGGGATGTGGAAGTGAAAGCCGGCAACCGTCCGAGTTTTCGGCTTCCTCCCAAAGCAAGCATTGCTAAAGTGTTCGATCGCACCGGCGGCAAATTGGTAATTTTGGGAGCGACGGGTTCCGGCAAAACTACGACCCTGCTAGAATTAGCTCGGGTGTTAGTTTCTCGCGCCCAAAAAGATGCTAGTTTGCCAGTACCAGTGCTGTTTGAACTCGGCTCGTGGAAAGCAGAATCCGGGGCGATCGCAGATTGGTTAATTGCTCAACTTAAGTTCAAATACCGCATCTCTCCTGCTGTCGGCAAAAAATGGCTTGCCGAACAAAAATTGCTGCCTCTCCTCGACGGCTTGGACGAAGTAGAAACCCACCGCCAAAATATCTGCATTCAAGCAATCAATCAGTTTGTTGAAAGCGAATTGAAACCAAAACATTTAGTAGCTTGCAGCAGTTTTGAAGCATACAAAAACTGCGATACTAGATTTCGCCTGCAAGCAGCGGTTTTATTGAAACCTTTAACAGAAACTCAAATTCAAAATTATCTCCTAGAAGCCCGAAGCCGCGAACTTTGGTACAGCATTGAGCGCGAGCCGGAGTTGTTGAAATTGGCAAAAGTTCCCTTGCTTTTGAGCATGATGGCTCTGGCTTATGAAGATATTTTAATCGAATCTTGGAAGCGCATAACTTCTGCTGAAGAACAGCGCAAATATCTATTAACTGCCTATATTCGCCACCAAATGACCGGGGAAGTCAAGCAGTATCCCAGAGGTAAGGAACTGCGGTCGGAACAAATTCGCCACTGGCTGGGATGGTTGGCCAGAAGGATGGAACAGCAAGGAATTCAAGAATTTTACCTCGATCGCATACCGTCTAGTTGGCTGCAAACAGACGAGGAACGGCGCAAGTATCAGTTGGGAGTTAAGCTGGTTGGCGGGCTGATTTGGGTGCTTTTGGGATTAATTGCAACCCTAGTCTCCGGGTCGATTTGGGGATTAATTGCTGGTGCTGTTGCTGCGGTAATTAGTGCTTTTTTCCCGGGGATTCCGGTGATTGAAAGGTTTATATTGCACCTCGTGCTGTGGTCGAAGGGCTACATTCCTTGGGATTACAGGCGTTTTCTCGATGCTGCGACCGATCGCTTGTTGCTGCAAAAAACTGGCGATCGGCGCTACCGATTTATTCACGATTTATTGCAAAAACATTTTGCTGAGATTAGTCATTAGTCATTAGTTATTCGTTAGTTGTTATGTGTTAGGAAAGCAGATTAATGACCAATTAAGTAAGCGTCGCTCAAAAAACCGAATATCCAGAATCTCTACTTGTATAAAAACTCCAGCCTCTAAGAGAAGGTTGGTGGTATTTTTGCCATTTGAAATAGCTGTGACGCTGTAAATTCTAATCCATCAAAAAGTGGATCTTTTAATAGGGTATCTCCCATATAAGTCTGCGGTGCTGCATCGGGGTAAAAAACTGTAATGCTTCTCGCCTTGCTATCTACTACCCAAACCCGCAATACCTTTGCATCTAAATAATCTCTCGCTTTAGCAGCTAACTGACCGAAAGTTTGTTCGGGTGAAATAATTTCTATGACTAATTCTGGGACTACAGGACAGGCTTCATCTTGATTCCAGTCAGGAGATAAGCGTTCGTAAGAAACATATAAAAGGTCTGGTACTGGCACCCAGTCTCGCCCCAGTCTGGTTAATCTTACCGCCCATTCTACACCAATTTCTCCCCGTTCCTCACCCCACTGTTCGAGGAGTTTTATGAGGCTTCGGGTGAGGCGAGAATGAAATTTTTTAGGTGACATCTTCGGTACTGCTTGCTCGTCAATAAGTTCGTATGTAATATCGCCTTCTCCTTCGGGAAGAGCGAAAAACTCTTCCAGAGTTAGTTCAGTTTTTGTCTGGAGCATAATATTCCTCTGCTGTGGGCAGGCAAGTTAGTATTATTTTAACTTAAAAAATTAATTGACAGAATACAAATGTTATGATAGATGTTGGCAAAATCTCAAGTTTTAACTGTCAAATTTGCGATCGCCTCCTCATCGACACCCGCAAAAGGTTAATATTCTAGTCTGACCCTCCTGCAATCATTGCTTCACCTCCTATGGCAGAAACCTTATTGTTCAACGCCCTCCGCGAGGCGTTAGACGAAGAAATGGCCCGCGACTCCGCCGTATTCGTACTCGGCGAAGACGTAGGTCAATACGGCGGTTCCTATAAAGTCACCAAAGGCCTATATAACAAATATGGCGAACTCAGAGCGCTCGACACCCCGATCGCCGAAAATAGCTTTACAGGCATGGCAGTAGGCGCAGCAATGACGGGACTGCGGCCGGTCATCGAAGGCATGAACATGGGCTTTTTGTTGCTGGCCTTCAACCAAATTTCCAACAACGCCGGAATGCTGCGCTACACATCCGGCGGCAACTTTAAAATGCCAATGGTAATTCGCGGCCCCGGCGGCGTGGGCAACCAACTCGGTGCCGAACACTCCCAGCGGTTAGAAGCATATTTCCAAGCAGTACCAGGTTTGAAAATAGTCGCCTGTTCGACTCCCTACAACGCCAAAGGACTCTTAAAATCAGCCATCCGCGACGATAACCCCGTTCTGTTTTTCGAGCACGTTCTTCTTTACAACCTCAAAGAAAACTTGCCAGAAACAGAGTATTTAGTGCCGCTGGACAAAGCAGAAATTGTGCGATCGGGCAAAGACGTTACCATCTTGACTTATTCTCGGATGCGATACCACGTCATGCAAGCCGTCCCCGCACTGGTAAAAGAAGGTTACGATCCCGAAGTAATCGACCTAATTTCTCTCAAACCCCTGGACATGGAGACGATCGGCGAATCCATTCGCAAAACCCACAAAGTAATTATTGTAGAGGAGTGCATGAAAACAGGAGGCATCGGTGCCGAACTAATTGCCTCAATCAGCGATCGATTTTTTGACGAACTCGACGCACCAGTTTTACGCCTGTCTTCACAAGATATTCCCACACCTTACAACGGCAATTTGGAAAGGCTGACAATTGTCCAGCCCACTCAAATTGTCGAAGCCGTCCAAAAAATGGTAGCATTGCGAGTATAAATAGTCATCAGTCATTAGCCATTAGTCATTAGTTATCACTCTTTGGTAGTTCGATAAAACTAACGATATCTGCCAGCAGGACATTGATGCTAAAACACGGATGCACAAATTGATTATTCCTTCCATCTAACTAATGACCAATGACTAATGACTAATGATTAATGATTAATGACTAATGACTAATAATTAAATATGCAAAAACAACGTTCAATATTAGCCCTAATTTTGGTTTTAATCATCGCCGCCATTACTGTAATAGTAACAATTCCGACGCGGCTGGGATTAGACTTGCAAGGAGGGTCGCAACTCACAATTCAGGTAAAAACTACCCCCACAATTCCCAAAATAGACCAGGGAATGTTAGAAGCAGTGCGGCGGATTGTCGAAAACCGGGTTAACGGTTTGGGCGTTTCCGAAGCATTAGTGCAGACAGTAGGAGAAGACCAAATTCTCGTGCAGTTGCCCGGAGTAAATGACCCGCAGCAAGCAGAACGAGTTTTGGGCGGCACGGCAAAGCTAGAATTCCAGGAACAACTGCCCGGAACAGAAACCCAATTAGCCATTGAAAGGCAGTTGCAGCAGGAATTACTCGCCAAACAAGCAGAATTGAAAACTAGCAACAATGAGGCGGCTATTAAAGAAAATCAGGCTGCTTTGAAAAGAAGCAATGAGGCGATCGCCAAACTCTTCAAAAGCAGCGGCCTCGGTGGCGAAAACCTCAAAGACGCTCAACCTCAACCCTTGGCCTCTGGGAACAACTGGAACGTTGCTCTCGTTTTCGATACCCCAGGAGGCGAACTATTCGCCCAACTAACGAAAAATTTAGCCGGCACCGGACGCAGTATCGGTATTTTCCTAGACGAAAGAATGATCAGTTCTCCAGTCGTCGGCGTTGAATTTGCCCAAACAGGAATTACTGGTGGGAGTGCCGTAATTCAAGGCAACTTTACAACGCAAGAAGCCAACGATTTGGCAGTGCAATTGCGCGGTGGCGCTTTGCCTGTGCCTGTCGAAATTGTAGAAAACCGCACGATCGGCGCTAGCTTGGGTAAAGACAGCATTCAAAGCAGTATTAACGCAGGTATCGGCGGCTTAGTTTTAGTCTTGATTTTCATGGTTGCCTACTATCGGCTCCCCGGTGTAATTGCCAATATTGCTCTGTTAATTTATGCTCTGTTAACTTGGGCAGCTTTCGTGCTTTTGGGAGTGACATTAACCCTGCCGGGAATTGCTGGTTTCGTGCTCAGCATCGGGATGGCAGTGGATGCTAACGTGCTGATTTTTGAGCGCACTCGGGAAGAGTTGCGGGCGGGGAAATCCCTTTATCGATCGGTCGAATCGGGTTTTTACCGCGCTTTTTCCAGCATTTTAGACGGCAACGTCACAACAGTTATTGCTTGTGCTGCTTTGTTCTGGTTGGGCGCAGGTTTAGTTAAAGGGTTTGCTGTAACTCTGGCATTGGGCGTAGCAGTGAGTATGTTTACTGCGCTCACTTGCAGCCGCAGTCTACTGTTCGTAGTGTTGAGCTTTCCAGCATTGCGGAAACCTCAGTGGTTCTGTCCCGATTTGTCGAAAACTGCTAATAGTTAACTGTTGACTGTTGACTGTTGACTGTTGACTGTTGACTGTTTTTTAACTAACTCCTTCCTTCCTTCTTCCATCCGTTACATCCCGTACATTGCTCGTTGCCGAACTTCCCTCTTCGTTCAAATTATGAAATTCAGTGTTATCAAACAGCGATCGCTCTGGTGGAGTATTTCCGCCGCTATAATCCTTGCAGGTATAGTGTCGATGGCGATTTCTTGGACTCGTCCCGACATCCGCGCACCGCTGCGCCCCAGTTTAGATTTTATTGGTGGCACTCGGCTGCAATTTGAACTCGACTGCACGAAACCGGAAAATTGTAAACCCATCGATCTTGCTGCTGTCCGCGAAGTCCTGGACACCCAAGGTTTAGGTGGCAGCAGCATTCAAGTTATCGGCAAAGAACAGCGAGGTTTATCGTTACGAACGAAAACTTTGGGTGTCGAACAGCGGACTAATTTACAAACAGCTTTGAGCGAAAAGATAGGCGCTTTTGCTCCTCAATCTACTCAAATTGATACGGTTGGGCCTACCCTCGGTAAACAATTATTTACTTCGGGATTGTTGGCTTTATTTCTTTCCTTTGCAGGAATTACGGTTTATCTAACATTCCGGTTTCAGTTAGATTATGCCTTTTTTGCTTTCGTTGCTCTCTTCCACGACGTGTTGGTTACTCTTGGTGTTTTCTCGTTTTTGGGTTTAGTTCAAGGAGTGGAAGTTGACAGCTTATTTGTGGTCGCGCTCTTGACAATTATCGGTTTTTCTGTTAACGATACAGTGGTAATTTACGATCGCGTGCGCGAAGTAATCAAGCTAAATCCGGGACAGTCGATCGATCAAATTGTCGATGATGCTGTCATGCAGACCCTGGGAAGGTCAATTAACACGACAATGACAACGCTGCTGACATTGTTTTCAATCTTTTTGTTTGGCGGCGAAACCCTCAAATACTTTGCTTTAGCATTGATTGTAGGCTTTATTGCGGGTGCGTATTCGAGTATTTTCATTGCCAGCACGCTGCTGGCTTGGTGGCGCAGTCGCACGGGCAACTCCCTCCCTGTCCCCGTAGAAGCCATCAACTCGTCAGAGGAAGTTTAATTGTCATTGCTCATCAGTCATATCATGTCGGGTCAATTAACCGTAATAAACGTGCTTGTAGTGAGGACTAAAGTCCTCAGATTTTCTGCAATCGAAAAATTATGATTCCGATGCCAGTAAAAACGACACGATAGTAGATCCGGGTTTGTTACCCCCTTTATGACTCGGATATTGAAATCGCTTAAGAGTCAAACTTTCGTCCACTCCAAGCGGACTAGCAGATAAAGCGGGTATTTAAGTCGGATTTGGTATGACCGGTGACTAATAACTAATGACTAATAACTAATGACTAATGGCTAATGAAAGCGACGAAAATTTTCAAATAGAAGTCCAAAGGCTTCACAAACTAACAGTTTACGGCCGGTGGTTAACTGTTATATTTCTGTGGATTAGCGTCGGTTCTTTGAGCATTTGGGGTTTGCGCGACGAAATCGCTTTGTGGTTAGAACACTTTACTTGGGCGGCGGTGCGCTACGGTTTATCTTTTCATCGCTGGCCGACTCTCGGTTTGGGTTTGTGCTTGGGGATGACTTTAGCAGTGCTCACTTGGCAAAGTCGCAATATGGTGCGAGGATTGCCCCTGCGGGAAAAACAGGGTTTGGAACAACAAGTGCGCCGCATTCGCCAACAGGGGCCGAGTCATCCTTTGTGGAAGTGGGTTTGCAAAGGTTCGCAGTAGCGATCGGCTTTATTCTTCAGTCGCGGACGCACTCCCACCTAAGAAACCGGGTTTTTTACGCCCGTGTGCGGGCTGCAACCAAATATAAGGGTGAAAAAACCCGGTTTCTGGTCACCCCTGCGTAGATGGTAATTCTTTTAAATCCCTTAAATCTCCTACATTGCTCGTTGGCGAGCTTCCTTGTGCTGTATCACGCAAAGCGAGGTAAAATCTGTGTTGTGGGAGACTGTTGAAGGGGAATCTCGATCGCAAATTCTGCTCCTTTTCCGAGTTCCGAAAAGCACTTCAATTCCCCACCGTGTTGGTTCACAATAATTTCATAGCAAATCGAGAGTCCCAAACCGGTTCCTTGGCCGACCGGCTTAGTAGTAAAGAAAGGGTCAAACAACCGCTTCCGAACCTCTTCTGTCATGCCAGGGCCGTTGTCAGAAATCTTAATTATTACCTTTTTTCTCTCACTTAACTCCGTGCGAATCCGAATGGCAGGAATCAGGCGGGTAGAGTTAGAAATGGATGATTGAGTATTTGTACAGGACTCTTTTTGGTCGCCTGCTTGGGACTTTTTCTGGCTTGTTTTCTCGACATTTTGGTGTTTGTTCGACTCACCAAGAGCGTAGATGGCATTAAGTAAAATATTCATAAATACCTGATTGAGCTGTCCGGGATAGCACTGCACCAGCGGCAAGTCGCTGTATTCTTTGTGAATTGCGATCGCCTCCTGACCGGGTTTTGCTTTAAGCTGGCTTTGCAAAAGCATAATCGTGTTGTTGATACCGTCGTGAATGTTGACCTGCTTCATTTGAGCTTCGTCTAACCTGCAAAAATTCCGCAGCGACAAAACAATGTCGCGCACTCTTTCTGCACCTTGCTGCATGGAATTTAACACTCTCGGCAAGTCTTCCAGCAAATAATCGAGTTCGAGTTTTGCTGATTCCGCTTCAATTGCTGCGATGGATTCGGGACAGTGCTGCCGGTAGATATCGAGCATCCGAATTAAGCCTTGAGTGTACTCTTTAGCGTGGTGCACATTGCTGTATATAAAGCCGATCGGATTGTTAATTTCGTGAGCTACTCCTGCTACTAACTGCCCCAAAGAAGACATTTTCTCTGTTTGAATTAGTTGAGTTTGAGTGCGCTGAAGTTCCAGCAGGGCAAGTTCTAGCTGTTGAGCTTGATGCCTCAACTGTGCTTGCGATTCCCGCATCGCCACGGTTGCTAACTCGTGAATTTGCAACTGAGAAAGTAGCAGTTCGTGCACGTCTAAAAGTTGGTAATGGTCCGGTTCAACCTGCACTACAATTGGTTCGTGGATTAGTTCGGGCGATCGCTCCAAAGACTGTCGCACTGCCGTCATAATTGACGTTTTGCGATCGAGAACCAACATCTCAGTTTTAGTAAAGTGGTAGAGTATCAACAAAGGCTGTTGAGAAAATAACTCCAAGCTGTAGGGGCGGCTCATGTGTTCAAAAAAACGCCGCCGCGAAATCATCCCTGTAAACTTTCCTTCCTGAGTGATGATGATCCCGGGAAGTAAAGGGTTTGCCTGAAAAATTTTAGCAACTTCGTCCCCCGGACACTCAGACTCTAGGAAAAAATCGTAGAGGGTTAATTCCTGTAGAGTCGATCGCAAACCAAGTGGCGATTTCAGGGGACTCAACCCGTCATTTTCATACACTGCACCCTCCTTTGGTAATTGGCAGTAGCGGTTGGCGGCTGGACTATTGCGTACTACTTGAACTGCATTTTCTACTCTTTTTATAGCTTGGTCATCAACTCCCATGTGCTCGCTCCAATCCAGTTAATTCAGCAGGATTTTTTTTGCCTTAAATCGTGCTGGTGTCACCCGAAATGATATTGCAGGTTAGATGAATTTAATAGCAGATACCCCTGTAAAACCTGACGATGTAGTAAATTTTATCTATCCAAGATTCTACTAATCCGAATATAGCAGTCCTAACTATTTTTAATGTTTGATGACATTAATTTGCTTCCGATGGATAGATCTCTGCCACCTGTGACAGTACATTTGCTATTACCCCTTGCGTAAAATTATATTACAATAAAACAAGACTAGCGACAAATCAGCAGCCGATCGCCCACTTTTAGAATTCAGGCAAAACCGGTTTCGGGCAATTGCCAATATATCTCAATTGTCAGTTTTTTCGCACAAATGCCGATCGCTCTCAACCCGGGGATTGTATTGCAGGTAGTCTCCAAGCCAGCGACAGCCGATTGCGAGCAATTTGTCAACTTCTGCAGCTTCTACTTTAGCAGCATCGAGACTCCAAAGCTTCACCGACGAATCTTTCCCGGCAGATGCTAAAGTTGTGCGGTCGGGACTAAAACTCACACTCCACACATCGGCTTGATGTGCCCTAAAAGTTTGCAGCAAAGTGCCATCAGGGCGCCAAAGTCTCACCTTACCGTCCACACTGCCCCCGGAGAGCATCTTGCCATCGGCGCTCCAACTGACACTACCCAAACCTGCTGTAGAATCGTCTAGAGTTTTGAGCAACTTACCGCGGGTGTTCCAAAGTTTCACCTTCCAATCGTGACTCGCAGAGGCAATCATCTCGCCGTCTGGGGAGAAATTGCAGCCCCACACTTCATCTCCGTGTCCTAAAAGAGTTTTCTCAAGTCGAAACTGTGTTTCCCCGCTGCCTTTCCAAAGTTTGACAGTTCCATCCTGACTGGTGGAAGCCAACATCTTGCCGTCGGGACTGAACCTGACTGATGTAACTGGTCTAGTATGTCCTTTTAAAGTTTGCAGCAAAACGCCCCCTGTACTCCAAATCTTAATAGTTTTATCTGAACTGGCAGTAGCAATTAGTTGGGAGTTTTGGCTAAAGCTCGCGCTCCAAACTAAATCTCGGTGTCCTTTCAAAATTTGCAGTAAAGTTCCGTCACTACGCCAAATTCTGGCAGTATTGTCAAAACTTGTAGAAGCAATTAACTGACTGTCTGGACTAAAAACCACTTCAGTAATTGATTTGCTGTGTCCGGGCAAACTCAAAATCAGTTTGCCGTTTCGCTGAAAAACTTTAACAGTAAAGTTGTCACCCGCACTCCCAATTAACTTGCCATCCGGGCTGAAATTAGCCGTGTGTCCGTTAGCCAAACGATTGCGTTCTCGGACTGCATTTAGCGTTTGGTGCAGTATATTTACTGTCTGTGCTTTTAGCCCTGGGGAAACTTCTATTTCTTGCAATTTTTTTGCCGCGCTGACCGCTGCGACTAAAGCTCCTAGCTGGTCGTAGCTTAGGGAAATATCGGCGGTGGATTTGAGGGCTTCAATTTGGGTAATTATCGCTTGTTTTTTTTGAGTGTCAGCACGAGTGGCAACTCGCTGTGCGTGCAATACGACGCTAGCAGAGATTGCTGAAATTGCAGCGAGTCCGAACAAACTTAGTTGGACTGTTCGCTTGGCTTTTTGCTGAGCTTGAGTCAATACTAAATTTGCCTCAGCAAATATTTGTGAGGCTGCTTTTTCTAGTTCCAAAGCTCTTTGAATTTCCCGATTTTCTAATTCTTGGCTAGCTGATAGAAATTGATAATCGCGATCGCCCAAACTTTTGTCTGCAGCCCAGGTTAACGCTTCTGCGAGAGCTCGGCCTTGCAGCAAGCGGGAAGTGTCGCTGTGGTTGGATGCTTCCCAAGCAACGATCGACTCGGAGTAAGGCCTGCGCTTTGCTAATTCTTGCTGTATCCATTCTCGGTTAAAAACAGAGGCGTAAATAGGGTTGTAAACTCTCAGTTTTCCTTGGTCATTGACGATTAAACCAGAGAGTAACAGTTCCATTTTTTCGGAACTGTCTTCAGATCCCAAAGCTAACCCCCCGGCCGGGGGGCTAAGATAGCTTAACTCTCCTGCTGGTTTTTCTGTCTGGTTCGGGAGAGTCACGTTGGCTAAAATTTGTTGGTAAAGTCCCAGCAAACGGCCGGTGCGCTGGGGATTTCTCAGGAGGCGATCGCGAATTGTTTTTAGGTGTTCGGGTTCGTCTTGAAATTCCCAGTTTTCCAATGTGCTCAACTTCACTAATTCGGCAATGAATAATTGACAGTTGGCTGCGCTATTGCAGTTGCTGCTGGTTTCTGCTGCTAATTTCTGAGCAGTTAATTGACAAATCTTGTGAGTGAGAAATGGCTGTCCTCCCGTCCAGGCTAATATTTCTTTGAGAATTTCTAGGGAATTTTCTCTGGTTTCGCTCCATCCTTGAGCTAAAGGTGTGGCTTCTGCAAGCTCAAATCCTTTGAGTTCAATGGCGCGGCCTATATTAAACGGAGTTCTGGTTTTGTCAGAGATTAAATTTTGAGGAGTCGCGACTCCAAATAAGGCAAAAGTCAGGCGGTTATATTCGGGATTTTCGGCGCGTTTGTTGTAGCAGCCGCGCAACATTGCAAAAAAGTCGTCGCTGCTGAAGTTGAGGGAGAGAATGCTGTCAATTTCATCGATAAAAATAACGATATTGCGATCGCTCGAAGGAAGCAATACCTGTTCGATAAATTCATTTAATCTGACGACTGGCGGCAAGTGTTCTCGATCGCGCCACCAAGTCCTGACATTCATCTTAATTTTAAAGCTGTTGGCGAGAGTGGCTGTAAAACCGGCATACCAATGCATGGGAGTTATTTGGGCAGTGCCAATTCCTGTGATGTCAACCATCCCGCAGGCGGTGTTTTCTGCTTGCAAGCGGCGCGCTGTTTGCACCCGCAGACTCGATTTTCCCATTTGTCGCCCGGTGAGCACGTAGCAAAACTCGCCGGCTTTTAACGAGTCGAAAAGTTCGCGATCGGCTGCTCTGGTGACGTAGGTAGGAGCATTCGCCGGTAAACTGCCGCCAACTTGATATTCAAATTCTGTCGCTGGCAAATCGCACACGGAGAATAAAGGAGATGCAGAAGCAAATAATTCTATTTTACCCGACTTTTCCCCAGCCTCCACTTCAACTTGAGGAACTTGGTTTGGTTGCGATAATATTTCGCTCATTATTACTTCTTCTTCCCTGTGATTTTAGGCAATTGTCATTAGAAACTCTGCTTGATGTTGATTTGAGGAACCTCGGGGCGTCTGAAGCAAGCGAGGGCGATCGCACTCTCGCTAAATTGAAATGATATTTGAGGAAAGTAAGCGACGGTTTCCATGTGCGATTTGCCCAGGTAGATGTGCTAACTCTATCAACGGCCCGACGATCGCACTTTGATTACGATGTCAGTATTTCAACCTGTACACCTGTTGAGTCTGAGCCTCTGAAAGTGTGAATGTCGCTCTGATCCTTTGGCTGTCTGGATTGGAAGTTTTTCAACGGTGGGGCGGTGCGAGGAAAAAGAAGCAGACAGTTAACCTTGCGGCACAAGGGGAGTCGGCAGCTAACGCCCACCGAGGAACGCTTTTAGGCTATCGCCGTCAATCGATTTTAGATTTTAGATTTTAAATTTTAGAATTGACCCTACTGATAAATCCGGGGGCAAGTGAAGAGGACTCGGAGCTTTTTTCTCGCTCCACGGATAATCCGGGCGCCCCGGATCAAATTGCTTGATTGTCAAAGATTGTTAAAGATGAACAGAGAAAAGTACGACAGCAGCAGCAATATCACCCAAAAGAATGATTGATCGACAAAAAGTTGCGTGTTATATTTCAATATAATTCTATACAAAAATACTTTTACCTAAAAGGAGAACAAAAAATGGACACACCTACAGAGCGCCTACAAGAACCAGTCGGGACAAGAGAGCTAGAATCTATACCTGTATCTGAAAAAATTGCTGCCGACAAAGTTAGTGAGGTTAATTTTGAAACAACTCCTTTAGAAACCCCTGCTTATACTCAGCAAAAAGTTAGCGTTGAGGAGTTGAAAATTAACGGCGACGATTTGGTTGCTAAAGTTAAACAACTGATTGACGAAGGCAATATCCGCCGCATTATTATCAAAAATGAAGAGGGACGGATATTGGTAGAACTTCCTCTGACCGTGGGAGTAGTCGGCGGAGTGATCGGTGCAGCCTTGTTTCCAGTCATTGCAGCAGTAGGAGCTATTGGTGCATTAGTCGCTCACTTGACCATCATCATTGAAAGAACCGAGTGAAACTCTCAGGTCTAAAAACGCGCTCGATTCTTAAGAAATTACTTCCTTAACATCCCAGAGCGACAACTGAAGGCTCTCTGGGGGAAGAACCCACACACCGGAGAGCCTTTTGATGGCAGCGTGTTATCTGACAAGCGTTCATGCAATTCAATCTCAAAAAGACTCATTTGCACAGGTTTCGACGAGTCCCGCCGTACCTTTTTCAATCTTTTGGCAATAGTCAAACCATAGCTTTCTATTGGCTTTTTCCGTACATTCCTTGCAGCTTGTAAATTAACATCGTCGATATGTTCGCATTCGCAATTGGTACAAATAAACTTTTCACCCTTGCGACTCTCTTTATCCACGTGCCGACACTTACTGCAAGTCTGACTGGTATGCCGAGGGTCAACTCTGTATAGTTTCTTGCCTGACTTTGCAGCCACATATTCAAGTTTTTGGGTTAACCCATACCAACTGGCGTCAGCAATGGAACAATTTAAACCCGGTTTTGCTGCCTGACCCTTGGGCAAGAATCGCCCGGTTTCAGAAGCAACGGGTTTGCACCGCTTCATCATATTTTTAATTTGCAAGTCTTCGACGGCGACAGCATCAGATTTACGGACAATTTTATTGGCAACCCACCACTGATGAGCCTCGCGCTTTTGCTGTATCTTATGTAAAACCGTCACTCTTGATTGAGCTTTGTGGCGATTCTTACTTCCTTTTTGCTTGCGGCTGACTCTCCGCTGCCTGATTTTCACCAGGCGCTTAGTCTTTTTATTGGTGGCGAAGCGTGGGTTATCAATTGCGCTACCGTTGGATAGATAAACCAGTTTCGTCAGCCCCATGTCACATCCGGTGATGGAGGTAATTTCGCTGTCTGGAATTACGGGGAAGTCTGGTACTGTTTTATGTTCGATTCTGACCGAAACAAACCAGCTATCAGCCTTCTGTCGAACTGTGACAGTTTTGGCTTGAAAACCTTCGGGGATTGAACGTGAGTTGTAGAACCTCATCAAGCCAATCTTCGGTAAATAGATTTTGCTTCCCTTGATTTTTACGTAACCTGGCTTGTAGCTAAAGGATTTAAAGTCGTGACGGCGTTTAAACCGGGGGAACCCTGCACCTTTAAAAAACTTATTAAAAGCTTCGTTAACCCTCGCGGGGATTGATTGTAAAACAGCAGCATCAATCTTTTGGTACCAAGGTCTGCTAGCTTTCAAGCTTGTCAAATTTGCATCTTGCATCAATGATGCAGAGCGTTTGGGTGACTTATCTTTTTCACCTTCTTTTTTGGCTTTCCCGAATCCTGTTTTCCAAGGGTTTTCAAGTTGAGTACCTTTTACCAAGCTACAGGTCAAAGGCGTAATCTCTATCGCTGTTTTTAAGTCACAAAAGTTACCCATCAAGAACTGTTGATGCCATCCATCAATCCTGTCTCGTAAGCACCAATTATAGGTAGCTCTCAGCATATTTAGCCACTCTGACAATTTGGCTTGGCTACTTGTTGATTACTGGGACGTAATTTGTACTTGTAACTTAAGAACATTTCTTCTCACCTTCTAATGTTTAGATTACAGGATATATTGCATTCGTTTTGTGAAAAACATTAAGAATAAATAAAAATTAAAGGCGGTTTCAACCGCCCGTGTTGCTTGCATCTGCGATCTAAATATGCTGAGCTTTCCGCTTTCCGTCCACTTTTTTGTAAGGTGCTGAGGTTGCACCCTACATAATTAGGTTTTGGGATCGAGAGCGTTTTAAGATTGTGCCAACCTATCCTAAGAAAGAGTTGGGTGAGCTAATTTAACTTTCCCTAAAGCCCTCTTCCTGCTGTCAAAGAGTTTCATCACCCCGGAGGTGATGGTGTCGATTACATCGGGAGCACAGTAAGAGAGAAACTCTTCCGACGAAAGATGACCTGCAAAAAACTCGTGAGCTTTCTTCAAAAACTTTTCTGTTTCAGCAAAGCCGATAGATTTGATAATAAACGTAGAAACCGGGGAGTTTTTAATATCATAGGGCGATTCTTGATTGCGTCCTATTTCTAGCAGGTCTAACACTTCTCTTTGCAACTGATTTTCTAAGGCATAGGCGATCTGTCTGTTGGGCAAGTAATCCTCCAAAACCGATGTTTGAAATCCTGGTGCGCGCAATTCTCCCATCATAGTTGAAAGCGGAATATCGCGCCCCAAACGGTAGGAAAGAGCTTCTAAAATAGCGATGGTAATTAGCTTGACACCCAGATAAAGTTTAGCAACTGTGATATTTTTTCGAGTTCTGGCAATCAGGCTAGCGTAGGTTTCATCGTCCGGCTCTTGCATAAACTGCTGAAAAACCAGTTCTGGTTTGAGGAAGTTCAAAAATCCTTCCATTTTTTGCAGAGACCTGCGATATCCACCAACAGTATAGGAATTGACATTGATCAATTCGTGGTTAGTTTCGGGCATCAAATTCCAGGTATTGTCTAAGAAATTAGAGGAATTTGGAGAGGCAAAATTCTCTACATCCCGATTTGCTAACCTGACCGCTCGCTTGACAATTTCTATGGTTTGGGCCTCGCTCCATCCCAAGTTAAAATCGCGATTCGCACTTACCAAACGCTGGTGCAAAAGTTCGATCGCACTCAAACCCCTGGGCGAAACCGGACGAAAAGGAATAGTAGCTTCGATGCAAGCGACAATTTCGGCGATCGTACTAGCTGGCAAAAAATCCTCCAAACATTTGGCAGCAATAACGCCACTCAAAAATTCGTTTTGGCCGCCAAACGGAGACAGAGCCTTGCCGGGAATAAACCCAAATACTGAGGCCACGAGCTGATACATGGGATCGTCGGGCAGTTCGGTTTCATCTCTAATCACTAACTGCGATCGCACCTCTTTGACAAAAGGAGAAAGGGCGCTGCTAATATTGAAACTTACACCCTGATCGACTTGCACGTACACGAGGTCGTGAAACAGCGCAGCCAGCACCTCGATCGGATCGACTGACCCCCCGACCTCAAAAATGTGTTCCGACGTGTGAAAGTAGCGCCAAGGCCCTCTCATCGTTTGAATGATTAGCTCAGCTATCTGCTCCAGCTTTGGAAGGTCAGCTCGACCTCCCAATTGCTCGATCGAGCTTACCAAGCAATCCAAGCACCGTTTTTGTTCTACGAAAAGCTCCATTTACGCACCTCCAGTGCAGTCCCTGATTGTCTTGCGTTTGATTGCATGGTATCAAAACACGCTACGATCCTGCCATGATTTGTCACCCTAAAATTGCAAATTTTAGGGTGAAACAGGGAGGGGGGGGAGGGAAACAGGGAGAGAGGGGAAGGAAACAGGGAGGGAGAGGGAGGGAAAGAGGCAAATTAAATATTAACAATTCTGGATTTGTGGAGATTTTTGCAACTTTGGCGATCGGTATCATAACTTACAGTAAAGGTGATAAAGAGTTGGTAAAGCCTTGATGAATTTTTGATGAATTTATGATGAATTTATGACAAAATCTGTGGGTGGGTGGCATTTACACCAGCTTCAAGCCGCTGTGGTGTAAATACTTCGCCCAGCCTCAGAATAACATTCGTAGACGTGCTGGTAAACCTCTTGACATTTGCGCTCATAGGCTTCGGTTGAGTAGCTGTCGGGTAGTTGTAGATCTAAAATTTTCTCGATCGCCACTTTAACTGCTGCCTTGGTTTGCTGTCGCCTGCGCCAATCTAAGACTAATTTTTCTTGCTTGAGGGTTGACAAAAGCTCCTTTGCTACTTTCTTGATTTCGTGCTTGTCTTTCTCAGTTAAAGTAATATCTGGTTGGGTCAACAAGTCAAAAATTGCTAATTCTTCCTCTGTCAATTTTTTGGATATTGACGTTTATCCTCAAGATTGAGTTCTTGTGCAAACTCGACTAAATCGGCAAAAAATATCTCGAAATTGCGGGAACCAGCATTATATTCATCAATCATTTGCTGGAATTTTTCTAAGTAATTCATCCGGCTTTTGTTAAGGCGTAGCATCTGGCTTAATTGACTGCTAATTATGCCTTTGAGTTTCTCTGTTTCGGTGTGTTTGTAACCCGATGCAAACTGGGCTTTGAGGGCGTCAAAGTAGAGACGTTCCGGTGGAACGTCTCTGGATTCGGGGATGACATATGTTAAAGTACCGATCGACCGATCGAGGATTTCTTCAACAGCGGCTTTGACTTCGGTAATGTCGGAGTGTGGGGTTAGCTGTTTGATGCGCTTGGTAATTTCCGCAAAAGCAGATAAACTAGGATTGAACTCGCCCGCTGCTGGGTCTGGGAGAATGGCTTTGTAGAGTTTGTTAACGTTCTGAGTTAGTGCTAGATATCGCTGTTTGGAATCGTCGTTGATGAGGATAGCTTCGACAGCATCATCCCAGAGTTTGGTACGGGCGAAAGATTCGGTGGTGGTTTGAATTTTATCGAAATTGATGCCACGTTCAGTACAGAATTGTAACGTAAGGTCGATCGCACTTCTCAATTCATCGACTAGGGTGGCTTTCGCTTGTACGGGCGTGTCGCCTTCTCTGACATCGCCACCGGATGCGGAACCGTAAATTGCTAGGGCTTTTTGCAAGTCGCGGAAAACGCCGATATAGTCTACAATCAGCTCGTTGACTTTATCCCCAAACACGCGATTCGCCCTGGCGATTGTTTGCATCAGGGTGTGGTTCCGCATCGGTTTGTCGAGGTAGATAGTGGAACAACTGGGCGCGTCAAATCCTGTCATCCACATGGCGCAGACAAAGACGATTCGCAGGGGGTTGTTGGCGTCTTTGAATTTCTCGTCTAATCCGGGTTTTTCTTTGGCGAGGCGCTGGCGGTGGGGTTTGATGGTTAAGCCTTTTTTGTTAAAAATTTCTTCCTCATTTTGGGAGGAGGAAATGATGACGGCCATGTCGGTTTCGCTGATGTATTGAATCTCGGCGGTTAGCTGTTCGTGTTCGGTGGTGTTGGCGGTGATGAGTTTGTTTTGTAAATCAGTTAGTTGCTGTTGCCAATAGTGCTAGACTTTGTTATACATTTTAACAGCGGTGAAGCGATCGATCGAGACAACCATTGCTTTACCTTGGTAGCCGCGCCCTAAAAAGTGACTGACTATATCTTTGGCGATTTCGTCTAAGCGTCCCTCTCGCGCGATTAGGTGTAATTCCCGCGCAAATTCGCGATCGAGTTTATTCTCTTCGGCTTCATCTAAGTCTGCTGATTCTATAGCATCGGCTATCTCTTCATTGAGTTCGCTATTGGTGAGTTCGAGTTTGGGGATGCGGTTTTCGTAGAAGAGGGGAACTGTGGCGCCGTCTTCGATGGATTGGCGGAAGTTGTAGATGCTGATGTAGTCGCCAAATTCGCGCCGCGTGGCTTCTTCTCCCACGAGTAAGGGTGTCCCGGTGAAGCCGATAAATCCGGCGTTGGGTAATGCGGTTCTCATGTTGGCCGCCCAACTGTCGTATTGGGAACGGTGGGCTTCGTCGGCGATGACTATGATATTATGTCGATCGGAAAGTTTGGGGTAGGTTTCGCCTTTGTGGGTGCGGAATTTCTGAATTAATGTGAATACATAGCGGTGATCTTCTGTCAATAGTTGTTTGAGGTGTTCGCCGCTGTGGGCGCGGACTTTTTGTTCGGGTTCGGTGACTGCGCCTGTTTTGGCAAAGTTTTTGTAGATTTGGTTGTCTAAGTCGTCGCGATCGGTGATAATTACAAATGTCCAGTTTCCGGTAATTGTGCGGTGGACTTTCTGGGAAAAGAACTGCATGGAGAAGAAGACGGAAGACGCCCTAGCAGGGCGTCTCTACGATGGGGATGGTTTTACATATATAAATTGGCGGGATTATTTTTGTCTAATTCCCATTTAACCGGGTTGTTGATAATGTATTGCTGAATATTGTGCAGAGATCGATCGTCTCGGATGATATGGTCATAAAATCGGTCTTGCCACTCGAAATCATCAAATCCAGCTTTCCAGATGCGTTTGGTACAAGCTGTTTTAATTTGACCGATAATCGACCCCACAGATTTGGGTTTTAACCGTGATTTTGCTGTCATCGTTGTCGTAGAGACGTTCCGGTGGAACGTCTCCTCCTCCTGTTGGGAGACGCCCCACCGGGGCGTCTCTACGAGGGGTGGTGTAGGTTGATTTTTGATAATGATAATTCCGTGCAGATGGTTGGGCATGATAACCCATTCATCCAATTCGATATAAGAACGGATTTCTGCTGTTTTCTGCCATTCTTCAGCGACGATTTGACCAACAGGTGATAACTGCATTTTGCCGGCCACAACGTCACCGAAAAAATATTCTCGATTCTGAGTGCAGATGGTAACGAAATAATAGCCGTTGGAGGTATAATCCCAATTCTGACATCGGGCAGATTCAATTCGGTATTTATTTTTGTATAAGGTCATAAGGGTAATTACGGGGAGAGAGAGTACAATATGATATGCGGAACGTCTGTACAATATTATATTTTAATCAGGATGTTTGAATCATTATTTGTCTAATTTGTTTGAGGATTCGCATAATGTCATAAAGTTGATTGCGATGGGGGAGTAGCAGGGAGAAAATATTAGATAAATCGTATTGAGGGTTAGGTTGGATTAAAAGTTTAATAAATTGGAATTCGTCGCCGTTGGTGATTAATCCATAAACGGGGCGTTCGGGGTTGGGGTTTGCTATCAAGTAGGTGAGGGCTTGGGGTAGGGCAACAGAAAAGGCGATTGTTGATTTGGATTCTACAACTAATACCCAGAGTTGCTGTTGAATAATCAGGGTGTCGATGCGTACTGTGAGTATTTCGTCTCTGTCTTCTAGGAAGAGTTCAACTTTGGGTTCTGTGGTGACATAGAAGGGTTCGTCGTATAAGCCAGCTAGGGTTAATAAGGGAAAAATGACTAAGTGATTGATGGTTCCTTCCGCTAAGGAACCGCGTTCTCTATGGCGCAAAAATCGGTTTCTGATTTGGTCTAATGTGGCTGTTTCCGAGTCGGTGAGTTCGGGTAAATCTTGGGTAAATTCTGGAGAAAATTGAGCGTTGGTTGTTGGAGTAAGATTAAATCTTTCTCGCAGGTTAAGCAAACTGGTGATGGTTTTGGAAATCGGTTTAGTTTGAACCATAGCTATTTTTTCGAGGGTGGGTTATTGGTAGAGTGCGGTGGGATCTATCTATATTATATGAGGTTAGGCGGCGATTGGCCCGGTGTTGATGTCGAGGTTTTCTACGTCGATTTCGCCTGATATGAGTCTGGGGAGGAGTAAGTCGCGGGTTTGACGAAGGTTGGTATTTTTAACCTGTAAATTTTCTATTTGTTTACAGACAGAAGTAAGAATTTTAACAAAATTATTTCTAATAGCCTGTTCTGCAATAATTATAGGTAGGTTTCGAAATGTAGTTTTATTAATCTCCTTAAAAGTGGAGCCAGATGCTAAATTGCTGATTTTTTCTATGCTTTCTATAATAATCCAAAAATAAATTTGATAAGCCGATAACTGCTCATTAGGAATACAAGTGATAAACCCTTGATTTGTACAAGCGAGTTTAGTATTCATGGCTACTACACCAATAGTTGCTCGACTCGTCATCATTACTGAATAAGCGGGAAACATTCGAGCCGAACTTTTTTGAAGACCTAAAGCTGTAATTTTTTTCTCAGAGTCAGCTATAAACATAGTGTTAGCTGCCGTAAGATTTTTGGGAACATACCAGATAATATCTCCATCATCCCAATATTCCGGCTTTGTAGTAGAAGGTGTTCCGCCACCAACAGTATTGATAATTTCACCAATTGGTTTAACCTCTCACCCTTGAGGAATCAGCCCCAATTCTGAATCTACCATCTGCACCTGTTCGTGGCCGGGAAAGCGGAATTTGACGAACCACTCGCGGTAGATCGATCGCGCCATCTCTTCCAATATCTCAATCCGCCGCGTGTTATTTTCGATTAGGCGATCGTCGTAGGCTGAGAGAATGCTGACAATTTTTCTTTGGGTGTGAATAGGGGGAATAAGCAGTGGAATGCGGCTGATGATTGCTTGATTCAACGTAGCCATTGTTGCTCCGTGTGAACATTGGTTTATCATCCACTGTTTGTGATTCTCTGTGAGAAAGTAGTAGGATAGAAATCTTGAGTCAATTGATGCACTCTTCACCCTAAGACGTAAGCAATCAGAGCCTTGAAACCATCTAGCGTATTTTGGATTTATAAATGCGTGTCGTTCAACAGCACCTTTACGGCCGAATACTATATCACCTGGCTCTAGAAGATGAGAAGAAAGCCGTTGTACTGTTTGTTCGGAAATAAACTCTAATTTCTCTTCTCGAATCTCACCAAAGCCGATATTCCGAACATTGATAACAGGTGTTCCTGTCTCTACATAATCACTAGCGTGTAACTGAGTACCAAATGGACCAGTCTTCAGTTTAGCTTCGCCCTTATTTTGCAAGTCTTGAATAGTGCATAAATTCCAGGAGGTAATCATCAAATTGTCCCCTCCAGCAACATCATCACATTCTCAGCAATTGTTTCCTCCAACCCCCGCGCCTCAACATTCAAGATTTCCAATTCCTCATTCAACTCTTCCAACCGTGCGGCAAAATCAAAATCCTCGGCCTCCTTGCGTTCCGCCACCCCCACATAACGCCCAGGATTGAGACTCCATCCCTGCGCCTCAATCTCATCCAATGTTGCTATTTTACACAACCCCGCCACATCCCGATAAACCTTGTCTGGGAATGTCTCTGTCAGCATTTCGGAACCACCAACGGTCAACTCTGCCTTTTCCCCTCGGTACAGCCGCACAATATTTGAGATAAACTCAATTTGTGCTTCGCTAAACTCCCGATGGGCCCGATCGAGCTGACGGTAAATATGCCGCGCATCAATAAACAATACCTTATCCTGGCGATGGAGATGGAGACGTTCCGGTGGGAGATGGAGACGTTCCACCGGAACGTCTCTACGACATTTGCCTTTGTCGAAAAACCACAGGGTACAGGGTAGCGTCACCGTATAAAAGAAATTAGAACCGATCGCAATCATCACATCTACCGCCCTTTTTTCAATCAACTGGCGGCGGATCTCCAACTCCGATCCCCGCGCATCCGACGCCGAGTTTGCCATCACAAACCCCGCCCGTCCCTTCGGATTCAAAGCAGTATAAAATAGCTGAATCCAGAGATAGTTTGCATTGTCAGTAGTCGGCGCACCAAAGGGATAATGAGGGTCGCCCTTAATCTTCTCTCTATCCACCCCATTAACATTAAACGGCGGATTCGCCATCACAAAATCAAACTCACCGACGCTGTTGTGAATATCTTGATAATAAGTGTTACCTTCCCGGATATTTCGCAAACCAGAAACGCCGTGAACTGCCAAGTTTATCTGACAGAGTTTCACAGTTCCGTCTACCTTTTCCTGACCGTAAACACTAATAACCTGATTCGGGTCAAATCCTAACTTATTCCTAACCCGAATCGCACTCTGCACCAGCATTCCCCCAGCACCGCAGGCCGGGTCTAAAATTCGCCCGTAATTCGGCTCAATTACATCGACAATCAGCTTTACCAGAGAAATTGGAGTAAAAAACTCTCCGCCTTTCTGTCCTTCTTTCTGAGCAAAATTTCCCAGGAAATACTGATAAATTTCCCCAAACGCATCCTCAGTAATATTTTTTCGGGGAATCCGATTTAAGATTTTCAACAACTCCCGCAAAATCGGTTTTTCCAAGCTGTTATAATTTCTAGGCAAAGCGCCGCCGAGTTCCTCATTCTCATCTGCGATCGCCTTCATCGCCGCATTAATCGCCCCGCCAATATCCTCAGCTTCCGGGCGATCGATCAAATATTCAAAACGCGCTGTTTTCGGCAAATAAAGCGCCCCTTTTGCCTGGTAATCCGTCTTGCCCACCGTGCGCCGCCTGCTGCTTCCCCCTGCAATTTCCTGTGAAACCAGGGCAAACTTATAGTCAGCGTACAGCAGAAAAACCAACCCCAAAACGGGGACGGAATATTCGGAAGGCTTGAGTTTAGAATTAGCCCGCTCGTTGGTCGGCTGCTTCCCAAAGACCTTTTTCGAGTTCGTTGTAGTTGGCTGGCATTGTTAGTGTTATCTTCCACGTCCTTGATTGATTCCCTCGCCCTCGGCAACAACAAACAGCACCGCCTCGTACAAACTCTTATTTTAGTTGAGAGACGGGGCGATCGTCTCAAAACCAAAGAAACCGCGTTTTTCGCCGTGGCGATCGGTGGTAACGCATCTTCTGGGTAAAAAACCCGGTTTCAGACGGACGGCGCCTCAAACCAAAGAAACCGGATTTTTGGCCGTGGCGATCGGTTTTAACGCTGTATTCTCGTCCCAAACCCGGTTCCTGAGTACCCGCGCGTCGATTTTCAGCTTTTAGAGAGATGTAAAAACTCGCCCGATCGCTACACAATTAATAACTAGAAACTCAGCAATTTTGGAGACTAGGTGAATTGAAATTCGTGTCCGACCCGCGAATAACAGTCAAAATCCGCAAAATGAAAGAGCGGGTGCGGTGGCAAGAACAATCGATCGTCGATCGGGGAATCGACCAAACTCGGATAGTTTTAGAAACTCAAACCACCGACTCTCCAGAGTTTTCGTTTTTAGTCGCAGGCGACAGCGGCACGGGCAACCACCGCGGCTACAATCCCCAGCGGCAGATTGCCGAACAGATGCTATCGGAACGCGAAACTTGCCGTTTCGTCCTCCACACCGGCGATGTCGTTTATCTCGTCGGTTCCAGCGAATATTACTTGCAAAACTTTATTCGCCCCTACCGAGAATTTATAGTCGGCGGCGAGCATCCCTCCCGGATTGCCTACGATCGCATGGTGTTTAACTTTCCCTTTTTGCCCGTACCGGGAAACCACGACTATTACGACTTGCCGATAGTCTACGGCATTCTGTCGGCGACAGCTTTTCCGCTGCGCCGGCTGTTGGGTTCCAAGTTGGATCTCGATGTCGGCTGGCACGGTTCCGATCGCGGAAATGCCTACGCCAAAGCCTTTCTCGACTACCTGCAAGCTCACAAAATGCCCGGAGAACTCGATCGCCACCTAGACGCCCACTACACCGCCAGCACCAGCACAGGCCGCTGCCTCCGCTACCAACCCGGACGCTTTACCCGCTTACCCAACCGCTACTACACCTTCCGCAGCGGCGGCATAGACTTCTTCGCCCTCGACTCCAACACCTTCAACGAACCGTTACCGATCCCGAAAACCAAACAGGGCGACATTCGCCGCCTGAATTTGGAACAAGATCGCCAGAAGTTGGAACAAGAAAAATTGGCAATGCTCGAAATGTGCCATCGGCTCAACCCCGAGAATCCCGAGGAAGCCGAACAGCTAGACGACTTGGCCGCCAAATTAGAGCAAGTTGACGAAATGCTCATGGATATTGACAAACAACTGTCCCCCGACAAAACAGCCGCCACCGACGTTGAACAGCTCGAATGGCTGAAAAAAAGGCTGATTAACTCTTGGGCCGATTCCGAGGTGCGGGGACGGGTAATTTACCTGCACCATCCCCCCTACGTTACCGAGGCGACAAAGTGGAATCAAGCTCAAACTTTGGCGGTTCGGTTGCGATTGCGCGAGGTACTCGACGGAGTGGCCGATGCAGTTGGGGATGTGGCGCGGGGGCGTCCCCTAGTAGATTTGGTGCTGAGTGGCCACGCTCACTGTTTGGAATACGTGCGGACTGGGAATACCGGACACGGCGACTCTGGGATTAATTGGATTGTCTGCGGAGGAAGCGGCCACAGTCTCCGCCGCCAGCGTCCGGAAGGGCCGGTGTTGGAGGAAGTATTGAGTCCAGAAGCTTATCGGTTGGCGCGTGAGGGCGGGCGATCGCAAAAAGGCAGTCAGCGGATAGCGGAATGTTTGCTATTTGTCGGCCGCAGCGGCCAAGGTTCCTACAAACGCCGTCCTTATTCGTGTTTGCGGATTGATGTTCTCGACGGATGCCCCCCCAAGTTCCGCATCCGACCTTTGGTTGTTGAACGATTTGACGGGAAATGGCAGGAGATCTCGATCGAACCTTTTGTGATTTAACTTTCGTTTTTCTGCAAGTCTCGATCGCCCTTAAAAAGGTGGATTTTGACCGATTCCGGTTCCCCCTTTTTTAAGGCTAGAGGGGATCGAGAGCCGAACGATCGCACAAAATACTTGTATCAATTTAATTGAGGAGAAAAATTCAATGATTGCTAACTTAACCGCCACCGGCTGGGAAATTATTTACCACCGCGCCCACGCTTTGCTCGCCGCCCAACTTGGCGGACAGTGGAAGCGCTCGAAATCTCCGCTTCGCCTCTACGAAACCATAGCGGCAATTTCTCATCACGACGATTTGGAGAAAGAGTGGGAAGAAAATATTTTGACAGAAGCGGGCGCGCCCTTTGATTTTACCTTGCAGACGGAAACTTCTCTGCCGAAAATTAAAGTTATGGCGCAGAATGCCCTATATCGCGGTCGCTGGGTAGCAATGCTGATTTCTATGCACATGAGCTTTCTCAATGAAGGAAAGCGGGGAGAGTCGAAGGAACTCGACGAGTTTTTGGACGAGCAACTGGAAAATCAAAAAAAATGGCGCAAAGAGTTGCAAGTTTCCGAGGAAGATGCTAAGGCAGCTTATGCTTTTTTCCAGTGGTGCGATCGGCTATCATTAATTCTTTGCTGCCGCGAGTTACCGGCTGCTGAACGAGCTTTAGAAATTAGTGTCGGCCCGGACGGCAAGCGCTACGATATTGTACAGAACAGCAACCAACTCGTGACTGTAACTCCTTGGCCTTTTGAAGACGATAAATTTACTGTGAACGTCGAAGCGTGCCGCTTGGATAAAGTCAAGTTCGACAGCAACGAGGAAATCAAGGAAGCGCTGCAGAAAGCTCCCCGCGAAGTCTTAGAGTGGACTTTTGTCAAGTCTTAATTAAACCTCTAGCACAAATACTGCACCGTTGTAGGTTTGTAGCGAGAACTTCAGTCCGAGCGAGTTTTATGAGGGCTGAAGTTCTCACTACAAACCAATTTGATTATTGCCGATTGACCGGAGATAATATTATCAATGAGCAATTACCAATTACCAATTACCCATTAGCAATTACCAAATATGAAACGTTCAGCTTGCCTAATTTTCAATCCCGTCGCCGGCCACAGTGACCCCGACCAAGACTTAGCTAGAATTCAGGAACTTTTAGAGCCTCTTATTGACTTAGACATTCGGCTGACAACCCCAGAATTAGATGCAGATCAAATCGCCCGCGAAGCAGTTGATAGAGGAGTTGAGGCAATTATTGCTTGCGGGGGCGACGGCACATTATCCGCAGTTGCTGGGGCGATTGTCAGCACAAATATTCCTTTAGGAATTATTTCGCGGGGAACTGCTAATGCTTTTGCTAATGCTTTAGACATTCCTAATACAATTGAAGCCGCCTGCGAAAATATTTTGGGAGGGTTGACGCGGGTGGTGGATGCGGCGATTTGCAACGGTGAAATGCCGATGGTTTTGTTAGCTGGAGTGGGTTTTGAGGCAGAAACTGTCGAACTAGCCGATCGCGAAATGAAGAATCGCTGGGGAATGCTGGCTTACATTTTGTCGGGAATTAAACAGTTAAACAATTTAGAAAGATTTGAAGCGGAAATCGAAACCGAAGATAGAATTATCAGCCTTACTGCTGTGGCGGTGACAGTGGCGAATGCAGCGCCGCCTACTTCCATTTTAGCTCAAGGCCCGGCAGGGATTATTTTTGATGACGGCTTGCTGGACGTAACCCTGGTGGCGCCTCAGAATAAAGCTGGGGCGATCGCAGCTTCTTATCACCTATTTCAAACAGCTTTGAGCGGCAATCCTACGGATCGCGACGACATCGGTTATTTGCGGGCAAAAAAAGTAACAATTAGTGCCGAACCGCCTCAAAAAGTGGTTGTAGACGGCGAAATCATCGGCATGACTCCGGTTTCTATTGAGTGCGTTCCGGGAGGTTTAACTATTTTTGTACCCCGAGTTGAAGAAGAGCCCGTGGCGGAAAAACTCACTGGTTTAGCGGACATCGAAATTACATTGAAACCCGTAACTTAAAATTTTTAGCGACACAAACAATAAGAAAGACCGCCCGGGCGGTCTTTCATTTTTATGCGTCTAAAATTTGGCGAATGCGGCGCTCCAAACGTTCTAGGTCGAGTCCGCCTTCATCGCGGCTGATGCGGCGCACGGTGACGTTAACATTGCTCAAATCTGCCAGCAAATCTTGCAGGATTTCTTGTTGCTGCCTAGCTTGAGTTATTTCGCGCGGTTCCTGCACCAAATCGCGAACAATTGTATCTTCCGCGCGCGAAGCAACGATCGGATCTGCGTCGCCGTCTACGTGCACGAAAGTGCGTCGGCCAGGCCCCCGTTCTTCTTCAATTGGTATTACTGCTGTTACTCGATCGGAGCGTACATATTTGCCAAATCCCAGGTGGACTAAGACAGAAGATTGTATTTTCATAGATAGCAAGTTTTATTTGTTTGTTATCTATATTTTAACTTTTAGAGTTATGATATGACCACTAATATGAAAGCTATTATTACTACAATATATGTCGGTTTTTTCTCGGTATTTTAGTGGTCATATTTAGTAAAAAATGCTAATATCTGTTGTCATAGCATGATGGCTCAGAAACCGCGTTTTTTAGCGAATCTGCGGGCTGCAATGCGTCTTTTGGTAGCCACCCGGTTTCGAGGAGTCGGAGGGCATGGGAACCCAAAAACCGGGTTGTTACGGGGTCTTCGGGCTACAACCCGTCTTTTGGTAACAACCCGGTTTTTTTGGTCGGAGTGTCTAAGTGATGGGTTAACATAAAAATAGAGCAGTTTGCGATCGCCCGCAACACATTTCAGGGACACAGCCTACCGATTCTAGATTTGAGCATTACGACCGCGGATAAACAGGAAGACCTCCATGATCCCAATTAGTCTCGACTTAGTTATCAGCCTCCTGACGGCAATTCCATTAGGCACCATCAAAGACAAGCTTCAGCGCAACGAAACAGTCATCAAATTATTAAAAAGATTTAACCTCGACCCCGACGCGCCGCCAGCAGATTTTAGCGGAGTTTATGTTTATACTTTAGTAGAATACGGCGCTGGCAAACCCAAACAGATTTTAGAACTGTTTCGCCAAAAAGAGATTGAATCAGCATTTCGCAAAGCCTTCGAGTCCGATAGCCCCGCCATTTTAATTAAAGCAGGCGATGACTATCTGAATGAGAGTGCTTTAGGCAAAGAAATTCGAGATTTAGGCATTGACCCCAGACGGGAATTCATGGCATTTGCTGCCGTGTTTATGGAAGTAGCAAAGCGGACGCGGACGCTGGGAGATGTGATGGTGGGAAATGCGATCGCCTCTCTGCAAAAACGCCTATCTATGGTACTCGATCGCATCGAACGCCTTCCCACGCTGGAAGGAATTCGCACCGAATTTGCGCGGTTGGAAGCCGAAGATTACCCCGCACTTCCCGCCGCAGCATCAACTAATATTCAAAAGTCTCAAGCTTTTATTTTATCACAACAAGTTCGCGGGTGGTTTGAAACATTAAGTTATAAGTTTGAAACCTATCAAATCTCGGAAGATAACTATTTTGAATGGATTATCAATGTTCCTGTCAGACGCAATCGGTACGATCGCATTTTAGTGCGCGGAATTGCCGGAGAAGCCGGACTCAGAGATATCTCAGCCTTGCGCGAATCTGTAGCAAAACAGCGCACCGATGAAGGTTGGTTAGTCACCGCCCGCCGCATCAGTCGCGCAGCGCGGGATGAAGTAGAGAAAGCCGAAAATCGCGATCTAGCTTGCTATACCTTCGATGAATTGCTCGACCAAGATGCCGATTTTACCGCTTATCTGGATTGGCTAGAAACTGAAATAACCAGCCGAGGAATTGATACCAAATATGTGCCGTTAGCCTGTACGAAAGAAGAAATTGACCCCGATACTCAGCGCAAGATAGGCGTGAGTCATTATGACGGGCGAGATGGCTGGATCGAAGGTTATATTGACCTGTGGTTAGATGACCCAGTTAAAGAACATATTTCAGTTTTAGGAGAATTTGGGACGGGGAAAACTTGGTTTGCGATGCACTATGCTTGGATGGCACTGCAACGCTACCGAGATGCTCAAAAACGCGGCTTAGAACGCCCCCGTTTGCCCTTAGTAATTCCTTTGCGAGATTACGCGAAAGCGGTTAGCGTCGAGTCGCTATTTTCCGAGTTTTTCTTTCGGAAACACGAGATACCTCTGGCGGGTTATTCTGCCTTTGAACAACTCAATCGCATGGGCAAATTTCTGCTAATTTTCGACGGTTTTGATGAAATGGCCGCTAAGTGCGATCGGCAGGAAATGATTAACAACTTTTGGGAATTAGCAAAAACCGTCGTTCCCGGCGCGAAAGTTCTCCTCACTTGCCGCACCGAACATTTTCCTGAAGCCACGGAAGGACGAGCATTGTTAAATGCTGAACTGCAAGCATCAACAACTATTTTAACAGGCGAAACTCCCCAATTTGAAGTATTAGAACTAGAAAAATTCAACGACGAGCAAATTCGGCAAGCGCTGTCATTTCAAACAGAAGCCGCGACTGTCGAAAAAGTGATGGGAAACCCGCAACTATTGGATTTATCGCGTCGCCCGGTGATGACGGAGTTAATTTTGGAAGCATTGCCCGATATTGAAGCTGGAAAACCAGTAGATATGTCGCGGATTTATCTGTATGCGGTGCGGCGGAAGATAGAGAGAGATATTAAAGCAGAACGCACTTTTACTTCTGTAGCAGATAAGCTTTACTTTTTGTGCGAACTGTCTTGGGAAATGCTGTCTACCGACCAAATGAGTATCAATTATCGCGGTTTTCCCGATCGCATCCGCAGCTTGTTTGGTTCCATCGTCCAAGAGGAAAAAGACTTAGACCACTGGCACTATGACATGATGGGTCAAACGATGCTAATCCGCAATGCAGATGGGGATTATACTCCGGCGCACCGTTCGTTGTTAGAGTTTTTTGTCGCTTATAAATTTGCAGCGGAATTGGGAGTTTTGGCTGCAGATTTTACCGAATTAGTTGCGCCGGAACAGTCTTGTGTCAATCCTGATGCAGCGCCTCGATCGTACACCTGGTCTAATTATTGTCAGCTTCAGGCCCAGAAGAGAAATAACAACGAACTTATCGCGCCTTTGAAAGGATTTGTTGCTGAAGATTTAGGTGAACTTCGCCACAGTTTCGGACAAGGGCCACTGACGAAAGCTGTGATGGATTTGTTGTTGCCGATGGTTTTAGAAACCGGGGTTTGGCCGCTTATGGAAATTCTGGAAGCAACGCGAGGTAAAACTGAAAGCGAGGTGGGTTATGTGGGAGGGAATGCGGCGACGCTGTTATTAAAAAAAGACAAGACTGCTTTAGAAGGTAAAGACCTCTCTAGTGCAGTTATTTTAGGTGCTGAATTTACAAATGCGACGCTGCGCCATGTCAATTTTGCTGAAGCGAATTTGGCTAATTCTGTTTTTACTAAAATCTTCGGCAGTGTTCGATCAGTAATATTTAGTCCGGATGGAAAACTGTTAGCTACAGGTGATACTGATAGCGTAGTTCGCTTGTGGGAAGCTAGCAGTGGTAAAGAAATATTGAGCTGTAAAGGACATACCAACGTCGTGGAGTCTGTTGCCTTCAGTCCTGACGGTGAGATACTTGCTAGCGGGAGTTATGACAAAACAATCAAGTTATGGGATGTCAATACTGGTGAATGTTTAAAAGTTTTGCAGGGACATACGGAATCAGTAATGTCTCTCACATTCAATGCTGATGGAAATATACTCGCTAGTGGGAGTTTCGATCGCACGGTAAGGTTATGGGATCTCCGCACGGGTGAATGCTGCAAAATTTTGCAAGACCATACTAAAGTTGTATTTTCAGTTGCTTTCCATCCTGCTGGTGAGATGCTTGCTAGTGGAAGCCGCGACAGAACTGTGAGGCTATGGAATATCGGTACTGGTGAATGTCTCAAAACTTTGCAAGGTCATACTAATGACGTGTTTTCAGTTGCTTTCGATTCTGCTGGTGAAATACTTGCTAGTGGAAGCGCCGACAAAACAGTGAGGCTGTGGAATATCGGTAGCGGAGAATGTCTCAAAACTTTGGAGGGACATTTCGATCAAGTACGGTCAGTAGCCTTCAGTCCTTCGGGCGAAATACTCGCAAGTGGAAGTTCCGATCAAACAGCGAAGCTGTGGGATATCCGCACTGGTGAATGCTTGAATACTTTGCAAGGGCATTGTAATCAAGTAGGGTCAGTGGCTTTCCATCCTGCTGGTGAAATACTTGTTAGCGGTAGTTACGACCAAACGCTGAGGCTGTGGGCGATCGACAGCGGTGAATGCTTGAATACGCTGCAAGGGCATAGCACTCAAGTAAGGTCAGTAGCCTTTAGTCCAAACGGTGAAATTCTTGCCAGCGGCGATGACCAACAAACAATCAGGCTGTGGGATGTCAAGACTGGTGAATGCCTCCAAATCTTGCAGGGTCATCTCGATCGGGTACATTTAGTTGCCTTCCATCCAAACGGTGAAATACTTGCTAGCGCAAGTTATGACCAAACGGTGAGGCTGTGGGATGTCAACACTGGTGAATGCCTCAATATTTTGCCAGAGAGTGGAAAAGAAGTACGGTCGATCGCCTTTAGTCCTTCGGGTGAAATACTTGCCAGTGGTAGTTATGACCAAACGGTGAGGCTGTGGGATATCCGCAGTGGTGAATACCTCAAAACTTGGCAAGGGCATAACAGTTCATTCTACTCGGTTGCCTTCAGTTCTTTGGGCGAGATATTTGCCAGTACAGGTTATGACGAAACGGTGAGGCTGTGGGATATCCATACTGGTGAATGCCTCCAAATGTTGCAGGGTCATACGGGTTGGATACGGGCGATCGCCTTTAGCCAGAACGGTGAAATACTTGCCAGTGGAAGTGTCGATCGAATAGTGAGGCTGTGGGATGTCAGCAGTGGTGAATGTCTCAAGATTTTTCAGCATACTGATTGGATAAGTTCAGTTGCCTTTAGTTATTCTGGTGAAATAGTTGCTAGTGGAAGTGTCGATCTAACGGTAAGACTATGGGATATTCGTACAGGTGAATGTCTCAAAATTTTACAAGGTCATACCAGTAGAATTAACTCTGTTGCCTTCAATTCAGAGGATCAAATTATTGCTGCTTGCAGTCGGGAGGGGACAATTATACTTTGGGATGTTGAGACGGGTGAGTGCCTTAAAATACTCAAAAGTGACAGACCTTATGAACACATGAATATCAAGGGTGTTACGGGTTTAACGGAAGCTGTAAAAGCCACGCTCACAGCTTTAGGGGCTGTTGAAAATTAATCATCGCAAAGGAGGAACTATGCAGTGAGCAATGACGAGAGAGGCTTGAGAATGACATTATTACTAGAGTTATCCCAAGCATTGCTTACGCACGGGTGGTCAGAAACCGGGTTTTTTCGAGAATACGTCGTTGAGACCAGCAGAAACGGCTAAAAACCCGGTTTCTAATGTAGCCTACTGACTAAACTGTTGAGCGTAGTAGCCTGCGTAGCGATCGCCCTTTTCCAGCAACTCCTCGTGCGTCCCAGATTCGACAATTCTGCCTTTTTCCAAAACTAAAATGCGATCGGCTCTCCGCACAGTAGCCAAGCGGTGAGCGATAATAAACACCGTGCGATCGCGCATCAATCTTTCCAGCGCTTCTTGCACTAAACCTTCGGATTCCGAATCCAGCGCCGATGTCGCTTCATCCAAAATCAAAATTCTGGGAGCGAGCAGAACTGCACGGGCGATCGCAATTCTTTGTTTTTGCCCCCCAGATAAGTTTACACCCCTTTCTCCTACCCAAGTTTGATAGCCCTCGGGAAACCGACTAATGAATTGATGAGCGTTGGCAATCTCCGCAGCTTTTTGAACATCTTTCAGTTCATAATAAGATTGACCGAAAGCGATATTTTGGGCAATCGTACCCGAAAAAAGAATAGTTTCCTGCGGTACAATTCCGATTTGCTTCCGCAGAGTATTTAAGGTGACATCTTGAATATCAATACCGTCAATTAAAATCTGTCCCGCTTGCGGATCGTAGAATCTGGGTAGTAAATTTACTAAAGTAGTTTTACCTGCACCGGATGCACCCACGAGAGCAATCATTTCTCCGGGAAGTGCCAGTAAGCTCATGTTTTGCAGAATGGGTGTCTCTGAGTTATAGGCAAAATTAATGTTGCGGTATTCGACTTTGCCTGTAACATGGGGAAGTTCGATCGCCCCAGGCTTTTCAACTACTGTTGGTTCAATTTCTAATAATTCAAAAATGCGATCGCTAGAAGCTTCTCCCTGCTTAAAATCCCCGTAATTAGCAGTTGTAATAGCGATCGGGTCAATTAAAAGTGCCACCCCTGCGATATAACTGATAAATTGAGTACCTGTGAGATTTCCTTGAGAAATTTGCCAACCTCCCAGGAAAAAGAGCAAAATCACGCTCATCGCTTCCAGAAAGCCAACTACAACGAACTGAAGTGCTTTTACTCGTTCTGACAGATACTTAGCGCGGCGGTTTTGTTCAGCTTCTTCTGCAAAACGGGCAATTTCGTAGTCTTCAGCCACAAATGCTTTGATTAAACGAATGCCGCTGAATACTTCTGTCAGCAAAGCGGATAAATCAGAGATGCGATTTTGACTTTGGCGCGAGTAACTCAGCAGCCTCTCGCCAAACCAGCCAATTAAGATAGCCATCAGCGGTGCAATAATTAATGCACCCAAGGTTAATTGCCAGTTGAGATAAATCATATATCCCAGAACTGCAATTAGCTGCAAAACACAAGGGATAAACTGATGAAAAAATTTATTTACGACTTCGCCAATGCGGTCAATATCTTCTGTGAGGCGGTAGGATAAGTCTCCGGTTTTAGCAGTTTCAAAGTAGCCGAGATTGAGATTTTGCAGGTGAGAGTAGACTTTTTTGCGGATTTCAAAAGCAATAGTCAAAGCTGCTTTTGCCATCAGCGTATCTTGACCGTACTGGGCTGTACCGCGAACTAGAAAGATAATGGCGCTGAGTGCAGCAATTTGAGCGAACCCTTGTAAATCTCCTTTACCTATAAATTTGGCAGTTTCGCCAACTAGCCACGCTATAATCGGCCAAAATATGGTAAATACTACAGTACAAGCTAATGCTTTACCGATGGTTTGTTTTTGGGGACGGAGGTAGGGTAAGATTTGCCAGTATGTCGATCGAGTTTTCAAGATATTTTACCTCTGCAAGTTCTGTTTCTACAGATATCTGAGCCAGAATATGATAACAGCGATCGGGCAAATCTCAACAATCATTCTTCACCGAAAGCATCCGGGATACAAAGCCTCCGGATTCATCCGTGGGGTTAATTGTCCAATTCTTCAATTCTTTAATCTAAAATCTAAAATCATTGATCGGGCAAATCTCAACAATCATTCTTCACCGAAAGCATCCGGGATACAAAGCCCCCGGATTCCTCCGTAGGGTTAATTGTCCAATTCTTCAATCTCAAATCTCAAATCTCAAATCTCAAATCATTCTTGAGCATCTGCATGAGTAGCCTGCACCTTAGCCCCTGCTACAACTGCACCCCGAAAGGTGGCTGACTGTCCGGGTGCAAGAGTAACTGGTTCAGCGTAGATAAATCCGTTATCAATTAAATTGCCTGACTCGTCCAAAACTTCATAATTGACTTTGACATTCTTGATTGTTTTGCAGCCTTGATTAAGCACTTGACCGCTGAAAAAGTTGCCGTCATAATTTGCCGCCGCAATAGACACTTTTGCAGAAATGTTGGAACCGGGAATGCAAGTTTGGGAAGTTCCCGAAGCTGGCTGTTTCTGGCACAACTTGCCCAAGTCTAATATTTTGCCGTCGGGGGTTTTGATGTAGCAAAACGGCTCGTCAACTGATGAGTTTTGAGCAATCATATTTGTAGCGTCTGCCAGCAAAGGGCGAGCCGATATCGGCGATATTAGCAAACTCGAGAAAGCTACTGTTAAAGGTAAAAAAATCATGTGGTTTTTGCAATAAATTGTACAATATAATTCAGATAACTTTTACACTTACATATCTCTATGTATGGTATACCTTACAACTAATTTAAATTTTCGGGCGGGCTAGAAGCCCACCCCACAAAAATTAGATGTGCGTTGCTCAAAGTCACACGACAAGAATTAGATGCGCGTCGATCAAAGCCACCCCACAAGAGTTAGATGCGCACCTTACGAGATTATCTAATACTGGGCTTCCTATTCCCAAGCTTGCGCGCTCCGGGAACTTTTCGGCTGGGACGGCGACTGCTCAAGCTGCTCGCAGTTCGAGCACCCAAAGCATCAGCAGCAACGGTTAAACCCAAATCTTGCAAAATTTCACCAGCCGCCCTTTGTCCAGTTTCGCAACCGCCTTCCATGTAACCTTGATTTTCCACCGAAGTGTGTTCGCCGGCAAAATATAAATTGCCAACTCGTTCGCCTTCAACGCCCAGCATTTGCGTCCACTGTCCGACTAAATAGCAGGAATAAGAACCTTTGAAAAAGCGTTCTCCCGGCCAATAAGCCCGCACAGCTTTGCCCGATCGCAAATTTCTCACTCCGGGAAAAACTCTTTCAAATTGGTTCAAAAATCTTTGTGCTTGGTCTTCTGGAGTTCCGGCACCGATCGACAAACCCACCTTTCCTCCTGTCAAACTACTAACTAAACCGTTAGGAGTAGGGGCGAAAGGCGTAGCTTCCGAGGTATTCTGGAATTCTAAATCGGTATAAACAGAAGCAGTCGATCGATAAAGTTCCCGCCAAATTCGGCTGCGGTAGCCAGTAATTAACTTAGAATTAGTACCGTAACCCAACTGCTCGATCGCCCTGCGCTTTGGTTGGGGCAAAGGTACGTTAATGTTAACGTCTCGGAGAGTGCTGAACGGCAAAGTTAACAGAACTCGCTCGTAAGTGCGATCGAAGGCGCTTTGTCCCGATCGCAAACTCACCCGATAGCGGCCATCCGGCAAAAGAGTAATCGCTTCCAAAACCGTCCCCGCCTCGATCGAACCAGACAATTGAGCCGCCAAACGGTTGATAATTTGACTGTTGCCGCCGTCAATTTGATAACGCTCATCGCTGTTGCCGTACAATTCAAAACTGCCAGGTTCAGAACCGATTAAAAACAGCAGATTTAACGCCGACTGTTCCTCGGGATCTCGACCGTAGAATACCGTATAAGCAATCCGCAACAATTGTCGCAGTAGCGTGCTAGTATCAGCTTGGTCTACATATTCAGCGATCGAAAGATTGTCCAATCTTTCCGCTGCTTCTGTAAAATCAAGATAGCTAATTTCATCGCCAACCGCCTCCAAATCAGCACTAATTTTACTTGCTAGCGGCGCAAAATCCGCGATTATTTGCTCAAGAGGATATCGTCGCCCTTGAAAGAAAAAAGTATCCGGGACTAATCCCCGCTGCACGTCAACTAAATCGATCGCCCGCAAACCCAATTCCGTCGCCAGCGAGATTAAAGTAGTATGACCGGTGTCAATATATTCACCCCCCAACTCCGCCGGAATCAGCGTTCCAGCCACCTTGGGAAGAGTGCGAATCCGCCCCCCCACGCGGTTAGTTGCCTCGATTATATCGGCGCGCACACCCGCTTGGCGCAAGCGATAAGCCGCCGTCAAACCCGCAATTCCCGCACCCACAACCAAAATCGGCGATCGTCCGCCCTGTTGAGCAAAAGCTCCCCCTCCCTCCCTGGTAAAAGTCGCAGCAGCGACAGCCCCCGCAGCAGCTAAGCCCCCGTGCAGCAAGCGGCGGCGAGATAGGGGAGAATTGGGAATGCGATCGGTCAGCATCCCCAGCAGTTCATCAGCCGGAATGCCCGTTTCCCTTGATTTCTGGGCAATAGTCGCAGCGCGGCGCAGCATTGCCATCAGTGCAGATTTAGCCATAATTAAGACATCCTCACAAAACTTTGATGTAAACTGGATTCTCGATCGTGCACTTTCCAGACTAAAGCCCAGAGAGATTTTTTTAATAATGCTAACCCTCAGAACGCTGTTCGACAGAAAATTTTATCTCGAAAACAACCCAGATGTCGCCGTAGCAGTTGCCAGAGGCACGGTATCGAGTCCCTTCGATCACTACCGAGACATTGGCAAATTTGAAAATCGCGACCCGAATGCCCTGTTCGACTCCAGCTATTATTTAGACACGAATACAGATGTAGCGGTAGCAGCCAAACTCAACGGCGTTTCAGTCGCCGATCACTTTATCAGATACGGTCAATTTGAACGACGCAACCCCAACCCTTTCTTCGATGTTGGTTTTTATCTAACAAGCAACCCAGACGTTCAGATAGCAGTCCAAACAAATCAATTTACCCCATTTGAACACTACTTCAAAGTCGGTCAATTAGAAAACCGCAAACCCAGCGTTTTCTTCGATCCCAGCTTTTATCTAGAAAAATATCCACTGGTAGCAGCAGCAGTCCAAAGCGGCGCAGTTAAAAGCGCGATCGATCACTACGTTCAATTCGGCCTACAAGAAGGACTGTTGAGCACTCTCCCCGATCCCGCCGAGAATTTGAACGCAGCAAAAAGCCTGGGCATTCTCGGAGGAATTCAAACTGCAAGCGATTTTTTGGGCGCTGCTGAACCAACCGACATTTACAGTTTCATCCTGAATAGTCCCAGCCTTTTTAGTGTAACTGTTGACGGTTTGAGTGCCGATGTTGATGTAGAATTGATTCAGGATATCAACGGCAACGGCGCAGTGGGATTAGAGGATTTTATTGCTTCATCTAACAATTTAGGCACGGCTTCAGAAACAATTGTCAGCAATGGGGCTTTGCCCGCGGGGACTTATTTCGTCCGCGTTTCTCAATTTCAAGGCGATACAAATTATGACTTGAGATTGCTATCGGCTCCCTTAGTAATACCGCCCCAAACTTAAAATAAAATTAACATATATAGCAAGCCTAAATCAGTCAAACAAACACACACTTTTCCTCTCTTCCTTCGCGGTATTGGCACCTTCGCGGTTCGTCAAAAAAAATCTGGTTTACAAATGATTTAGACTTGCTAGAAAACAGGCTGGAAAAAGGGCGATCGACAATTTGCCCAGGTTTCACTTATTAGTTTTTTCCCCGCTGGAAGAGGGCAAAGATTGAACCGGGGTAGGAGGCCAATTAGAGCGGCTTTTGCTGAGAGTAGTAGACACCAAAGCATAGCCCAAAACAGCAGGAAGGACGATCGCACTCAGAAACACGATCGCCGCAGCCCAAGTCATCGCATTCGAGAGCGGGCCGTAATGAGTGCGGTAAGGGTCAAACGGCGGTAAATTCGGCCTCGGGGCGTCCCGCAGGGCGATCGGACGTTTGAACCGCACCCGCCTGTCGTCGAGCTTTTCGAGCAAAATCCAGCCAAATTCCTCTTCTTCCCGGCACAGCTTGTGAAAAATCGCAGGATTGCGAAACAAATCGCTGCTAGCCCGCACAATCTTGTACTCCCAAACCTTCAAATTAACAGGATTGGGAGCCGATTTGGGATTGCCATTCGAGGGCGCATTTTCAGCCGCATTAAAATTATCCTCTTGAGATTCGTATAGAGTCAAAACTTCCTCCTCCTCGTCGTATTTTTGCCCCGCCGCCAATTGCTCGTGGCTCACCAATACACCCGCGAGTGCCGCCTCCAAGCCGAGACTGCCAACCATCAAACTCCAAATCAGAATTTCAACCATAAAAGGAGTTAAAAGTTAAAAATCAAAAACTAAAAAGACTGGCTTTTAACTTTCAATCTTTAATTTTCAAATAGCCTTCCACCAAACAATCTGCACCCACCGCGCGCCAAGAAACCCGCTCTAAAGTCAAAGCATCAGTCATTGCGGAAAATCCCAAATCTCCCACAGGAGTTGGAGATCCTTGGCCGCCGACAATTTTAGGAGCAATAAAAGCCATAATTTTTTGAACTGCACCCTCAGCAATTGCCCTCGCCGCCAAAGTGCCGCCGCACTCCCAAAGTACAGAAAGAAAAGATCGATCGTACAAATAAGCCATAACATTACTCGGTGTCAGCGGCGAGAGCTCCACAACTTCCACCCCTTTGGCGATCAAATATTCCTGAAATTCGGGGTTAACCCCAGGTTCAGTCAGCACCAAAGTAGGCGCCACAGAGGTTTCCCACAACCAAGCCGACTTCGGCAAATCCAGAGTGCGGCTCATCACCACCCGCAGGGGATTATTCCTATCAAGTTGGTGACTCGTCAGTAGGGGATTGTCCAGACGCACCGTATTTCCCCCAACAATCACAGCATCGCAGCCGACGCGCACCCGGTGTACCTCGCTCCGAGCCTCCTCGCCTGTCACCCAAGCGCTGTGGCCGGTACTGGTAGCAATTTTACCGTCCAAAGTCATCGCATATTTCAAAATTCCCAAAGGCCGGCGGTACAAAATCCGGTGCACGAAAGCCTCGTTGAGTTTTTGGCAAGCTTCCCCTTCCACCCCCGCCAGCACTTCAATGCCAGCCTCTCGCAACCGGGCCAGCCCAGTGCCAGCTACCAAAGGATTCGGATCGACCATGCCAGCCACTACTTTTGCCACCTTGGCCTTAACTAAAGCTTCGGAACAGGGAGGAGTCCGCCCGTAGTGGTTGCATGGCTCCAGGTTGACGTAGACAGTCGCTCCTTCGGCGAGTTCCCCCGCTTCTCGGAGCGCAAAAACTTCGGCGTGAGGTTGACCGGCACCGGGGTGAAACCCTTCGCCGACAATCTTGCCGTCTCGGACAATTACAGAACCGACGAGGGGGTTGGGTGCGGTTTTGCCGAGAGCGCGGCGAGCCAATTCTATGCAGCGGCGCATCATGGCTCGATCGAACTCTTGAACTTCGCTGTTTTCCAGTTGTTCTGTACCAGGCTGCTGTCGGTTAGCTAAGCTGGCGATCGCGGACGCGTCCGCCGGAAAAGTTTCCATGAGATTTTGGTATTATATCTATCCCTGAGTGTACTGACTTTGATGCTAATTTTGGCTGCGGGCTGACGATCAAATGCGGTCGAGGCAAACAAACTGTACGTTACCAGGATCTCATGGCAATGAACGGGCGATCGACCAGGCACGCCCGAACAAATAGCTTTAACATTAAGAAACAATAACAGGCGCTTGAGAAAAAACAATGAGTCAGGACATGGAGAGGGAATTTGCTAGCCGCGAGGAATTAATTGCCTACGTGCGCGAACAGTTCCCCGAAGCAGCCGCCCGGGACAGCAGCGTACCGCCGATCCTAGGCGGGCGGAAAGCAGCCGAGACAGCCCTGCAACAAGTTGACCCCGGCAAGTACGCCTCAACCCGCAATTTCCTCAACGGTGCGGTAACGCGCTTGTCGCCATATTTGCGCTACGGCGTTTTGAGTCTTGCAGAAGTCCGGGATGCCGTGCTGGAGAAGGTGCGGCATCGAGAAGAGGCCGTAAAACTCGTTAACGAGTTGGGTTGGCGGGATTATTGGCAGCGACTGTACGCCGAATGGGGCAAGGGGATTTGGGAAGACCGGGAACCCTACAAAACTGGTTACACTGCTTCATATTACAGCGAAACTCTGCCGGAGGATGTCGTGGAGGGCACGACTGGTTTGGTTTGCATCGACAGTTTCAGTCGCGAGTTGCGAGAAACTGGTTATTTGCACAACCACCAGCGGATGTGGACTGCAGCTTATCTGGTACACTGGCGCCGCGTGCGCTGGCAAGCCGGAGCTCGCTGGTTTTTGCAACACTTGCTAGATGGAGATCCGGCGAGCAACAATCTTTCTTGGCAGTGGGTAGCCAGCACTTTTAGCCACAAGCCTTATTTTTTTAATCGGGAAAATTTGGAGCGTTACACTAAGGCGGTTTATTGTCGCGATTGTCCTCTGTACGGGCAATGCGATTTTGAGGGAACTTACGAATATTTGGAAGGCAAGTTGTTTCCTGCGGGAGAAAAGGTCGATCGCAGCGGCGGTTCTAAAAGTTGGAACCGCCCTAAAAAAGATCGCACAAATTAAAAATTTATTGGTTGACTGTTGTCTGTTGTCTGTTGACTGTTGTCATTAGTTACCAAATACCAATTCCCGATGCCCAATTCCCGATGCCCAATTCCCGATGCCCCATTACCAATTCGTAATTTATGAACGATCCGATTATTTGGCTGCACGGCGACTGTTTGAGTCCTGAAGGCCCCGCTTTTCAAGCGCACCCAGAAGCGCCTGCAATCTGGGTTTGGGATGATGAGCTCATTGATGAATGGCAGTTGAGTCTCAAACGAATGGTGTTTATTTACGAATGTTTGCTGGAGTTGCCGGTAGTTATTCGGCGGGGCGATGTGGCTGCGGAAGTTATCGCTTTTGCGATCGAATCCGGCGCGAATCAAGTGGTGACTCCGGAAAGTCCCAGTCCTCGTTTTCACGATATTTGCCGGGAGATTAAGCGATCGATCCCTGTAGAAGTTTTACAGCACGAACCCTTTGTCCGCTACGATGGTTACATTGATTTGAAGCGTTTTTCCCGCTACTGGCGCGTCGCTGAAAAATATGTTTTCTAATTGGGAATTGGGAATTGGTAACTGGAAATTACCAATTTCCAATTGCCAATTGTTAACGGGGCATTGGTAAAAAAAGAAGAAAGAGACAAAAGGGATAATCTTATTTTTTGTTTCTTCCCTCGAACCTCTTCCCTCAAACTTCAACATCCATTCGTTAAATCCTCGCTCAAGCAAATCCGTTGCCGAATTCCCCTCAACATCCGTTAACTCCCGTACAGTGCTAGTTCCCGAACTTCAAATCCCCTTCAAACGCTGCAACAGCCATTGAAATCTAGATTCAGCCAAATCTGGATTTTCTAAATTTTGCGGGATGGCGCGCTCGTCGTCGGGGTCTTGATATATTAAATAATCAGTATCTTCGCCGAAGCGTTTGACTGTACCCCGCAGTCTCGACGACAGGAATTTGGTAATCGCCCGATAAAACCGCAGGGAAAAAAGCACGTCTTGCTCGAGTTTTTCAGTTAGCAGCCGCCTGGGAATTGACAGAATGAGGCACTCTTCAATTGCCGTGACGCTAGCAGAAGGAAGCCTCCCGTCTACAAAAGACATTTCGCCCAACACTTCTCCGGAAATAATTGTTCCAATTTCTTTGCCGCCCAAAGATGATACAGAAACGCTCAAAGTTCCATCCAGAACTATGTACAGGGCGTCTAAGGGCTTACCTTCGGTGATCATGGTGGTGCCGGGGGGGACTTGGGTGCGGGTGCCGTTGGCGAGCATCCAATCGATGTCGCGATCGCTCAATTCGCCTAAGATGACTAGAACTTTGCTCATAAAGTCAGGTTGAGATGAGATACTTTGTCTGTTTTTACTTGTTGAGTTGCGTGCTGTTGTTAGATGGTTAGACCCTGAGCGAAAGCGAAGGCTAAACTTTACTAATAGAACACTAAATTTTACACAATTATCATAATATTCAGTAATTTTGACACGATCGAGCCACAACTCTTTCTCGGATCGGTGCTATTATTCTACATTACTTGTCACGGACTCTGCAGCAGCCGATCGCGTTGGTGCAACTGCGCTTGCAGGAGACGGCTCTGCTGCCAAAACTGTTTTGAAAGCTTGCTGTCTCTTGGTTTCGAGCTGGTGTGCCCTCAAAAACGGGATTTTGAGGGTTCTGCTGTCCCGCGCCCTCGAGTACAGTATTGTAGAATGCAAGCGAGGCGCCCGATCGACCCCTTCATTAAACTGCATTAAGGGTGAAATCATCCCTAGGATTGATGTTTAGCTGAGCGATCGGTAAATTAAAATTAACCTCTCAACCCGCGGTCGGTTCTTGAATCTAATCAACTTGATAGTTGACTCTTCAACGATTGAGTGCCAATCTAGGAACAACACAACTCATATTTGTGTCTTTTTTTAGCAAAGCTCTCGACGGTCGCCCTCAAACACTTACCAAGAAATTGGGTTTAAAGCCCCGTCCATCTAGAACGGCTTTTTATTCAATATAAGCAACTAACTCCTCTCATTCTATTTCAGTTAGTTGCAAGTTGTAGTATACTTTGGTTCTTGCCATTGTCATCTGTTTAAGGTACCCTTGTTAATTATAGTGGTCAAGGTAATTAACCACTTACAAAACCTTGCTGCCAAAGGGCAAAGCGCTGAACCTTGACAATTAAATCTCTGCGGTTCTACTGCATTGTTCTAGTTTCTTCCTAGCAGTGGTTAAAAGATTTATAGGGGCTAGACGAACAGTAGTTTGAAACAAATTTGTTTCAAACTTAAACAGGACTTGCAGCAATGCAAATAGGGTAGGGCATACCCAAATAAACGCTTGGGGAGAATCCCACCTCTAGTCTAGATGACGCAAGGATTCGCTAGTTAAGTGGTTTCGTTGAACCAAGAATCCCCGCACCGGATTGTCGGAGAATGTCAAATTTTTAACACACCGTTCATTGAGGAGTTTCTTATGAATAGTCTATTTTCCAAGTCGGCTTTCGCGTTAATAAATCTTGCAGCTTTAGCTGTTTGTTGCAGTACCCTGTCAGCGAAAGCTGAAACGGGCAACTTGCCCGATGTCGCTACAACTGCAACAATGGCCACTCAAAATATTGACCAAATTTCTGAGCCTGTGGCAACTTCAACAGTTAAACCAGACGCAGAAACAACGGCTAGTAATACAAAAATTGATTCAATCAGTTGGAGCGAACTAACAGAAGCGGCAGAGCCAGCAGCCTCTGAATCGGCAGCCAACTTGCAAGTATCTATTGCTGCACCCGAAAAATCGGAAGCAGCAACATCGGAAATTGCTGGGACAGAAACCGAGCAAAACACCTCCATTGTTGCTGAGACCCAAAAGGCGGAAGAAACAGCTAAGATTGCTGATAATGGTGTCAAAGTGCAGTCAACGAGCGAGACTGCCAAAAAGAGCGATCGACCTACCTCAATTGTTGCCGATCGCAATAATTTTGAACCGACTGCAACCAAGGAAGAAAAAGAAGTCAAAACAGCACAAGAATTGTTGAGCAGTCCTGTCAGCACTTCCGCCTCAGCCCTGACAAACAAACCGAAAGTTGCCCAAAAACCGGCAACTGTTTCGGAACCAACTGAAGAAGTGGCTCAAGGAGCTGAAATCCGACCCGGCCGAGCTACCCGTTCTGGGCCGAGCTACATCGGCATTGGCGGCAATCTAGGTTTTGGCGGAGATTCAGCCTTAGGCGACGGTTCATTTGCGATTGTTAGCAAAATCGGTTTGACGAGCAATTTGTCGGTGAGACCGACTGTTTTGTTCCAGGACGACTTAGCTTTTCTAGTTCCCGTTACCTTCGATTTTGTATCTCAAAATGCCGTCGAAGTCAGCGAGGATTTTGTGATTAGTGCTGCTCCCTATCTAGGTGCTGGCGTGATAATTTCTACCGGGGATGACAGTAATTTGGGCTTCCTGATTTCGGGGGGTGTAGATGTGCCCCTGACGACAAATTTAACCGCAACAGCGGGACTGAATATTGGTTTTGTGGACGGAGCTGAAGTGGGATTGTTAGTCGGTGTCGGCTATACGTTCCCGAATCTTGCCAGGTAGTGTTGCTGTTCGAGCAAACGCAGGACAAATAAATATGCGCGGGGTTGGCTGTAGGAATACAGTCAACCCTTTTTGATGATGGAAAATCTGTTAATGCGATCGATGTAGGGTGCGCCATCAGCACAGACCGGTAATGTAGGGTGCGTCATCAGCACAGCGGCGATATTGATTTTTGTGAAAGATATAATGATGGTGCGATCGCACTTTCTCACCAAGCACCCGAAAAAACCGTGACTAAAACAGAAATCTTAGCCGCACTCAAAAATCTGACAGCAGAAGAACGCCTAGAAATCATCGAAACAGCTTCGCGGATGATGCGCGAAGAAATAGAAGAAAAAGCCCAGCGCAAAGCTGAGAGAAAACGGAAACTCAGAGCCGCAGCAGAGGCAGCAGTCCCCTTGTATGAACCAGGAGGCCCGCTTCACGATTTGTGGTCGCCCGACAGCGAACCGTATTTCGATTCAGAGGAAGAATACCTCAGCGCAGGGGTAGAAACTAATGCGTAAGGGCGAGATTTGGCTTGTCAGACTAGATCCAACGGTGGGAGATGAAATCGGCAAAACTAGACCTGTTGTGGTTGTCAGCGATGATGAAGTGGGAATTTTGCGGCTCAAAGTAATTGTTCCAATTACAGCATGGAACGATCTTTTTTCCCCACTTGATTGGATGGTTCGACTAGAACCCAGCGGCGAAAATGGCTTGGCTAAAGTCTCCGCCGCCGACGCTTTTCAAGTCCGTTCCGTTTCCCAACAAAGATTTGTCCGACAACTGGGAACCTTGTCCGAGACAATTATGGAAGAAATTGCAGAAGCATTGACAATTGTTCTGGATCTGGATTGAATAACTAGGCAACAGCGCACAAATAGTGTTATTTATAGATAGATTGTATGGCGCGATGGCCTAAATGATTCCTATACAACTTACACTCAAAAATTTTCTCAGCTATCGCGAAGCTGGTTTAGACTTTCGCGGCCTGCACACCGCTTGCATTTGCGGGCCTAACGGTGCTGGCAAATCCTCCCTTTTAGAAGCGATCGCCTGGGCACTTTGGGGCTGTTGCCGCAGCGATACAGAAGACGATATCATCCATATCGGCGAAACAGATGTGCGCGTTGATTTCACTTTCTCCACCGGCGGCCAAATCTATCGCGTGATTCGCAACCGTCGGCGCGGACACTCGGGAAGTTTGGAATTTCAAGTAGCAACAAACCCCCCCTTACCAAGGAAGGGGGGGCCAGAAGAAGTGAATTCTTCTCCCCCCCTTAGTAAGGGGGGGTCGGGCGGGATGAATTTTCGCACCCTCACAGACAAAGGTCTGAGAACAACTCAGCAAAAAATCCTCGAACACATCAAGCTAGATTACGATACTTTCATCAACTCGGCGTATTTGCGGCAGGGGCGAGCTGATGAATTTATGCTCAAAAAGCCGATCGAACGCAAACAAGTTTTAGCCAACCTGCTCAAACTCGACTCCTACGATACTTTATCCGAACAAGCCAAAGATACGTCCAAACAATTTAAAGCTCAAGTCGAAGTGCTCAAACAGAGTTTGCTAACCGTACAAGAGCAACTGCAACAAAAAGAGACAATCGCCTCCGAACAAACTCAATTGCAGCAAGCAACCGATTTGCTACAGCAGCAGCAGCAAGCCGACACAACCGAGTTGCAGCAACTGCAACTCCAGCACCACAACCGCCAAACTTGGCAAAAACTCCTCGCAGGCCACCAGCAACAGCACTACAATATCTCTCAAGAATGCCGCCGCTTGCAGCAAGAACTCAGCGCAGCCAAACAGCAGCAAAATGAGCTGCAAGCCCTCCTAGTCCAAGAAAATGAAATAACAGAAGGTATCGCGTATTTCCACAGCTTGCAAGCCACTGAAGAGACTCTCTCTGGCAAATTCAAAGCTAACCAACAAGCCCAAAATCAGCGTCAGCAATTGCAAGAACAGCAGCGGCAAGAACTGAGCTTTTTGCAAAGCAAAATTCAGCAGTTGCAAGCTCAATTAGATGTTTTAGAACAGGATGAAAAAGATGTTCTGGAGATTCTCAAACAGCAGCCGGAGGTTAACAAAGGACTGGCACAGTTGCAAGCAGTTCGATCGCGCCTCAACGAACTAGAGCAACTGCAACTGCAAGTTTCGCCGCTGCTACAACAGCAGCAGCAAAAGCAACAAAAGCTCGATCGCGCCCGCGCGGGCTTAAGTGCCCGCTTAGATGAAATCAACCGACAGGTGCAAGTTCAGCAGCAGCAGCGACAGCCACAATTACAGCAGGAAATATCGGCCATCGCCAATCAAATTTTGCAGTTGGAAAACAAGCGAGTTTATCAGCAGCGAGTCCGCGAAAAAGGTCAAGAAAGGCACGATTTTCTAGGAAACCTGCAAGCCAAAAGCCGCGACTATCAAACCAGACTCGCCGAGATCGACCAAAAACTGCAACTGCTGCGGAAACATGAAGGAGAAAAAACCGCAGGCGAAGGTAAAGCCTCGAATTTTGCGGAAAATGAGCCATCGAATTCGCCTTTAATGGTGCAAGATGCAAATTTTGGCAATTGTCCTTTGTGCGATCGACCTTTAGACGAACACTACTGGAATTTGGTAGTCACAAAACACCACTCCCAACAGCAGGAAATCTGGAACCAACTGTGGGTAGTCCGCGAACAGTTGGCCGTCTCCGAGCGCGAAATTCAAGTCCTCAGACATGAATACCGCGAACTAGAAGAGGAATTAGCGCCCTACCAAGAATTGCGGGAACGCCGCAGCCATTTGCAAGCACAATTAGATAGCCTGGGCCAAGACGAAAACCGGCTGCAAAGTATGCGTCAAGACGCTGCGGAAATAGAGCGGTTGCTGCGCACCGGCGATTATGCAGCTTCGGATTTGGCCGAACTCCAGCAAATCGAACAGCAACTGCAACAGCTCAATTACAGCGATAGCAGCCACTCCCTCGCCCGCAGCGATGAAAAGCGCTTGCGGTGGGCCGAAATTAAGCAAGCTCAAATCAAAGACGCTCAACAGAAACTGAATAAAATTAATGCCCGCCGCCCGGATTTGCAAACTCAATTAGCCACCGTACAGCAACAGTTAGAACAGCAAAAAAATAGCTCGGAAATACAGCAGCAAATTCTGTCTTTAGATAGATACATTGCGGAAATTGACTATAATTTGGAACAGCACGAACAGGTGCGGAACGAAATGCGCCGATCGCAGTTTTGGATCGCCCGCGCCGAAAAATTGCGATCGGCAACTGTGCAGTACCCGCAAGTGCAGCAGCGGGTTAATGAAATAGCAAGTTCTATCGCTGTGCGCGATCGAGATTTGCAAGCTGTCAGCGCTCAAACTGCAGCGATGAACCAGCAATTACAAGAATATCCCGATCCCACAGCCCGAATCAGCGCGATCGAACAGCAAATGGGCCGCCGCCGCCAGCAGCTAGACCAACATTTGGGAAGTCTCGGACGCCTCCAGCAGCAGCAGCAAAATCTGGAAAATCTGCAAGTTCAGCTAGTAGCTCAAAAAGAGCAAATGCAAGTTGCAAAACGCCAGCAGCGAGTTTATCAAGAGTTGGGTCAAGCATTTGGTAAAAACGGCATTCAAGCTTTAATGATTGAAAATGTTTTGCCTCAACTAGAAGCTGAAACTAATCAGATATTGGCGAGATTGAGCGCGAATCAATTGCACGTTCAATTTATTACTCAGCGGGCTGCGGCTTCTAAAAAAGCAACTAAATTGATTGACACTTTAGACATTTTAATTGCTGATGCTCGCGGTACTCGCGCCTACGAAACTTACTCGGGCGGTGAAGCTTTTCGGATTAATTTTGCGATTCGGCTGGCGCTGGCGAGACTGCTGTCTCAGCGGGCGGGCACGGCTTTGCAAATGTTGATTATAGATGAGGGGTTCGGGACTCAGGATGCTGAAGGGTGCGATCGGCTGATTGCTGCAATTAATGCGATCGCCTCCGACTTCGCCTGCATTCTCACCGTTACCCATATGCCCCACCTGAAAGAAGCTTTTCAAGCCAGGATTGAAGTAAGCAAAACTGCTCAGGGTTCTTGCATCAGCTTGTCAATTTAAAAGGGTTGGCGAGCCGCATGGAAGGAGGAGAAGAAACAGAAGGTGAAAATATCAGTATTTTCACCTTCTGTTTCTTTTGGATATGATGTAGTGAATCCTGTCGAAACTTCCTTCTCAAACTTTACGATACCCGACAAAAATGGCAATCGTAGAGGTAAGCCTAAATTTAAAGGCTGACTTTACTACAAATCTCTTACTTATCCTCAACTAGATAATTTGAAGATTATCAAAGATGAGCCCAGCGCATCCCCGATTGCTTGACCGAAGATGACACCTCGAATTTTATCGGCTATTACTGAGCTCATAGTTTTTTTTTCAATTGTGCTAGTTTCTCTGCTCGATCAAGTGCTTTTGTATCGTATTCCCAGTAAGGAGAAAATTTCATTAGATCGTGGAGTGTAACAAAGGCTGGTTTGTCAGCAATGTCATGCAGAGTAAGGTCATCGATTGTTTTTTCGATAACAGTCATAATTAAATTTCCCTTATGGCTTCCAACTGCCCATACAGTAGCAATTCGATCGCCTCCACTACTAACTTTGATAAATTTGTCAAAGAAAAAATCCACATCTTCTCTAAAAACAGGCATAATACGCTCGTTACTTAGGTTCTATACGTGTTAACTAAAGAAGCCTGCGGTCTAACGGTACTCCGTTGACGGTCTGGTTTGTTCACCATTAAAATTATAGAATAAGAATGGCTCAACTTGTTTATAATTTTTTATTGTTCTGTCCGCTCCTTGGGAGTTTGGATATTGCTAACGATGACAACAGACTCTTTCCACCTGTCTCTCCTAGAACGGGCGATGGCAGCATCGAGCAACAGCATCCTCATCGCCGATGCTAGCAGGCCTGACATACCTATTATCTACTGCAATCCTGCTTTTGAGAAACTAACTGGTTACAGTAGCGAAGAAGTTATTGGACGCAACTGCAGGTTTTTGCAGGGCCCCGATACCGATGGCGCCGAATTAGACAAACTCCGCAGCAGTTTACGATCGGGAACGGAAATTAAGGTCGTTCTCAAAAATTACCGCAAAGACCAAACTCCTTTTTGGAACGAATTAACCGTTTCCCCCATCCTAGACAATCAGGGAAAAATAACTCATTTTATCGGAGTTCAGAACGATATTAGCAAAAGAGTAGCAGCCGAAACAGCCCTGCAAGAAAGCGAAGAAAGATTGCGGGCGATCGCCACTGCGACTCCGGTTCCCATGTTAATTACGCGCCTAGAAGACAGCGTTATTTTGTATGCAAATCCTGCCCTCGGGGAAAGTTTAGGTTTTAGCCACGAACAACTTATCGCTGGCAAAAACAATGAATTTTATGCCAATATCAACGATCGCCGTCAATTGCTAGAATTAGTCAAAGAAAACGGCTTTAGCGACAGCGAACAAGTCTGCCTCAGGAAAGCAGACGGCAGTTTTTTTTGGGTAAAACTGTCGATGCGATCGATTAATTTTAACGGCGAAGCAGCAATTTTATCGGCATTTTACGATATTACCGATCGCGTAGAAGCAGAAACAGCATTACGGCAAAGCGAAGCGAGGTTTCAAAAACTAGCCGCCAACCTTCCCGGAATGATTTATCAATTTCAGTTAGCAGCAGACGGCACTGTGTCATTCCCCTACGTCAGTTCCGGCTGCCGCGAACTCTGGGAATTAGAACCTCTTGTACTCCAAAATTCAGCTATTCCTGCGATCGAAATGCTTCATCCAGAGGATGCGCAAAGCTTCCAGGAATCTGTTGCCAACTCAGCTAAAACTTTAGAACCTTGGCGGTGGGAAGGCAGATTAGTTTTTCCGGGCGGTCGGATCAAGTGGATTGGCGGGGCTTCCCGACCAGAACCGGGCGAAAAAGGTGAGATTATTTGGGACGGTTTGTTGATTGACATTAGCGATCGCAAACTTGCAGAATCAGCACTGCGGCAAAGCGAAGCCAGATTTCAAAAAATGGCCGCCAACGTGCCGGGAATGATTTATCAATACTTGCTGCATCCCGACAATTCCGATGAATTCATTTATGTCAGTTCCGGTTGTTGGGAACTCTACGAATTAGATCCAGAAAAAGTTCAAAAAAACTCCGATTTAATGTGGTCAACGGTGCATCCAGAAGACCTAAAACCCCTGTTAGAATCAGTCGCAATTTCAGGCAAAACTTTAAAACCTTGGATATATGAAGGGCGGATCGTAACCCGATCGGGAAAACTGAAATGGATTCGCGGCATCGCTCGCCCCGAACTGCAAGCCTGCGGCGATATACTGTGGGAGGGGGTGACAATCGACATCAGCGATCGCAAGCTAGCAGAAATCGCCCTGGGCCAGTCAAAAATCGCCCTGCAACAAGCCAACCAAGAACTTGAAAAGCGCGTCCTAGAACGTACCGAAGCCTTGCAAACATCCCAAAAAATGCTGTGGTTGGTAATCAACAACATCCCTCAGTTAATCGCCTGGAAAGATCGAAATTTAGTTTACTTGGGAGCCAACAAAAACTTTGCCAAAGTCGCAGGTTTTAATCACCCCAGTGAAATCGCCGGTCTCACCGACTTCGATATGCCCTGGAAGCCCGAAGAAACAGAAGTTTTCCGAGCCGGCGACCGCCGCATCATGGCAACCAACGCCCCAGAATATCACATCATAGAATCCAAAATGCAAGCCGACGGCACCCAGTGCTGTCTGGATACAAATAAAATACCTTTACACGACAATTATGGCAATGTTGTCGGCATTTTGTCTACGTTTGAAGACATCACCGATAGGCTTGCCCTAGAAGCTCAAGTCCGGGCCAGCGAGGAACTATTTCGCAAAATCTTTGAAGATGCACCCATCGCTATCTACTTAGCCAATTTAGACGATAACAAGTTAGTGCGAGTCAATAAGACTTACTGCGAAATGCTGGGATATACCGCCGCAGAATTGCTGGCCAAAACATTTATAGAAATTGGGCATCCCGAAGATAATCCAAAAAATCTCCAAGTTGCTGCTTCTCTCGATCGGGGAGAAATTACGAGCTATCAACTCGAAATTCGCCAGATGGCCGCTACAGGTAAGATTGTTTGGGTAAACGTGACAGCTACTTTGATTCGAGACGGGGAAGGAAAACCTATTTACAGATTAGGGATGATTGAAAATATTACCAATCGCAAAATTTCCGAAGCAGCACTCCAAGCTTCCGAATCTCAATTGAGAAAACAAGCATCCCAATTGCAAGAAGCCTACGAACAGCTACAACACGCTCAAATCCAATTAGTTCAATCAGAAAAAATGTCGAGCCTCGGTCAGATGGTGGCTGGCATCGCCCACGAAATCAACAATCCGGCAACTTTTATTAACGGCAATATTTCTCACACATCCAGCTATTTTCACGATTTAATAGAACTATTGAATCTCTACCAGCAATGCTACCCGTCCCCAGTTCCTCAGATTGCTGAAAAAATTAATGAGTTAGAGTTAGAGTTCCTGAAGGAAGACTTGCCAAAAATGCTAAACTCCATGAGAGTAGGAGTAGAAAGAATCAGTAAAATTGTGTTGTCGCTGCGGAACTTTTCGCGACTGGATGAATCAGAAACGAAGTTGGTAGACATTCACGAAGGAATTGACAGTACGCTATTAATTGTGCAGCACAGATTGCATCAGGGAAGCAGAAAAAGCAGGATTGAGATTATTAAAGACTACGGAAAAATATCAAAAATTAACTGTTGTGCGGGGCAGTTGAACCAGGTATTTCTCAACATTATCAGCAATGCGATCGAGGCTCTACAAAACCAACCGCAACCTCGGACGATCGTAATTCGCACTGAAATGAAAACAGCGGAGTTGAAAAGTCATAGTAAAAGCCAGCTCAGTCATTGCGATCGCATCGTCATTTGCATCGCCGACAGCGGCCCGGGAATGACCGAAGACGTTCGCAAGCGGCTATTTGACCCCTTCTTCACAACCAAACCCGTAGGGTCTGGAACCGGCTTGGGATTATCCATCAGCCATCAAATTGTGGTAGAAAAACATAGGGGAAGCCTGCGGTGCATCTCAGCGCCCGGACAGGGAGCGGAATTCTGGATTGAAATCCCCTGCTGAGCGATCGGAAATTAATTTAAAAGTTTCAAGATATAACTTTTAATTCCCAATTGCAGTCGGTGGTTGAGTTATCAGGGTTTTGAATTAACCGCACTCAGTGGCCGAAATAAATCGCACTCAGCGGTGTGCTAATCTGCTGCCCTTATTCGCTAGGCAATTATGCTGAAAAAACTACCTTTATCCTGGTCTCGCTACATTCCAGCCGGGTTGACGCTGGCTTTCGGTGTGGGACTGTCGCTGCTGACATTCGCGTTGGTTTGGGACTGGGAAGACAACCGCCGCGACTACGAAATGCACCGCCGCATTGACGATATTTCGATCGGCATCGAACGCCAGCTCAACTCCGACTTAGATAGTGTTCTCGCCCTCAGCGACTACATGAAAGCCTTCAGCACCGTCGAGCGTTCCTCTTTTGCGAGGTTTGTCGCCCGTCCCCTAGCCGTCCACCCCAGCCTGCAACTCCTGGCTTGGGTTCCCCGCGTCCCCAATTCCGAGCGGGGCAACTACGAAGCCAAAGCCAAAACCGAAACCGGGCCCAGCTTCGAGATTACAGAGCGCGGCCCCCGAGGAGAACTGCGCCAGGCCCTCCAGCGTTCCGAATACTTCCCGGCTCTCTACGTCGAACCAACAGCCGGAAACGAGACAGCATTGGGCTTTGACCTCGCCTCCCACCCAGAAATCCGCGTCGCGCTAGCGAAAGGGCGCGATACTGGAGAAATGATTGTCACCAACTACACTGGCCTGACTGAGGGAAATTCCCCGGAACTAGGTCTTTTGGCAATAGTTCCGATTTACGGAAACAGCATTAAACCGGCTACCCTGGAATCCCGTCGCCAACTGCTAGAAGGATTTGTTGTGGGCGTATTTCGAGGCAAAGATATTTTCCAAGCCTCTTTAAAAGGACGCAATACCGACTACCTCACTATTTATCTCGCCAGCGATGCTCCAGTGAAGCAAGAAGCACCGTCGCTGTTACCGCAAAGGGAAAACCCGGTTCTGAAAAATCTGCCTGCTGACGACCAAATTCAGCAATTTGCGGTGCTGTTCCAATCCGCAAGCCAACAAGTGCTTCCAGCCTCAGCCGCTGTGGAACGAGCCCTCCGGCTAGACTGCCCGATTCTTGAAAATCCAGGCCCGGATTATAGAGCTTGCAAAAGGCGGCTGAAAATTAGCGGTCGCCAGTGGTCTATGTACGTGTCGGCTACGCCGGAAATTCGCAAAACTCGGAAGCACTGGCGCTCTTGGGGAACTCTGACGATGGGGATGCTGTGGACTCTGATTCCGGTGACATATATGCTGACAGCTTTGAGCCGCACGGCCCAAATCGAAAAGCTAGCCCGAGAAAGAATTAGCCAAGCCGAACAGTTGCAGGCTGCTTACCTACAGTTGGAACTCGAACAAGCTAAATCCGAGCAACTGCTGCTGAACGTTTTGCCGGCTGCGATCGCCCTGCGTTTGAAGGCCAACGAACACAATATCGCCGAAAGTTTTGCGGAAGTAACTGTGATGTTTGCGGACATTGTGGGGTTTACAGAGCTTTCTTCGAGAATTTCAGCGACTGCTGTGGTGGAAGTGCTCAACGATATTTTTTCGGCTTTTGACCACTTGGCCGATCGCCACGGTTTGGAAAAAATTAAAACTATTGGTGATGCTTACATGGTTGTCGGCGGTTTGCCTACGCCCCGAGAGGATCACGCCGAGGCGATCGCGAACATGGCGATCGATATGCTGCAGGAAATTCGCATCCTCAGTTTAGAGCATTCGGAACCTTTCAGCATTCGGATCGGGATTTGCAGTGGCCCTGTCGTTGCCGGCGTCATCGGCTTAAAAAAGTTTATTTACGACCTCTGGGGCGACACTGTAAATATTGCTTCGCGCATGGAATCCCACGGGATTACCGGCTGCATTCAAGTCACCGCCGAAACCTACGAGCTCTTAAAGAATAAATACACTTTTGAGAAGCGCGGCGCTATTCAAGTTAAGGGCAAAGGATACATGGTTACTTATTTGATGACTGGGAAAAAAGAGTATTGATCCAGGACAAAAATGGATACAAGCCTCCGAATCCTGTTGTGGATAGAGCCAAATTTTAGACTGTTGTTCAAGCTCCCAGATTCATCTATGGAGTAAATCTAAAATCTAAAATCTAAAATCTAAAATCGACTGACACTAGCCGCTCTTTTATTGACGGGGATTTTTGGTTCATAGATCCGTTATTTTTTAGCTCGAATCACTAAATCAATTAACTGTTCTCGTCCCCAGAGTTGCACCCCCTTCGCTTGAGCCTGTTTATGAGCATTGGATGTAAACTTACTGTTTGTCATGACGATCGCATCCTGCGCCCCGTAATACTTATAGCCTTTCTCAGTAACATGAGGTGCTCTGGCGGGCATAGGGCATAGGGCATAGGGCATAGGGCATAGGGCATCAGTTGCGAGCGGTGTGTACCTCATTTTATTGAGAACCGCTATAACCGCACTAACCACTTCTTGCACGGCTAGTTTTTCCACTTTTCCTTGATAGCGTTTTGCCGGGATAACGCTTCTCTTGCCCCTTTAGAGAGAATCAAGCCCGCACCACAATCCCCCTGTTTGGGTGTCATCGATCGAAGTTTGCTAGGCTTGCTTTTGAGCTTGCTTTCTTTTGCTCAAAACAGCCCGTTGAATTGTCAGCAAAATTTTCCCCTCTTGTTCATTAATTTCACCGTCAGCTTCGATGATCTCAGTGCATCGCTTTAAAAGTGGTTCGGCAAAGTCGAGTTCGAGTTGTTCGAGTAAAATATCCAACTTAGGAGGCAATTTAGACTTATTTTTCACCGCTTCAATCTCAGCTAAAGACTTGGGATTTAAATTCGCCGCTTGTAATTGGGGTAATAACTCATCCCATCGGGTAAATTTTTGGCTGGTATAGACGACATACACCAAAATCCAATCCATCACCGTTTCTTGTGCGATCGCTTTCTCTAAATATTGCTCACTTTCCGCTTGCAATACCTCTCGTAAATCTTCGAGCTGGGTTTCGATTTCCGAGGAATCGAGATCGGCTTCATAAAACCGACAAGCACCGTATCCCAGCGCGTAAATCATGGCCGCACTGGCGCTAGCATTAATTACCGCACCCGCCAAGGGAATATTGCTGACAAGCGTAACTCCAGCTTCGATGGCTAAATTGCTACCCAAGGATAAACCGAAAATAGCGACAACTTCTTTTTTGCGATCGCTCGATTGCAAATCCATTTTATAGGCGGCAGCAATTTGATAAACCAACTCGGCAGATAACGCCGTCATTGCCGCTAAATCCATGCCAGCCAACGCCAAAGCGGAGCCCGGAACTAAACTGCTAACCAAGCCACTTCCTGCAGCTAGCAAGGCTTTTTCCACCATTAAGCGGTGTGCGATTTCTTGAGGTTTCTCGTGAGGATATTGGCGCTGCAACTCTCGAACTTGCGCCTCGGCAGTCACTACATCAACTTTATCGATCGCACTGACTAACCAATCAATTTTGAAATTTTCAGTGAGTTTTTTCAGGATAGGACTTTGGGAAATCAAACCAAGGGCTGAACCAAAAAAATTGGGAAATTGGAGTGCTGCACTTCCGGCATTCCCTACCGCATTACCTACCGCACTCGCGGTATTAACAATCTCACCTCCAGCACTGCTTGCTGCATTCCCCACCGCACTCGCGGTATTAACGATCGCACTTCCGGCATTCCCTACCGCATTCCCTACCGCACTCGCAGTATTAACGATCGCACTTCCGGCATTCCCTACCGCACTCGCGGTGTTAACAACAATCGCATCTCCAGCACTGCTTGCTGCATTCCCCACCGCACTCGCGCTATTAACGATGATCGCACTTCCGGCATTCGCTACCGCATTCCCTACCGCACTCGCCGTTGCAGAGACGGTTCCGAACACGGAACCGAACCAATTGGATTTATCCCCTGGTTGGGCCTGCACCTTCGATTCGGATCGATCCTTGGTTTCTGATACTTCGGTTGCTGAGATAACTTCTTGTGAGTGGGTGCTGTCTCTTTTGCTTTCGTTGTTATCTAGCATCGGTTTACTTTGGGGGGACGTTTTCATTGCAGCTTTTTCAGCAATGCGTTGGATTGACACTCCCCACTCGCGTACAGATGGGGATTCGTTTTCTGGTAATAGTGCAGTGCGATCGTCCTGCTGGCGAGTTCTCGTTTTTTGCAGTGCCAGCAGGAGGCTGCCGATCCCTCATCTTTAAAGCATTAAACCATGACCGAAGACATCAATTCATCTGTCATTTCAAAATTAGCCGTCACGCTTTGCACGTCGTCCAAATCTTCCAGTGCATCCATTAACTTAAGGAGCGATCGAGCTTTTTCAGGAGTGTCTATTTCCACTGTATTGCTCGGAATCCAGCGATTTTCCGACTGCAAAACTGCAAATTTCTTTTGTTTCAAAACATCAGCCAGCTTTTCCAAATGAGCCACACTTGTAAATACCTCTGCACCTTCAGTATCCTCATCAATTAATATCAAATCATAAGATTCCGCAGCCGCCTCTAGCGACGCTTCAAACAATTGTTCCTCATCAATCGGGCCGCGTACCGTACAAACTCCTTTGTGGTCAAACATCCAGCCCACACAACCAGTTTCGCCCAGGTTGCCGCCATTTTTAGTAAAAGCTTCTCGCAAGTCAGCCGCTGTGCGGTTGCGGTTGTCTGTCAGCGCTTCAATCAGAATAGCAACCCCGCCAACGCCGTAACCTTCGTAGCGAATAGCTTCTAATTCCGAACTTCCCCCGGCCAAGCCTGCACCTTTGGCGATCGCCCTTTCTATGTTTTCATTTGGAATATCCGCCGCCTTGGCTTTTTCAATAGCCGTCCGCAGTTGAAAATTGCCAGCGGGATCGGGAACTCCGCTGCGGGCCGCGACAATAATTTCGCGAGATATTCGAGCAAAAACCTTGCCTTTAACGGCATCAACTCTAGCTTTTTGGCGTTTAATATTCGCCCACTTACTGTGTCCAGCCATACCGATTTGAGATTTGCTATTTAAAATTTGCGATCGACATTAAACAATAACACCCAGATTCTCACAGATCGGATTAACGTAGGGTGCGCCCGGTCGCGCACCTTACACACATAGCATAGAATGCCATTTTTCGCACGAATCTCAACTTTAATTAAAGCGGATAACGGCTTCAGAGTCAGTCAGGTGAGAAGTATCGCCATTAAGTGCGATCGACCATTCTCCCTCACCCCGCACCACTTTCACCAAACAGCACAAAGAAGCGTTAATTTCCGTTTCAGCACCGCCAGCCAGCCCGATCGCAGTTCCTAAAACTGACGCACCGTGACCTACCAATAACATATCTTCGGGAAACTCAGCCGCGAGGCGTTTAGCAGTTTCCCCCGCCCTTTTGAAACAAGCTTCCCCTGTTTCGGGATAATTAGCAATACCGCCTTTGTAGGAAGCATCAATTCTGGGAAAACGCCTGCACAAAGCTTCGACGGACTCAGTTTCTGGCATTTCTGGCATCCATTCCGGATTCAGCCATTCGCACAGTCCCCACTCTAGTTTAATTGACAAATCGAGAGCTTCGGCCGCGTGATTTGCTGTTTGGACAGTTCGCAGAAAAGGGGAAGCAAAAATATGAGAAATTCCTTCTCCTTTGAGGCGATTGGCGAGTTGTTTAGCTTGAACGTGACCGTCTTCGGAAAGGTGGGGGTCGTAGGGGCGTTCTGCGGTGAGAAACCAGTCGGGGTTAACGAAGTCGATGCGGTTTCCGTGTCGTGCGATCCAGACTGTTTGTGGCATGAGTTGGTTTGAGTTTTGCTTCTAGGTGTAATTTTATATCAAAATTTGTTGATTTGATTTGTTGCGAAGCTATTGATGAGATTTTTTTTTACCGCAGATGCACGCAGATTGACGCAGATGGATGGTGGATTGGGTAAGGGGTGATGGGGCGCGATCTCTTTCTTGATATGTAATGTCTACTTGTGAAGTATGTTCGGCATCTACATCTTTCAATTGTAAATATAATTTTTCCCCGTCAGGAACGATCGCAAATTGGAAAAACTGAAAAAATAGCCCGTGATACTTCCTGTCTGTAAAATTATCTCGGTGAAATTTTGGCGCAATTGCTATTAAGCGAACGGGTCGATCGTAATCCACGCGATCGGCAAAAGGTTTGTGTTCCAACAACGCATCGTAATAACGAGTTAACTGCTGAACGACATATCTATCTTCGCCGTTTTTTAACTCCAGCACAACTAACCCTTTATTCTCGTCCACCGCTATAATATCGCATCTTTGCTCGTTGACAGTGAATTGCCGCTTGATGACCGTCAAACCGAGCAAACTTTGCAAGTGAACTTCGACAAAATCCTCTAAGGCTTCTTCATTTGCAAATTCCCACCCAGACCCTGTTTTCCTCAATGCGGCGCTGCTTAGCATTTTGACAATTCTTAAAGTCTTTAACCAATTTTACCACTAATGTCTGTAGTCCGCCGGGGGTTTAAATGAACCCCGATCGCCCTGACAGCTTCCCAGCCATCCCGCCACAAAATCGCCTTTAAGTGGGAGCGCTATAATAGTAACTGTTCGACACTCCCATCTCTTGACAATTCATTAAAAATATGCTCATCAGTGAAAGCGATCGCGCTACCATTCGCTCAGTCGTAGAACAGCAACTGCAAGCATTTCAAAAAGACGATGCTGCTGGGGCTTTTGCCTTCGCCAGTCCCGCAATTCAGCAGCAGTTTGGCACAGCAGAAAACTTTATGCACATGGTAAAAATTGCCTATGAAGCTGTCTACCGTCCGCGATCGGTATTATTTGAAAACCTCGCCACTGTAGAAGGAATTCCCGCTCAGCCGGTGCTTTTGCTAGACTCGGAAGGCATCCCAATCAGAGCAATTTATCTCATGGAAAAACAGTTTGATAATAGTTGGCGAATTAATGGCTGTTATTTGGTTCCCCTAACAGAATAATAAGTTATGCTTACTTTTATGCTGAGCTTTTTTTGCTAATTCGCAGCATCTTATTGCCGCCTTTTTGAAACTCATAAGGAGCCTCTTGAATTTCTACACTAAAGCTTCTCTTTTTCAATTCTGTGACGATCGGATTTAAGTGCTCTGATTCCTCCCCGCTGAAACTCTGCAATAGAGGAAAGACGCGGACTTCCTTCGCAACCCGACACATTTCTGTAATTGCTTCCAGATGAAATTCTTCCGAAAGCAGGTGAGAATAAGTAAATAAGAAATGGCTGCACAAAGCTAAATCGAATTGACCGTTCTCGAAAGGCAAAACAGGCAGCTCAGCAGTTATGTAGCGGCCTTGCTGCAAGCCTGATGGAAAATCTTCTAAAAATTCCTGCATCGCCTTCATTCGCACTTCTGCTAGCTGGTACGGCGATTCAAAATTGTTCCACAGGTAGCCGTCTACATTTGCCTTGACAGCATCAATGACAGTGTGATACGTTTCTTGGATGCGATCGCCAATTTCCACCGCAGTAAACTGATAAACTGGATCGCAAGAAATTACCTTTTTCTCTTGGCGAGTCATTTCGGCATTGAAACTCGCCGGGCCGCCGGCACAATCAAGAATTGCTAGCTTGAGGTCACTTGATGTCAAGCTAAACATTCCTATGTATTCATCCAAGCAGCGTCCCCAGAGAATTACTTGATCCAATTTTAGTGACACTTGTCTTTGTCCCGCAGATAGAATTATTTAACATTTTACATCAAATCAGGGCGGTTTTTTCCTATCCCCTTTATGGGGCGGGTTGATTTGTATCCCGAGTTATGTAGGAATAAATTTGGCCAAACGAGATCCTAATCCTGAGAACAGTTGGCAGGCTTTACAGTTTCTTTACAAACAAGGTACAAAATAGTTAAGTGCGATCGCACAATTTTTATGATTGGATCTGTGGATTTTGCAGCGAACCGAGGCTACACTGGACAGCAGGGAAAATAAACTAAAATCAACTAGCTAAATTGCTCTTGTTCATTGCCAGGCTGCAACCAGAGAAGAAAGATGAAACATAACGTTCAAACCGCTACAAGTCTGAGTTTGTCAGCACTCCTGGTGCTATTGAGTTCGCTGCCCAGTATAGCTCAGTTGCCTGCCATCAGAAATCCGGGGCCCGCTAGGAACCAAAACCCGCCGAGAGTACCGCCGCCACCACCTCCGGGTTCGAGTTTGCCACCGATCGGCAATACTGGTTCGCTGACACAAGAAGCAGCTTATACTTTAGGATCGGGCGATCGCATTGGTTTAGAGATCTTCGGCGTCCCTGAATTCAGCAGAGAATATCAAGTGTTAGTTGACGGGACGCTCAATTTGCCAATCATTCGCAGCGTCTCAATTCAAGGGTTGACGCTGCAAGAAGCCGCTAACGTGATTACCAGGCGATACGAACCCTTCATCAATGTTCCCGTTGTTACCGTGACTCTGATCGTCGCTCGCCCCCTAAATATAGGTCTTGCCGGTGAAGTTACTCGCCCGGGTTCCTACAAGATTAATCCCACTAGAGATGGAGGAGGAGTAAAATTCCCGACTTTGATGGAAATGCTGCAACTTGCAAGAGGGGTGACACCAGCAGGAGATATGCGAAATGTCCAAATTCGCCGTCCCCGCAGAGGCGGGCCGGAGCAAGTTACTACTGTTAATTTGCAGGATTTCTTAGAGACGGGAAATTTGCGTCAAGACGTTACGATTCGAGATGGAGATACAATTTTTGTACCGACAGCAAGTGCCCTTAATACTCAAGAAGTCCGTCAAAGAGCCAGTGCTAATTTTTCCGCTGATATTACTAAACCAATTGGCGTGGTAATTGTCGGGGAAGTAAATCGGCCCGGGCCTTATACTGTATTTGCTTCGGATGTGCGATCGACCAACCAACAAACAGAGTTGAGTTTTGTATCTATCGACCAACAGCAAGGAGCGGTTGTGGGCTTACCAACGATAACTAGAGCACTGAAAATTGCTGGTGGTATCACTACAGAAGCTGACATTCGCCGCGTGCAAATCCGCCGCCGAGTCAGAGGCGGCAACGAACAAACTATCATGGTAAATCTGTGGGATTTGCTGCAAAAAGGCGACGCAGCTCAAGATATTTTGCTGCAAGAAGGAGATAGTGTGATTATCCCGACAGCAGCTACTGTAGACTTAGCTGAAGTTTCTCAACTCGCAAATAGCAGTTTTTCTCCGAACGCAATTAGCATCAATATTGTGGGGGAAGTTATCAGGCCTGGGGCTTTGGTGGTTCGGCCTAGTACATCCCTGCACCAAGCTTTGCTGACCGCAGGGAGTTTCAATCAATTGCGGGCTAACAAAGACACGGTAGAACTATTGCGTTTGAACCCCAACGGTACTGTTTCTCGCCGCACGATCGAGGTTGATTTTGCTCAAGGGTTGAATCCTAATAATAACCCCACTCTCCGCAACAACGATGTGATTCTTGTAGCGCGATCGGGCTATGCTAGGGTAGGAGACAATATCAACAGATACTTGCAGCCGATCGCAGGAGCTGCAACGGGGATCAGCGCTGTTAGCAGCGTTTTTACTGGGTTTCAAGCAACTATCAATGCTTTTCAAAACTTATTTTTGGGAGGGGATTTCGAGCGACGAAATCAGCTCAGACAGATTCGCGAACAACGTCAAGACAGACAAGAGCAACGTGAAGACAGACTGCTAGAAAGAGAGCTACAACGTGAAGAAAGACAGCGGCAAGCAGAAGAGAGACGCTTGCAACTTGAAGACAGACAGCGGCAAATAGATCTTCAGAATCAGCAGCTTCTGATTCAACAGCAGCAACTTCAGCTCCAGAATCAGCAGCCGCAGCAAATTCAGCCAACTACCCCTTGATAAGACTCGGACGTTGAAAGTTAGCCACCCTCTTTATGACTCGGCGGTTGAAACCGCTGCATAGAGTCAAACGAAGTCCACGCGGACTAAGAAATAAAGAGGGTATTAAACACGGATTTGCTATTACATTGCACATCCAAAATATATGCCAAACATCCTAAAACTTATTAAGCTGTAAGCAACTAAACTATATGTCAATTGAAGTAGTTCCAATCACTTCAGAGCAATTAAATCAGATACTTCAAAAGGAAGAAAGTCATTTTCTAGACTTCAAGGCGATAGAGGTAAAACCAGGAAAATTATGTAAATTTATTTCTGGATTTGCCAATGCGGATGGTGGAGAGCTTTACATCGGAATTGATGAGAAGATTTTAGGCAATACAAAAACAAGATATTGGAGAGGTTTTGACGATCAAGAATCCGCAAATGGGCATTTACAAATTTTTGAGCAACTTTTCCCACTTGGTGATGGTTATTCATATACATTTCTTAGCTCTGAATGCCATCCGGGTCTAGTTTTGCAAGTGACTATTCTTAAATCACGAGGAGTAGTGGAAGCTTCGGACGGTATTCCACATTTAAGACGTTCCGCACGAACTTTCCCTATTACAACTCCAGAAGCTTTAGAAAGGTTAAAACTAGACAAAGGTATAGAGTCCTATGAAAGAAAAACTATTGATGTAGAGCTTGAAGTAATCAAAGATTCCGAAGTCATGAGCGAATTTATTAACGCTGTAGTTCCAACTACCGAACCTGAGTTATGGCTGAAAAAGCAACAATTAATTCAAAGACAAAAACCAACAGTTGCCGGAATTTTATTATTTGCAGATGAACCTCAAGCTGTTTTTCCCAAGTATTGTGGCGTTAAAATTTATAGATATAAAACAAAAGACTCAGAAGGAACAAGAGACACTCTTGATTTTTCCCCAATAACCATCGAAGGTTGTTTGTATAAGCAAATTTAGGAAGCTGTAACTCAAACAATAGAAATTATTGAAAAAATACCTAAAATTGGGAATCAAGGATTAGAAAATATCCAATATCCCAAAGAAACTATTCATGAAATTGTCACAAATGCTTTACTGCATAGAGATTACAGTATAGCTCGTGATACTCACATTTGTATTTTCGACAATAGAATTGAGATTGAAAATCTAGGAAAATTGCCAGGTCACGTTACAGTAAAAAATATTCTGAAAGAACAATATGCAAGGAATGGAGCTATTGTTCGTATAATCAACAAATTTCCCAATCCACCTAATAAAGATGTAGGAGAAGGTCTCAATACTGCTTTTCAGGCAATGGCTAAGTTAAGACTATAACCCCCTGAAATAAAAGAGACTGAGAATTCTGTAATTGTATACATTAAACACGAACCTCTGGCTTCGACAGAAGTACAAATAATGTCGTATTTAGAGAAGGACAAAGAAATAACCAATAAAATTGCTAGAAAAGAAACTGGAATTCGTTCAGAAGCAACTATTAACCAGGCATTTTCCAGATTAAGAGATAACGCACTTATTGAAGCTGTTCCTAAAAGAGGAAAACGCAATGCAGCTTGGCGTAGAGTTGGAACTATTGATGAAGATTCAGAAAATGCGATCTCAAGTTATGAAATCTATTCGGAGTATCAGCAATTAATCATAAATTACCTTGAAGAACACGAAGAAATTACTAATCGCATTGGTCGAGAACTCGTTGGAATTGATTCAGGTGAAGTTATGAAAAATATTTTTTATCGATTGCAAAAAAAGGAGCTTATAGAACTTGTGCCAGGTAAATCGAGTATTACGGCTGCATGGCGAAAAGTTAAATCTCGCCCAACTTAGGGTTTTGAGTTCAACTTGAGTGAGATTTTGACCAGAGAGATAAAGAGTTGGGTTTTCGGAAGTGCGATCGCGACGGTGAGGTGAAGGGGAAGGGCTAAAACCTTAGCAAGGATGGACTTGAACCATGAAACTCTTGCAAAAATCTATCGGATGGTTTCCCCTGAAAATTCAAAACTAAACCTGCTGTGGGAGTTTCCCTCCAGAGTATTCAAAATTCCAAGTTGATAATTAATCAGGACTTACGCATTATGATGGTCTAGCAAGACTTTGAGATTGCTTTACTGAGTTGGCCCGGCGACAGAAATACGTTACTTTTGCGTAAGTCCTGTAATCCTACAATTCGAGCATTGAAAGGTATAAGTTGCTACATCAAAGGTAAATGTTCGATTGAGATCGATCACCTGTGTCCATGTCCCAAACTACATCAATCATGAGAAATTTTTTGTATTATCGACAATAAATCAACCTTTCCCACCCAAAAGCTCAGGTTGCAAAACCTGATTTAATTTGCCGCTGCGAAACCCCTCCAAATCCAAAGTCGCGTAAACAAAACCAAACTCTTGAAACACCGCGACTAATGCAGGCAAATCCGCATTTAACACAAACTGCTTAATCTCCTCTGCGGGTAACTCAATCCGCGCCGTATCTCCGTCCGATCGCACTCGCAAATTTTTCAATCCCAACTGTCGCAAATACCGTTCAGCGCGCCCCACTCTTTGCAACTTTCCAACGGTGATTTCTTCGCCGTAAGGAAAGCGCGAACTCAAACAAGGTTGAGCCGGTTTGTCCCACCAAGGCAAACCCAATTCTTTGGCCAACTGCCGCACTTCCAATTTAGTCATGCCTACTTCTGCTAAAGGCGATCGCGCGCCGCGTTCCTTTGCAGCTTGAATTCCGGGACGGTAATCCTTTAAATCGTCAGCATTAACCCCATCCACCACATAAGGATAACCCTTTGCTAGTGCTAGGGGTTTCAAAGTATCGTGCAGTTCGCTTTTGCAGAAATAGCAGCGGTTAACCGGGTTAGAAGTGTAATTTGGATTTGCCATTTCCTGAGTTTGTACTTCCTGGTGGGCAATCCCAATTTCTGCTGCTTGAATGCGCGCATCTTCTAAATCTTCTGGCAGTAGAGACGGGGAAACAGCAGTAACTGCCAAAGCGCGATCGCCCAACACATCAAAAGCGATTTTTGCCACCAAAGTGCTGTCAATTCCGCCGGAGTAGGCAATCAAAGCCCGTTCCATCTGTGCGAAAATATCTTTTAATTGTTCTAGTTTTTCTACTAACATAATTTCAACTTTTTGTGACAAACAGAGAAGTAAGAAAGCAAACTAAAGAAAGAAGGATGAAGAAAGCATATCTCGATCGGGTTCCCTTCTTGCCTCGAACCTCTTCCTTCTTCCGACGGACATCGGACTTCTAATGCTATTCTGGATCGATACCGAGGGCTGCCAATCGAGCCAAAAGTTCTTGATTTCGCTGTCTTTCCTGTTCCAGCAGCATCTCGGCTAACTCTTTGTCTTGCTGTTGGCGATCGGCTCGCTGGCGTTCATTTTCTGCCCTTTCTTCCGGCCACAAAAGCAGTTCTCCGCCCTCCGTCCACCAGCGCAGCCAATATCCCGTTCTACCTTCGCGAGTTCCCTGCCACACTCCCAAAAATAGATTTAATCCAGGTATTAAATAACAGCCGTTTTCATCAGGATTTTGATTGTCATAACGCTCTGCTTCAAGCGCATAAACTTCTATTCTGCCTGTATGCGGTCGAAAAATGACATACCGAGGAACTTTGATTACTTGTTCGTAAAAAAACCACTTACCGATTTCTTCTGTGTGTTCGACAGAGTATTCGTCGCCGTAAGTAGCTGATAGAAATTCCATCACTACAAAAGGGACTGTTCCTTCGGTATGAGGCGTGTAACTGCGGCGGGGATAGTTGTGAGGCCAAGGTTGAACCGGCTGCACGTACATCCAGTCTGGGGCTTTGCAAATAGTGCGATCGTCCACGGCAGCGCACAAAGCAAAATTAGAAACTATTAGTGCGTCTTGCATTAGTTCCGGGGAATCCACTACAGACTGGCGCAAACCGTTAGAGATTAAAGGATGTTCTATATCATCCACCGGGTCGTCTGGTAGGATGAAATCATCGGGTAGCAGCGGCCAAGTAATCTTGAGCTGGGATATCGGTTTGTGAATTACAGTAGTCATAAGTCACCTCATTTTACCAATAAAAGTTTGAGTTTTAGTCGAGATTGCTGATCGATAACCTTGTCTATATCTTAGCGCGCTAAGTCGATAATAAAATTAGTTTGTAGTGAGGACTAAAGTCCTCACTACAAACAATTACCCTGAAAGTGGGGAATGCGCGCTTTAAAATTCCCTACGGGAAAATATGGCGATCGCAACTGATAGCAGCAGCACCACATACAGCAAACCGTACCCAGCATCTGTAATCAAACCCGCTAAGTAAGGTACTTGTCCGTAAACAGCATCATTTCTCAAATTGAATCTGGCTAAATCCGGCAAAACCAGATAAAGTCCCATCATCAATTGTTCAATGCCAGGATTTTTAGTTAACTTACCCAAAGCCACTAAATCCCGCGTCGAATGTCCCATCAAATAAACGCCAAATGTCAGTAAAGTTGCCAGCAGTGAACTGCTAAAAACCCCAAATAAAATCCCGACACCTGTCATCAGACACAGCTCAAACCAGACAAACAACGAAGCGATTAAAATGCTTTCCAAAGGGAAAGGAATGCGGCTCAAACTCAGAATAGCCAGATAGATAACAGTCATTGCCGCTACAAGCACCGCCAGCACCGCCGACAGCCCTAAGTGCTTGCCCACAATTAACTCAGCCCGACTTATCGGCTTAGCAACTAACAGGTAAACACTGCGCTTTTCAATTTCTTTGTTGACCAATCCGGTAGCCACAAAAACTGTGGCAATTAGACCGAGAATGCTCATAGCAGCCAAACCGACATCTAAGATAATTTTCTTCTCGGTTGTCGCCGCCAATTCCGGTATCAACCGTACCGAGGCTCCCATCAACAGAGCAAAAATAATAATTAAGTAAAGGATGCGATCGCGAATTACTTCCCAAAATACATTGGTCGCGACTGTCAAGATTCTTCTTATATTCATCTAGTTATTAACCCGCTGGAAACTTTCGCCATACTTTAATATAAGGAAGAATGAAGTGCGGCAACGCGCAGTGAATCGGGATTTAACGGAGTGGATGTTGAGGGAAGAAGTCCGAGGTTCGAGGCAAGATTCTCCCCCATCGGACACTCTCCCCATCTCCTCCTCGGACCCTTTCTTCTGGGACACTCTCCTAACTGCGGGAGACAGGCTCAAACTTGAGTGTCTCCTGCAGTTCCATCTTTTTTCTGTCCGGGTTGAGAGCGTTTGATCGCATCGCAGGTTACAGTCGCCCTATTGCCTATATTGAACACCTCGCAAGATTTGGTAAACGAATATATTTCCGGACTAAAAACCAGCCCCAGCCAAGTTGCCTGCATCTCTAACTGATAGCGGGAATCTCCTTGGACGATCGAAGTTTTGACATCCCAGCTTGCATCTTCTGGGACTAACCCAGTTGTTTGTAAGGCTTGATTCTTCAGAAAAAATCGCTCGTTGTCAATATCTATTAACATTTGCTCTACCTGCGCCCACGGTTTTGTGCGGGCTTCATTTCGCAGGTATTGCTCCATTGCATTGAGGATGACAACTCCTCGGGAGCGATTAATAGTTGGCTGTTGAAATCTCACCACATAATCGCTTTCCTTAAAATCCTGCGATAAAACGCTCGGATATTGTTGTATCCAACCTTGAATTAAAAAGTGAAATCCAAACCAACAGGAAAAAAGCAAGTGAATTAGGGTAATCATCAAAAACTGAGGGCGCACCAACGACCTGATACCTTCCCGTTTTGACTCGCTCTTCCAAACCTCTATGATAGCAAGAACTACTACTGCTATAAGTGGGCCGGATATCCATGCTATTTCCTTTTTATACGACGGCAATCTTATCAGCAACCACAAGCCAATTAAGATGCTTGTCACCCACGGACTCAGACTTACTCTGTTAATCACAAAAGGTTGCTGGCTGGTCAGCAAACCCATTGAAAGTGTAAAAAATAACCAGCTCATATCAAAAAGCAGAGTTCTCGTCCCCCTGTCAGTGACTGCCGCCACTGTCAGCAAAGCTAAAAAGATGCTGAGCAGTAAAGGCGTCTTCCAGTGGACAACTTTAGGCGGAATAATCGCCTTTTGGACTTTTTTATTGGTTTCCCAAAGGTTGTTCGTCAGCTTAGTGAGTTGCTGAGTGACATCAATAAATTGCTTCATCATATATTTCAATAGACGCTTTGCAAAAACAACACGGTTAAAATAACAACATTGCTAACAGTGTGGGCGATTAAAATTCCACCAAACTGGGTAGTTACTTGAAAAGTTCTTTTGGGAGGACGGCGGGTGAGGGTGGGCGGTCCAAAAAACTGAGGCTTGGAAGCTTTTTTATTGCCTAAAACCATGTTTTCTATGATTTCTAATCCCTGCCATTTAGCTATAAAACTTACTGCCAATACTGAGACTGCTATCAGAGTTAGTGGAGCGTAAACATCCTGCCATCGCCCTAATAAAATATAACCAATGAGCTGTTCCCGCAAATCTTTGGGAAGAACGCTTTCAATGCCAAAGAAAACTAACCAGCCTACGCAAGCGCAAGATAGATTGAGGATGGCTGTATATTCAACGCTAGTTTTGGGACCGAGTTTAAGTAGTTTTTGCAGAAACCACGATTCGATTGCGATCGCCAAAAACATAATTAAAATTTGCACCAAAACAGTCCGAAATGGGAAAACACTGCCAATCATAAGCCTTCAGGTATATCAGTCCGTGTTAAATTTTAATTGTACAGCACAAGCGGAATAATCTTAACAGCAGGTTGGAGTCGCTGATTGCGTTCGATCGCTGCTTAAAAAATAGGGGGTTAGAACTTATCGTATAATCTTTTGAGATCCGCCAACAGAATGGAAAAATTAAACATTCAAGGGGCGCGATGGAATACCCACCCCGATACAGACTCAAATAACTGCTGATTATGGTAAGGAATGGCATTGGTATTCGGACAGCCTCATCCCGGTCGGAACGCGCCGCAGGTCAGATTCACGTCTACGACGGCGCTGGTAAAGGCAAGTCTCAGGCAGCTTTGGGAGTAGTGTTGCGCTCGATCGGGCTGGGTATCAATTCTGACTCGCCCACGCGAGTTTTGTTGCTGCGCTTTCTCAAAGGCCCCGGCCGCTCCTACGACGAAGACGGGGCAATAGAAGCCTTGCAACGGGCATTTCCGCACTTGATCGACCAAGTCCGCACCGGCCGTGCCGAATATTTTGGGGCCGAAGCAATCACCCGCTTCGATCGCGCAGAAGCTCAGCGAGGGTGGGATATCGCCAAAGGAGCGATCGCCAGCGAGCTCTATTCCGTGGTGGTACTAGACGAACTAAACCCCGTATTGAACTTGGGTTTGCTGCCAGTTGACGAAGTAGTCCAAACCCTCAAAAACAAACCAGAATATTTAGAAGTAATCGCCACAGGTCGAGCGGCCCCGTCCGCTTTGCTGGATATTGCCGATTTGCACTCAGAAATGAAGCCCCACTATCACCCCGCAGCGGCAGAGCATCATATTTCAGGTATCGAAATATACACCGGAGCGGGCAAAGGCAAGTCTACGAGCGCTTTGGGCAAAGCTTTACAGGCAATAGGTAGGGGTATCAGTCAAGACCAATCTCACCGCGTGTTAATCGTGCAGTGGCTCAAAGGCGGCACCGGTTATACAGAAGATGCGGCGATCTCTGCTTTGCGACAAAGCTACCCGCAGCTAGTAGACCACCAGCGGTGCGGCCGGGATGCTATAGTTTGGCGGGGACAACAGCAAGAGTTAGACAGCATCGAAGCAGAACGCGGCTGGGAAATCGCCAAATGTGCGATCGCCAGTGGCTGGTACAAAACGATTATTCTCGACGAACTCAATCCCACAGTAGACTTAGAACTGCTGCCAGTAGAGCCGATCGTAGAAGCCCTGCTACGCAAGCCGCGGGATACAGAAATTATTATCACCGGGCGCTGCCACAAACCCCACGCTTACTTTGACTTGGCAAGCGTACACTCCGAGGTATACTGTCACAAACACTACGGCGATCGGGGCGTAGAACTAAAGCGGGGCGTAGACTTTTAAAGCCCGGAGCGGTACTCGGTTCGATCCGGGCCAGAATTATTAAATGACGGCCCTGCCTGGAAAACGCTCCATTGCCACAAAGCCTTGTTACAAAGTAACAAATCTCCCTATTTCCCTTGTCTTCCCGATCACCCAGATCTGCCTTTTTTAATTTTTAATTTCCTCCCCCGGACGCGATCCCCGACCGCAAATCCAGAATGGAACATTAAGAATATGAGCCGCGTCTTCTTGAGCGTGAGGACCTGAGACTGTGCAAAAGGGTTATTAAAGGGTGAAGACATTGAAAATAAAAGCTTACAAGCAAAAAGTCCGCGAGGGAGAAAGTCTAGACAGGGTTAAGGCCAGTAGGCTAGACTTGCGGCTGGCAAACAGGTTAAACTACAGCGGCATCCAAACATTCGGTGTTCTAGGCAGTGTCTGTAGTCGCACAAGCGATGACCAACAAGTAGAGGAGTGAAGCTGTATGACAACGTTAAATGACGATTCTAATCAACTAGATTTAAACCTTCCGGGACTGGGTCCGGATACAATCTTCGCCGGAGCCGGGGCGGATTTCATTAGAACTTCCACCCTGGGCGGCAGCTTAATATTTGGCCAAGCCGATAACGATACTCTGATTTCAGTTGGCCCGAACGATACACTGTACGGCGGCGAGGACGAAGACTCAATCAGATCCCAGCGGACTCCGGCTTTGCTGTTTGGCGACGCAGGCAATGACACCATAGTCGCTGAAGCCCGCGCTACCATGTACGGCGGTTTGGGAGAAGACTTGATGCAAGGTACTGTCGAAGCTAACCTCGTTTTTGGTAATGAGGGGGCAGATACGTTGCTGGGAGGGGCGCAGAGAAGAGACTCCCTCTACGGTGGCAAGGACAATGACTCCTTAGGCTTCTTCATCGCAGGCGGTGGCAACAACCTCAATCTTCCCCTAGCCGGAGGCTTCGCTGGCAATGAAGGCAGCAACTACTTGCGGGGTGATTTGGGCGACGACTTAGTTGTAGGTATCAATGTAAGAGACAGTCTCTTTGGCGGTAAAGGCAACGACACCCTAAGAGGTGTTGCCAGCAGCAGCTACCTGTCAGGCGATCTTGACGACGACATCTTAGTCGTTACCAACACTACGCAAACCAGCGCGTTTGGTACGACTGGTACGACCGTCTTCACGATCGGCATTGAGAGAACCACCTTGATTGGCGGTGGTGGCAACGATTCTCTCTACGGCGCGATCGGCGACTTTGGCGGCGGCAGAAACTTCTTTGAGGGCGGCGACGGCAACGACACGATCAGGGTTTTTGCCACTTCTGATACCGCGCTGGGTGGTGCAGGCGACGACTTCATCGTGTCGGGGACGGTGACTGCATTTACGACTCAAGGCGGACAGAGTCCATTTCCTGGGTTCGCGGGTCGCAACTTGCTCGACGGCGGAGTGGGCAACGACACGATCGTTGCAGCTTTTTCGACGGATACAATGATCGGCGGCGAAGGCAATGACAGCTTGAGCGGCATCTTTACTCAAGCCTCCGGTGCAGACGGCAACGATACGCTCAATGCTTCTTTTGCCATTTTTGGCGGTACTAATGTTGCGCGGATTACTCTCGACGGCGGGCTCGGCGACGATCTGTTGATTGGCAACAGCAGCGCTGGCGTCACCAACTTCATGAACGGCGGTGAAGGAAATGACAGAATCCTGTTTACCACCACGCGCGATCGACTAATTGGCACGCTTGGCGGTAACGACACCATCTCCTATGCTACTGGTATCAGCTTTATCGGTCTGACAGCGCCAAACGTCATTACTGATAACTTAGGTAGCAACTTCATCACTGGTGGCAACGGCAATGATTCCATAACTACCGGTGCAGGCGATGACATACTGTTCGGCGGCCCCACCAATCTTATCCCCCCAGGAATTGACGGGGACGATACCTTAGATGCCGGTGGCGGAAACGACACGGTGTTAGGCGGCTTTGGGAACGACTATTTGATCGGGGGCGACGGTAACGACTCTCTCGCCGGCGGGCCTGGTGCTGACACCCTGATTGGTGGCCTTGGCAATGACAGCTTCTACTACAACAACTTCGGCGAGGGCGTCACCGTCGGCACCACCACCGGCAGCGTATTGGGTACTCAGCCAGACCAAATCGGCGATTTTACGGTCGGTCAAGACAAGTTTATCTTCCAGTTCAAAGGCTTCCCTGGCTTGAGTGCAGTGGAAGGTACGAATCGACTTTCTTCGAGGTCCTTCTTGGTGCTTGAGACTGGGGCTTACCCTAGCGGTTTTGGTCCAGCCGGGGCGGCCAAGACAGATCCGTTCCTCTTTTATGAAAATGCAACCGGACGACTAGGATTTGACACTGATGGTTTTGCTGGTTCTAACCCAGGCGTTACGCTGGCAGTTCTGAATAACAGACCGGCCATTACGGCTTCTGACATTACCCTGATTTAATTTAGGTAAAAGTGGGTGGGGTCGATTCTGAAACGATCGCCCTACCAACTCTCAAAACTAATTGTGCTATGTTTCGAGCTGGGGATATCCATCCCTGGCTTTTTTGTGGGCATGAGCATGGGGCAATTTGAGATTTGAGATTTGAGATTTTAGATTGATTGGTAATTTTAATCGAAAATCGAATCGGGCATGGGCCGGGTTCACCAGTGAATTTTGCCAGGCGCCAATAATCTTTAGAACTGACGCATCAGAACTAAAGAAACTGGGTTTTTCACTCCTAGTTAAAGGCCGGGATGCAGTATTTCACTAAAAACCCGGTTTCTGCCTCCTGGACGAATCTCGAGCGACCCGCCCCCAGCCAAGTCAAAAACTGAAGTAAAAATAATGAAAACAATTAAAGACCTAGATATTGTTGCTTTAACAGAAAACTTATACCAATTTCCTAAATATTTGCTACAGATATGGCTTCTAAAATGAATTGCCATCCCGTCAAAGAAGCAATGACTTCCAACCTTAACTTTTTTAACTCTTTTTGCAACCCATCTCTCAGCTCTTCTATTTGTTCAAATCTCAACCATTTTAATTGTTCTTTTACATACCCCCACCATCTCTCTATAGGGTTTACTTCCGGGCTGTAGACAGGTTGAAACAGTAAAATCACATTAAGATGGTATAGCCAGATTTAAAGAGTTATGAAACCCGACCTTATCTACTTGTATTATATGTAAATTCCGAGGATACTTACTGGCAAATAACTCTAAGAATTTCTCGAAGCACACTGTATCTAGATGTGTAAACTCGTAAAAAAAATCCCTCTCCAGTTAGCGGCTCTACTGATCCCTAATGCCACAAATAAATGAAATCCCATTGCACTTGGACTGGCGGTTTTATTCCGAAACCCGTCAACTTTCTTCTCGCTCATTGTATGCAACCCTATCCGACTTTCATCTTCACTCCAATCGCACTTTTCTCCATTGCTAATAAAAGCTCTAACTCTGACTACGACTGCTTTTAATTAGAGATGAAAGCTTTTTTTGAATTCTTCTACTGCCCCTGCTTTCTATTTTTTATTGACGGGACGCGGCACTTTTAATTTTCCTCCATCGTCGATATCTTGCCCACTGATATACTGTTCGATATGCCATCTTTACTTCACAGCAGCTTGTCAACCATCGAGGTACTTCTTTCTAGCTACTAAATCCTTCTGGTTCTCGCAATTGGTTTGATAATCTTTCTAGAGTTTCAGGATTCATTATTCAAGGTCGAACCGAACGTGGTTTCTAGAATAATAATTTTTCTATTCCCCCTTCCCGGTAACTAGACAACCATCTTTGTATTGTGGTACGATGTTTCCCTAACCGCACAGCAACAGATAATACAGTTTCTACCATTTTGGTTTTGAACCGATACAGGACTTGCAGTTTTTCGTTCGTGGCAAGTCGCATCTTTCTCTTTCGTCAGATGAGCTTTCAGTTCTTCTTCTGTTTCCCGAATTTCAATCAGGACAACTCCTGACATTTTTCTTTCTTATATTTGGGGACTAAGTTACAAAAAGGACAGCTACTAACTGTAGCGCTATTTTAGGAAATAGGTATTAGAAGCAACCCATTTTGAAACCAAACAAATCATTAAATTATCTTTCATGACAAGTAGGAACAGTTGTGATGGAATTGGATGGCAGTGCTTTTCAGGTAGAATTTTCTCATCAAGATGGCACAAGTTATGGAATGGAGACAATTCCAGCCACAAAATTAATGCTTTTGCATTATGAATTACTAGAATCTGTAGGGGCGGTTCGCCGATGAATTTTGCCACGCACCAATAATGTTGATTGACCCGCTCCCATCCAACGAATAAACCCGATTAAGCATCGTCGCCCAACCGTTAAATTCAATTAATTCTGAATTTTTGGGTGAGTGGGGGCGGGTTTATGAGATGGTTAGTTTTTGGCAATTATCCTTGGTAAAACCCGCCCCTACATATTGGTACAAATGATTGAGGCTCATTATCCAAAAAATCCCGCAAACATATCGTTTGCGAGATTTAGTAGGCAGGAAACTTGTAGCGAATAGTGTTACTAAGCTTGGTCTACAATCTCTTTTGCTTTATCTTTGAGGTCTTCTTTCAGGTGAATTGCTGAGGCTTCATCCTGCTTGGATTGACCTTCTAATTTATCTTTCTGATTGCCTGTAACTTCGCTAACAGCTTCTTGGATTTTGCCTTCAATATTCTTCGCTGTTGCTTCGACTCTATTTTCAATGCTCATAATTTTATATTCTAACTCTACAACTACTAATCTATGATTTTAAAGTTGAGTCTGAATCCCTCTTTAGATAGATTTGTTATTACCTTTATTTCAAAGTTAAAGGTTCGATTGGAATTTCCACAAGTTTATTTCTGGAGGAAAAACCGGATTTAATGCCGATCGCAGATTTCGGCACTTTAAACTTTTTCGCCAACAGCATGATTAATTCTTGATTGGCTTTACCCTCGACTGGCGGCGATTTGAGATGTACTGTAAGACTGCCGTCTGGTTGTTCTGCGATGCTTTGCTGTTTGGAATTAGGTTTTACTTTGACTGTTAAGATTTTCATCGTCTGAAGGAAGTTCGGCAACGCGCAGTGAATCGGGATTTAACCCATTTAAATGAAGGATTTTGAGGGAAGAAGTCAAGCGTGAATAAAGGACAATTGCCAATTACCAATTAGCTTTTGCGTATCAACCTGGTTTTACAGCGTAATTCCTATTTATCATTCACGAAACGAGGATTGTTTCTGAATGTTCGATCTTCGTTCCCAAAACTTTCAGGAATTCAGCCAGCCAGTTAGAATGTGCGGGCCACGCGGGGGCGGTGACTAAATTGCCATCGACTACGGCTTCGGTAACTGGAACTTCTGTATATTTGCCGCCGGCCCTGAGTACGTCGGGGCTGCAAGCGGGGTATGCGGTGCAGCGTTTGCCTTCGAGTACGCCGGCTGCTGTGAGAACCTGTAAGCCGTGACAAATAGATGCGATCGGCTTTTTGCTGTTGGCAAAGTAGCGGGTAATTTGCAGCACTTGTTCGTTGAGGCGGATGTATTCTGGGGCGCGTCCTCCCGGGATAATCAAAGCGTCGTAGTCGGCCGGGTTGATTTCGTCAAAAGTCGCGTTTAAAGTGAAGTTGTGACCGGGTTTTTCGCTGTAGGTTTGATCGCCTTCAAAGTCGTGAATAGCGGTGCGAATTGTTTGGCCTGCTGCTTTGTCCGGGCAGATGGCGTGGACGGTGTGACCTACCATTTGCAGTGCTTGGAAGGGAACCATTACTTCGTAGTCTTCTACAAAGTCGCCGACTAGCATTAATATTTTTTTGGCTGTCATGTTTACAACTCCTGTTATTTTGATTTGGTTAAATAGGATTTCCCAAAAATGCGGGGCAGTTAAAAACCTTGCCCCGCAAGCTATTCTCGAATCTAGAAACCGTTGCGTCCCCAAATGACCATTGAAATTGAGAAGGAGAACAGAACTAGCACCGAAACCCAACCGAGTGACAAAATATCCATAGCTATTTATTGAACAAACTGTACAAAGTGACTCCAAACCTTATGATAAGTCAATTTGAGCCATTTTAAGAATGAGGGCGCCGTGAAGGACTCGTCAAATTTTAGTGCCGCTGAACGGGTAGAATCTTTGAAGGCAGGGTGTGTTGCTGCTTTGTCTTGTTTGCTGGGTTTTGGGGCGATCGCCCTTGGTAATAGCTTAATTCTAGCGGATAGGTTGGATTCTCTGGCGAGTTTGCAGGTAAGGGAAATTGACCTGAATTTGGCCGCCCGAGGGGCGATCGCACTTTTGGGCGGTTTTTTGTTCGGCGTGACTTACCGCTATGCGATTCGCCGAGATGTTAACCCGCAGCTTAAATCTGGTGCGGTGTTGGCTTTTGGGTTGGTGCGGGCTTTTGGACAATTGGATGCTGGATTGTTTTTTGAACCCGGGAAGATGCCCGCCCTACAGGAGTTATTGCCGTTTGCTGTTCGCGGTGCCGAGAGTGTAGTATTGTTTGCGATCGCGGGTTGGGTTTTGGATTGGGCGATCGGGCGATCGTGGATTAAGCCTTTTGATTCTTGAGATTTGCAAGCGCGGGAGTGGGGGCGGGTTTACGAGACGATCCGTCTTAGGCCGAGATTGTTGGTAAAACCCGCCCCCACGAACAGGGGCGGGTTTACGAGATGATTGGTCAAAGGCCGAGATTGTTGGTTAAACCCGCCCCTACAGGTTTAATACCTCAAATTCGGGATTGCCGTAAAGCATCTGTTTATCTACCGCCGACAAAACTTTATTGCTAGCAGCATCAGAAACTAAACACTGACAAACTAGCTGCGCTACATCCGCCCGGTGAATACTTCCAGCAACTCGACAATCTTCTGTTAAAATACCGTTGCCTGTGGCAGGTTCCGATTTGAGTCCGCCGGGACGAATCACTGTATAAATCATCCCGCTTTCTATCAAATGATTTTCGGCTTTTTCTTTCTCAATTAAGACCGGGCCCAAAGTTTCCAAAACCTGCGGTTGCAAAGCAGCGGCACTGTTACCGCTGCCGATGGATGAAACTAAAATAAACTTTTGCACGCCTGCTTTGACAGCCGCATCAATCAAGTTTTTGTTGCCCAAATAATCGGCTCTTTCTCCATCTTTTGGCAAGCCGCCAATTGTGCTGATTACGGCATGAATTGGCTCACCGCCAGCCATCGCAGCTTCCACAGCCGCAGCATCCAAAGCATCGCCAGTCACGACTTTGATGCCCATTGCTTCTAATTCGGTGCTGGTTGCGGGCGATCGCAAAAGTGCTGTTACTTGCATCTTTTGTTCTGCCAGACATTTCGCGATTTCTAAGCCGAGGTTTCGACTAGCACCAGCTAAAAAAATGTGGAATTTCTCTGTCATATCAATTTGGATTTAATGGTCGCAAAAATTGGTTTATTTGACTCTGGGTTATTATACAACAATCCTCTATCAATTGGTAAATTATGTTTTTTATTTAACCGCAGAGGGCGCAGAGTACGCAGAGGAAGAGAGGGGAATGATTTGCAATTACCGATTCCCAATTTCCCCTTTACGTTAGATTTTTTTGCCCACCATTACTACCCAAGATTGAGCTTCGCGGGGTAAGCCGGGGGGGCGATAGTAGTGATTGACAATGGCAAATCCTGTTTGTTCTAAACAAGGCGCTAAAGTATGATATTCCCATCCGGCAGTATAGCGTTTTCCCGTTGGTCTCTCGTCGTATCCCTCCCAATTTCCCCGGCACATTGACATGACAATTGCACCGCTAACAACTAAGGCTTTGTGCAAATCTTGCAGCACTTTTACCATCTCATCGCTGGGAACGTGAATCAGGGAAGCATTGGCAAAAATACCGTCAAATTCTGCCTTTGGCAAGTCGAGATTCAGAAAAGATTGCTGCCAAACTTCGCATCCCGATAACTTCTTAGCTATTTCTACAAAAGCTGGAGTTGCATCTAAGCCTACAACTGTGTGTCCTTGGCTCTTGAACGCTACTAAATCTCGTCCCGGGCCGCATCCTATATCGAGGATTTTACCAGGATTGCGGGGCATAGCAGCCGTCAGTGCGGATCGATTTTGGGATACGTCGTGATGCCAAGTCCCTTCTCGGAACGATTCGGCAGTTAGCTGGTATTCTGCGATCGTAATTTCTTCGCGTTTGTCCACAATTTCCCCCTCTTGTATTATTTTAGATTTTAGGTTTTAGATTTTAGATTGAAGAATGTCAAACTTAGAATAAGGGTTTCTGGCTACAATCTAAGAACTTACGGCTGATGCATTTGCCACCTCAGAAACCCGGTTTCTATCCGCCCATGCGTAAGCGTGAAGTAGAGATATTGGGTAGGCACACGGCAATGCCGTGTGCCTACTCTATTTCATCCGATTGAAAACTGCTATAAGAGTTACACAACCAGGGTTTTTTGTTCGGATTTGGTAACTGCTGAATCAACTTCTAAGAGAGAACCTTCGGGGGATTCGATCGCAAACCCCGCATCTCGAATCATGTCCCAATCTTGATGGGCAGCTTGTCCGGGAGTTGTCAGATAATCGCCAACAAAGATAGAATTAGCGGGGTAGAGTCCGAGAGGTTGCAGCGATCGCAAATGCACCTCCCGTCCCCCAGCAATCCGAATTTCTTGACTGGGAAGCAAAAATCGGAACAAACAGAGAATTCGCAAACATTGGCGGGGAGTTAGCCTGTTCACATCTGCAAATGGCGTACCGGGAATCGGAATAAAAAAGTTGACCGGCACGCTAGTAACGCCCAACTTGCGAAGCGAAAGCGCTAAATCGATCGCATCATCATCCGATTCACCCATCCCCAAAATTCCGCCGGAACAAGTTGTGATTCCCGCTGCTTTTACGTGTTCGACGGTTTCAACCCGATCGCCAAAAGTGTGAGTCGTGCAAATGTCCGAGTGATATGATTCGGAAGTATTGAGATTGTGATTTACGCGATCGACTCCAGCTTTAGCCAGGCGATGAGTTTGCTCCTCGCTCAACAATCCCAAACAAGCGCAAATTTTTAGGTTATAATTTGCCTTCACAGTCTCGACAGCATCCAAAACGCGATCGAAAGTAGATGCGCTGGGTTGGCGGCCCGAAATCACCAAACAAAACGTACCAGCTTTTAACTCTGCTGCGCGTTGGGCGGCATCCAGAATTTTCTCCTTAGCTAAAAGCGGATATTTCTCAATTTCCGCAGTCGAAATTTTTGACTGAGAACAATAATGGCAATCTTCAGGACAAAGGCCACTTTGAGCATTTAACAAATAGTGCAGCCTGACTCGGTTTCCCCAGTAGTGGCGGCGCACCCGATAAGCTGCGTTTAGTTGTTCCAGCAAAACCTCATCCGGTGCGCGCAATACGGCTAAAGATTGCTCGCGAGAGATACATTTGCCCGCCAGCGCGTCGTCAGCCAAATCGTTCCAATTGGGTAAATTCATTACTAAAATTAAAGGGTTTACAGAGTATCCAAAACCTGACGAATCACCCGATAAATCGATTCTAGTTCATCAGGAGAAATGCAGTAGGGAGGCATCAAGTAAAGCGTATTTCCCAAGGGGCGGAGCAAAAAGCCCGCTTCGAGAAATTTGGCTTTCAATACAGGAGCAATGTCATTAAAATAACCGGAAACCCTTTCCGTTTTCACATCCATTGCTGCGATGGTGCCGCAAGTCCGAACCCGTTCGAGTTTAGGATGATTTCTCAGCCATTGATTCAGGTATTGGCGGTGCAACTTTTCCATCCCTTGATACACATTTGGGTTTTGCTCCAAAAGCTCCAAGGATGCTACACTCACCGCACAAGCTAAGGGATTTCCGGTGTAAGAATGACTGTGAAAAAAAGCTTTTTCCGGTTCATCTCGCCAGAAAGCTTGATAAATATCCTCCGATGCCATTGTGACAGCAATTGGCAAACAGCCGCCAGACAATCCTTTAGACAAACACAGGATATCTGGCTTCGTTGCAGATTTAACAGAGGCAAACAGTTCGCCCGTGCGGCCAAAACCCGTCATTACTTCATCGTAAATCAACAATACATTAAACTGGCGGGCAAGTTGTGCGATCGCCTGCAAAAACTCAGGGCGGCACATTCGCATTCCCCCGGCACCTTGCACCAAAGGTTCGATAAAAATACCCGCATAGCCGCCCTGCTTTAACAAAAACTCCAATTTCTCTAAACTCGCCGCCTCCTTGCTTTCCACCTCCTCATCGCCATCAAAAGTCGCCGGAAAAGGAACAACATCCCCAGCAAACATTAAAGGTGCAAAAGATTCCCACCACAGCGAACTTCTGCCAGCAGACATCGCGCCCACAGTATCGCCATGATAACCTCCCTCAAAACTAATAAAGCTAGTACGGTTAGTTTCTCCGAGATTGCGCCAATATTGAAATGCCATTTTCAGAGCAACTTCAACAGCAGTCGATCCGTTATCAGAAAAGAAAATCCGCGTTAAAGAAGCAGGCGTATGAGTTAGCAATTTACTAGCAAGTTTCTGGGCCGGTTCGTGAGTAAATCCCGCAAAGATCACGTGTTCTAACTTTTGGGCTTGTTCGTAAAGAGCCTCAGCCAGAACCGGATGGCTGTGCCCGTGAACAGTCACCCACCAACTAGAAATGCAGTCGAGAATTTGCCGCCCGTCTGCTAATTCCAGCACCGATCCTTTGCCGCGAATTACCTTCAGCGGCGGGGCAGCCGTTTTCATTTGCGTGAAGGGCTGCCAAATCGGTGAAATTGAAGAATTATGTTCCTGATTCGCAGTCATTTTTACCCATACAACTAATATCAACTCGCCTTTTAATATAGCAATTTTTACTCACTTATGACTTTTTATTTTTAATTCTTTCTTCTTCTCTTCCTTCGTGTCCTTAGCGTCTTCGCGGTTCCTTCAAAAAAAATCTAGTTTGGTGTTGAGGGCGGCTGCGCTGCAACGTCTGCCGCCATATCACGTATTCCCCGGCGATGGTTAAATTTGTCAGTTACAATTTTCGGCTTTTCAGGAAATAAGTCGTCATTGCTCCTTTGCCTTTAACATTAATTTTACCCCGCTTTTCCAACAAATACTTATCGCACAGCAACTCATAAGTTGAGCTGCTAACTTGAATTTTACCCGGAAGCCCCTGAGATTCCATGCGGCTTGCTGTATTCACAGCATCTCCCCACAAATCGTAAATAAACTTTTTAGTGCCGATGACACCTGCTACAACCGGCCCAGTATTAATGCCAATGCGGATATTGAGAGGTTCACCGCATTCGTCGCGGAATTTCATAATTTCTTGCTGCATTTCCAGGGCCATTTCGGCAATAGATTCGGCGTGATTTGTACAGGGAAGCGGCAAACCGCCTGCTACCATATAATTGTCGCCTATCGTCTTAATTTTTTCTAAGCCGTATTGCTCGCTCAAGCTATCGAAACATGAAAATATTTTGTTAAGCAACTTGACTAATTCTTCAGGAGACGTGCGCGAAGATATTTCGGTAAAGCCCACAATATCAGCAAACAAAACCGTAACCTCGGCAAATCCATCCGCAATATTTATTTGACCTTGTTTTAGGCGATCGGCAATCATTGCCGGTAATATATTTAGTAATAAACGTTCCGACTTTTCTTGTTCGGCGCGCAATACTTCCTCAGCTTGTTTCCGCTGTGCGATTTCCTTGTATACTCGGTGAAACATTTGATTGAATGCGACCATGAGTTCTCCCAACTCGTCATCGCGCATGACAGACAGAGAGTAGAAATCAGGCTGTTTTCGATCTTTGCTCAAAGCGTCTCCAGCAGCGATCAAGTCATCGCGCAATCTCAAGAGAGGCGAAATTACTGTCAGCCCTAAAAAGAACATAGTTACAGAAGTGACAAAGGCTGATATAATGATTACTAGAATAGCAATCCGTCCGATAAATGCGTAGAGTTCCGGTTGAACGGTGGAAGCATCGTGGCGAACAATTAAGATGTAATCGCCTCCCAAGTGTCGCTCCGTCCAAGCAATATCGTACCTCTTGCCATCGAAATTTTGATTGTGAACTATACGAGCTTTTTTTAGTTGCTGTAAATGGATTTCTGGGGGTTCGCCAAGTGTATAGATTAGCTCACCGTTAGCTTTGTAAATAGACAGTCCTAACACTACTTGAGAATCCTTAGTAATATTTTTTACTTCTTCTTGCAAGAAAGTGCGATCGGAAATATCTTGTTGAAGCAAAAACTCTAGGGACTCAACAGTCGCCCGAGATAGCTGTTCCACTTGACTCAAAAGTTCATTTTCGCGCCGAAAATAAGAGGGAACTAAAATAATTCCCTCTATGACAAGAATGCTAGCAAATACCCACAAAGCTATTTGCCTAGACAAGCGAGATTTGAAAAAACTCAAGAATGATAAAATCCGCAAGTACATAAAATTTACTATTTTGCAAATGGCTAGTTTAGGGAATAGGAAAAAAAACCCGGTTTTTCGTAATAAATTTTGGGTTTGTCAATAAAGCAACTGCGCAGAAACCGCGTTTCTCACATCCCCTGTGTAATTCCTGTAATTGTCAGCAGTCAAAAGCCAGCCGCCATTAACTGTTAGTTCTTGGCTGACCACTAACGGCTAATGAATGATGACTCCGGACTAACTAGCAGACCCCTTAATAATATAATAAACAAATTAAACGGAAAGTGCGCTGGCTAACCTGCCTGCAAGCAGATAAGTATTCATATCGCCCTTGCCTTTGACCTGGATAATTCCTCTGTCTTTAAACAGATACTTATTTTGCAAGATATCGTAAGTTGATTGTGTGACTTGAATCGCGCCGGCAATCCCGTGGGATTCCATGCGGGATGCTGTATTGACGGCATCGCCCCAGAGGTCGTAAATAAATTTTTTAGTGCCAATAACCCCCGCAATTGCAGGCCCGGTATTGATCCCGATGCGGATGTTAATTCCTGCATGATGTTTGGCATTAAATTTTGCTAATTCCTCCTGCATATCTAAAGCCATTTCCGCAATGCTTTCGGCGTGGTTAGTGCTGGGATTTGGCAAACCTCCCACTACCATGTAAGCATCTCCTATTGTTTTGATTTTTTCCAAGCCGTACTTTTGGGTTAAATAATCGAAAGCTGAAAAAATTTCGTTGAGAAACTCGATCAATTCTTCGGGAGATCTTTTTGCTGAAAGCACGGTAAAGCCTACGATATCCGCAAACAAAATCGTGACTTCTGGGAAGCTGTCAGCAATACAGCTTTGACCGTCTTTTAACCTAGCAGCAATGGATTCGGGTAAAATATTCAGCAGCAGGCGATCGCTCTTTTCCTGTTCTTTCAGCAATTCTACATTAGTTTCTTGCAATTGTGCCGTGCGTTCCCTGACGCGCTGTTCTAAGTGTTTAGCATTTTGGCGCAACCTGCTGATAGCTAAAGTTAATCCTGTAACCCCTAAAAATGAAAGTCCTACTAACAGGAAAAACAGGTTTTTAAGTTCACTTTGAGTATTTTGAGTGAGGGTATCGAGAGGTTGAGAAATTTCTAATATCCCCCGCACATCTCCCACTTTCCAATCAGTTTTAGGACTGTCGCGGTGAGTATTGTGACAGTTAACGCAGCTAGAACTTAGAAGATCTGCCTCGGCATATCGAAAGGCTGGCTTGCCGCGGTAATTATCAACTCGATAAAATTTTTGTGTCGGATTTTTCGTCAAATAAATAATAGCTTGCCGTTCAAAATCGTCTCGGACTCCGCCTTCTTTTCGCCGCCAGGGAAACGGGTAGTCGCTGTAGAGACGAAGTGATACTTCGGGATTTTTCTTGGTGAGACTTTTGCCTAGTTCTATTAAGAAAGTGGCCGGTACGGGAACAGTTACTTTTGTCGGGTTGTAGTCGTGGGTAAAGTTAATTGCTTGAGCGGTGTTTAGTGGAGTGAGAACCTCGGAACTGTAAAGGGTGCGGGCTTCTTTAATAGCTTGGGCATAGAGGGTGGCATTTTGGAGGGCTTGCGATTCGATTAGCGAGGAGGAAAGACGATACATATTTGCCATCGCTACTCCTACACCTACACAAAATAAAATTGTCACCGCAAGCAGAATTCCCTTGTAAATAAATTGGCTGATGGCAGCCCGACAGCGAGAAATCAACTGGCGCATGGTATCCTCAAGCCTGAGGTTTAATCTTTATTTCAATTTATGCACTACTAACATAACACTGCTTGTTCAGACTGTTTTGCTGGGGTCCGGGGTAAAGCAAGACTCTCTGGGTGCAACGGAGGCTTAATTATTGTTTACCGGGAATGTTTCGGTTATCCGTAAAAATACGCATAAGTTTATAGTGGTTTTCTGTTGAGTTAGGTATAGATGATCGAGTAAGGACACGGCGCCGTGCTCTGTCCCTACTTCACGCACTTTTTGTTCTATCTCGGTTAGGATAGCAATTGTAGTCTATGCTTGGCGATCGTGAATTCTGACTCTACTGCCTCACTGGCGCGCAACGAAATTTTTCCGGGAGAAGTTTTCGTCAATACTGCCAATTTTGATACCGGCATTCGGCGACTTTTACCTAAATATGACGAAATGCTGGATGTATTAGCAGGCTGCATTGCTAGCGCAAACCACCGCATTTTAGAACTCGGCTGCGGTACGGGGGAACTCACTTTAAAAGTTCTCAAACGCTACCCGTCTGCGGAAATAGTGGCTGTCGATTACTCGCCGCGAATGCTTGATTTTGCCCGCGCCAAAATAGAGTCGGCAGGATACGCAGCCCGGTGGACTGGTTTAGAAATGGATTTTGGAGAATGGGCGAACAATCCAAATTTCTCTGGCTTGGGGGATAAATTCAATGCTTGCATTTCATCTCTGGCAATTCACCATCTTGAGGATGAGATGAAGTTGAAATTGTTTGAACGCATTCGCGAAAGTTTAAATGCTGGTGGCTGTTTTTGGAATGCCGATCCTCTTTTAGCAGAATCAGCAGCAATGAAAGATATTTATCAAGCGGCGCGAGAAGATTGGGCGCTAAATCAGGGAGAAACCTTAGCACAAATTCGCGCAAATGTGGGGAAGAGTGTCTCTTACGGGTATTCTAATCCCGATCGCCTAGCTACACTTTCGGCACAGTTGGAAATGCTGGTAAAAGCTAGATTTGAGACTGTTGCAGTTCCTTGGAAATACTACGGTATGGCGGTGTTTGGGGGATTTGTTAATTGAAAAAAGCACTCTTGCAGGCAGAACTTCTATGTGTAGGGGGCGCGAATAAGCACCTTACTGCTTAAATAAAGATGGCAGTTAGTATTTTAGGTTACTAAGTTCGGCTTGAGAAAATATATAATACTGCCAGTAGCGAGGAAAAAAAATGACTGCAACTGCGATTCAAAGTATTGACTGGGATGCTTTTTCTTCGGAACTCTCGGGAATCGAAATAATTAGCGATCGCGCGCAAGTTGTTAAGCTATCTCAAGACTACTATCACTTCAGTCCAGTTTTGCAACCTCTCTTAAGTGATAAAACAGGAGATTTAGTAGTTCGTCCCGCCAGCGAAGCCGAAGTTTTGCGGATTGCTGCAGCCTGCGTCAAATCCAAAATTCCGCTAACTGTTAGAGGTGCAGGAACGGGCAATTACGGCCAGTGCATTCCCCTCAAGGGCGGCGTCATTTTAGATACCAGCAAAATGAACAGTATCCGCTGGATAAAACCGGGTTTAGCTTGCGTAGAACCAGGGGTGAAAATGTCGGTTTTCGACAAACAAGCGCGAGAAACTGGTTGGGAATTGCGGATGGTTCCCTCAACCTATCGCACCGCAACGATTGGGGGATTTATCGGCGGCGGTAGCGGGGGAATTGGTTCGATAACTTACGGGCAATTGCGCGATCGGGGAAATCTTCATGCCGTTCGAGTCGTTACAATGGAAGACGAGCCCCGCGTCATCGAATTGCGGGGCGATGAAGTGCAAAAAGTCAATCATGCTTACGGCACAAATGGGATTATTACTGAGTTAGAAATTCCCCTCGCCCCTGCTTATGCTTGGGCGGAAATCATCGTCGCTTTTGACGATTTTATGACAGCGGCAAACTTCGGTAAAGCTTTGGGCGATGCTGACGGAATTATCAAAAAACTAATTTGTGTTTGTGCTTGGCCGATTCCTGCTTATTTTGCTGCTTTCCGCGAGGAGATTCCTGAAGGTAAGCACTGCGCTTTGTTAATGGTAGCTGAATCTTGTCTGGAACCGCTGCAAGATTTGGTGCGCGAATATGGCGGCACAATTTGCTATCAAAAAAACGCGCAAGCAGCGAGCAAAGGTGCAGCTATTGCTGAATTTACTTGGAATCATACAACTCTGCACGCTCGCAGCGCTGACCCGTCTCTGACTTATTTGCAGACGCTTTTTCCCCCAGATGAAGGTTTGAAATTGATTGAGGAACTGTATAATTTTTATGGGGATGAGGTGATGATGCACTTGGAGTTTTTGCGGATGAATGGCAGGGCGATCGCCGCAGCTTTGCAAATAGTTCGCTACACTACGGAATCACGCCTTAAGGAAATTATTCGCTATCACGAAGAGCAAGGCGCACTGATTGCTAATCCTCACACTTATATATTGGAAGATGGAGGGATGAAAAGTATTAATGTGGAACAGTTGCAGTTTAAAGAGTTGGTCGATCCTTACGGTTTGCTTAATCCTGGTAAAATGCGGGCGTGGTTGGAACGGGATTAAGGGCGATGGTTTTTATAGCAGAAGGAAGAAGGAAGAAGGAAGAAGGAAGAAGGAAGAAGGAAGAAGCACTAATAGCAATGGTTTTAGCGGTTAAGAATGTCCTAACCGTCTGGGCGGTTGCTATAGATAAGATTCGGATCTTGAAATCGCTGCTAGACAAACTTTCGTCCCTCTCGCTTGAGACTAAGAAATCCGTTTTCTATGTCGGAGGTTTTAAGTCTATAAAAACTCAAGTCCTTGCTGCGAACAAAACTTGTCAATTTAAGGGACGGGGGCGGTAATTTCTGCAGGTGCGATCGCCCCTGGTGTAGGTACAGCTTGGTTTTCCAGTAGTAGGCGCTGTTTGTTCCGAAATTCTGCGGCCGCATCGTTCAAATTTTGGCGCTGTTCGGTAGTAAATTCTTCCATGCTGCGGCCGCCTCCCAATCTGGATCTGTGAATTAAATCAAATATTCCGCTGCCGCTGCTGCGGCCGGAAAATGGGTCGGCATTGTCTTGAGTTTGAAAGTCTTGCAGCGGTTGGGCATTATTTAAACCGCTGGCTTGAGCGAAGCTTGCTTGAGGGGAGAACAGAGCACAGGAGGCGATCGCGCTTGCAGCAATCCCCATCATCAATTTGCCGGATTTGGAAGTTTTAGTGTTCATAATTTATTAGTTGAACTTTCAAAAAAACAATTCTATCTAAACAATATTCTGAGTTGTGACTAAATATTATATTACTTCGATGGGGCTAAGGACACGGCAATGCCGTGTCCCTACCATTGACGGTGCAGGTTAAACGATCGCCCGCAGATAGGCCGCGATCGTCCTAACTAAGCAAACCTGCGTCGCAGCAGCGGTTGAATGCTCAGCAGCGCCACCAAATCAAAGGCCAGCAGCACTAATAGCGCTCCTCCAAAGGTGACTGTACCCCAAGGAGCCTGCATCACGACACTGGCTAGGGACCAATCGCTGTGCAGGTACAGGTAGCGGATGGGTTCGATCGCGTAACTCAGAGGATTGAGAGTCACCACAACTTGCAGCCACTCTGGCATAAATGACAGCGGCGCGAGGGCCGTGCTGGCAAATAACAGGGGCAGGTTAGTAACAAAAATTACCGCTATTAATTCTACGTGACCGGGGAGAGCGAAGGCTAAACCCAGACTCAAGCCGGTGACGCCCAAAACTAATAGTAGGACAATTAGGGCGATCGCCCCCAGTCCGGCAATTCCGGGGAATCCGGCGCCCAAAAACGCCCCGGCTGTAACGATTGTGCCGGTTTGGATAAAGCTGAGGGTGACGATAAAAATAGCCGAAGCCAGGACGATCGAAAATCTCGAAGCCAGCGGCGCGACTAACAAGCGGTTGAGAAATCCGAACTCGCGATCGAACATAATCGGCAAACCAGCATTCAGCGCCCCGGCAAAGGCCGTAAAAACGATAACGCCAGCGCCGAGAAATTGTCCGTAATTCTGGCTTTCGCCGAACAAGCCTGCGGGTGCATTTTCAAACAGAGCTCCGAACAAAACCAACCACATCAGCGGCTGAATAATGCCTGCAACTAGCGTGGAGGGGCGGCGCTGCAATTGAATAAACAGGCGCTTGGTTAAGGCGAGTGTTTCTTGGATGAAGTCGGCCAGCAGGGAACTGGAAGTGTCAGCGGATGCCGTGGAGAGTGGCCGCTGCTGGTTGAGGTTGTTGGGGGATGTAACAGTACCGCTCATAATTGCTTGCGCTGATTTTGATTAAATCTAACTCTCTTTACAGTAGCAAGTCTGGGGGTATTGGTGGTGTTGGGCGGGCGATCGGGCTTACAACTGTTGGGGGTCAATCCCTTTTTCTCGCAGCAATTCTATTAAAGCTTGATAGCGCTGCTGTTCCTGTTGTCGCAGAGTGCGTTCTTCTTCTAGCTGTTGTTGAGCGAGTTGTTTTTCTTGCTGTTCGCGATCGGCACGTTGGCTTTCCTGTTCTCGAAGTTGATCTAATTCTACGGAAGTGAGGAATTTGCGATCGTCTGGGCGATAAATTTCGAGGGTTTCTGGTGTCATTTGAAACCGAATGCCCAAACGGGGGCTAACCCAACCGTTGATTTCTGGGATTTCTTCTAGGCGATCGCCCACTCGCTGAGATCCTGTAAATTCTAAGGTATCTGGGTCATAGATATAATATTCTTCTACTCCGTAGTTTTGATAGAAGAATAGTTTTCTGATCATTTCCGTCTTGGTTTTTCCCGGGGATAATATTTCAAATACTACTTGAGGCGGAATATTATCTTCTTCCCATTGTTTGTAACAACCCCTGTCTCCTTTTGGTCTGCCAAAGACTGCGAGTATATCTGGTGCTTTGCGAATTTTGTTATTGCCTTCGACGGGATACCAGAGTAAGTCACCAGCAATAAATACCTCAGGGGAAGTAGCGAATAATATTTCTAGGTTTTCTTTGATTGTGACAATCCAGCGCAATTGTTTGGTGTTGTCTGCTATTGGTTGACCGTCGCTGTCGGGGTAGATGATTTGTGGTGTTGTTTGTGGGGCGATTTGTTGTACCATGCCGTTCACCTTTTGGCTGCAATACTTTTAATTATATCATGTAAAAAATATTGTGTTAAAATTATAACAAGCTATGCTTAACTCTGCCTGCTAAAAACTTGATTTACTACGAGGATAAAGCTATGTCATCAAGGGCGATCGCAACCTCGGTCAAAATCATGGAATCTTTGCCAGAAACTCTTCAAGACAAAGTAGTTGAACATTTGCGAGAATATCTTGAATACTTAAGGGATGAAGAGCAGTGGAATTTATCTTGTGAGAACACACAACAATCGCTGATTATAGCTGCACAGCGCGCCAAACAGGAAATTTTCGCAGAAAAAGCACAGCCATTAGATATTGATATAGCTTTAGAAATACCAACACTAGCCGACTATCCCAGTCGCCGAGAATTTATGCAATTGCCGTTAGAAGAGAGGCGAAACATTCTAGCAAAACAAGCTGAGGTAATGTTGCAACATTACCAGGAAGATAGAGAATGGCAAGAATTAGAAGCAGGAGATTTAATTGACTACTAACTCTCCTTCTCCTAAACGGGGTGATATTTGGTTGCCTAATTTTGACCCAACAGTGGGAGCAGAAATCAAAAAAATCCGCCCGGCTGTAGTGGTAAGTTCTGATAGTGTTGGTAAATTACCACTGAAATTGGCTCCACCTATCACAGATTGGAAAAAATATTATGCTGGCAATATCTGGCACGTTAAGATTGAGCCAGATATTGCTAAAAGCTGGATGAATATCAGCGGCTGGGAATTTCTGAATATTGGATTGTCGATTATTTAGCTTTGGGTAGCAGAAACTATTTGGGCAACCCGAAAGAGCCGACTGTTTTTGTTTACCTGCTTGATGAAAAGGGGGTTTATCAAATGACTGCTTACCGAGGGAGCGAGCGCATTATATCCCGAACTTTCCCAGAATTAGCGCTAACAGCAGAACAAGTGTTAGATGTATGATATCAAATCCGGTTGCACCGGAATGATAGAGGAGACGGCAATGCCGTGTCCCTACCCCAAAATAATATTGTAGGGACACGGCACTGCCG
>JAUBOM010000331.1:0-2043 GCA_036700245.1 Microcoleus vaginatus BM001213989
AGCAGGATGAAACAGTCGAATCAGGAGCAATACACATCACCCAAGGCTATTCCAGCTGGCGGGGTGACAACCCCGCCAAAACCCGGAGCGGGTGAGGGGTTGACCGACTTGTGGTAAAAAAAGATAGGTCAGAAGAAGGTTCCCAACGACCTATCAAAAAATATGCTACCCCTATTTTATCAAACGCATCTCCAACAACACTTAACTCGTGCTCAGTTTTTAGTATTAGGCATCTTGCTCGCTAGAAGTGCAATCTCAAAGGCAAGTGAAGTTAGAGCGATTAGCATCTGTGTTTCCCTGTCCGATTACTACCGAAAGTCGGCGTCGGAAATTACAAAGGTTCTTGAGTTTACCTCAATTAACAATCAGTCAGATTTGGTATCCCATCGTTACTTATTGATTAACTACCTATTGCCAAGTGGGTCAGACTTTATCAATTGCGATCGATCGGACTCAGTGGGGTAAGATCAATATACTCATGGTTAGCCTGGTGTGGGAGAAAAGAGCTATCCCTTTATCCTGGTCGCTGTTACCCAAGCTAGGAAGCAGCAATATAACTGAGCAAATGAATGCGATTGCAGAAATTTTACCACTGTTAAAAGATTATCAAGTAGTAGTGCTGGGAGACCGGGAATTTTGCTCCGTCGAGCTGGCTAACTGGCTGAGGGAGAAACGTCTACATTTTTGTTTGAGATTGAAATGCTCTCTCTGTATCGAAACCGAACCTGATATTTGGCAACCATTGAAAGAGGTAGGATTGGTTCCAGGAATTTCTCTCTATTTCTCAGGAATTAAAGTCCGAAAAACTCAACCAATCAAAGGCTTTGATGTTGCTTGTAAGTGGAAGAGGAAATATCGAGGTGTGTCGGTTAAGGAGGGCTGGTTTATTCTAACAAATTTGGGTTCACTTAAGATGGCGATCGCTGCCTATCAGAAGCGGATGGGATTTGAAGAGATGTTCCGAGATTACAAAAGCGGAGGCTATTATTTAGAGGGAACAGGCTTAAAAGGTCAGCGGTTGATGACCCTCATTTTATTAATAGCACTCGCCTACACTAGTGCCATCATGCAAGGAACAAATCTCAAAATGAAATCGGTCAAAAAGTACATTGTTCGCCCTCAAGAGTCACAAAGAAAATATGCAAGACGGAGTACCTTTGGCAGTGGTTTAGATAGCCACCAATGGCTAACATACCTGGAAAAATATGCCGACGCAGTTCAAGAGTTAATGACTTTAACTCCAACTAAGCGCTACTTTTACCAACAGGGAATGAGAGCTATAAGTCAGATTCATTCTAGCTCTTAGCCATCTTGTCACCCCCCCAGCGCTTTTATCAACAAGGTATGCGGGCTGCAACCCTTATACAGTCTATCTCGTAGACCTCTTTGTCACCCCCCAGAGAGGATGTCTATAATTTTTTCGGTATGAACTCCGGCTTCATTTAATAATCCTATGTCGGTCGGATAGTTGATGTCTGCGGGGGCGCAGGTGGCACCTACAATCAGTTTTCCTCGATTTGATGACTCATTTTTTTCGCCCGTATCCTTTTTTTTCGGGTGGCTCTCCGGTGGTTTCCCGCATTTTCTCGATCGCGCGCTCGTTCACTTTATTAATTAGATTGGCACCGATCCGTTGGCGGAAGTGAACTAATAGTGATGGGTCAAATGGCAGCTCATTACTGTATGTTGATTGACCGATAAAGTATTGCAGATAGGGGTTTTCACGGATTTGTTCTACTGTTTCTCGATCGCTGATTCCCAGTTTTTATTTGATGATTAATGCACCCAATGCCATCCGAAAGAATTTAGCTGGTGTGCCCTTTTCGCTCGGGGAAGTTTTTAGCATATTCTGCTTCAAATTCATTCCAAGGGATGAGTGAGGTCATTTTTACCCAACGGTTGTCTGCTGACAACTTTCCCCCGAAGGGCACTTCAAACTCGGATGGGGAACCAGGAGCAAGCTCAACTTTTCGGTACACTTTCGTAGATAGGGCTTGCTGAATATATCGATCGCACTTGACGTAGCCTGGGTTTCGAGCGCGC
>JAUBOM010000110.1:0-24857 GCA_036700245.1 Microcoleus vaginatus BM001213989
CATTAGTCATTAGTCATTAGTCATTAGTCATTAGTCATTAGTCATTAGTCATTAGCCATTCCCAATTCCCAATTCCCAATTCCCCCTTCCCAATTCCCTGTATTCACAACACGGAAGTCACTAATAAAGGAATAGCTGTTTTTCCCTTCTTCCTTCCGCCTTCTTCCTTCTTCCTTCTTCCTGACATCCGTTACATCCGTTACATCCGTTACAGAATCCGTTGCCGAACTTCCTTCCCTATTTCCAGCAGTTACTGCACTGCAATTCTAGCCAAAGTAGTACCCCGGTAATAGTGCAACAAAATCTGCTGGTAGCCGTATCCCTGCCTGGCCAAATTGTAGGCCCCCCACTGACTCATTCCTACAGCGTGACCAAAACCTTTGCCAGCAACTTGAAAACCGGTAGGAGCTTGGCCGCCGTTCCTGCCGTTCCCACCGCCTGCGTACTGAGGAATCACAGTAAAGCGGGTACTCCTCAAATTTAGAACCCGGCGTAAATCTGCGCCCGTCATGACCCTAGAACCGCCATCTCCGACTACTTTCATTCTCAAAACGCTGCCGTGAGCCGTAGTGCGTTCTGGCTTCATCGAGATCACATTCCCCACGCCAGAAATCCTATTGCTGATTTGAGCCCGGGAAAAACTTTCTTTCCATTGATAAACCGGCGCCCCTTGGTCGAAGTCAGGAACAGCACGCAGGTAAGGCAGAGGTTCTGTCCAAACATCCTCGACATTTTCAGTATGTCCCCCAGAGGCAGAGTGGAAAGCGGCTAAAATAATCTGACCGTTGTAGGCGAGAACTTGACCGGCGGTTGCATCTACTGCGGAATAAGTCCCAGAAGATTCTGTTTGCAGCCCTTTGTAAACCTGCGAAGACTGAGTGTTGTCCACGTCGTAAAGGTCGGTTTGGCTTTTGAGGCGCTGGTGGATAGCGTAGGAACGGGCGGCGACTGCTTGGGCTTTCAAAGCCTCTTGAGGCCAATTGCCACTCATTTCGGCGCCGAGAACGCTGTAGAGATATTGTTCGATATTGACGTAGTTGACGGCGGTCAAGCCTCCTCTTTGAGGAACTAGAAGCGTGCGTCCCCGATACCAACGATCGCCAATCCAAACATAACCGTTCCCGGTCGGCTCGATCCAAACTTGGTTGGCGGCCCAGCGACCGACAGCCACTTTTCCCGATCGAAATTGAGCCGACTGAGAACTGTTTGCCGAGAGTTCGCCCAAATTGCGCCCGCTACCGTCGCGGATTGCAGCTTTGGTAGAACTGCCGACTTTTAACTGACTTGCCCCGTCTTGTACGGCTACTCGCAAGATGAGCGCTGCCTGGGCTGGGGCTACCATTACCAGCCAAAACAACAACGAAATCCAAAAGTAGCGTTTTTTTAATGTCGAAAGAACGGAAGCAAAAAATACTCCTGACTGCATTTGAAAATTTTCCTTTTATGCTGTATATGTTTGACAAGTTTTAAGGGGAAGCTGGGGTTCGGGAAAAAGGAAGAGGAACGAAAGAAAGAAAACGTTAGAATTGGGTTTGGCACTCTGTGCCGTTGTCGAAAATGATTTTAGCAACTAGATGTTCGCAGGAACAGCGATTTATCCCGGTTCCTGGCTGCGACTATTTCCTGTATGTCGGATTGGCCGCACTCTGGATATATGTAACATATTTTTAAAGACTTAATTGAGGTGATTTGACTCTTGCAGATTACATTTCTCGGAACTAGCTCCGGTGTCCCCACGCGATCGCGCAACGTTTCCAGCATCGCCCTGCGCTTGCCCCAGCGAGCCGAGCTCTGGCTGTTTGACTGCGGCGAAGGAACTCAGCACCAGTTTCTCCGCAGCGACCTAAAAGTCAGCCAACTAAGCCGCATTTTCATCACTCACCTGCACGGCGACCATATTTTCGGCTTAATGGGTTTGCTGGCTAGCTGCGGTTTGGCGGGGAATGTCAAGCGCATCGATCTTTACGGGCCTCCGGGACTTGAAGAATATTTGCAAGCTGGCGTTCGCTATTCTCAAACTCATTTTTCTTACCCGGTGAAGGTACACAAAAGTCACGAGGGAGTTATCTATGAAGATGACGAATATATTGTTAGCTGCGGCCTTTTGAAGCACCGAGTTACTGCTTTTGGTTATCGAGTAACTGAGAAAGACCGTCCGGGACATTTTGATGTAGAAAAAGCTCAGGCTGTGGGTATTCCTTCGGGGCCGCTTTACGGTCAATTAAAACAAGGAAAGACGGTAAAGTTATCGGACGGGCGACAGTTTAAAGGTACGGATTTTTGCGGCCCGGATCAAATCGGGCGCAAGTTTGTGTATTGTACTGACACGGTTTTTTGTGACGGGGCGGTGGAATTGGCGAAGGATGCTGATTTGTTGGTGCATGAAGCTACTTTTGCTCATCAAGATGCTCAAATGGCCTTCGATCGCCTGCATTCAACTTCGACTATGGCGGCTCAAGTGGCTTCGATCGCTGGGGCGAAACAGCTAATTATGACGCATTTTAGCCCGCGTTACGCTCCGGGAAATGCGATCGTCCTGGATGATTTGCTCAAGGAAGCGCAGGCTATTTTTCCGAATACGAAAATGGCCTATGATTTTTTGACTTACGAAGTGCCCAGACCTGTTTAAAACTAGGGTTAATGTGGCCTGAGATGTGACAGCTTTTTCAATAAGGGCGATCGGGGCGGGCTAGGAGGGCCACCCCACAAAAACATTAATCTCTTGTGGAACAGGCATCTTGCCTGTTGCTATAACTGGTTCCCAGGCTCTGCCTGGGAATCAATGTCCAGAGGCTCTGCCTCGCCTGCTACAATCGAGGCAGAGCCTCCGGATCTGCGTTACCAGGCTCTGCCTGGTAACGAGTAGAATCATTTAGGATTGCTATATTTAAAATTACCATGATTGATTTTGGAGCAGCCGCCTTAAAAATAGCACCAGGAATTGGCGCCAAACTTGCAGAATTAGGATTCAAAGAAGCTATGAAAAAATTGAATCCTAGCGATTTTGACAAAGCTTGTATTTGTGGCATCGAAGCTGCCCAGAACACTCATGAATTATTCTCTGCTGCTTGCGAACAGGGTGTAGTCGAAGATTTTCTTAAAAGTTTCTTGACGGGTAAAGCACTTCCAGAACTCCTGAAACCTTTCCACGACGAAGAAAAGCCTCAAGTTAATTTGTTAGTTGAAGTATTTAATGCGACAGTCCCAGAACACAAGAAGATTCAAGGCAGATTCGATCCCGCAAGACTGCATGATTGGTTGGAGGTTTTTGCTGAAACCTATTTTCAGAAAACAAGTAGTTATTTAAGGTTTAAAGTTGCCAAAGCAGACTATTTGAAGCAACTGGCTAACTGCTTTGACGATGTTAAATTTGCTGGCATTGCAGTCGAAGATCAGGCAATCGAAAAATCGGAAAAATTGGCTCAGATTTTTGTAATGCCGGATGTCTTGGAAGAGGTAAATATTCATGTTAGATTGGATATCCAAGAATTGGGACAAGGCAAAAACCTGCAACAGATGCAGAGAGAAACTAGCTCTGGGAGGAAGTTTTTATCATCACAATTATTGCATCAAAATCAATCAAATAAATTTGTGTTGCTGGGCGCTCCTGGTTCTGGTAAAACAACTTTACTGAACTTTTTTGCGGTGATGTTGGCTCAGAATTATCCAGAAAAACTCGGCTGGAATTCTGGGATAGATTGCTTGCCGATTTTGATTAATATCCGTGACTTTGCTAGGCTTTCAGATATCAATATCCTCGACTATGCCCGCCAGTTTGCTGAGAAAACTATGTCTGTGAGAGCGCTGCCAGAAGGCTTTTTTGAGTATTGGCTGGCAGACGGTAGGGCGATGATTTTGTTGGATGGATTGGATGAGGTTGTGGAAGAATCCAAGCGCTATGCGGTGGTGCAGCAGATTGAGAATTTTTTGGGGCAGTATCATCAAAATCTGGCAATTATTACTTCTCGCCCTGCTGGTTACAAACGCGATTTTTTTAATAGTTCGGAGTTTGAACACTATCAGTTACAACTGTTTGATGATGCTAAGGTTGATGAGTTTATTAATCACTGGTACGACAGCCGCGTTCCAGATGCGGCGGAAGCTCAACGTCGCAAAGATAGCATTAAAAAAGCTCTGGATGAAAACGATCGAATTAAATTGTTGGCGAGAAATCCGCTATTACTGACAATCATTGCTTTGATTCACCGCTATCAAGCTGTACTGCCGAGGGCACGCCACAAGCTTTATGAAAAAGCTGTGGAGACACTGTTAAAGTGTTGGGATGCTAACAAAAACATGACAGAGAAGTCGGTATTCAAATGTTTAGATGCAGAGGACTTACGGCGGCTGATGGAAATTCTCGCCTATTGGATTCACACTCAGGGTAGTACGGATAAGGCTGAAGGCGGGACGCTGATTGTCAAGGAGGATTTGTTAGAGCAGTTAACTAAGAATATTAAAACCAAAAAACAGGTTGAACGGTTCCAGGCAAAAGAGGAAGCTAAACGATTTGTTGATTTTATTCAACAGCGGACGGGATTGCTCAACGAACAAGGACAAGATTTGTACGCTTTTGTACACAAGACTTTTCAAGAATATTTGTGCGCTCAGCAAATCGGCTATCAGGCAGATGATGACGATGATTTTGAGATTGTTCTCAAGCATATTCGCAAGCATTTGCATGACCCCCACTGGCGGGAAGTGTTGCTGTTGTTGATTGCCCAACAAAAACCGAAGAAAGCGGCGAAAGCGATGCGGGCAATTTTGGCGGCGAATAGCGAGCATGAGGAATGGTTGCACCGCGATTTATTTTTTGCTGGCAGTTGTCTTGCTGAAAATATTAAAGAGTTAAAGGTGGCAGATTCCAGTCTAACTAAGGAGATTTTGGAGAAGTTGGTTGATTTGGAGGTAAGGGATCGAGCACTGGTTGGTGACAGAGTTCGCTATCAGGTTTTTCAAATCCTTTGCAGTATGAATGAGACTGAGTTTGAGGCGCAAACTTTGCAACTTTTGAAAGCAAGGGGCGTTGATGAAAATCGATTGTGGAGATATCAAGCAGCATTAGGGGAAAAAGAAGCTCTCATCACTGCCATGCTACTAGGCCTCGAAGATGGAAATGAGGATGTGCGTCGTGATGCAGCATCTGCCTTTGGCAAGTTGGGAAATGCTTCAGAAATCGTCATTAATGCTCTGTTGTTACGCCTCCAAGATGAGGATTTTGGGGTACGTTTCTACGCAGTACACAGCTTGGGTAACTTGGGAAATTCTTCAGAAGCCGCCATCAATGCCCTGCTACTAGGTCTGGAAGATGAGGATAACTCAGTACGTTTTTTGGCAGCGGAAGCCTTGGGTAACTTGGGAAATTCTTCAGAAGCCGTCATCAATGCTCTGCTACTAGGTCTGGAAGATGAGGATAGCTCAGTGCGTGCCTCGGCAGCATCTGCCTTGGGCAACTTGGAAAATGCTTCAGAAGCCGTCATCAATGCCCTGCTACTAGGTCTGGAAGATAAGGATAACTCAGTGCGTCTTGAGGCAGCCCAAGCCTTGGGCAACTTGGGAAATGCTTCAGAAACTCTCATCAATGCCCTGCTGCTATGTCTTGAAGATTGGGATGAGGAGGTGCGTAGCAAGGCAGCGGAAGCCTTGGGTAGCTTGGGCAATGCTTCAGAAGCCGTCATCAATGCCCTGCTACTACGTCTGGAAAATGGGGGTAACTCAGTGCGTGCCTCGGCAGCATCTGCCTTGGGTAACTTGGGAAATCCTTCAGAAACTCTCATCAATGCCCTGGTACTAGGTCTGGAAGATGAGGATAACTCAGTGCGTTGTGAGGCAGCATTTGCCTTGGGTAACTTGGGAAATGCTTCAGAAGCCGTCATCAATGCTCTGCTACTAGGTCTGGAAGATGAGGATAACTCAGTGCGTGCCTCGGCAGCATCTGTCTTGGGCAACTTGGGAAATGCTTCAGAAGCCGTCATCAATGCTCTGCTACTAGGTCTGGAAGATGAGGATAACTCAGTGCGTTGTGAGGCAGCATTTGCCTTGGGCAACTTGGGAAATGCTTCAGAAGCCGTCATCAATGGTCTGCTACTAGGTCTGGAAGATGAGGATAACTCAGTACGTTTTTTGGCAGCATTTGCCTTGGGCAACTTGGGAAATCCTTCAGAAGCCGTCATCAATGCCCTGCTACTACGTCTGGAAGATAAGGATAACTCAGTGCGTGCCTCGGCAGCATCTGTCTTGGGCAACTTGGGAAATGCTTCAGAAGCCGTCATCAGTGCCCTGGTGCAACGTCTGGAAGATGGGGATAACTCAGTGCGTGCCTCGGCAGCCCAAGCCTTGGGTAACTTGGGAAATGCTTCAGAAGCCGTCATCAGTGCCCTGGTGCAACGTCTGGAAGATGGGGATAACTCAGTGCGTGCCTCGGCAGCCCAAGCCTTGGGTAACTTGGGAAATGCTTCAAAAGCAGTCATCAACGCCTTGCTGTTAGGTTGGGAAGATAGGGATGAGTTGGTGCGTCGTGGCGCAACAGAAGCCTTGGGTAAGTTGGGCATGAAATCTAGTGACGTTTTGCCTGCTGTCGTGCAATGGATCGATCGCCATCAGGATGCAAAATATGTCGGCTCAGGTATTAATGTGTTGTGGGATTTGGTGGCGGGTGAGGGAAATCGATCGCCCGTGGGTTTTTAGAAGTATGTAGCTTTTGCGCCAGTAAAACCCGATCGCCCTTCCGGACTTTTGAGCAAAAATGCGGTCAGCCTGCTGTTTGACGATTAGGGCCCTCCATCCCCTTAATAAACCGGAACAGAGGTCAACTATTCAATCGAAAATCGAAAATCCAAAATTGATGGATTATTCAATGGAAAATCCAAAATCTAAAATCTAAAATCGGTTGGTTGCCCGCAGCCACGGCCGAGGAGAGCCAATGGTTGCTACAATCGGGGAGGGTATATGTTGTGGCTAACACTACAGCCCGTAACCCTGAAAGCTAATAGCTAAATTATTAAAAATCTGCCTCTCCTGCCATGTTTAAAAATCTGCTAGGCGATCCCAACGCGCGCAAACTTAGAAAATTTCAGCCTTGGGTAGCTGATATCAATATCTTGGAACAAGACTTCCGCGCACTCTCAGACGACGACCTCAGAGGCAAAACAGCGGAGTTTAAAGAACGTCTGGCAAAAGCTAAATCGCTCAACGAAGAGAAAGAGATCCTAGACGAAATCTTGCCCGAGGCCTTTGCAGTGGTGCGGGAAGCAGGACAGCGGGTTTTAGGAATGCGCCACTTTGATGTCCAACTCCTCGGGGGCATCATCCTGCACAAAGGCCAAATTGCCGAAATGAAAACTGGTGAAGGCAAAACTCTCGTGGCGACGCTGCCGGCTTACCTCAACGCCCTCAAGGGTAAAGGCGTACACATCATTACCGTTAACGATTATCTCGCCAGACGGGACGCGGAATGGATGGGACAGGTGCACCGCTTCCTGGGATTGACAGTGGGACTGATTCAGCAGGGCATGGATCAGGTGGAACGAAAGAAAAATTATAGCTGCGATATTACCTACGCCACAAACAGCGAAGTCGGCTTTGATTATTTGCGCGACAACATGGCTACAGTCATGGAAGATGTCGTGCAGCGTCCTTTTAATTTCTGCGTGATTGACGAGGTTGACTCGGTGCTGATTGATGAAGCACGGACGCCTTTAATTATTTCCGGCCAGGTGGAACGCCCCAGTGAGAAGTATATACGGGCGGCTGAGGTAGCTACTGCTCTGAGAAAGGAAAATGAAGAACATTACGAGGTTGACGAAAAGGCTCGGAATGTGCTATTGACCGATGAAGGGTTTGGTGAAGCTGAGCGGTTGTTGGGTGTTACGGATTTGTACGACCCGGCTGACCCTTGGGCGCATTACATTTTTAATGCGATTAAGGCGAAGGAATTGTTTATTAAGGATATTAACTACATCGTCACTCCCGATCGCGAAGTCGTGATTGTCGATGAGTTTACGGGGCGGGTGATGCCGGGACGCCGCTGGAGTGACGGTTTGCACCAGGCGATCGAAGCCAAGGAACGCGCGGAAATTCAGCCGGAAACTCAGACGCTGGCGACGATTACCTATCAGAATTTCTTTTTGCTTTATCCGAAGCTGTCGGGGATGACTGGGACGGCAAAGACTGAAGAGACAGAGTTTGAGAAGATTTACAATCTGGAAGTGACGCTGATTCCCACTAACCGCATTACCAGCCGGACTGACCTTTCGGATATGGTTTACAAGGCGGAGGCTGGGAAGTGGAATGCCATCTCCCAAGAATGCGCGGAAATGCACGAGATCGGTCGGCCGGTGCTGGTGGGTACTACAAGCGTAGAAAAGTCGGAGTTGCTGTCGCGGCTGTTGCTGGAGAGGAAAATTCCTCACAATTTGCTTAATGCTAAACCGGAAAATGTGGAGCGGGAATCAGAAATTATCGCTCAAGCCGGACGCAAAGGCGCTGTGACGATCGCCACAAACATGGCGGGACGCGGTACTGATATTATTTTGGGCGGTAATTCTGAGTACATGGCGCGCCTGAAGTTGCGGGAGTATTTTATGCCCCGCATCGTGCAACCCGAGGATGACGACGGGTTTTCGGTGGTGCAAGTGCCTGGTATTGGTGGTCGCCCCGCAGCTCAAGGTTTTGCTCCGACTACGAAAAAGGTAAAGTCTTGGAAAGCTTCGGCGCAGATTTTCCCGACGGAGTTATCGAAAAATGCCAAACAAATGCTCGTGGAGGCGGTGGAATTGGCGGTGAAGGAGTACGGCGCGCGATCGCTCACGGAATTGCAAGCCGATGATATCGTGGCTATAGCTTCGGAAAAAGCGCCGACAAAAGACCCGGTAATTCAAAAATTGCGGGAAGCTTACAATCTAACTCGCAGCGAATACGATGCTTTTACCAGCACCGAACACGATGAAGTCGTGCAGTTGGGAGGCTTGCACGTCATCGGTACTGAACGCCACGAATCGCGCCGGATCGACAATCAGTTGCGCGGCCGGGCGGGACGCCAAGGAGACCCGGGTTCTACGCGGTTTTTCTTGAGTTTGGAAGACAATTTGCTCAGGATTTTCGGCGGCGAACGGGTGGCCGGTTTGATGAAGGCTTTTGGTGTTGAGGAAGATATGCCGATCGAATCTGGAATGCTGACTCGTTCCCTCGAAGGCGCTCAGAAAAAAGTCGAAACCTACTATTACGATATCCGCAAGCAGGTATTTGAATACGACGAAGTGATGAACAATCAGCGTCGAGCAATCTATGCGGAACGTCGCCGAGTATTGGAAGGTTTGGACTCCAAAGAACAGGTAATTAGATATGCCGAACAGACGATGGATGACATCGTGGGAGCATACATCAATCCCGATTTACCTTCGGAAGAATGGGAAATTGACAAACTTGTGAGCAAGGTGAAGGAATTTGTTTATCTGCTGGCTGACATGACACCGGATCAGCTAGAAGATTTGTCCGTTGAGGAAATTAAAACTTTCCTGCACGAACAAGTCCGCAATGCTTACGACATGAAAGAAGCGGAAGTTAATGCAATCCGATCCGAATTGATGCGAGATGCGGAACGGTTCTTTATTTTGCAGCAAATTGATACTTTGTGGCGGGAACATTTGCAACAAATGGATGCTTTGCGCGAGTCTGTAGGGCTGCGCGGTTACGGTCAGAAAGACCCGCTGATCGAGTACAAAACTGAAGGTTACGAGCTGTTCTTGGACATGATGACGGATATCCGCCGCAATGTGGTTTATTCGCTGTTCCAGTTCCAGCCGCAGCCGGCCATGCAAGTTTCGCCAGAGATGGTTTGAAAATAGTTAACAGTTGACTGTTGACTGTTGACTGTTGACTGCAACTTCCAGGGTCTTCCTGGAAGTTGCAGATGTGAGATTAAAGCCAATCTTCTTGATCGCTTTTTTGTTTCCTGTAAACTTCACCTTTAGTGTGAATTTTACGGGTTTGTTCGTAAAGAGTTTCTTCGGTATGATTCCATTGTTGCAGGAGTTTTTTTAAGTCTGATTGAATATCTCTAGCGCCGGGAAAGCCTCGGTAGCGAATTATTAATCTTGCTAATTCCGATAAATTGAAGTCGGTTGCTTCTGAGGCTAATAAAGTATCGACACTGGCCCGATCGCGCTTGTATTGCGGATGCTGCTGATCTTGAGTTTTTTCTACTGAATCCATTCTATTTATATTTGCCAATCATCTGAAAATGTTGCTACAAGCAACCGCCACCCAAAAGCGCGGACATAAATAACCTAATGAATAGAGTCTTAAACCCGCGCTTCATAAACGGTTTGATTCGGGTATCATAACAGTCAACAGTCAACTGTCAACAGTCAACTGTTCAGTCATCCCCAGAAATTTTTGTGTTTTTTCAGTAATACCAAATAGTCGATCGCTGTGACAAAATATTTCCCAGGCGCGAATTCCCATAAAACCAATACCTGCAACCGCCAAGGGCATCGCTGCGGCACCTAAAAGCGCGGCAATGGGGGGAAATATCATGCACAGTGTTAACAGAATGCCAGTAATAACACCGCCAGCAATGCCAGCTTTGGCGGTGGCGGTGGCGACTTGTTCCACTAACTCTGACTGGGTAATTTTGCCTTCCACGCACAATAGCGAGTTTTCTAAGATAGAAAATATTAACTCAATTACTGCTGCGGCGATCGCCCCTTTCATTGCAGCCCCAACGATTTCGGCAACTGCTGCTTTAAACGCTGCATCCGCTAAAACTTGCTTAGCGACTGCTAATTCTGCAGCAGTCATGTCTGCACGACCGCGAGCACGATTCACCCAAAAATATTCAAAAATCCCGTTAGCAGCTTCGCTTCCGCCTCCATTGGCGTGCGCTTGGATGTGACTCCAATCTTTATCTTGATAGAAGTTGCGAATTGCTTCTGGGCCTTGGGCACGAATTTGGGCGGGTATGGATTCAAATACTTTTGCTGCTTCTTGAACATCTCGCATTCCGTCACGCACGCCAGCCCTAGCAAATTTGGTTTGCAGATTTCTTGGCAGGTTCTCAAAACGGATGTTATGTGCTATTTTGAAAGCTTCTTGAGTGGCGATCGCCCCGGCACTAACCATTGAACTTGGCGCGGATTGTACCCACGCCGTTAATACAGTTGCACTTTCCTCAACTTTAGCAGTGATTTCGTTGGCTAAGTTTTGGGTATCGGCAACAGTTTCTCGTACTTTAGCCGTTAGCAATTCGAGCGGATTCTGGTTAATTTCCATGTTGATCCAGCTTGCATCGTTAATGTGTGAATTATTCCGACTATAACATTACTCTTCAACTAAGTTTTATTTTTTACTTAATTGCTTCTAACTCCGGCTGTAAATCTAGAGCTTTTTTTTGATAAAATAAAGCTTCATTGATTCGCCCTTGCTGTTCCAAAATTTTCCCTAAATTCCAATAAGCTGCGGCTAAATCCGGTTGAATAGCAATAGCTTTGTGATAGTACATTATGGCATCATCGAGCCGCCCTTGTTTGTAAAACATACTGCCCAAATTAACAGATGCTTCGGCAAAATTAGGGTCAACTTCGATCGCCTTTGAGTAGGCGCGAATTGCCGCGTCTATTTTGCCTTGGGCTTGCAGGATATTGCCTAGAGTTTTGTAGGCGGCGGCGAAATTGGCTTGCTGGCGAAGTGCTTGGTAACAGGAGGCGATCGCCTCTACATATTTCTGTTGCGCGTAATAAATTTCTGCTATCTTGCTGTGTGCAGCAGCCTCATCCGTTTTGAGGGCTAGTATTTTTTGATATTGAGCGATCGCCTCATCAAGTTTTCCTGATTTCTGAAGGCTCTCGCCTGCGGACAAATACTGCTCTGCTAACTCGGAATTTACGGTCATAGATTTTACTTTAACAGCCGACACTACTTTACCACAACTGTTAGTTAGCAACCGCGATTTCTAAAAATATTCTGACTATTTGAGATTTTAAATTTGTTTCTGTACTGGAATGCGGAAAAAAATAGTATGATTATTTTGAACCAGCATCAACGCTAATTGCAGAGAAAATCTCATGGCATCACTAGCAGGAAAAGTGGCAATTGTGACTGGTGCATCGCGGGGAATTGGACGCGCGATCGCCCTCCGATTATCCCAAGAAGGCGCATCGGTTGTCGTCAACTACGCCAGAGGCGCAGAACAGGCTAAAGATGTTGTGTCAGCGATTGAAGCAGCGGGCGGCAAAGCATTAGCCGTGCAAGCCGATGTCAGCAAAACCGCAGAAATTCGCGATTTGTTCGATCGCACTCAGGAAACCTATTCACAAATCGATATTTTAGTCAATAATGCAGGAGTAATTCTTTATAAACCTGTAGCGGAAGTTACCGAAGCAGAGTTTGATAATCTTTTTGCAATTAACGTCAAAGGCACGTTTTTTGCTTGTCAAGAAGCTGCTAAACGCATGGCGGAGGGAGGAAGAATTGTTAATTTTTCCAGTTCGACAACCGCGACAATGATGCCAACCTACGGGGTTTACGTGGCGACAAAAGGCGCGGTGGAACAGCTAACTCGATCGCTGGCTAAGGAATTTGGCGATCGCCAAATTACAGTCAATGTAATTTCTCCGGGCCCAACAGATACAGAACTCTTTACGATCGGGAAAACCGCGGAACAAATACAAAGATTTACCCAAATGACTGCTTTGGGAAGACTCGGAAAAGTTGAAGATATTGCCGATGTGACGGCTTTTTTGTGCAGCGAACAAGCCCGGTGGATTACCGGACAAAATATCCGCGTTAACGGCGGAATTGCCTAAATACAGCGTATTCCAGGTTTATGAAGTAGAACGGTCGGGTTCCGTGTCCCTGCGGGGGAATAGATGGATAGGCGGGTGTCCTCGATCGACGTGGAATCTGCTGTATATACTTTAGTCGGCTTGGAGCGGAGGAAAGTTTGTATATAGCTTTTCTCAGAAAGATGAGGTACTCATGGGCATAGGGCATAGGGCATAGGGCATAGGGCATACCTCACACTTTTTTGAGAACCGCTATAGCAGCGATTTCAATCGCCAAGTTTAAGAATCCCCAAGCAGAATCTTAGATTCTACTTGGGGATTCTTCAAATTCCATGGCGGGGACAATCGAACAAATCAAGGAGACAGCCGCCACACCTTAATCGTGTCGTCAAAACTGCCGCTGATCAGAGTTTTGTCCTGAGGATTAAAGGCCAATTCCACCCAAGTAGAATGACCCTTCAGGGTGGCCACCGCGTCGGCGGGATTTATCTGCCACTGTTCGCCGGGACTCATCTGCCACAGCTTGATAGTGCCGCTCAAATCGGCGCTGGCCAGCTTGTCTCCGTCGGGACTGAAAGCCAAGGACTTAACCTTGTCGGAATGGCCGATCAAAGTCCGCAGCAGAGAACCGTTGGGCTGGCCGGACAAACTATTTGGGCTGATATCCCACAACTTCACCGTCTTGTCCCAACTGCCACTGGCGAGAGTTTGACCGTCCGGGCTGATGGCGAGAGACCAAACCGCCTCGGAATGACCCCAAAGAGTTTCTTTCAATTCCCCAGTCTGCCAGTTCCACAGGTTGATCTTACCGTCGCTGCTGCCGATCGCCAAAGTTTGTCGATCGGGACTGAAAGCCACCGACTGGACCTCGTCAAAAACCCGCTTGAGAGTTTCCAACTCGGCCCCGCCTTCGACTTCCCACAGCTTCAAAGTTTTGTCCTTACCGACACTCGCCAGCTTGTCTCCGTCGGGACTGAAAACCACCGAGAACACCCCGTCTGTGTGTCCGTCCAAAGTCCGAATTAACTTGCCCGAATAGAAATTCCACAATTTAATCGTACCGTCAACGCCGCCGGTGGCGATCGTCCTGCCGTCGGGACTGACGGCCACGGACCACACCGGCCCCAAATGTCCTGCTAAAACCTTGAGCAGCTTGCCGTGACGCTTGTGCCGCAGGTGAATTGTACCGTCGTTGTTCCCGCTGACAATCACGCGACCGTTGGGAGCGACTGCTAAGGCCCAAATTGGGTTTTTGTCTTGATCCGCCAGAGTCCACCCTGCTGCGTGTGAGTGCGATGCCTCACCCCTGAAATCCTGCATCGGGGGCGGATTGAACCGAATTTCGGGAATGCTAGAAGCAGGCTCAGAAGAAGTGAAAGCCTGGGGTGCAGGAGATGGCAAGCGAGAACCCAGCACTACGGACAGCAGGGCAACCGTACTTGCTCCCCACATGGCCAAAGTCCACTTGGGTTTGCTGAGAATCACCTCTACCGGTGCCGGGCCGTATTTCATGTCTGTGAGAATTGCCTCGGTCGATCGATAGCGTTTTGATGGTTCTCGCTGCACCATTTTATCCAGGATGCGGCCGAGTCGCGCCGAAACTGGTACTTTCAAATAATGCCTCCATGCCCAACTGTCGGCTTTGATGTCAAACAAATCAAAGGGCGACATTCCCGTTAACAAGTGAATGCAAGTGACGCCCAAACTGTAGATGTCGCTGCTCTTAATCGCTTGACCTTTAATTTGTTCCGGGGCCGCGTATTCGGCAGAACCGATTACCGTTTCTGTTTTGAGCGGCCCGCTGTTGGCAGGAATTGCCGCGCCCAAATCCACTAAAACTAGCCCTCGGCCACCTTCGGCGGACAGGGAATGCAGATGCTCTTTCCCTACCAAAGCTGGGGATGCTTGGGGAGATTTGCGGTGAATAATATTGGAGGGTTTGATATCTCGGTGAATCAGTTGATTGTCGTGAACAAATTGCAGGACTGGCAACAATTCGCTCAGCAGATACCAAATGTGAATTTCTTTAAGAACACCTTTTTCTGAAAGCCGATCGGCTAAATTGCGGCCTTCGATGTATTCTTGCACTAAATACTGGCAGCCTTCGACTTCAAAAAATGCCAGCAGTTTCGGTATTTGGGGATGTTTCCCCAACTCGTCGAGCCGCTCGGCTGAGCCGAGAAATGCCCGGTTTAGCTGCTGAGGAACGTCTGCGGCCCAGGACGGTCCGCAGAACTGTTGAATGACGCAGCGGGGTTGCGAAGGTTGGTCTTCATCGGCTGCTAAGAAGGTACGGCAAGTGAGACTTTGACCGAGGGTGTGAAAGACTCGGTAGCGACCTTTTAGCAGCAAGTTCGACTCGCAACTTTTGCAGGTTGTCGCGCGATCGAGATTTTGGGGGTTGTGGCAATGGGGATTGGTGCAGTAACTCATTTGTCTTTCCGCTGGAGACCCCCGTTTGACATACAAAGCTGGCGGGGGAGGAAAGCGGGGCGGTGCGTGCCGCTTCCTGTGGACAAATTAAATAATTGGAATCTTTGCTTTATGATAATTGTTTCCTAGGTTTTCGCCACAATTGCTTCGGTCGATCGCGCGTAAATAATTGCTGACTTTCCTGCGAGCGAGGTTTAATAGGTCGATCGATTGCTCGCGCGATCGATCGGCGGGATTCGCTGTTACCGAATTACGTTATACTGTCATTGCGAATACTTTCAGGGCGATCGCAGCAAAGCAATGGCGGCGCATTGCTAAATATCCGCGATTCTTTGTTCTATGGAGTCAATCTCAAACCTCATATCTCAAATCTCAAACCGACTAACAGATTGAAACTTAGGCAACTTTCGCCCAACTAACTACTAACTTTTAACTATTACTTATGCCCTTAATTCGCGTTCCCAAACCTTGGGAAAATCTCGAGTCCCAAATTACCCCAGAAACAGCCTTTCTCAACCGCCGCCGCTTCATGACAAATTTAATAGGCGCCGGCGTGACTGCTTCGCTGCTGCCGCTGACCGGCTGCCAAAGCAATGCTAGCTCAAAAACAGCTCTGGATCAAAGCTCAACCCAAGCCTATGCGGGATTGAGCCGGAATTCCGCCTTTGCAAAAGTCGATCGAGCGATTACCGACGAAGCCTTAGCTACAAAATACAACAATTTTTACGAATACGGCGGCACAAAATCTATTTGGCAAGCCGCTCAAGCTTTGCCAACAGAAAACTGGAAAGTAGAAGTAGGCGGTTTAGTAAAAAATCCCCGCACTTATGATATTGACGACCTCTACAAAAAATTTCCTATCGAAGAACGAGTTTATCGATTTCGCTGTGTAGAAGCCTGGGCGATGGTAGTTCCTTGGGTCGGATTTCCCATGAAATTACTGATGGCTGATGTCGAACCGCAATCGAACGCTAAATTCGTTCGCTTCACCTCATTTTACGATCGCAAAATAACCCCCGGCCCCGGTTTGATGTCGCAATTTTATCCTTGGCCTTATACCGAAGGTCTGCGGATCGAGGAAATGGCCAACGATTTAGCATTTTTTGCCACAGGCTTGTATGGTCGAAGCCTACCAAAACAAAATGGTGCGCCGCTGCGACAAGTGATTCCTTGGAAATACGGTTTTAAGGGCGCGAAGTCGATCGTAAAAATTGAATTTGTCGAACAACAGCCCGCCACCTTTTGGAATACAATCGGTCCCAGCGAATACGCCTTTGAAGCAAATGTCGAACCCGACAAACCGCACCCCAGATGGTCGCAGGCCAGCGAACGGATAGTCGGCCCCGGTAACAGTTGGTCGTGGGAAACTCGCCCAACTTTGCCCTATAACGGTTACGGCGAATATGTGGCGAGTTTGTACAGTTAATTAACGAATTTCCCCTCGTTTCTAGGCTCTGCCTAGGAACGCAGATCCGGAGGCTCTGCCTCCCTATTTGTGCGAGGCTCTGCCTCCCTATTCCCGCGAGGCAGAGCCTCGGATCAGGCATTCTCAGGCAGAGCCTCGGAACGAGAAAAAAGCCTCCTATTATCCTCTATAATAAAAATTGATGAAGCTACCAAGGAATTGTTAAATGGTAACAACAACATCAACTCCCGTCGAGCAGCAAACTACCCCAGAAAACCGAGTTATTTTAAAAGGTGTCAGTTGGTCAACTTTTAAAGCATTGCTGGCGGATGTTGGGGACGATAGAGCTTGGAGAATTGCTTACGATGGAGGAGTATTAGAAATCAGGATGCCACATCTAGAACATGAAGTTCCGAAAGGACTGATAGAAAGCTTTATTGAAGCTACAGCAGACGAGCTAGAAATCGAAGTGATGAAAGCTGGTTCTCTGACTCTCGAACGGGAAGATTTAACTCGTGCTGTCGAACCTGATACTTGTTTCTACATTCAAAATGAAGCCAGCGTCAGAGGTAAAAGAGATATCAACCTCCCAGAGGATTTGCCGCCTGATTTAGCAATAGAGTCAGATTACACGAATTCTTCAGTTAATAAAGATTCCATATATGCTGCAATTGGTGTTCCCGAACTTTGGAGGTATCGGCGGGAATCTCTGCAAGTTTATCAACTGGTAGAGGGAAAATATGAAAAGTGCGATCGCAGTTTAGCTTTTCCCTTTTTACCCGTTGCCGAAATTCCCGGTTTCATCGAACAAAGCAGAACAGTCGGACAGCGTGCGGCAGTGCGTTTGTTTCGGCAAAGAATAATAAAAGAAACTTTAGTCAGTCGAAATTAACGGAAAAATTCGACTTACTGTACTTTAAAAACTAGCCAATCAATTTAAATTACATCAGCGTTAATCAGCGTTAATCTGCGGTTTAAAAAAATCTTTAATTTCAATATAAAATCAATGGATAAACTCCTGCACTCTCTGCCAAACTCTTTCTAGCAAATCTGGCGTGCTAACATCAAACCATTCAATTTCAGGATAAGCACGAAACCAAGTCCGCTGTCTCTTCGCAAACTGCCGCGTGTGCAAAATGGTTAATTCTTTAGCTTCTTCAAGCTTAATGTCGCCAGCCAAATATTGTTTCATTTCCTGATAGCCCAGCGTGTTCAACAGTGGCAAGTCGCAGCCGTATTTTTTACACAAATATTCTACTTCAGCTATCCAACCGCGTTCTAGCATTTGTTCGGTGCGCTGTTTGATACGATCGATTAAAACATCGATCGGGCAATCCAACCCAATTTGTAAAATAGGATAATTGGGAGGATTTTCGCCCTGCAGTTCGGAAATAGGGCGACCGGTCGCATAAAATACTTCCAGTGCTCTTAAAGTTCTTACTGGATCATTGAGGTGAATTTTCTCAGCGGCAGAGCGATCGACCTGCTGCAACATCGCGTAACATAGAGATTGTCCGAGTTCCGCAAGTTGCGATCGCAATTCGGGCATGGGTGCTACCCTGGGAATTTTCAAACCCCTGACTACAGACTTAATATATAAGCCCGTCCCTCCCACCAACAACAGGGGGGGAGAAACAGGAAAATCGACAGCAGCAATTAAATTTTGAGCTTGTTGCTGGTAATCTGCCAGTGTCATTGTTTCAGTCGGATCGCAGATGTCAATTAAGTGATGCGGTACACAAGTGCGATCGACCGCCGTCGGTTTTGCGGTTCCGATGTCAAATTCGCGGTACACTTGACGAGAGTCCGCACTCAGGATCGAGGATTGCAGTCGCCCCGCCAAAGCCAAAGCCACTCCCGACTTCCCCGTCGCCGTCGCCCCGCAAATCGTAATTAATCTAGGCATAAGCTGTCGCACATTTCGCTATAAAAACTCTCAAATCCTCTCCTATCCATGCTTTCCCCTATCTCCCTCCACTGATTTACCGCGCAAGACCCGCCAGAGTCGCTAAGTAATCTCAAAACTATTCCCCTCCCTCCCCCCAATAAATTTCCCTTCAGAAAGCCCTAGCATCGCGTTTAACGGTTTTGTGCTATAATTTTAGGAGTTTTCCCATTTTAGAAGCTTTTGGGGCTTTAGACCTCATTATTGGAGCTATTTTTGTATGACCAGCAGCTACAGCGCCGACCAAATTCAAGTTCTCGAAGGTCTCGAAGCAGTCCGTAAACGACCGGGGATGTACATAGGTACCACCGGCCCGCGAGGACTCCACCATCTAGTTTACGAGGTTGTGGACAATTCCATTGATGAGGCGCTGGCTGGCCACTGCACTCACATCGAGGTTGACTTCAACGCAGACGGTTCAGTTACTGTCACAGATGACGGTAGAGGTATTCCCACCGGCATCGTTTCCAAGACTGGCAAATCGGGAATAGAAACAGTAATGACTGTACTGCACGCCGGCGGTAAGTTTGGCGGCGGCGGTTACAAGGTTTCTGGAGGGTTGCACGGTGTAGGTATTTCGGTTGTTAACGCGCTTTCGGAGTGGGTAGAGGTTACGGTTTGGCGCGACCAAAAAGAACATTTGCAGCGCTACGAAAGAGGCTTTCCCGTCAGCGAACTTCAGGCAAAGCCCAGCAAAGGAAATCGCACCGGTACTTCAGTTTCTTTCTTGCCAGACACTCAGATATTTAGCACTGGCATTGAGTTCGATTACGCTACGGTTGCCGGACGCTTGCGAGAATTGGCTTATTTGAATGCGGGCGTAAAAATTTCGTTTGGCGATCGCCGCTTGGAATTGCTCAAAAGTAGCGAACCGCGCGTCGAAACTTATTGTTACGAGGGTGGCATCAAGGAATATGTCACTTACATGAACCGCGAAAAGCAGCCCTTGCACGAAGAAGTGATCTACGTGCAAGGAGAACGCAACAACGTGCACATAGAAGTGTCTTTGCAGTGGTGCGTCGATGCTTTTAGCGACAACGTTCTAGGTTTTGCTAACAACATTCGGACGATCGACGGAGGCACGCACTTAGAAGGTTTGAAGGCAGTTTTGACGCGGACGATGAATTCGATCGCCCGCAAGCGCAACAAAATCAAAGAAAACGAGCCCAACCTCGCCGGCGAAAACGTTCGCGAAGGTTTGACAGCAGTGATTTCTGTCAAAGTCCCAGACCCGGAATTTGAAGGTCAAACTAAAACCAAGCTAGGCAATACAGAAGTTCGGGGAATTGTCGATTCCTTGGTAGGCGAAGTATTGACAGAATATTTGGAGTTTCGCCCCCAAGTAGCGGACGCTATTTTGGAAAAAGCAATTCAGGCATTTAAGGCCGCTGAAGCCGCCCGCCGTGCCCGCGATTTAGTGCGCCGAAAATCCGTCTTAGAATCGTCTCCTTTGCCTGGAAAATTAGCGGACTGTAGTTCCAGAGACCCCGCCCTTTCTGAGATCTACCTGGTGGAGGGGGATTCCGCAGGCGGATCGGCAAAACAAGGGCGCGATCGCCAATTCCAAGCCATCCTCCCTTTACGGGGTAAAATTCTCAACATTGAGAAAACCGACGACGCCAAAATCTACAAAAATAACGAAATTCAGTCGTTAATTACAGCCCTGGGTTTGGGCATCAAAGGCGAAGAATTCGATCCCGGGCAATTGCGGTATCACCACATCGTAATTATGACTGACGCTGACGTAGATGGCGCCCACATCCGCACGCTGTTGCTGACTTTCTTCTACCGCTATCAGCGCGCACTTGTAGAACAAGGTTACATCTATATTGCTTGTCCTCCTCTCTATAAAGTGGAACGGGGACGCAATCATTACTACTGTTACAGCGATCGGGAAATGAACAATCTCGTCCGCAATGAATTTCCGGCGAATGCTAACTACACCATCCAGCGGTTCAAAGGTTTGGGTGAAATGATGCCGACACAGTTGTGGGATACGACGATGAACCCAGAAACTCGGACGCTGAAACGGGTGGAAATTGAAGACGCAGCAGAGGCCGATCGCATCTTTACGATCTTAATGGGCGATCGTGTCGCCCCCCGCCGCGAATTCATCGAAACCTACGGCCCCAAACTCAACCTTCTCGACTTGGACATCTAAATTAGCCAGTAGTCAGTAGTCATTAGTCATTAGTCAGTAGTCATTCGCTAACAGCCAAGGACTAAGGACTAATGACTAAACTGTTTGTGGCATCTACCTTCGGATTCCTCCTGCTGAGTCGAGGTTTTGTTATAAAAATTAATACAATCTCTCATCAAATCGGTCTAAGGTAAATGCTTAGGTAATTTTGAGATTTTGGGCGAGTCGATCGACCATCACAAAAATAGAAGGTTGAACAATATAGCGTCAACAACCCAGGTCTAAAGACATTGGGCTTCTAGCCTTTGACTTAAACCACAGTTGACCAGACTCAGTACCTGGGTACTACGTTAACGGTAAGAGTTAACTAAGGCGAAGTACAGACGACCTGGCAGGTCGTCTCTTCTACCCCTCTCAATCAGGCTCGAAAGAGCAAACATTATGCGATCGCCGATTGCATAATTTGAGATGGTAATTTCGATGCACGCTCGCGTACCCCAAGTGTCCCATAGCTCGTACATTACATTCCTTACACCGAATCTAGCAATCCTCCTGTAATGCAAAGATTCACGGCGGTTTCAACCGCCTTGCCGTTTCCCTCTCAGGTCTAAAGACGCTGAGTTTCCCACTTACCTAATTTTTTTATGAGCATCAATTTAGCGATCAAATTGCGTGAGGGAACGAAAAAGTCCCACACAATGGCAGAAAACGTCGGTTTTGTCAAGTGTTTTTTAAAAGGCGTTGTAGAAAAAACTTCTTACCGGAAGTTAGTAGGAAACCTCTACTTTGTCTACTCGGCAATGGAAGAGGAAATGGAACGCCAAAAGCAGCATCCGGTTGTTTCAAAAATTTACTTTTCTCAGTTGAACCGGAAACAAAGTTTAGAGCAAGATTTATTTTACTACCACGGTGCCAATTGGCGCGAACAAGTAGCCCCGTCACCAGCAGCTAAAGCCTACGTCCAGCGGATTCGGGAGATATCGGCGACCGCACCGGAACTGTTAGTAGCTCACTCTTACACTCGCTACCTTGGCGATTTATCCGGCGGACAAATCCTTAAGGGAATTGCCCAGCGGGGGATGAATCTTTCCGAGGGAGAAGGCATTGCTTTCTATGAATTCCAGGATATTCCTGATGAAAAAGAATTCAAAGCTAACTACCGTCAGGCCATGAATGAACTGCCGATTGACGAAGCAACAGCAGAGCGAATTGTTGACGAAGCTAATGCAGCTTTTGGCATGAACATGAAGATGTTCATGGAGTTAGAAGGCAATTTGATTAAAGCTGTCGGTCAGATGCTTTTCAATACCCTGACCCGGAAGCGCGGCGGCGCCAGTACCGAATTGGCTACTGCTGATTGAGGCAACACTTATTGGCAATAATTTGAGCCTCGTTTAAGAGGAAAAACTTAAATCCTGGGGGTTTGATGGCTGCTTTTACAGTCACCAAAGCTCCGGGATTTTGCATGGCGGGCGAGAGACTTTGTGACTCACCACTTAACAGTCACAACTTCTAACTCATAACTCATAACAATTCTGAAAAGGGCCTTGCTGAATTAGGGTATGAATTGAAGATTTCCCAATTGCTACAAGCCCCGGTCGGGTGAGTTTTGTAACTAAAGCGAAGAGTTGATTGATACCCTGAATCAACAACGCCTTGAAGTGGTATTTTTGGGCGATCGTATTATAACTTTACCATACCCTAATTCAGCAGAGCCACTTAACGAAGCTGTAGTGGCTCAAAGGTGCTTGTCAGAAAAATCTCCAATCTCCTTACCGCCGGAGTCGCCTCCCTCAAATCCAAATCCTCCCTACCGATAATAGATAGCTACGGTCAATCCACCCTTACCCAAGAACAGCACCAAGCTCTCATGGAATGGTAGTTTGCTAGGAAAGATGAGTGCTGGGTATTTCGGCAAAGCTCACTTGATTTGGGATGACACTCCCGACAGGGAACGAGGGATATTTACCCCGTTGCCACACACATAGCAGGTTGGAAGCTCTCTCCCGGCCCGAAATTTGTTCAAATCCCGTTAAATGGCAGCCTCATCAGCCATTACTTCCGATTCAAAACTCTTATTTTTAGCTGAAAATGTCATTTTTTATGACACTGTTGAAACCCTCCACTGTCATAATAATAGTCATCAATTATTTATTTAGGCGGAAAAACCTCTCAAAGCAAGTTTTTTAATCAAAATAGTTTTGGGTATGTTAAGAAATCAAACAATACAAAATAAAATCTCGTAAAATTTGATATAACTATAAGTTATAACAGATAAAATTTTTTTATTTTAATTGTAATTCCGAGTTCTTCCTATGACAATCGACCTTTCAACTATAACGTTTACCAATCAAGCTGATGTTGTCCCTGTGTCTGGCGTGAATGACATAATAGTCAATACTGGTATCGCTAATACTCTTGCGGGCAACGACACAATCACTGGCACGTACGTATCCAAGGGCAACGGCGATCTGTCCGGCAGGGGAATTGAAAACTCCGGCACGTTCAATACGGCCGAGGGTGACGACATAATTACTGGCCGTGGGGGGTGGAATGGCGCTGGCATTCACAACTACGATACCGGCACGTTTAATACGGGCGAGGGTAACGACCAAATTACTGCTGAGGCGAACAAAGGAAGCGCCGCCTTTGAAAACTCCGGCACGTTCAATGCGGCCGAGGGTAACGACACAATTACTGGCTCTGGAACCTATGGCGAGGGCATTCACAACTACGATACCGGCACGTTTAATACGGGCGAGGGTGACGACATAATTACTGGTACTGGAGGCTTCTACAACGGCATTGTCAACTCCGGCACGTTCAATACGGCCGAGGGTAACGACCAAATTACTGGCACTGGAACCTATCGCGACGGCATTTACAACACCGGCACGTTCAATACGGCCGACGGTAACGACATAATTACTGCCAAGGGGGGCGCTTCGCGGGGCATTGTCAACACCGGCGCGTTCGATACGGCCGAGGGTAATGACATAATTACTGCCGCGGGAGGGATAGGACGCGGCATTGACAACTCCGGCACGTTCAATACGGGCGAGGGTAACGACATAATTACTGCCAAGGGGGACTATGGCGAGGGCATTTACAATTCTGGCTGGTTCAATACCGCTGATGGTAACGACGAAATCACTGGCATTACCAGCAGCTCAGACGGAATCAAAATCGCTGATGGTAGCATCCTCGATACTGGAAAGGGTCACGACAGAATCAGTGGTGAGGGCCGTACCGGCATCTACAATGGCTCCCTCACTTTCAATACTGGTGATGGTAATGACACGATCGAGGGCAGCGGAAGTTTTAACGGCATCCACAACAAAGGAATTATAAATACCGGCAATGGAAAAGACACAATCATTGCTAAGAGTGGAACTTTTGATGGTAAAATTTTTGCCCGTGGTCTCTCCAACTTTTCCACCATCGATACTGGTAATGGTGAGGACATAATAACTGCCACTGGTGGCATTGAGAACTACGATATCATTGATACCGGTGATGGTGACGACATAATCACTGGCAGTGGTGGCTTTTCCTATTTGGGTGACGACCTAAGTGGCATTGACAACAAAGGTACCATTAATACTGGTAATGGTAGCGACTCTATCATTGCCGAGGGCTTGATTATCGGTACCCCCGGCACCATTAATACTGGTGATGGTAACGACACAATAACTAGCAGTAAGGCCATCGACAACGGCGGTACGATTAATACTGGTAATGGCGCCGACTTGATCATTGCCAATGGAGGCTTTAAAGGCATGGGCAGCGTGTTTTTAGGAAATGGTAAAGACTATCTCAATGGTTTTGGTACGGGTAATTTTTATGGTGGAAAAAATCAAGACACACTCGAATTAACTTCAGGAACTTATACCGTTGGAATATCGGGGACAACGGTGAGCTTTACTAATAGTGGCGTTATTATGTACACTTCCGAGTTTGAAAAACTCATGGCTGGTAGCACAACCTATGACTTTAACAGTTTGACCGACGGTCAGACAATTGTTGTCGCCTAGTAGCCTATTCCAGAAGTATGGGCCAGCTAGTCTGGCAGAATTGGAGCTTTAGCTTTGGTGATCGGGTTCTGCTTGTTGGTCTATATTTTGGAACGAAGATACCTCTGTTTCTGCTTAC
>JAUBOM010000111.1:0-24603 GCA_036700245.1 Microcoleus vaginatus BM001213989
CGGCTTGTTAGATTTCTCCTTCAAGCCTCATGCCTTTAGGCTGAGGTTCCTGACAAAAGCTGCGCGACAGAACCCTATCAATTCTAGCAGATACATTTAACCCGGTAAATCTAGAGCACTCGAATTTAGTGTGTATGGCACAATGTGAAAACAGGAAATCTCGCCTGATGTGGAGGCATTTCTCAAAGCTTTCAATAAAATATTCAAAGGGCAGTTTAGATATTTACCTATAGTATGACTGCTGTCGGAGACCACCAAACGTTTCTGGCTTCCTAATTTGGGATTAACGCGATCGCATTTATAACAAGTTTTATAAGTATATTCTGCTGTTACGTCTACTAAAACCTTTCCCGATTAGGAGGCTTGATGCTTCAACGTTTGCTTAAAACGATAGTGACTTAAAGTTATCATCGGTCTGGCTGTTTTAGTCCCAAGCTGACCCTGGCATTTTTTACCATTGGCTGGGTTTCCCAACTCGGGAGAAAGAGGAATTTGTATTGAGTGACTAAGTAGTTAGCTGTGTGCTTGTGTAACTCAGATACTAGGTTGTTAATCTTGATGCGAATTGGGGCTGTTGTTTTTCTGAGTCGATACCGCCGAAGTCGCTTGAAGTCTCGAAATTTTGCCAGTAAAATGAGAGACATTAGCTCGTCTCGCCCTGGTGCTAATCTGTAGATACGATTGATATCTAATGTGCCTATTTCCAAGATTTGTGAACCGTCAAGCTTGCGTCAGCAGATTTGAGATTTGAGACGGGGGCGTGAGCGCTGAGTCGAATGATTTGAGATTTACCCCACAGATGAATCTGGGAGCTGGAACAAAAGTCTAAAATTTGGGGCGGATGGCGACTCCTGTCGGAAACTTGTATCCGTTTTCGGGCGGGGTAACAAAGATTCGGACACCAGGGTGGAATCAAAGTAATATGGGCTTACAAAAAACTAGATATCCTCAAAATCAGTGCAGGAGACTCATGTAGCCGATCGGGCAGTACCCGATCGCAGATAATTAATCAAAATATATTTCACAAGACCGATCGAGACTTTCGTAAAAGCTATCATCATCACACAACATAGCCGATCTTTAACCTAGTAAAGCTAACCGCGCCACCACGGGCGCTGTATTTTGAGCAAACAATTTGGGAAAATAGAAGGAGCGTGATACGGCGACACACCCCGCCCCGCTTTTCTCTCCCCGGTACGGGCAATCCCCAAGTGATGTGTCCGGACGCTATAACGAGAGTATCCCGCAAGTTAATCAGGTAAGTAAGCAACGCCAGCACTTAACCAACAAGATCTGATTGCCAGCACCGGCAAATCCCTCGAACGTCTCGTCAATTTGTGGACGAAGCTTAGAGGGGACTGCGAGCTTACACTTGAGAGATAGGGATTGAGCAGGAACATGATAGCTGATCCACAAGCAAAGAATACGGGGGTTAAAACCCCCCGTTGGTTTTCCTATCAGCACTCGAAAGTGACTGAGTTTCCCACAAGCATGAGTCTTTTTTATGACTAACACATCCCAGGGGCTTCGCTCCACATCGATAGTTGCTCTGAGCAATTTTACTCCGGCTCTCAACAAGATGATTCAGGCGGGTTACGTCAACGGCGACCAACTGAAGCAAGCTCAAATTGAAAGCCAGAAGTCGGGCAAGCGGTTGACGGAGGTATTAGAAGCACTTACCGGGCAGCCGTTGCCCCCAGAATTGCTGCGGCTTTACAAGAAGCAGCAGATGTTTGAACGTAAGATAGTCTACGGGGTTGAAGCATTTGACCCGGAGATGAGCGAAATGTCTAACGAGCAACTCGGAGTTATGCTCGAGGGATTGAAGATTTCGATCGACATTTGTAACCAAGGTCGGTTTTTACCTGTAGCAAAGACTGAAACTCAGCCTCCGGCAGTTTTAGTGGCAATGGTAGATCCCGACAACCTCAACGCCATAGAAGATTTGCGGCGGATTTTACAGCCTCACGGCTTGGCTTTGCAGCGACGGGTGATTACGCCAGACGACTATCAGGACATCACTTCGGCCTATCAAGACGACCAAGTTAAGATAGCAGCCAAAATAGCTGCAGCCGAAAAGCAGAGAAAGATGGATTTAGGGGAGGGAGATTTTGGCGAACTCTCGCTAGAAGAGGAGAGTGCCGACCAAGAAGACCTCGCTAACACCTTGGACGATGCTGAGGCGGCTCCGGTAATTAAGGCCGTCAACATCATTTTGGCTAAAGCTTTGTCGGAAAAGGTGTCTGACATCCACGTAGAACCTCAAGAAGAGTTCATGCGGATTCGGATGCGGAAAGACGGGGTGCTGCAAGAGTATTTCCGGTTTCCCAAGCAGGTAGTCGCATCGATTACCGCTCGTTTCAAGATTATTGCCAACCTGGATATTGCCGAACGCCGACAAGCTCAAGACGGTCGCATCCGCCGGGTGTTTGAGGGACGCACGGTGGATTTCCGGGTGAATAGCTTGCCTTCCCGGTACGGCGAAAAAATCGTGCTGCGGATTTTGGACAGTTCCAGCACTCAGTTGGGCTTGGGTTTGTTAATCTCCGACGAAGAAACTCTGGCTTTAGTGCGAGAGAGTGCTAGCCGTCCGTTCGGACTGATTTTGGTGACGGGGCCGACGGGTTCGGGCAAGTCAACTACTCTGTACTCGATTCTGGCGGAACGCAACGATCCGGGGGTTAATATCAGTACGGCGGAAGACCCGATCGAATATGCTTTGCCAGGAATTACCCAATGTCAAGTAATTCGGGAAAAAGACTTGACTTTTTCCAACATTCTGCGGGCATTTTTGCGGCAAGACCCTGACGTGATGCTGGTGGGGGAAACGCGGGACAAGGAAACGGCTAAAACGGCTCTGGAAGCTGCTTTGACGGGACACTTGGTGCTGACGACGCTACACACGAACGACGCGGCTGGGGCGATCGCGCGTTTGGCCGAAATGGGCGTAGAACCGTTCATGGTTTCGGCCGCTCTGTTGGGCGTGTTGGCTCAGCGTCTGATGCGGCGCGTTTGCGACCAATGCTGCACTCCTTACCAGCCTACTGCCGAAGAACTCGGCAAGTACGGTCTGTCGGCTTCTCAAGAAATTAATCTCACTGTTTACAAAGCCAACACCATACCGGTGGAGGAAAGGAAGGAACTCGCAGAACGCGAGCAACTTTGTCGGAAGTGCAGTGGCATAGGCTACAAAGGACGGGTAGGGGTTTACGAGTTCCTGAAAAATACGGAGCGGCTTCAAACTCTGATCACTCAAGGAGCTCCCACAGAGCAAATTAAGGAAGTAGCAGTAGAAGAAGGGATGAAAACGTTGTTGGCTTACAGCTTGCAGTTGGTGCGGGAAGGCGCGACTACCTTTGAAGAAGTCGAGCGGGTGACGTTTACTGACTCGGGGCTGGAGGCGGAAATGAAAGCTAAACGCAAGCAGGGACTTACCTGCAAAACTTGTCGGGCGGAATTGAAGCCGGAGATGCTGGATTGTCCGTACTGCTTGACGCCACGGTTTTTGGATTGATTCAGCAGTTAACTGTTGACTGTTAACTGTTGACTATTAACTGTTGGCTGTTAACTGAGCTAGATTGGTCAATAACTATCCATTCGATCGAGGAGAGGTATCTATGGGTCTGATGATTGAAGACGTACTGGAGTCCCTGGTAGAGCAAGGGGGTTCAGACATACACATCCAAGCGGGCGCGCCTATATTCTTCCGAGTCAGCGGTAAACTAACTCCTCAGACTCAATACGGCGACATTCTGGCTGCTGAGGAAGTGCAGATCCTAATATTCCAAATGCTCAACAATATGCAGCGCAAGCAGTTGGAAATGGAGTGGGAACTCGACTGCGCTTACGGCGTTCGGGGATTGGCTCGGTTCCGCGTCAATGTGTACCGGGAGCGGGGTGCTTGGGCTGCTTGTATGCGGGCTCTGGCTTCTAAGATTCCTAATGCAGATGCTTTAGGTGTGCCGCAAATTTTGCGGGATCTGACGGAAAGACCCAGGGGTATGCTGTTGGTGACGGGACAAACGGGTTCCGGGAAAACTACTACGATGGCGGCTTTGTTGGATCTGATCAACCGGACGCGGGCGGAACACATTCTCACAGTTGAAGATCCGATCGAATACGTGTTTCCTAATATCAAGAGTTTGTTTCACCAGCGCCAAAAGGGCGAAGATACTAAAAGCTTTGCTAATGCGCTGAAAGCAGCTTTGCGCGAAGATCCTGATGTAATTCTGGTGGGGGAAATGCGGGACTTGGAAACGATCGGTCTGGCAATTTCGGCTGCTGAAACGGGTCACATGGTGATGGGAACGCTGCACACTAATTCTGCGGGTGCAACAGTCGATCGGATTTTGGACGTGTTCCCGCCCATTCAACAACCCCAGGTTCGCGCCCAGGTGTCTAACTCTTTGGTGGGAATTTGCAGCCAAAATTTGGTAATAAAAGTTGGGGGCGGCCGCTGCTGCGCTATGGAAATCATGGTGAATACTCCAGCTATGGCGAACTTGATCCGGGAGGGCAAAACTCCAATGATTTACTCCCAAATCCAAATGGGGGCGAAATTGGGCATGAGGACGATGGAAATGGCCCTCGCTGAACTTTACAAGAGCGGTAAAGTCACTTGGGAATCGGCAATGGCAAAGGCTTCTAAGGCTGACGAACTCGAACGCTTGATCGGCCCGGCACCTGTTGGCGCCAAGGTAGGATCTCATTAATTCAGTAAGCAGTCATTAGTCAGGAGTCCGCAGAAAGAACTGATGACTGATGACTGATGACTGATGAGTCATAACTTTTAATAAATTTTCAGAGGTGAGCTGTGGCTACCAACGTTATCCGCGAAAAACCGAAAGGTGGCTTTGATTTCAGTAAGGTTCAGGAGCAAATCGAGTATAACCTTACCAGTCTTTCTGTTAAGGATATGGCTATTTTTGCTCGTCAGTTTGCGGCTATGTTTAATGCAGGGGTGGCGATCGTTAGATGCCTTTCCGTGCTGCACGAGCAGTGTTCTAATGCTAAGCTGAAGCGAGCGCTCAGGAGCATGAATGCTGACGTGCAGGAGGGGATAAACTTGGCAGAGGCGATGGCTAAGTTTCCTGATGTTTTTGACCAACTGTTTATCAGTATGGTTGCAGCGGGAGAAGTCGGGGGGGTGCTAGATGAAACCCTAGACCGTCTGGCTGTGATGATGGAAAAAAATCACAAGACGGAGGCTGAAATTAATTCGGCGATGTCTTATCCGAAGACTGTGTTGGGCATCGCGATCGTGATTTTTTTCGCAATGACCATATTCTTGCTGCCAACTTTTGCCAAAATCTTTAAGGATATTGGTGCAGATTTGCCGGCTTTTACAGTGTTTATGTTGGCAATTAGTGCATTTTGTACAGCTTGGCCTCCCATCCAACAGATAACAGTTATTGGGGTAATTATAGCGCTAAAAATTGCCTTCGATATGTACTACAAAACTCCAGTAGGTCGCCTACAAATTGATAAGATTGCAATGAAGTTGCCGGTTTTTGGAGATTTGATCGAAAAATCTGCTGTGGCTAGGTTTTGCGTGATATTTGGGTCGCTGACGCGATCGGGCGTGCCGATCCTCAATTCTTTGGAAATTGTGCGAGATGTGGCGGGGAATCAGGCAATATCTAATGCGATCGAATATGCCAGACAGGAAATTCAAGGCGGCGGCATGATCAGTATTGCTTTGCAAGAACAAGCTGTTTTTCCGGCTTTGGCCATTCAAATGATGGCAATTGGCGAGGAGACAGGGGAACTTGACAAGATGCTGATGAAAGTTGGCGCTTTTTACGAAACGGAAGTGGAAGAAGCAGTAAAAGGACTTACCAGTATGCTAGAACCTCTGATGATTGTTGTCGTCGGTGGTATCGTAGGTTCGATTTTGCTGTCTATGTATCTGCCGATGTTCGCAGTGTTCCAGAAGCTGTAAAAAAGGGCTAATTAGTTATTAGTTATTAGTTAGTAGGAATTAACGCATAACCAATGACTATTTCAATCGTTCCCAGGCAGAGCCTGGGAAGGCATTTGGAGGAAGCACAGCCTCGATTAAAAGGAGAAAATAATTTGGAGGCTCTGCCTCCAAATCTTCATTATCAAGGTCTTGCTGGTAACGAGAAGCGATCGATTAGCAATGAGCAGCAATTAGTAATTACTTATTTTTTGGTTTGAAAATGTCTGTTAAACAATCACATTACGAGGCTTTGCTAGCAGAGTACAGCGAATCTTCTGCCGCGATCGCCTTGCTGAAAAAATATCGGGTTTACATGGAAATGATTCCCAGTATCCGCCGCGCCCTTGAGAGTTTAATCACAATTCCTTTGCCAATTGCGCGCTTGCGGGACGGGGTTTCTTATGCGGGAACCGGCGGCACTAGCATATCGCCCGGACAGGCAGTTTGTTTGCCGTGCGATTTGGCGATTTTGATGTGCGATCCTGAATGGAAAGTTAAAATTGGAGTGGAAATTTTGATTTTCATTCATCGTCCGGGCGAAGAGTTTTCTGGGCTGCTCGGCCGCTGGCGGCAGTCTCAGGTTTGGCTGGATAAAGGTTACGAATGGGTGATGCCGGACCGCTACAGACATATTTACAGCGATGAAGCTGAGGCTGTTCATCCGCTATTTGTTTTGTTTGAGGAAACGCCGGAACTGATTCAACGGGGTTTGATGGCGGCTGGTTTGCCGTTTGTAGTTGAAAGTTTCGACTCTGGGATTGAGGAAGTAGAGGAGGAAGAGTTTCTCGGTAGTGGGGAACTGGGAAGTATTGGTGAAGAGAGTTTTGAGTTGTAGTCTTCGCCACGATCAGTTTTTGGCAACCCGCTAGGAAGTCAGTGTAATAGGTCTGACTTTCATTGTTTTAAGGCATCAGAAATTACAGCGATATCCTATTTAACTTGACTTACTAATTCCGAATTACTCTTTCAGTCTAAATCTAGAGACTATCTAATATCCTCCGAAATCAGCTTCTCTTCTTTTCATCAAGTATTCTCCACTCTTCTTAACTGAGATTGGAATCCTTAAGTCTCTCTCTAAAGCCTCGCAATTCTTCTTTTACAGTCTCATGCCATTCCTGTCTTTCCTTTTCATTCATTGGTCATACCTTTTAAGAAATTGGTTAGTCTAATCTAGTATTTGTAAAAGCAATTGGGTATTAACCGCAGGTGTGAAGCACCGAACCTGTACTAATAGGTCGTAATTTATGAAGACCCGGAAACGATCGATTTAGCAGTTAGAAACGTTTTTGAATGGTTCGATCGCCCTGGTCGATGAAGTTGAGCTGCCTCAGTTTATTCGCAGCCGCATGACTGTTGCCTTTTGAGTCGCGGCGGGTTGACAAATACCCGATCCATTCCGCCGTAAAGGTTTTGTATTTATTGACACGGACTTGATTTTAGCTGTTAGCTGACAAATTGGGGCATGATTTCGGTGGTACTGAATAAATTGTGAATGCCTTTTTTGTGCAGCATTGCACCGGATCTGAGATAGCCTCTAGCGGGACCGCAAACGTTGGCTTTCATGCTGGTTGCGTCGCCTAAAGTAAAGGTGTGAGTTGAGATTTTGCCCTCGAATCATGATATCATCAGCGTGTTCTATTTGGTTGGTTAATTTAATTGGATTTGATTTTAATATAGAATTTACTAAATGAACCGCAGAGAACGCAGAGACCACAGAGGGGAGAGAAAGAGCTAATTAGAAATTTATTTATATGAGTACAATTTTCTATTAAACAGGAGCTATTGAGATGAGATTGTTAAAAGCCTGGCGTTTATTTTTATTAGGTCTAGTTTTTGGGATGGGTGTAATTTTATCAAATTGCGGCACTCCTTCAAACACGGTTAGCAATAATTCTCCAACTCCGACAACTCCTGCTGCGGTTCCGGCTGGGGCTTTAGTCTACGGGGCTGGGGGGCAGCCGATCAATCTGGAACCAGGAAATATTACTGACGGGAATTCAGTTATTGCGATCGACCAAATTTACAATCGCTTGACTGATTTTAAACCGGGAACTGTGGAACTTGAGCCGAGTTTCGCTACTGAATGGTCAAGTTCTCAAAATGGCAAAACTTGGACTTTTAAGTTGCGTTCCGGGGTAAAGTTTCACGACGGTACGGATTTTGACGCGGAAGCTGTTAAGTTTAATGTGGAGCGCTGGTGGGATGCGAAAAATCCTAACGGTTATCGAGAATCTGGCAAAACTTATCAAATTTGGAAGGATTTTTTTGGTGGCTTTAAGGGAGATAAAAATTCCCTGGTAAAAGATGTGGCAGTTGTTGATAAGTCTACGATTAAGTTTGTTTTAAATCAACCTTTTGCTGCTTTCCCCTCGGCGATTGGGTCGGGTTATTTCGGGATGGCGAGTCCGGCGGCGGTGAAAAAAGCGGGCGCTAAATACGGCACTCCGGGGTCGCTGGCGGTGGGTACGGGACCTTTTGTGTTTCAGGAATGGCGATCGGGCGATCGCATTGTTTTGGAGAAAAATCCGAATTATTGGAAAACTGGCGCGCCAAAAGTCAATCAATTGGTAATTCGTTTTGTTGACGATCCGGCGGCGAGACTGGCTCAGTTGCGAGCAGGACAACTTGATTTTACTGTGGATTTAACGCCGGATCAACTGAAAGAAGTTCAGGGAGATCCTAATTTAGAAGCTGTTGTGCGACCTTCTTTTAATGTCGGTTATTTAGCGTTAAATCCGAGTTACGAACCTTTGTCAAAATCAGAAGTCAGGCGGGCGATCGCCCAAACAATTAACAAGCCAGCAATAGTCCAAGCTTTCTGGGGAGAGCTCGGAAAACACGATCCGCAATTTATCCCGCCTGCGCTGAATTGGGCGGCGTCCGATCGAGTTAAAGATTATGAATTTAACCCGCAGCAAGCTAAAGCAATGCTGGCGAAAGCTGGTTATCCGAACGGTTTTGATTTGGATTTGTGGTATATGCCCGTCAGCCGTCCCTATTTTCCCACGCCGAAGCCGATCGCTGAGGCTTTTGCGGCGGATTTGAGCGCGATCGGGATTCGGGTCAAATTGCTGACAAAGGATTGGTCTGCTTATTTAGCCGATCGCCTCAAACCTCCCGGCTTTCAAGCTTTTATGATGGGTTGGACAGGAGATTATGGCGATCCAGACAATTTTTATTATCCTCACTTCGGGCCGGGTTCGACGGCGGATTTGGGAAATTGGAAAAATCCAAAAGTTCTGGAACTTTTGGATCGGGGGAGGGCGAGTGGGGATAAAGCAGCTAGGGCGAAAATTTATGCGGAAGTTAGCGAGATTTTGCATGGGGAAGCTGTGCGTTTGCCGATCGTACATTCGCAGCCGCTTTTAGGGAAACGCAAGAATATTCAAGGTTGGATTCCGAGTCCTTTGGGGTCTGAGTCTTTTGAGGAAATAAGCAAAAATTGAGAGTTTAGATCGAGACACCTCTCCACGGTTATCATACTTTACATGAATTTACCTTAACCAACAGTATGGAGAGCAATCCGCAACCTGCAAATCATCAGCCACAAATTATTTTGATTACCGGGAACATGGCTGCCGGAAAATCAAGTGTGGCCCAATCACTTGCCGAACGGTTGCCCAAAAGTGTCCACCTTCGCGGCGATATCTTTCGTCGCATGATTGTGAATGGACAGGCCCAAATGGCGTTAAATTTGTCAGCAGAGGCATATCAGCAGCTTCAACTGCGGTATCACCTGGCAGCAATGGCAGCGCGACACTATCTCCAGGCTGGTTTTACGGTCGTTTATCAAGACATCATAATTGGTTCGGCACTGGCTGAGGTACTTGCCACTTTCCACGATGTGCCCTTGTCCGCGATCGTTCTGTGTCCGAATGCAGAAGTTGTAGCTGCACGGGATGCAGCAAGAACGAAAACCGGATATGCCAACGAAACAATGGTTTATGCATTCGATCGCATTCTCCGTACCGAAACTCCTCGCTTTGGCTACTGGCTGGATTCAACCCATCTAACGGTAGAAGAAACGGTCGATCGGATTTTGGCAAATTTGCAAGGTGAATGAGATCAACTGATGTTTCAATATATTGCTAAACGTTTGCTGGGACTATTGCCAGTCGTTTTCGGAATCACTCTGCTAGTATTTACTTTTTTGCATTTGATACCAGGAGACCCAGCTACAGTGCTTTTGGGAGAACGAGGAACTCCCGAACAAGTCGAAGTTTTGAGAGCAAGGTTGGGTCTGAATCAGCCTTTACCTTTGCAATATTTAGCTTTTTTATGGAGTTTGCTCCGCTTTGATTTGGGAAATAGCATTATTAGCGGTATTCCGATAATTGATGAAATTACCAGTCGCTGGCCTGCTACTTTTGAACTGTCTGTGGTAGCGATGTTGGTGGCACTTTTTATCGGAATTCCGGCGGGGATTTTGGCTGCTGTTCGGAAAAATAGCTGGCTGGACAATCTAGCGATGAGCGGTTCGTTAATTGGCGTATCTTTGCCCGTGTATTGGTTGGGATTGATGTTGATTTATTTGTTTGCTGTTTATCTGAAATGGCTGCCTCCCAGCGGGCGGATTAGTGTAGATTTGGGGTTTGGTTTTAAGTCGATTACGGGTATTTATGTTTTGGATGCGTTGCTGAGGTGGGATTTGGCGGCTTTGCGAGATGCGATCGCCCATTTAATCCTTCCAGCTTTGACTTTAGGAACTATTCCTCTGGCTATTATAGCTCGCATCACTCGTTCTGCGATGCTGGAAGTGCTTTCTCAAGATTATATCCGCACTGCGAGGGCTAAGGGATTGCCGGAATATTGGGTGATTTTGAAACACGCTTTGAAAAATGCGTTTTTGCCGATCGTCACAACTATAGGTTTGCAGTTCGGCACTCTTTTAGGCGGCGCTATTCTGACTGAAACGATTTTCTCGTGGCCGGGAATTGGTTCTTGGATTTATACGGGTATTCTGACGCGGGATTACCCAATTGTCCAAGGAGGAGTAATTTTTGTGGCTGTAACTTTTGTACTGATTAATCTGGCGGTTGATATTTCCTATGCTTTTTTCGATCCGAGAATTCAGTACCGTTAATGAAAAGGAAATCAGACACGAAATGCTTGTTTAACATCCGGCTGCAGCAGGTAGTAAATGCTAGCCACTGCAAAACCCAGAGTTAAAAAATTGACTGCTGTACCGCCGCTGCCAAACATTTTGACAATTTGCGCGAGGGTGGCGATGATATGGACAATTAACGTTCCCGTCCAAGCCCAATTTTTTAGTTGAAACAAACCCCAAGTTAAGAGTAAGGATAGGAAACCTAAGATGAAACTTATCGCAGCAAAGATTCCAATGAAGCCGCCGATTACAGCCCCAACTTTTGCCCCGCCGAAAGCCGCACCGAGACCGCCAAAAATGCCTGCAAAAAGTAAGATGAACAAGCCATCAAGCAGACTGAAAATGCCGCTAATTAGCTGCAATATTGCTAGAACTGTAACGCTTTGAGGACGATTCATTGTTTTGATTTTCCATTTTTATACGGATTTGAAAAATATTTTAACCTGTTGTGGGCACAGGGCGGATATGGATGCAGGATTTACGCACCGCTACCCGTGAAACCGGGGGTTTCGGCGCGGATTCTTCGCGGAGAAACCTGTTATTTCTGGCAGCAGCCGGGTTTATGAGAGTAAGCCTGTAATACTGTGTCATTACGAGCTTCGTACTGCTAGGTGCGATCGCAGCGATGGGATCGCGATCCCCCAATGACCTAGTGACGGTCGATCGCCCGCTGCCCGATCGGCCTTTGTTGCTGGTGAGGAGCACGCTCCTAGATCCCAAAAATGATATTTTTTGCTAAAATATATTTTTGTTTGGCAGCAGCCGGAAGCGATTCTGTTTGATCCCACCCCTTTAGGCTGAAAAAACTTAACATTATTTAATAAGTTGCAACGATTAGCTATAATTGTTTACAGGTGCTGGTTGGGGAACTTTTTTTAAATCACCCGATCGGATGAGTCTGAAAGACGATGCCAAGCATCAGTAAAAAATTTTACCTTAAAGGTAATCCTGAGATTAAATTAGGTGAGTCGGTATGATCGTTAGCCCTAAAAAGGAAACTGCTCAGGTCAAGGTGGAAGATACTCAGACTGTAGACACCAAGGCCGCAGAGACCAAAATTGCAGATAACAAAACCCCCCAAAAGCAGTCTCCGAAGAAACCGTCGCGCAAACCGCAGCGGTGGGCGGTTGGGTTGGTTGCAGCCGGGTTGCTAGCTGTACCGACCACCATATATATAGTAAACAGTCGATCGCAGCCGAAAGTAGATGCGCTCGCCACTATGACAGTGCCGGTGGAAGCGCAAAACCTCACGGTGCGGATCACGTCGAGCGGCACGGTGCAGCCGGTACAGCGCGTGAATCTCAGCCCTAAAGGCTCCGGGCGCATAGCAGAATTATTTGTCGAACAGGGCGATCGAGTCGAAGCAGGACAAATCGTGGCCCGCATGGAAAGCCGCGATGTAGAAGCTCAACTCGCTCAAGCTAAAGCCCGCGAAGCCAGCGCGCGAGCCAAACTCGCCAAAATCGAAGCCGGGAATCGATCGGAAGACATCGCCAGCGCCCGAGCGCGCTTAGAGCAAGCCGAAGCCAGTCTCGCGCAAGTCCAAGCCGGCAGCCGCGTGGAAGAAGTTGCAGGAGCCAGAGCCCGCTTGCAGCAAACTCAAGCACGCTTGCAGCAACTGCGAGCCGGCAGTCGCGTGGAAGAAGTCAGCCAAGCGCGAGCTCGTTTAGCCCAAGCTCAAGCTCGTTTAGCAGATGCTCAAACCGGCAGTGTCAAACAAGAAATTGCCCAAGCACAAACACAAATAGACTCGAGTAAAGCCCAAGCCGAACTAACCGCTCAACGGGTGGAACGCAATCGGCCGCTAGTGGAAGAAGGTGCTCTGGCTAAAGATAAACTCGATGAACTGATCAAAGAAAATCGCACTGCCCAAGCTAAATTAATAGAATCCCAAAGACGCCTGCAACAACTGCAAGAAAGTCGGAAGTCGCAAATTCAGCAACTGCAAGCTGCTGTCCAAGTCGAGCAGCAAGCATTGAAGCAATTGCAAAACGGCACGCGATCGGAAGAAATTGCCCAAGCAGAAGCAGAAGTTGCCGAAGCAAAAAGCAAATTAGCGCAAGTAGAAAACGGCAACCGTCCAGAAGAAATCGCCAAAGCCGAAGCAGCAGTTGCTGAAGCAAAAAGCCAATTGGCGGCACAAGAAAACGGTTCTCGCCCGGAAGAAATAGCTCAAGCTCAAGCTGAATTAGCCGAAACTCAAGCTCAAGTCCGCTTTCAAGAAGTGCAGTTAGAAGATACGAAAGTTCGCGCTCCTTTTCCTGGAGTTATTACCCAAAGGTACGCCATTCAAGGAGCTTTTGTAACTCCGGCAACTTCGGCGTCGGAAGCAACTTCGGCAACTTCGACATCGATTGTCGCTTTGGCTAGAGAGGTGGAAGTTTTGGCGAAAGTCCCGGAGGCAGATATCAGTCAAATTAAACCGGGTCAAGTCGTTGAAATAGTGGCTGACGCTTATCCAGATAAAGTGTTTCAAGGCCGCGTTAAGTTAATTGCGCCGGAAGCAGTTAAGGAACGGGACGTGACGCTATTTCAAGTGCGCGTAGCGATTGATACTGGCAAGGATTTATTGCAATCGGGAATGAACGTAGATTTGAGATTTGTTGGTCAAAAGCTGAGCAATGCTTTAGTTGTGCCGACGGTGGCAATTGTGACTAATAAAGGTCAAACGGGTGTGCTGGTTCCTGATGAAAAACAACAGCCGAAGTTTAAGCCTGTTACGGTTGGCTCGACTATTGGTAACAAGATTCAGATTTTAGAGGGTGCAAAAGCGGGCGATCGCGTTTTTACCGAACTTCCTCAAGGTAAAAAATTAGAGGATATTATCAAGAATCAAAAGTAGGGCATGGGGAATAGGGCATGGGGCTTTATTTCTCTCATCCCTCTAGGGTGTTTTCTTTCCCCGGATCTCCCGCCTGCGCCCCCCGCCTCCGGGGAGTAGGGGGTGGGAAAAGAGCACTCTTGCGTCCCTCTTAACAAGGGGGAAGAGTATTCTTGCGTCGCCCTTAAGATTTATTATGGGTTTAAATATTAAGTTGACACCAATAATCCAATCCAAAATCCAAAATCTAAAATCTAAAATCTAAAATCGAATAATCCCAATCTAAAATCCAAAATCGAATAATCCCAATCCAAAATCGAATAATCCCAATCCAAAATCTAAAATCGAATAATCCCAATCCAAAATCTAAAATCTAAAATCTAAAATCGAATTATGGATATTGTTGAAAGCGTCAAAATGGCTGTCACAACTTTGATGGCAAACAAGCTTCGCAGCAGCTTGACGATGTTAGGAATTATCATCGGCAATGCTTCGGTAATTTCTATGATCGGTATCGGCGAAGGAGCTCAAACATTTATCAAGGGACAAGTTAACTCTTTGGGTTCAAACTTGCTATTTGTGATTCCCGGAAGTCCTGACGCGCAAACCCGCCCGGTGATTCCGCCCCAGACTTTAGTAGTGGAAGATGCAGAGGCGATCGCATCTCAAGTTCCTTCTGTCGAAGAAGTCGCACCAACTCTCAATGATAGTCAACTCGTTACTTACCGCAATAAAAACGTTTCGTCTTCCATTGTGGGAACTACTCCCGAATTTCTGACAGTCAGAACCTTTGATGTTGGTCAAGGTAGATTTTTAAGCAAATTAGATTTAGAAAGGGAAGAAAATGTAGTAGCTTTAGGTTCAGAAGCAGCAGAACAATTGTTTGGTAATACACAGCCAATTGGTCAATACATCCGCATCAAAAACACGAGTTTTCAAGTGATTGGAGTCATGCAGGCTAAAGGTTCCAGCTTTGGCGACAATCAAGATATGAATGTTTATTTGCCGCTGACAACAATGGCAAATCGGATCGTAGGTCGATCGTCTCCCTACGGTACAAAAGTAACATTTATTTCGGTTTCTATTAAAGATGAAAGTATGATGCAAGCTGCCCAATTTCAAATAGAAAATTTGCTCAGATTGCGTCACAAAATAACTAAGGAGGATGATTTTACTGTTCGCAACCAGAAAGATTTAATGAATACTTTGGGCAGTATTACTGGTGCTTTGACGTTGATGTTGGCTTTCGTGGCGGCAATTTCGCTGTTTGTCGGCGGCATCGGGATTATGAATATCATGCTGGTTTCTGTTACCGAACGCACGAAGGAAATTGGGCTGAGAAAGGCGATCGGAGCTTCTCAGCAAGATATTCTAATTCAGTTTATGATAGAGTCTGTGATTTTGTCAGCGGCAGGCGGGGCGATCGGCACTGGATTCGGTATCGGCGGCGTGCTTTTAGTAGCTGCTTTTACTCCCCTGCAAGCTAGCGTTTCCCCAGTGGCGATCGCACTTGCAGTCGGTGTTTCGGGCAGCATCGGCTTATTCTTCGGCATTGTACCCGCAAAGCAAGCGGCTAAACTAGACCCGATCGTCGCATTGAGAAGTGCTTAATTAGTTTGTTGACTGTTCACGGTTGACGGTTGACGGTTGACGGTTGACGGTTCACGGTTGACTGTTGACTGTTGACTGTTGACGGTTCACGGTTGACGGTTCACGGTTGACAGTTGACAGTTGACAGTTGACTGTTCACGGTTGACAGTTGACTGTTCACGGTTGACTGTTATAAAAATAACTCATAACTAATAACTCATAACAAAGTATGAATTTTATTGAAAGCGTCAAAATGGCCGGCCAAACCCTGCTAGCCAACAAAATTCGCAGCAGTTTAACAATGATCGGGATGATTGTCGGTAATGCCTCAGTAATTGCAATGATTGGAATTGGAGAAGGAGCTCAAAAATTTGTAGCAGGAGAAGTTCAAGCCCTCGGTACAAACGTATTAATCGTGAGGCCGGGAGTACCCAACGCTAGGCGAAGTTCGATCGGAAATGCGCCTCAAACACTTATAGTAGAAGATGCTAAGGCGCTCGCAACTCAAGTCCCCTCCGTTCAAGGTGTCTCAGCAGAACTTAACAGTTCAGAGGTTGTTCGCTACAGCAACAAAAATGTTTCTGCTCTAATTTTCGGCACGATTCCAGAATTTCTAGAAGTCAGAAGCTTTGAAATGGCAAAAGGGCGGTTTTTGACCGAACTCGATGTTAAGCAAAGTAACCAAGTTGTGGTTCTCGGTTCAGAATTAGCGGAGAAACTTTTTGGCAATACAAATCCCTTGGGCGAACAGGTGCGTATCCAAAATGTCAGCGTCAAAGTAATTGGAGTGCTGGCGCCCAAAGGCACATCTTTTGGTACGAATTTTGATAATTCCGCCGCTGTGCCGATCGCCACAATGGCCAATCGCATAGTCGGGCGCAAATCTCCCTACGGTTTAGCTGTCACGTCGATATTTATTTCGATTAAAGATGAATCACAAATGGACGCGGCGCAATTTCAGGTAGAAAACCTGCTGAGACTGCGGCACAAAATTACTACCGAAGATGATTTTACTGTCAGAAATCAAAAAGATTTAATGGCAAGAATGGGGGCAATTTCCGGCGCTTTGACTCTTCTGTTAACTGCTGTTGCTAGCATTTCCCTATTAGTCGGCGGCATTGGGATCATGAACATTATGCTTGTGTCCGTCAGCGAACGCACTCAGGAAATCGGGCTCAGAAAGGCGATCGGCGCATCCCAACAAGATATCTTATTTCAATTTATTGTCGAAGCTGTAATTTTATCCGCTGCCGGAGGGATAGTCGGTACTTGCGTCGGTGTCGGCGGTATCTTGCTTGTAGGTAATTTCACGCCCTTGCAAGCTGGTATTTCGCCCGTGGCGATCGCCCTTGCTGTCAGCGTGTCCGGCGCAGTGGGTCTCTTCTTCGGCGTCGTCCCCGCCCGCCAAGCCGCCAAACTCGACCCGATCGCAGCTTTGAGAAGTGCTTAATAAATACAGCGTATCCCAGGTCTAAAGCTGGACTTTATAAACCTGGGATACGCTGTATATACTTACTCCGTTATACAATCCGCTCCTTTTATGCTGGTAAAAATTATCTCGCTCTAAATCTTAAAAAAACAATTTTTTTGTAAATATTTAACAAAGTTGCAGTATTTGAGGCAGTTTGAATGACTGTATTTTTACCCAGCTTCAGAGCGCAAAACTTCATAAAAAGCCCGTTAAATATTAAAGATTCAATAAAGCTTGGTTGTGGCGTTTGCTTCCCAACCAGAAAGTTTAATAATATTAAATCCGGGGTAAACAGACCTAAGCATCTACAGAGGTTACGAAAGCTTTGCGATTTAATCAAAATATTCAATAAATAAACATGGCATCCCTCACCCCAAGTGCTAAATTTGACTATCTTGAAGGAACCACCCAAGCTGATAGATTTAACGGATTGGATGGCAACGACATAATTTATGCTAACAGCGGAGACGACTTTCTCGAAGGCGATGCAGGCAAAGACAAAATTTGCGGCGATCGAGACAACGATACGATTGTTGGTGGAGACGACGACGACATCATCTGGGGAGGCAAAGGCAGCGACCTAATTGCCGGCGATTTCGGCAACGATATCATCTACGGGGGCGCAGGTAGCGATACCATGACTGGCGGCACAGGGGATGATATATTTGCCATTGCAAAAGGCAGCGGCGGCGCAACTTTAGCCACAGCCGACTCTATCGCCGACTTCGGCAACGGCAATGACAAAATTCGATTGCTAGACGGCCTAGCATTTGAAGACTTAAACATCCAGCAAGGCACAGACGCCAACAGCAACAGTACCGTAATTCAAGACAAACTAACAGGCGAATATTTAGCAGTATTGCCAGGAGTCAACAGCAGCAGCATCAACCGATCCAACTTCACCACTCACCGATCGGGAAACCCAGTCACAGACTGGAACACCACCTTACTCGACGCCGTGCGGACAGCCAGCAGCGCGCCTCCCCTCGCCTCCCGCAACATGGCAATGGTTCACGCAGCCATTTACGACTCTGTTAACTCTATTAGCAAAAAATACAGCCCTTACCGAGTCAGCATAGATGCACCAGCAGGGGCATCAGAAGAAGCAGCCACAGCAGCCGCAGCCCACCGCACCCTAGTCAGCCTCTACCCAGCGCAAGCAGGTAAATTCGACGCAGCATTGCAATCCTCTCTAGCAAAAATTCCCGACGGTAAAGCCAAACAAGACGGCATCGCCCTCGGACAGCAAGTTGCCGACCAAATTATCAGTTTGCGGAATACAGACGGCATCACCAAAGTAGTGCAGTACACCCCCAAAACCGACCTTGGCAGTTGGACGCCGACTCCCCCCGCCCTTGCCGCCGCGCTGGCGCCACAGTGGCCGCAGGTGACTCCTTTTGCTATGACTAGCGGTTCTCAGTTCCGCCCGCCCGGCCCGCCCGCCCTCGACAGCGCCAAGTACGCAGAGGAAGTTAACTATGTCAAAGAAATCGGCAAAAGTGACAGCCTGACGCGCACCCCAGACCAAACAGCCATCGCCAAATTCTGGGCCAACGGCGCAGGTACGTTTACCCCTCCGGGCCACTGGAACCAAATCGCCGAAGAAACAGCGAGTCTCACCGGCCAATCCTTAGAAGATAGCGCCCGCTTGTTCGCCCTGCTAAATATTGCCCTCGCCGATGCAGCTATTAGCTGCTGGGATGCCAAGTATGAGTACAACTTGTGGCGGCCGGTGACAGCTATTCGCCAAGCTGATACAGACAACAATCCCAACACGACAGCCGACCCCGAGTGGCAGCCGCTGGTAACTACTCCGCCTTTCCCGGAGTATATGTCGGGACACAGTACATTTAGCGGTGCCGCAGATGCAGTTATGAGTTCTGTGTTTGGTTCAGATTTTGGCTTTGCGGACAAGGGCGATCGATCTGTCAACAGTTTGCGAACCTACCAAAACTTCAGCGAAGCGGCCGACGAATCGGGCATCAGCCGCCTTTACGGAGGGATTCATTTCATGAGTGCTAACGTAGACGGTTTGAGTGCTGGTAGAAATGTGGGGAACTATGTTGTCGAGAATTTCTTAGTCTAGGAAAGTAGCGATCTCCTCTTCTGTTAGATCCCCGACTTCTTAAAGAAGTCGGGAATCTGAGTATTCTGTTTTTTAGTGGGCTTATATCAATTCCGGTTGTATCGGAATGATTAAACCGCAGAGGGCACAGAGGACACAGAGAAAGATAAGAGAGAGATGCATAATTCCGATGTCAACGGATTTGATATTACTTATTCCAGCAATTCTACAGTGCCGAGATACCCGTCTACTCGCACTTTTTGACCGTCTCGCAAGCGAGTTGTAGCTTCAGCAATATTCATAACTGCGGGGATTTTGTACTCGCGAGCGATAATTGCTCCGTGAGACAATTGACCGCCAACTTCGGCGATAATTGCTGTTGCTCCTAATAGCAGCGGTGCCCAACCTGCATCGGTGTAAGGAACTACTGCGATCGCATTTTCTCCTAAATCTGCTGTCACTGTGCGACAAATCTTCACAAAGCCTTCGACACAGCCGATACTTGCTGGGATTCCCTGCATGATATTAGTTTCGGATGTTGCGGGGACGATCGAGCTTTTCTGATAATTTGGCAGCAAATTGCCGTAGACGACAGGGGGAATCGGGCGATCCCGATCGGCTAACAGGCGATCGCGCCTTTGGCTAATTGTCTCCTGAAAAGAAACACTTGCCTCGCTGCGAATCCACTGCTGAATTTCCCCAAATTCCAGATAAAAAATATCCCCGCTTTCCTGAAACACCTGCATCGCCAATCCGCAAGCTTCTATCTCCAAAAAAGTCCAGCGTAAATGAGCCAAAAACCGCGCGTAAATTTCGCTAATTTCGTTTTTGACGAGCGATCGCTGCTGACATTTATTTAAGCGCCATTTCTGAGCAAAAGTCAAGCCTAATTTACCAGTTTCTGCTAAATTAGCCACAGCCGGTTTTTGAGCCAGAGTTATCAGCAATTTTTGATAAGTTTCCGGCTGTTCTCGCCAAGTAGGAACAGCGATATCCGTTCCCACTTCGCTCAAATATCCATAACTATCAAGCCACTGTGCAAATTCGGCTTGTAAAGCCGAACTTTCAGCAAATATCTGTGCTAACTCGGCGACTGAAACAGTCTCGTCAAATTGCAAAATCGCAGTCTTTCGCAACTTTTGAGATAATTGCTGTAAAGCTCGGATAGAGGCAATTTCCGGAGCAGTATCATTGACAAGCCATTCATCAGCCACGCGAAAAATTGCTTTGCGAATTGCCAGCCCGATCGGCCCTAATATATTGTAGTAAGTAATCGGTTTCAGCCACTCCTGAATTTGCTCGGCTCTCTCCAACAATTCCGACAAATATTGATAATTAGCAATTGCCAATTCCTCTCCCTCTTCCCTATTCTCTGTTTTTACCCTGAGCCGAGTCGAAGAGTCTTCTTCCTTCTGAAGACTTTGGAGTGCGGGGATGAAAATAGAAGTGCGATCGACCTCAAAATCTGCATTGAGCGCCCTCTCCCGCTGCACCAGACGCCACAAACCAGGCAAAGAAGGCAAAATCTTCCCCAAAGGCGGCTTGCCCATCTTTTGCCCTCTGAGTAAAAATTCCAAACCCTGCTCCGGCAATCCCATCATCCGAAAAATTTCGCCCAACAAAGTCGCATTAAAATAGGCGTGAGAACCCAGCAAAGTTGCCGTTTCGTTAAAATTTAAATGGCTGGCGCGATCGCCCAAAACCACCTGAAAAATCTCTCCCCAAACCCCGCAAGTCAGTGGCCGGTTAATCGACCAAGTTAGGGGGCGAATTGCACCTGGGATCACTTCGGCCGCAATAGTGCGCGTCCAAAACGGCTGTAAATTTGTAATCGGGCGGCTTTGCAAAATCCAAACTTTTTCCCCGTCCCAATTCCACTCAATATCCTGCGGGATTCCGTGAAAAAAAGCTTCTATCGCTTGCGCTTGTTGGACTAACTCTGCTATAATTACTTTGTCATTTATTGAAGATATTTCGATTTCCCTTAAATTTTTTTCTAAAGTTTCAGGCGCACTAAAATCAATTTCCCAATGAAGCGGAGTAACTTGTCCGCCGACAACAGATTCAGCACCTCCCGGTAAAGCTTCAATAATAATCTGGGAACCGCCATCTAAAGGATTGCGGCTGAACATGACACCCGCAATTTTGCTTTCAATGTAAGGCTGAATCAATACAGCCATTTGGGTATCGGGGATTTGTCGTTGGCGGCGGTAAGCAACAGCTTCGGAAGTCCAATAAGACTGGCGGCAGCGATTAATTGCATCAAGCAATTCTGCTTCAGTGAAAACAGGGCCAATAGTTTGATATTGTCCCGCGGCAGAACTCGTATCGCCATCTTCTCCCGCAGCAGAAGAACGCACAATCATTCGATTTTGGATTTTGGATTTTAGATTTTGGATTACAGAATTACTGATTAACAGTCGATCGGCATTTTCCTCATTCCTTCTTCCTTCTTCCTTCTTCCCTCTTCCTTCTTCCTCATTCCTTCTTCCTTCTTCCTTCTTCCTTCTTCCTTCTTCCTTCTTCCCTCTTCCTTCTTCCTGCGATGGCAATACAAAACCAGCAGGTACATTAAAACCGGCGCGTTTCAGTTGAGACAATTTAGCAGCTTTATCGCCGCAGATTGCAGCATCTAACGAGTCATCTAGAGAAAACAATTGTTCTGATTTAGATAAAGCCATATCATCACCCTGACTGAGATTAATTGCTGCTAACAACAAAGCCAATCCTGCTGCTGCTAAAAATTCGGGGATTGATTGCCGCCACACCCAAACCCAGATGGGGGTGCACAGACACCCGCAACGGGAAGCAAAGAGTCTGGCCCGATCGCCCTCACCCCACCAGCGCTGTGCCAAACCCCACGCCAGCAGCCCCCAAATGCCCGAGGATACAGCCACCGACGGCGAAAATACCAAAAGACCCCAAACAGCGTTGGTAACGCCTCCACCTCGGGCGATCGCATATCTGCCCGCAACTAAAGGAATTAACAAGGCGATCGCGATCTCCGGTGCATCCGGGAAGCAAAATCGCCCCGCCAAAACCGGAACAATACCCCTGGCAATTTCCGCCAACACCGCAGCAATTCCCGCTAATTTCCCCCCGTGAATGAAAGCTGCCGACACCCCAACATTCCCCGTGCCCAATCCTCTCAAATCTCGGCGGGTAAACACTCGCACCGCCCATCCCGTTAGCGGTAAAGCACCCAGGCTGAAACTAGCAGCCAACAGCAATGCTATTGTCCCCAACGGCATAAAATCAGCTCTCCTATTTTCAACCTCTAACCATTATGACGGCAATTCTGTCACTTTTTCTGTCTTCAGATATATCAACAAAACGGCATTAGCACTTAAGATAATGTAAAAGTAGAGTAGATAAGGATTTAGCCTAATGATAGATATCAGCTTGACCGCTCCCATGGCAGTTCTTGTTGCACCCATCAAGCGAGTAATGATCGATCTGCTGATGCAGCAGCCAGTGCCGGAATCAAGTGTCAGCTTGAACACTCCAATAGCAGTTCTTGTTGCTGGCTTTATTGCCGCCACTACGATCGGCTCGATCGCCTGGTACAACTCCAAGCGCCCCCCCGGTTGGGAAGCAAAAGAACGCCCTGATTTTGTTCCGAAAGTTGATAAAGACGATTTGATTGCTGATGTTTCTGAGTCAAAGAAAAAATAGAACCAAGCTGTTTGAGATCGGAAAAAGCTTTGAGAGGAAGAGGAATTACCCTTGCAGATCTATCTGGTAGGGTGCGCCTCGGCGCGCCTTACGCTATGTAGAAAGGGTTTAAGTGAACAGTTTTAATTGACCGAAAGCACTAATGTCAATAAAGGGAGCGATCGCTGGCGGGATGAGCGATCGCTCCCTTTATTGGCATTGATGCAAGATATCATTTCAAACAGACTGCAAGCTGTTAACCCGGGATTTAAATTCCCCAGGCACTGGCTTCTAAGTGAAAAGCCTAAAAATACTGATGTTTTATTAAGAATAGAAAAAATTTGGTAAATCTTATAATTTAGAATAAATTGGACATCCTAACCTTAGCTGTTCTTGAAAAACAACCGAGGGATTTAATCATAGGAATTTAGACCTTGACTACAGCTTTGGGGTTCTCTTGAGATTCAGCCTCTGATGAGCGAGTTAGGAGAATTCGTTTTGTCAAATGTAACTTTCAAAATCGTTAGAATAAAGGCGATCGAGGCAGGATTAGCAGACATTGAGCGTAACTAAGGCAATATCTCGTTCATTTGGCGAAATACCGTCTGCAGGGTGTAAAACAATAACCCATATAGCAGCGTGGCTCCAACGACTGTATAATACCAAACTACGGAGCATGAGTAAGACTTGCTCATGGTTGATAGAAAGGAAGGGGAGAAAGTACACCATCAGCTAGTTCCAAGTTATGACTTTTAGGAATATCTTAATCCATTTCCAACTTCAGTCCGGGCAACAATTTCTCTAGGTTTTTAAGAGATTTTCCTTGCCAGGGCATATCCTTCGACCCCAAAACGACTAACTGAACTCCTTTCTTTTTTCGCATACTGAGAACAAATTTAGACAACATACTAATTCCCGAACTATTGACAAAGACCAAGTTTCTCATGTCAATTGTCATTGTGTGGGGTTCAGACTCAGCCACTTCATGCAGTAAGTTTGTGATAGGAGCGTACTCTGTAGGTCCAGCAAGGCTAAGTTCACCTTGGAAGTAAACGCTTACAGAGTCAGGATCGAATTGAACAATATAGTCTTCACCTTTAACTTCTTGAGTGGCCACTATCGGTTCTATCCTTTCTTAATAACTTAATTTGGGTTCAGGAAAAAACTGGGAACTAGACTGGAACGAGTACCATTGTCGTGACAGCAATCATTTTAGGCTCTTTTTGAACTATTTCAAATTTCCAGCCTATCTTTGCTGAATAATCATTTATCATCGTTAAAAAACCTAAACCCGATGCTCCACTATTTTCCTCTTCTGCACTTTTTTCTATCTGTTGCACGTAGAGTTTTTCGGGATCGGAGCACAAGAGTTCCTGAATAAATTTCTGAAACTTATCAAGCCCTTCAGCACTCACACTGTTTGTAGCGAAAAGCACGGCGGTCATATCAGCTTCTTCAATAAAGTAAATTCCAAATTTAATCTTAAAGTTTGTTGCTTGATTATTGAATTTTATCGCATTTTCCAACAGTTCATTTGCTACATAACTAACCGCTCCTTTACTTTCTTTAATGCGTCGTTTCTGGGCTGGATCGTTCTCATCTATCGGGAGAAAGTTGGAAAAATAATCCGCCATAAAATTAGCCGATAGTCGATTACTACGCCAGCGCTTTTTAATTGGAAGTGAATTTGGGGTAAAAGTTAATTCTAACGAATCCTGCACAGGGGGAAAGCTTTCGACGAAATCTCCGAAGATTTGAGGCATGGCTAGTTAGATTCTCAATAACAAATTTTCTAATTTTATGACCCTCAAGGTGATTGTATCACAAATCTGTACTCACCCAGACGTTGATTTTTTCGCGGTATTGGCGATCGCTCTAAACCAATGCGGCTGCTTGAGGCTGTGACTTTTTTTCTACACCTAATTGGGTCCGC
>JAUBOM010000112.1:0-24461 GCA_036700245.1 Microcoleus vaginatus BM001213989
ACTCCCTCCCCGCGGGTTCGGGGAGGGTTGGGGTGGGGTAAAAAAATTACGATTCCTGCAAGGATTGCTATATTAAACTGAGTTAAAGCTAACGATTTTTGTCACAATTCCCAGATGGAGAATATGCGTAAAGTTTCAAGATGAGTATTTTTTTATTGACCGCAGAGAACACAGAGCACGCAGAGTTAAGAAATAAAGAGAAGTTCACAAGTTATTATTGTAGCATTTGGGGTAAGAGCAGAATTGCTACATTCAGAAGTAATATGGGTAAGGTGCGCCACACATCGCCCTAATTTAATCAATATTGGAGACTTAATGAGATCCTACTGGAAAAATCTTCACTTGAATTCGGAAACTATCGGCTTAATTTACGGTTTTTTGGGCGTAGTTGGATTTAGCTTGACCTTACCGGCAACCAGAGCGGCTGTGATAGATTTAGACCCGCTTTTTGTTGGTTTAGGACGCGGATTAGTAGCAGCTATACTGGCAGCCGTTACTCTGCGGATAACGCATCAACCCATTCCATCAAAACAGCAACTTGGGAGTTTATTAGTTGTCGGATTGGGAGTAGTTTTGGGATTTCCGGTACTATCGGCTTGGGCAATGCAGCAAGTACCTGCCGCCCACGGTGCTGTGGTGTTAGGAGTGTTACCTTTAGCAACAGCGATAGCAGGGTTTTTGCGAGCTGGCGATCGCCCTGATTTCCGCTTTTGGATTGCTAGCATTGTCGGTAGTACAACCGTTGTTGCTTTTGGAATTATTAGTGGCGCTGGACAGCTTCATTCCGCAGATTTAGCTTTATTTGGAGCTGTAATTGCTGCTGCTTTTGGCTATGGTGAAGGTGGGCGATTAGCTCCGATTTTAGGTGGATGGCAAGTGATCAGTTGGGCCTTGGTGATTGTAGCTCCTTTCGAGGTGTTGCCAACAATATTTGTGGTATTAAAACAAGGGTTGATAGCTTCACCGATAGCCTGGTTCGGTTTTGCTTATGTGAGTGTTATTAGTCAATTTATCGCATTTTTTGCCTGGTATCATGGTATGGCAATTGGTGGAGTTGCCCGGGTAGGCCAAATTCAGTTATTGCAACCATTTTTGACGCTCCTAGCTTCGGCAATGTTGCTGGGTGAAACTCTGGAGCCGATCGCCCTAGTCACGGCCTGTTTGGTTGTTGCTAGCGTAGCTGCAGGTAAAAAAGCATCAATTAAGCGGGCAGAAGATTTGTGAGGCGATCTTTTTCTCAACAGGCTGCTGGCTCCAATCATTGACTTTCACATCTTGATTCCACCTAACGACAGATGTAAAGCCGGGACTATTTCTCTTCAATACTAGCAATCAACTGGATTTTTAAGAGAAAAGTAATGTTAGATATTGATGAAATGAGTTTAAAAGAAATACAGGAGCTGCTACACCAAGTAGGATACGGTCATCTGGGCTGCATACACGAAGGCAAACCCTACGTGATGCCAATGAATTATTATCTCGAAGATTCGGACATCTACCTGTTTACAACCGAAGGCATGAAGACTCATGACATAGAGGCAAATCCTGAAATCTGTCTACAGGTTGAAGAAATACACGATCCGCTTCATTGGCGCAGCGTAATTGTGAATGGTCGAGCCTCCCGCCTCACAGTTCAGGAAGACATCGATCGGGCAATGCACTCGATCAAAGAGCGCAATCCAACGCTCTCACCTGCTATCAATCGAACCTGGATTGATGCTCAGGGACGTTCAGAAGCGATCGCAATCTACCGCATCGACGTGAGTGAAATGAGCGGACGCACGACTGATGGAGTCAGCAGCCGGTAAGAACCGAGATACCTCAAACGTTCGAGCATGAAAGAATTTTATGCGATCGCCATTGATGCAGATGCCATTGGTCGTGCGATCGCCTACGCCATTGAGCAGCCCGGTGATTTTGATGTGAATGAAATCATCATCGGTCCGAGACGTCAAGAACTTTAGACTAATAGGAAAACATCATGAAACAGCGAAAACTCGGCAATCAAGGATTAGTAGTCTCAGAGTTAGGACTCGGCTGTATGGGTATGTCCGAGTTCTACGGCATAGCCGATGAGTCAGAAGCGATCGCCACCATTCATCGCGCCTTAGAGCTAGGCGTGACTTTCCTCGACACGGCTGATATGTATGGTGTCGGTCACAATGAGGAATTGGTCGGCAAAGCCATTAAAGACTGTCGAGATCGAGTCATCATCGCCACGAAGTTTGGCAATGTACGCGGTAGCGACGGCAGCTTTAAGGGCGTCAATGGCAAACCCGAATATGTCCGCTCTTGCTGTGATGCCAGTCTCAAGCGTCTCGGCGTAGATACGATCGATCTTTACTATCAGCACCGAGTCGATCCAAACACTCCCATCGAAGAAACCGTAGGCGCAATGGCAGAGCTAGTCCAAGCCGGAAAAGTTCGCTACCTTGGCCTTTCCGAAGCCGCCAGCGCCACAATCCGCCGTGCAATGGCAGTGCATCCTATTTCGGCACTCCAGACTGAATATTCGCTCTGGAGTCGGGAGCCAGAATCCGAGATTTTGCCCACCTGCCGAGAGCTAGGGATTGGGTTTGTGCCTTATAGCCCTCTGGGGCGTGGGTTTCTCACAGGAAAAATCAAGAGCCTCGACACGTTATCTGAGGGAGACTATCGGGCCGGGCGATATCCTCGCCTTCAAGGCGATAATCTCCAGCAAAATCTGGAGCTAGTCGAGCAGATAGAGCAGATGGCCGCCGCTAAGGGCATCAAAGCTGGACAGTTGGCGCTAGCATGGGTATTAGCCCAAGGCGAAGACATGGTGCCAATTCCAGGCACCAAACGCCGCACCTATTTAGAAGAAAACATTGCAGCCGCCGCTGTGACACTGACTCCAGAAGAACTAGACCAGATCGCCAAAGCGCTGCCATTAGGAATTGCCGCGGGCGATCGCTACCCCGATATGAGCAGCGTCAATCGTTAGGATTTGGTCAACTCCCTAAGTGGATGGGGAGGGTCGGCACGGGGGCACGACAAGAGTCAAAATCCTGGTTTTCTTGAGAATGAAACAGCCCTCTTTGTAGGGGCCCTGCCCCCGTGCCCGCCCTCGATGTTAGGGGGATCTCCGGGTTAAAAATACGCCCTGGCCGCAGCAATCTCAATCTTTTTCGTTGCCTTTTTTATTAAGAAAACCAGAGGAATAGAACTTGAATAAATCTAATTTTTGGCCTCCATGCCTTTAGCAAATGTTAAAAATAACAGATAAAACTCAACTCGAGCGAGTTCTGAAAGCCCAATCAATAAGGAGAAAATTATGACAAATACAATCAGCCGCGAAATTCAGCTAGTCTCCCGCCCCCAGGGGATGCCCACCGCCGATAATTTTACGCTCGTGCAAACAGAACTAAAGCCACTTGAAGAGGGGCAGGTGCTCGTTCGCAATCTCTACATTTCGGTAGATCCATATATGCGCGGTCGCATGAAAGATAGGAAATCCTATGTTCCCCCGTTCGAGTTAGGTAAAGTGCTAGAAGGCGGTGCTGTCGGCGAAGTCATCGAGTCGCGCGCCCAGGAATTCAAGCCGGGTGATGTTGTCACTTCCAAGTATGGCTGGCGGGAATACTTTATAGCTGCACCAAAAGATTTGCATCAGGTCAACCGCGAGATTCAACCGCTCTCAGTTTACCTGGGCGCCCTCGGCATGACGGGCATGACCGCTTGGGTTGGGTTGAATTTGGTAGAGGTCAAAGCCGGCGATGTTATTTTTATTTCGGCAGCCGCAGGTGCGGTAGGAAATGTCGCCGGACAACTAGCGAAATTGCGCGGATGCCATGTCATCGGGTCAGCCGGTTCAGAGTCAAAGATCAAGTTTCTGCTGGAAGAATGCGGATTCGATGGCGCCTTCAATTACAAGGTCGGCCCTGTCCTCGAACAACTCAACCAGGCAGCACCGGACGGAATAGATGTCTATTACGATAACGTAGGAGGCGAAACCCTCGAAGCAGCGCTCTCGGCATTGCGCGTGCACGGCCGAATTATCGCTTGTGGCAGCATCTCCGGTTACAACGACGAAAATCCCCAGCCCGGCCCTTCCAATCTATTTAATATGATTAGCAAAAGGTTGACGATGAAAGGGCTGATTGTTAGCGATTGGGTGGATCGCCAGAGTGAATTTGAACAGGAAGTGGCTGGCTATTTCCAAGCTGGCAAACTGAAGAACAAGGAAACAGTGGTGGTAGGAATCGAGGGAGCGGTGGGTGCATTCATCGGTCTTTTTGAAGGCGAAAATGTGGGTAAAATGGTGGTCAAATTGGATTAGGTGGCGACTAATTGATTTGGCACTTGCTTCATGATTTGAGCAAGTTGAAACCCTAGATAGCTTATACATTATAAGGTTTAAGAAAGTATGGATCTCCAACTATCCGATAAAGTTGCACTCGTCAGCGGCTCAACCGCCGGAATTGGACTAGCGATCGCCACGACACTTGCCGAGGAAGGAGCAACTGTCATTGTCAATGGCAGAACGCAAGAGCGCGTAAACCATGCTGTCGAGATCCTTCTGCAAAGTGTCCCGAATGCCAAACTTCAGGGAATTGCTGCCGATTTGGGAACAAAAGCAGGAGTTGAATTGTTGCTTCAACAAGTGCCCGAAGTCAACATTTTGGTCAACAACTTGGGAATTTATGCCTCTCAAGCATTTGAAGATATCTCCGATGAGGAATGGATGAACATTCTGGAAGTAAACGTTATGAGCGGTGTTCGGCTCTCGCGTCATTACTTACCGCTGATGCTAAAAAAAGATTGGGGACGAATTATTTTCATTTCTAGTGAATCTGGCTTGAATATTCCCGTCGAAATGATTCACTATGGTGTTACTAAGACAGCACAAGTGGCGTTGAGTCGTGGTTTAGCTGAAACAACCGCAGGCAGTCAGGTCACGGTTAATACAGTATTACCAGGGCCAACCCGTTCTGAAGGAGTGGAAACTTTCATCGAGGGACTTGCTAAGGATCAAAATATTTCACCCGAACAAGTTGAGGAAGAATTTTTTACCCAGATGCGTCCATCTTCACTGATTCAGCGATTTGCTAAAACGTCTGAAGTTGCTGCATTAGTTGCATTTGTTGCTAGTCCTGTAGCTTCTGCAATTAATGGGGCCGCCTTGCGAGTCGAGGGTGGAGTGGTGCGATCGATTGTTTAATAACAGGACTTACGTAACTGGCACATATAAGGTGTTCTGCATTTAAACGATGCTACCCCAGCGACTTCTCCGGCTGGGACAAAGGTTTCACGATTTCGCAATAGCTAATTTAGATGCAGAACAGCTTAGTAGGGTGCCCCGGAACTGAAAACCCTCGATATTTCGTTGTAGAACTTCCTCTGAGGCACCCTAGAAGTCAAATCCGGTTAAGTCGAGGAGTTTCTTCCGGGGAGTTGAAATCCTAGCCAGTGAGCTAATCTGTATAACATCCTGATTAAGGGTATTATACAAAAGGTTTCCGTGTAATATTTGTGTGGGAGAAATTATCCGAAACAATTCTTAAAAACATCCTTATTTGGGATGTAATATAGAAACTTTCTCTATAGTTCACAGTTAGACATAGTTCTAATTTTTAATACTTGTTAAAGGTGACATTTAACAAGTATTAAAAAAGTCTATTTAGAGAAATTTCTCGCAAAGGAAAGCGGTTATGTGCTTGATTTTTCACAACTCATATTGCTGTTTATATCTCTGTCCAATTATAGATTTGCTTTTAATCAAAACTGTTCCAATCGATAGATGATATTTAAAATCTTGAATTCTACTATGTAAAATATCTAAAAATCAATAATAATGACCAAGGCGATGTGAGAATAACTGCTAGATAAATTCTAAGCTCAGGTGGCGGGCAATCACTTTTTTTTCTTGGGAATGGTCTAATGATGGCTCGGATTCGTTGTTATCCAGAAATGTTTGTGTAAGTAATTCGACTCAGTTCATACCTTTTATTGAATTTACAGGAGAAACTCATGGAAAATACATTGTTCGATCGCACATTCCGCGACAGCGAAGGCCAAATTGTTATAGCTCAGCCGCCCAATCTACCACTGATTGTCGGGATTGTAGCTAGTTTATTAAAGCTCATTGTTACAACAGGGCAAATTAATTTAGCGTTGGATCTAGTAGCCTTTGGTTCTTTGTTTACTTGGGCTTGGGAAGAATTATTTCAAGGCGTCAATTACTTTCGGAGAGCATTAGGTCTGATTGTGCTTGTTGGTCTACTTGCGTGGAAACTTCAATAAGTAGGTAAACATCAATAAATCCTATCGACCATAACCTTACCTCAAAAATCTACGCAAACTCTTCTGTTGTTATTGGCATGAGCACTCAAGTTTCAGAGGTACAGACTACCTCGCGCTGAGGCGATGAGCTTGACTCCCTAGCATTCTCTCCTTCTCTTGAATACCGCAATTGTAGCGATGACTATTAATATCATTGCGGGTTTAATTCAGTGACTACCGCAGATTTCACCTTGATAAAGTACCCCCCAGAAGCCGAGTTTCTTGCTGAAACCCGGCTTCTGTGTACTTCACTTATATTACCGGGAAAGTCCTGTATAATGCTTTCTCAACAGCCATTCATGCAGAAAACCAGAATCGATGTCCAACGAAGCGTCTGACCGTCTTAAACAAAATGCTGAAAAAATTATGCGGATGTGGGAGAAGCGGGCGCGCGATGAAGTCGGGGCATCAACGCATCAAAATTCTCTTGTCTTGCAAAATTCCCTTCCTCTGTACTTAAACCAACTGGTAGATCAACTCTCACACAGAATTGTCAGGACATCTGCCCGAATCACAGCCGACGAGGTAGAAAGCACCCGGATTGGCAAGCTGCATGGCCATGAACGGGCGGGGTATGCTGACTACTCTATGACTCAACTCATTTTCGAGTATCAGCTTCTGCGTCAAGTAATATTTCAAGTTTTAGAAGAAGAAGCGCCTTTGGAAGTGCGCGATCGAGACATTATTATCGGCTCCATTGAGCAAGCCGTTAATGACGCGGCCACTCAATTCTCCGAAACGCTGCGAGATATTCAAGAATTATTTATGGTGACGCTAACTCACGACCTCAGAAATCCCATCAATGTGGTAAAAATGGGAACTCAACTGATTCTGCGACGGCTGGAACAAGGAGATACCCACACGAATGTGGCGGCGAGGATGCTGGGTGCGATCAATCGGCTGGATTCGATGATTCAAAATCTGCTGGATGCGAGTCGGCTGCGGGCAGGGCAGGGCTTAAAGATTGAATTTGAAGAATGCGATTTTGTGATGCTAGTCCAAGAGGTGGTAGAAGATTTGAGCTTCACCTATGGAGAGCGGTTTGTTGTGGTCTCTGACCCTGATATCAGGACTGTTTGCAGCCCTAAAGAAATACGGCGGGTGATTGAAAATTTAGCAACTAACGCTGTGAAATATGGTGCGCCTAGTACGCCAATTACACTCACACTCGAGCAAACTGAAACGCAGATCAGCCTTACTATCCATAATGAAGGCGATCCGATCGCCCTAGACGCTCAATCCATCCTATTTCAACAATTTCGTCGAACCATTTCTGCCGAGGAGCAAACCGGGTGGGGATTAGGATTATTTTTAGCAAAAAATATTACTGAGGCGCATCAAGGGACACTGGCGGTTGAAAGTGCAGAGGGCAAGGGGACAAGCTTTATTATCAACTTACCTAAGGTTATTCTTTAGTTCGAGGCATTAAGACTAAGAATAAAAATAAGGTATAAAATAATGGATTCACAGTCAAAAATTTGGAGCTAACCCACAGATTAGGTGCTTCAGCAGACACACTCTAAACCGCAGGATTAAGCCGTCTAGAGGCGAAACAAAGTCTGAGCGAGTACGGCGCAGACAGCCTCAAACAAAAACACAAATCGACCGCATTGATACTGTTGCTTAATCTGTTCAAGAGTCCGATTATCTTGATTCTGATTGTGGTGGCGGTGCTATAGATTTTCCTTCAAGATGCGGCATCTGGCATATTTGGGGACACTGGGCCGGATTTATACAAAGCTTGTTTGTGCAACGCAGAGTTGCGCTTCGCCAATGGCTTTATCGCTGAAGCTGTTTATGGGAAAGGAAAGATTTTTGGGCTGTCAGAAAACATTTTTACCATCTACGGAGCAGAATAAACTCTGGTTTTTACTCCAGAATCCTGTCAATTAATTCAGGGATAAAATCGGCGCCCTATCAAAGTAGGAACGCGGCGGGGTTGGCTTGTAAAAGATACAGATACGGTGTTGAAATATTTGTCAAACCCTGTGCCTTTGTACGTGAATAATGCTAATAGTTTGTAGGGTTTGAAAGTAGCAGATGCTGCGAGGCGATGGAGCGCAACTGGGAGAAAGGTAGCGATAGCCAGTAAGCCCTGGAAGTAACAGCTTAGTCTAGAATTTATTTTTGAGGTAGCTTGATTGTATTTTTTTGTTTATTCTGGGTTTAGTAACTATATATTATTAACTAGGGTTGAGGTAGTGTTGTTTTTTGCTGGAGTTTTTTTAAAATGTCCGATCTATTTACCCACGGTTACGCGCTGTTGATTGGTGTTGGTAATACTGCTGACACACGCTATTCGCTTCCTGTAACAGCCAAGGATGCTCAAGCGCTCAAAGCTGTGCTGACTGACGCAAATTTTTGTGCATATCCCAATAGTCCCGATCGTGTCCGGTTGTTACAGAACCAGGGTGCGACTCGCAGTGCCATTTTGGATGGTCTGGACTGGTTAAAAGGATGTGCAGAGGCAGACCAAAATGCCACGATCGTCATTTACTATTCTGGGCATGGTACCTTTGACCTCGCCAGTAATGCTTACTACTTACTCCAACATGATTTTAATCGGCAAGCCATTCCACAAACAGCCCTTTCAGCCGAAATCTTGAGTGAGAAGTTACGCAAGATCAAGGCTAAACGTCTCTGGGTCATCATTGATAGTTGTCATGCCGAGGGGATGGCTACCGCTAAGAATAATCTGCCAGCATACTTTTTGCCTATAGCGTTGCCGAAACGGGTGGTTGATGCCTTGAAGCAGGGGGAAGGCCGGGCGGTGTTCACCTCATCACGAGGAAATCAAAGTTCTTGGGTACGTCCAGATGGCATCCTCAGTGTCTATACGTATCATCTGATTGAGGCGCTGAAGGGGGCGGCAAATCAACCGGGCGATCGCCTCGTCACAATTTTCAACGTCATGACTCACTTGGGAAAAACGGTTTCAGAGAGTGCCCGTAACCTCTGTCACGCAGAACAAACCCCGTTTTGTGATGCAGCGACGGAGGATTTTCCAGTGGCAATGTTGCGCGGTGGCAAGGGACTGCCCAGCCAAACCCAGAGTCCAGAGTTGCCTAGGGTGATGACAAATCAAGAGGTGATGACCCCTGCCTTGGCGATGGCGAGGCGATCGCTGGCTATTCTAGAAGAACAGGCTGCTGGCTATGGGAGGCTGCAAATGCCTGGTCATCTGCGGATTGACCTAGAGGAAAAACGGCGAGAGGTGGCAGAATTGGAAGCAAGATTGAGGGATGGGAAATCGAATGGATGATTGCGCCGATCTGGAAAAAATACTAATTGCTCATCAAAAAACGCTTACATTGATGGAACAACAAGCGGCAATCTACACCACTTCGACGATGCCACCACACCTGAAGATTCAACTGGATGAAAAGCGAGAAGAAGTTGCTCTACTAAAGGCACAATTAAGAGAGGCACAATTAGCAAAGAAAGAGACTAAGCATTCAGCTCAGTCCGAGATGAATCGTCAATCTCCGATGCGATCGCGAGTGCCAGATAGACATTACATTGAACGAGATGAGGCGAAAAGGCTGTTAGAACGCTTTGCCTTAGCACTCAAGGAATATGATAGACAACCCTTGCTGTTCAATATTTGCGGAACTGGCGGAGTTGGTAAAACAACGTTACTGGGGCGGTTAAAGGATGCCCATGCAGACGAAGTTGATTTTCTGGAGATTTGTTTTGCGATAACGGCTGATATCGAAACTCCCCTAAAATTGATGCGAAAGGTACATGAGCAGGCTGTTGAGCGTTTTGGAGGTGAAACGATCGCTGATTCATTCAAACAAAAGGAGGAGCAGTTTGAGTCAACTCTATACAAGTTGAGTCATGAGTCAATTGGTGGTGAAACAATTAGCAGCGAAGAAGCAAAGAAGATTAGAAGCTGGTTTAAACGCTTCATATGGCTACGGCCAAGAGGTTTGACCTCCACCTCAAGTAAGCCGACATCTTTTAATGTTTCAGAGGTAGGTTTTTCTGCATTAGCGGCGATTGGAGAGGATGCAGACAGCTTGCAAGAATCGATCGAGCAGCGAGTGCGGAATCACCCTGCGACCAAAGACCAGCCTGAGCTACAGGCTCTTATGTTACAGCCAGTTTCCAAACTGACGCAGGCATTTGCTGAAAGTCTGATGCAAATTGCCCAAAGCACAGGACGATCGCTCGTGCTGATTTTGGATACCTATGAAAAAGCACAGTCTTACCTGAATCAATGGCTGTGGCAGTATTTGGTCGAAGATACTGCGTTGTCTTCTGCACCAGTAAGGCTCGTGGTTGTAGGGCGGCGATCGCTGCAAGCAGATGAGGGTTGGCGCAAGCTCAACCAGGATCGGAAGTTGCTCCTTGAGGTGCCACTTAAGAAGTTTAGCAAGAAGGATACAGAGGAATATCTCAAGCAAATTGGCATTGAAAATGGCGGTATACGCGCCAAAATCTACAAAGCAACACAGGGATTACCCTATTATCTAGATTGGGTACGGAAGCAACGAGAGCAAGGTGAAGAACCTGATTTTTCCAAAGGAAACCAAGCGATCGCTAAATTACTTTTGCAGGGAATAGATACCCGGCATAAGGAAGTTTTGTATGTGGTAGCTTGTTGTCGATGGTTCGATCGGGCGATGATTCGGTATTTGCTTGGAAGCGTTGAATTAGGCTTACAACAAGATGCCGATAATGCAGAGGGTTACTTTGAATGGTTGAAAGACTCATATTTTGTTGAGTTTACCAAAGGGCACTACCGCTTAGATGATGTGGCGCGGGATGTCTTTCGGCAGTCCTATTTTCAGGAGGATCAAACTCAGTTTCGCAAAACTCATGCTTTACTAGCCAATTACTTCAAGAAACAAGCGGATGATCTTGTCACTCCTGAAATGTTTTTACCCGAGCAGTATGAGGATGATCGGTGGCGAGAACAGATGGCAGAGCTTCTCTATTATAATCTTTTTGGCAAGGGAAAGGAAGGACTCCAAAAATATATTGAACAGGTGTTTACCGCAGTTTATCTGCAAGTACCAGATGTATTTATGGCTCCCTTTGCTTTCATTCGTGCAGAGATAAGTGAAGAGAACCTGAATCTGCTTCCCAAAGCGACAGGCAAATTTTTTAAAGATTCAGAAATGGCTCTCAGCTTGGGCTGGGATTTTCTAGAAATACCACCGAGAAGCTACGAGATTAAATTTGAAGGTGACAATACTCCTTCAGAACAAGCAATTGAGGAATTTTCCAAACAAATTGAGGTATCTATTCAATCCCTGTTGGGATCTGTTGGCGATCTCAAGGATAGTCTAGGCAAGTGTGCAGGACTGGTCTATAAGTCTTTACGTTGCAATACATTGAGAGAAAGAACTGATTCACTGTTGCAAGCGAAAATCCAGTGTGAAAAATTAACTCACTGCCATCCGAAACTGATGTATGCTCTTTTTTCAAGTCTCGGTGGCTTACTGCTAAGTGCAGAACGTTACAAGGAGGCATTGGATTGCTATCAGAAAGCACTGGAGTTAGACCAAGGTAACGCATCCACTTTTCTTGGGCAGGGTGTTGCTCTAGCCAATCTAAAGCGGCTCGAGGAAGGGCTGGAAAGTTTGCAAAAAGTGATTGACCTCGATCCTGAATCTGTTGAGGCTTGGAGAAATCGAGGGGCTGTACTAGGCAATCTAAAGAGATATGAGGAAGCGCTCGAAAGTTATCAAAAAGCGCTAGACCTCGACCCTAAATCTGTTAAGGCTTGGGTAAATAGAGGGAAGACACTCCATAATCTAGAGCGATATGAGGAAGCGCTGGAAAGCTTTGAAAAAGCGATTGACCTCGCTCCTGAATCTGTTGATGCTTGGATAAATCGAGGGAAGACACTCCATAATCTAGAGCGATATGAGGAAGTGCTGGAAAGTTTTGAAAAAGCGATTGACCTCGCTCCTGAATCTGTTGATGCTTGGATAAATCGAGGGGTTTCACTCTATAATCTACGGCGACATGAGGAAGCGTTGGAAAGTTACAAAAAAGCGCTAGACCTCGCTCCTGAATCTGTTGATGCTTGGAGAAATCGAGGGGCTGTACTAGCCAATCTAGAGCGATATGAGGAAGCGCTGGAAAGTTGTCAAAAAGTGATTGACCTCGCTCCTAAATCTGTTGATGCTTGGGTAAATCGAGGGAATATGCTCAGAAACCTAGAGAGACCTGAGGAAGCACTGGAAAGTTATCAAAAAGTGATTGACCTCGCTCCTAAATCTGTTGATGCTTGGGTAAATCAAGGGATTGCTCTCCTTGATATAAAGCGATATGAGGAAGCCCTTACTGCTTGCGAGCGAGCTTTTAAGATAGATTCTAAGAACCCTCAACCACTGAACATTCAAGCACTAGCATTAAGTCTTCTCAAAAATTTTGAGAAAGCTATTACAGCCATTGATGAAGCAATTAACTTAAAGCCTAAAGAAGTATTATACAGGGCTAATCATGGCATTATTTTGGCAAGGGTTGGTCGATACACCGAAGCCCTTGCTGAGTGTGAACAAGCGATTAAGCAAGATCCTAAAGATGAGAGTGGCTATTACGGTAAAGCCTGCTGCTACGCACTACAAGGTGAGATTGGACAGGCTATCGATAATCTACAGAAAGCGATTGATATTGCACCTCGTCTTAGCCGATACGAAGCAAAACAAAACCCAGATTTTGACAGTATCCGAGATGATGAACGATTTCGAGCTTTGATGCAATTAGCCTCATTTTAATTTCATTGTGTAATTTTTATATATCGAGGCTGATTCTTGACGCGATCGATCCAAGTTTGAATTGCTGGAAATCTGGTTAAATCAAATCCGCCCTCACCAGCAACGTGAGTGTAAGCAAATAAACCGATGTCAGCAATTGTATAGCGATCGCCCGCAAAAAACTCATTTTCGGCTAAATGCTGTTCCATCACCCCCAAAGCAGCATAACCCGGTGCTTGTTTTTGTTGAAGTGCTGCCTGATATTCTTGTGCTTTCCCTGTCAAATACCAAAAACGAGAAGTAGCAATAAAAGGTTCGTGGCTGTACTGTTCAAAAAACAACCACTGCATAACTTGAGCGCGTTCAAATTTATCCGTGGGGAAAAACCCAGTTTCTTCGCTCAAGTAAAACATAATTGCATTGGATTCAAACAGAAATTTACCCGGTGCGATTTCTAACACCGGAATGCGGCCGTTGGGATTTTTGACCAAAAATTCAGGTGTGCGGCTTTTTCCTTCGAGAATATTAATTTCTGTGCGATCGAACGCAATATTGAGCTGAGTTAACAGTAAGCGAACTTTATAGCAATTACCCGAGGGGGAATACTCGTAAAGTTTAAACATGAGTCTTGAGAAGATTTTACGATCTTAAATTATCTCATAAATTAGATAACTTAAGCACGATGAGTTAAGAGTTGTTTGCTAAAATTATTTTGGCGAGCGGTGTCGATCGCCAAAACCAGCCACTTCTGCCACAGTATAAAGCGGGCGGCCCTTCACCTCCTCGTAAATACGCCCTATATACTGGCCCAAAATCCCAATACTGACCAACTGCACCGCACCCAAAAAGAAAACCGCCATAATCACCATTGTCAAACCAGTTAATGCCGAACCCGCAGAGAAAAGACGCCAATACAAAACCAGAAAAGCCATCAAAACAGACACGAAAGCCGAAAACAAACCCAAATAAATCGACAGTTGCAAAGGAACTTTTGAAAAAGACACTAAACCGTTCATCGCCAAAGCAAAAGATTTACTGAACGTATACTTAACATCGCCAGCAAAACGCGGATCGCGTTCAAACTTAACCGCCGTTTGTTTAAAACCAATCCAAGCGCGCAATCCCCGAATGTAGCGGTTGCGTTCAGGCATCGCATTGAGTACGTCCACCACGCACCTATCCATCAAACAAAAATCTCCCGTATCTATGGGAATATCAACATCAGCAAGATTCCGCAAAATGCGATAATACATATAAGCTGGCAACCGCTTAAACCAACCTTCTTGACGGCGGTGAGTGCGCTGAGCGTAAACAACTTGATAGCCCTGCCGCCACTGTTCTACCATATCTATAATTAGCTCTGGCGGGTCTTGCAAATCGCCGTCCATGATGACTACAACTTGACCGTTAGAAAAGTTTAAACCAGCAGTTACAGCTATTTGGTGGCCGAAATTTCGGGCAAAACTGAGATAACAAATTCGCGAGTCTTGTTCGTGCAATTTTCGCAAAAGTTCGAGAGAGCGATCGCAGCTACCATCATTGATTAAAATTAATTCTACTGGGCCGTCCATTCGATCCATCACGGCACTAATTCGCCGATACAATTCAGGGAGATTTTCTTCTTCGTTATAGATAGGAATTACAAAAGAATACTTAGGTGTATCGTTCATTGCAGTTTCTGTTTAAAAATCGGCTTTTTAACCCTTAAATCAAAACTTTCTTTTTACCCAAAGACCCTGGCTGCTTCACGAGAGAGGTTCGGCACCTAATTTCGCTCTTTGAGCCAGACAACAGCAGCCGACAAAATAGCAGCTTACCAAAACTTATCTATTTTCTTAAATACGCAAAATAAAAGACACCATAAGACTGACGCACGCCAAGCGAAAATATTTGTTATCATAGATGTTTAGTCTGACTATAAGAATTACAATCATAACCCATCCATTCAAAATTGCATGACAAATTCCAATTATCTTTGGCAAGCAAATCAAGACTTGAGCGAAGCTTGTCTGCAACATCCCTTTGTCCGAGGCATTGCTGACGGCAGCCTCTCCTCAAATAGTTTTGCATATTACATTGCACAAGACGCATTTTTTCTGGGAGCATTCGCTCGTGCTTACAGTATCGCTGCGGCAAAAGCACCCGACTGGGAGGGGTTTGAAATTCTCCACAATCTCGGCAGCGGTGTTTTAGAAGAACTTCGGTTGCATCAAGGATATGCAGGCAAATGGGGGGTAAACTTGCAAGAGGCTAAACCGGGAATCGCTACCCGCCATTACACAGATTTTTTATTAGCGACAGCCTGGGGAAGCAGTGTCGGTTTGACAGTAGCGGCGATGACTCCTTGCTTGCGGTTGTATGCTTTTTTGGGACAGCAGCTAGCTAAACCTCATATACCGGAACACGCTTTTAGCGACTGGATTTCCACCTATAACAGCCTTGATTTTGAGATTTTAGCAAAACGGCTGGAAAGTTTGGTCGATCGCTACTCAGAAGCTGGGCCGGAAGTAGAAGCAACCTATCGCTACGCTATGCTGTGTGAAAGAGACTTTTTTCAGGCAGCTTGGGAAATAGAGTAAATTAAGTTTGGGCAAAAGATATTAAGAGCGATCGCCCCTAACCTACCCACAGCCAACCAGCAAATCTCACGGAAAAACGCAGCATAAATATACCAAACAATCCCATCAGCCCGTAACCCCAACGAGGCCTAGCGGCCAATAACAAGCCAAGACCTATTGACAGCGACACAATACCGTAAGCGTAGCGCTCTACCGATTGTAAAGCTCCCGAAGTAATCGGCAGGGCAAGAGAGCAAAAACCAAAGCAAATGATTGTAATGCTCAACCTTTTTCGTAAATACCACAACAAATAGCAACTGCCCAAAACCATCCCAAGTTTACTAGCAGCGTAAAACCTGAAACTGAAAAATTCCTTAAATATCTGCAACCAACTAGGCTGAGGCCAGGCTTTTTGAATGTGAATAAATGCTAAAGGAGATTCCAAATTAATAGCACAATATAAAATAAATGAAAAGAAGCCGATCGCGCTAGCAAAACCCGCAGCATAAGCGAGGGGAGGTCTTTTTTCCCTCCAAGCTGTCAGCAAAAAAGTAGGTATCAGCGCCACTCCCGGCCCCCTAGTAGCAGTCGTCAAAGCTCCCCAAAAAGCCGCCCAAATATACTCGCCCCTCTCAAAAGCTCGTAAAGCCGATGCTGTCAGGAACAAAAACAATCCTTCTGTATACATGACAGTGCAAAATAGTGAGAACGGACACCAAGCTAGCACAGCAGTTGTCCACTTCGCTACACGAGCATCGTATCGCTCCTCTACCCAAAAGTACACCACCCATAACGCACCCAAAAACGCCAAAGAGTTGATTAATACCCCTGCTGCTTCAGCTCGCATTCCAAGGGTCATCAGCCCCCGAATTAGTAAGGGAAAAAGCGGGTAAAAGGCAACGGAATGCTGCTGCCCGTCATTTGCATAGCTGTAGCCTAAATTAGCGATTTGGGTGTACCATTTACCGTCCCAGTGCGAAAACAGTTCCCAGCCGCTTTTGGGAAGGAAGCCACTTACAAAACCCAGAGGTAACCGAATGGAATCATACACGGGTGGGTTTTTGCAGACTAAAGGAGCAATTACCTGCATCGCGATCGCAATTACCGATCGGCTCAGAAACCACATAGCTATTACAAAAATTAACCCGTCCCTACTTTTGGAGCGCGGACGGTGCGGAATTACTTCTAGCCCTAAATCAGTATTTGCCATGGCTAAAACAGCGCAAGACTGTAGATTTAAAATTACAGTATAGTCCGCTGCAGAGCGATCGCCAAATATATACGTAAGTAAAGCGGTACTGCTAATTTTAACGTCCGAGTTTATTGGGAATCCCTTCGCAGCCACCGGGAATAGTCTCTCTCGACTTCGAGCCGCACCAAGAGCAGCAGTAATAGCGCTGTTCCTCCGACAGCCGCTTGACAGCGGTGAAATCAACACGTTCAACCACAGCGCCGGTATGTTCACCCGTTTGATAGTTGGGAAATTCGGTACGGCTGCGGGGAGATGCAGTTTCTGCCGAGCCGTAGAATAATGAGGCGGCTCTCATGTCGGCGCGAGCGAGATTGGCGTCGTACAACACAGCGCGCGAAAGGTTGGCTTTGACTAAATCGCACTTGCTGAGATTGGCGCGGACGAGGTTGGCTTCGCTCAAATCCGTCCACCGCAAATCGGTGCCAGCCAGGTCAGCACCCGCTAACATGACATTGAGATCGATAACGCGGATACCGTGATCTCTGTCTTCAGCGTAGCCACCGTCGCCGTCAAGGATGGGGCGGCCTAAAAGCCGATCGCGCTTCAGAGGAGTAACCAATCTAGACTGCGACAAAAACCGCAGAATTTTAGCTTTACCTTCAGCATCTACACTGCTCATAATCGCAGCCGTGCGGCCTTCTGCGATCGCCCTTTCCTGCGGCCAGTCTTCCAAAAACCCTTGTTCGTCAAGGGCTAAGTCCGAAACCCCTTGAAAATAAGCATCGATCGTTTGCTGCTGCGTAATTCGATTTTGCTGAATCGTCAAATCTTTCGAGATCACGTACTGCCGCCAAGCCACGTAAACGCCCAAAATTGCGATCAAAATTTGGCCCAAAGCGCCGATCAACTCGCCGAGAGCCCCGATTGCCTCCCAGTTGATTTGGATGTTGCGGCTTCCCGGTTCAGTATTAGTACCGCTGAGCATCAGCAAGCCAACAATCCCAGCTAAAAGCCCGAAGCAGGCGACGATCAGCGTGCGCCAAGTCGGCGGAATTACCTGCGCCCAGATTTTGCCCCAACTCGGCCACATCAGCCGCAGCGATATGCCGATCGCACCCACGGCGCCAATTAAGCCCAGCCAAATGTTGTCATTGGCGAGCCCAAAAATCATCGCTGCGATCAACCCCAGCGTCAGCACTGACCCCGATTTCTCAGGAGTCGTTTGTTCCTGGTGTGGCTGCAATAAAACCTTGCGAGTTGGAGGCGGCGGCACCGGTTTTTCGGGTTCAGCAGTAGCGACGATTTTCCCTGATTCTGGTGCCACAGTAGGGCTCGCACCGTTCTGACTTTCTACAGTCACGTTAGATTCAGGGCGATTGGGTTGAGAAGAGTTGTTTTCTGGTGTCATGCGTTGAGGCAAATTCTAATTTTGGCCGGTCACTAAAACGATTTTAACTAACCAAGGAGGATTCTAGATAGTATTACCATATAAATATCCACTAATTACACTCAAAGAGGTAACATACTATGACCCTGGTACTCCCCAATCTGCAAGCAAAACAAATGGGTCAAGTAATCACTACAATCACCGTCACCAATCGCATCGATCGAGTTATGGCCGAACGGGGATTCATTGCTGCTGAGGAAGTTCGCTCTGTTATCCTCGATAACGTTGTTGTCGATACCGGAGCTACTCTGCTTTCCTTGCCAGCTCGCATTATTAGCCAGTTAGGGTTAATACAAGTAGGAGAAAGAGATGTAGAAACATCAGCGGGCATAAAAAAGGGTCGGATTTTTGCCGATGCTCAAATTATTGTAGAGGAAAGAGAAGGCAGATTTGATTGTTTAGAATTGCCCGAAGGCGTTTCTGCTGTTTTGCTGGGCGTGATTCCAATGGAAGAACTAGGCTTAGAACCTGATTTGAAAAATCGACGGTTGCGAGTATTGCCGATGAACAATCAGCAAACATATCTGATGGGTTAGTCGATCGGCGTTTACCGTAGTACAAACCTCTCGCCTGTGATTCCTCTCATCTCCTGTCAATTACCCGCCATCAAAAATGTTTGTAGTAAGGACTAAACTCATAAAATTTTGAGATGTTTATTCTTCATTATTACAAAGAGATTTTCTTGATTTTTGAGAGGTTAGATATTATTGACGGCGGCGAAAAAAATATACCCAAAAACCCAGCTTTGGGGTATGTGTAAGTTTTTTGCCCTACATCTAGCGAGCAGAATAAGCCTTGAGCAAATACACGCCAACCGTCCCAAATATTAAAAAAACCAACCCTAAAAGTAACTCGATACTAAACCTTTGAGCATTGCCCAAAGCGACAAGAATTTGCTGCCGCACCACAAACGCCAACAGCCAGCAAATCTCGGCCTTCAGCCAAACCAAAAGGCCTCGCCCCAACAGATATTGCCGGCGAGCGTTCTCAGAAGTAATCGGTACGGGATAATTAAAAGTATGCGGATAGCGCGATACCGCAGTTAAAACCGCAAAAATAATCGCAGCCACCGCGGGCACGATCCAAATCGTCACCTTGTCGCCCCAAGCATCAGCCAGCCCGCGATTGCCGAAATGAATCGGAATTCGATCGGGCAAAACCGCCCAAAACTGTACAATGAGCAAAACAGCCAGCAAAATCGCGATCGCAGCTAAAAGCTCTACCGTCACTAAAACAGGCGAAAGCCCCAGAGAAATAACCGGCCGTTGGTTTGGTCCGTTTCCAGTCATGGCTACTTAAAATTAGATTAATATTAGAAATAATAGTATTGGTTCCAATTTCATTCCCCAACAGCTTTCGTTGGGGGTTTCCAAACATCCCGCGAGGTTCTATGACGGCTCAGGTCTTGATTGAAAAGAAAAAGTTAGAAAAACCGCCCCTAACAATACACACATTAGGCGATCGCGTCCTGCGGCAGCCAGCCAAGCGCGTCAAAAGTGTCGATGCAGAAATTCGGCAGCTAGTCCGAGAAATGCTGCAAACCATGTACAGTGCCGATGGCATCGGTTTGGCCGCCCCCCAAGTCGGAGTCAACAAACAAGTAATCGTACTCGATTGCGACCCGGAAAACCCCGCCACACCCCCAATGGTTTTGATCAACCCTACCATCAAAAGTAACAGCAGCGATGTCTGCATCATGCAAGAAGGGTGTTTGAGCATTCCGGGAGTTTATTTAGAAGTCAAACGCCCAGAAGTCATTGAAGTGTCCTACCGCGACGAATACGGTCGCCCGCAAACCCTGATAGCAACAGAGTTACTGTCGAGGGCAATTCAGCACGAAATGGATCACCTCAACGGAGTGCTGTTTGTAGACAGAGTAGAAAACAAGCTCGCACTGACTGAAGAATTAGTCAAGCACAAATTTTCGCCAAAGGCAGTAAAGTCAGTATGATGGCAGGAACTCCTAAAAGTGGTTTACTCTTAGCTCTTTCGTGCATCACTGCGATCGCCGCAGTCGGCTCGATCTTTGAGCTGTCATCGGGAGAAGCTCAACTGGGCAATTTAGTCACGGGCATCATCCTCGCCCTCAGCGTACCGCTAACAGGCATATTTTTCTATGCAGCCGTTCAGGATGCCAGGGCAAATCTATAAGCAGAGTTATTAGTGATGAGTTTTTAGTCGTGAGTTATTAGTCATTAGACATCTCCAGAAAAGTAGGTTTTGGGCAGGCAGGATGCCTAACCCCTAATCTCCACAAGAATTTTTGGAGATGTCTATTCGTGATTAGTCAGCAGCTAACAACTAATAACTGTGGCATAAAAATTGCGGATAAATAATATCAGCTAACCGCTCGCGAACTCATCACTAATCACTGTGGAATAAAGACTGCCCAAAAATAACATCAGCTAACAGATCGCGAACTCATAACTGATGACTGATGACTGATGACTGATGACTCATAAAATGACTAATGAAATCGGATTTCTGCGACAAGTGCCAGCCAAAGACGCTGCGGGAACCCCAGCATCCAAGTACCAACTTTCTGAAGATGGGGAATTGGTCATCGGACGCGATCGAAATTGTCAAATAACTTTAGAGTCGATCGCCCACGGCATGGTTTCCCGCCGCCACGCCGCCGTCCGTCCCCTGAGTCAGGGTACTTTGAGGAGATGGGAAATTTGCGACCTCAACAGCGCTAACGGAACTTATATCAACGGGAAAAAGCTGCAAGGCTGCCAAACTTTAGAAACAGGCGATCGCATCAGTCTCGGCCTTGACGGCCCTGAATTTATATTTGAATCTCCCGTAACCCCTTACCAACATAAACCCAGATTCCCTGCACTACAAACGGGAAATTTTGCTGGTAGCGAAAAAGACACTCTCACTTTAACTCAATTATTCCCGATCGCCTCAACGGGCAAAGAACTAACCCAAAAAGCTTACTTATATCCAGGTATTGCCACAGTTATTGTTGTCGTGTCGATGTTTGTCGCCGTGGGAAATCCTGCAGCATTCAACTTGCTGCTGTCAGCTTACCTCGCCGGTGCGGCTTACTACTTTATCTATCAACTGTGCGGCAAACACAAGCCTTGGTGGGTATTGCTTGGTTCGGCTTTAGCTACAGTCCTGATTTTGCTCAGCCCTTTATTGATGGGATTTATATTAGTATTTAGAGAAATTTTGCCCGGTCGCCTGCCAGTCGAAGGCGAAGCAATCAGTTTTTTCCCTTTTTTGACCCGAATGTTTTTCGGGGCGGGCCTGATGGAAGAATTGCTGAAAGCCTTGCCCGTTTTGGGAGCGATGCTGCTGGGAAATTGGCTGAAAAATCCCTGGCGCGATCGAGTCGGCGTTTGGGAACCTTTAGACGGAATTCTGTTAGGAAGTGCCTCAGCAGTCGGCTTTACACTGTTAGAAACTATGGGACAGCACGTTCCCAATATTATCCAAAATGTCACCCTGCAAGCAGGACCCGACGCCGGACAATTAGTAGGATTGCAGTTGCTAATTCCCCGCATTTTGGGTTCCGCCGCCGGACACATGGCTTACAGCGGCTATTTGGGATATTTTATCGGTTTGAGCGCCCTCAAACCCAGGAAGCGCTGGCCTATTTTGGGGGTAGGTTATTTCAGCGCTTCCGCACTTCACGCTTTGTGGAATGCGTCGGGAGCCGCCAGCGTACTTTTGCTGGCGTTAGTGGGAGTTTTGTCCTATGCGTTTTTGGTAGCCGCGATTTTGAAAGCCAGAGCTCTGTCTCCGAATCGAGCGCAAAATTTTGCCACTCGCATATTTTCTGGAAAGTGACTGCTAACTGCTTAATTGTTGAGGTGCCAGGGCACGTCAAGCTGCCATTTTTTTCTTGTGTTTTAACCAGCTTAAACCAGCCAATGCTAAAGCTGTCCCCCCAGCAGTGAGAGGTTCGGGAACTGGTTCGGGTTCGGTATTCAGTAGGGTGTAAGAAACAGGGACATCGCTGTAGACCCGTCTATCGATGGAATAGTCCGAAATTAATACCTGGCTATACCCCGAGAAAAAAGACGCAGAATATGTCTCACTAGTGGACGTAGAGATAGACCAATATAGGCTGCCGGAATTGTCAGTGTAATAAGGCCCTCCTAGTTCGTCTGCAGGAATTATATTATCTTCGGGCGTCAAATAGTCTTCGCCATATGCTCCCAGCCCGCGAAATTCCCCTTGAACAAATACAGCTTTAAACCCTACCAAATCGTAGTATTCTTTGGGTTGTCTTTTATAAGGGGCAAGAGAGAGAGCAGTGTATAATATTCCCTCGCTTACAGCAATTTCTTCAACTCCTATTCCTGTAACCGAGGAGTCATCCACCTTAAAAGAGCCACTAGCAACATCCGCATCGAAATTGTAGCTGAGTTTGGCGGCTTGTGCTTTGTCTACTCCTACCAATGACACGGCCCAAAACACACTTAAAATTGTGCTAGCGATCGCACTTCCTAATCTCGGCATATGTTTGTGACTCATTGTTTTTTTTATTAAGCTTTACCTAACAATACTTCGGACTGTTTTTGATTGCCAAGCGTATAATAACGGTTTCAAGGATCTGCGGCAATCGACATACCAACGGCAAATCGATTGTTTGAGACTAGGAACTAAAAACAGTCCGGACTATTGAGCTAAGTCTAGTTTATTTGAGTGAGCCAGCGCCAGTAATTCTGGGCATTCTTAACGTTAATTTTTTAAAATTCAAAGATTGCCAAATGTAAACACCCGTACTCCTAAAGGTGTACAACGGCTGAATTTTGTATGATTTCTTTCTTGGCAATTATTGCTTTTGGGCCTAAACAACACAAATGTTTGAGCATCTCGGAGAAATATTCCCACAGATTTGTGTTGTGGCAATGCGGAGGACTCACGCCCGCCATTTACCCGCATATTTAATTAATTTGGTCAATCCGCAATAGTAAGAAACTAGACTCCAGTATTCTGCCCTTGTGTTGGATTCGCGGATGCTTGATTGTCTGAGGCGATAATCGCCACTGAACTTAGAAATTCTTCACAAATAGTTTGACTGTGGTACGCTCTCAATGGATGTGAGTAGCTGCACAAAAACCTGTGGTGCGATCTCCTCGGCCATCCGGGAACCTTTAGACGGAATTCTGTTAGGAAGTGCCGGGCGCAGTCTGCTTTACACTGCGTTAGAAACTCGCTTGAGAGCACGTTCCCAATATGATCCAAAATGTCACCCTTCAAGCAGGGCCCGACGCCGGACAATTAGTAGGATTGCACTTGCTAATTCCCCGCATTTTGGGTTCGGCGGCCGGACATATGGCTTACAGCGGCTATTTGGGATATTTTATCGGTTTGAGCGCCCTCAAACCCAGCAAGCGCTGGCCTATTTTTGGCGTCGGCTATTTCAGCACTTCGGCACTTCACGCTTTGTTGAATGCGTCGGTAGCCGAAGGGCGTACTTTTCGGGACGTTGGTGGGAGTTTTGTCCTATGCGTTTTTGGTAGCGGCGATTTGACAGGGCCAGAGCTCTGTCTCCAAATCGAGCGCAAAATTTTGCCACGAGAATAATTTCTCAAAAGTGACTGCTGACTGCTTAATTGTTGAGGTGCAAGGGTACCTCAAGCTGCCTTTTTTTTCTTGTGTTTTAACCAGCTTAAACCAGCCAATGCTAAAGCTGTCCCCCCTGCCGTGAGAGGTTCGGGAACTAGGGTGTAATATACCTCGGCATTGTCGACCTGCTTTCTACAAGGCAAAGAATATGGTCCTGGGTAAGAGTTTGGATCACACGGACGTTCATCGAAAAACCCCGAGAACCTAGATGTCGACATACTAGCATTCGGGTAAAGATCGAAAGACCAAAATGCCGTGATGCTTTGCCCTTTGTACCTACCCTCGTCTGATCGGTAGTCTTGCAGTCCGAGAAAATCCCCTTGATAAAATACAGCATTAGCCCCTCCCAACGTCTGGAGATATAAGACATATAAGGTATCCCCTTCCAACGTCTCGATATATTCCGCTTGGGGCCCATACCCATTGGGGACATAGAAATAAGTGTTTAATCTTCCCTCGGAAACTGCAACTTCTTCATATCCTATTCCTTTAAGCGAGGAGTTATCCACCTTAAAATAGCCGCCACCTACACCATTTTCTATTTGGAAAGTGTAGTGGAGTTGGGCGGCTTGTGCTTTGTCTACCCCTACCAATGACACCACTGAAAACACACTTAAAATTGTGCTAGCGATCGCACTTCCTAATCTCGGCATATGTTT
>JAUBOM010000113.1:0-457 GCA_036700245.1 Microcoleus vaginatus BM001213989
ATTGGTGTCGCCAAAAAGCTGATTTGAGTCCTGAAGCTAAACGTACTGTTGAGGTGCTGTTGCAGAAAGCTGAGACTACTGAGTGCGAGGCGGCTAATCAGAAACTTTCTAGTCTCACAGAACTCGTCCTCGACAACAATCAAATCAGTGACATCAAACCTCTAGAATCCTTGACTAACCTGACTGAACTCCACCTCGAAAAAAATCAAATCAGCGACATCAAACCGCTAGAATCCTTGACTAACCTGACTGGGCTCTGGCTCACCGACAATCTAATCAGCGACATCAAACCGCTAGAATCCTTGACTAACCTGAATTGGCTCAACCTGGACAACAATCAAATCAGCGACATCAAACCGCTAGAATCCTTGACTAACCTGCATTTTCTCGGCCTCGACAACAATCAAATCAGCGACATCAAACCGCTACAATCCTTGACTAACCTGACTTATCTCTA
>JAUBOM010000113.1:557-20058 GCA_036700245.1 Microcoleus vaginatus BM001213989
CCTCACCGAAAATCAAATCAGCGACATCAAACCGCTAGAATCCTTGACTAACCTGGATAGCCTCTACCTCACCGAAAATCAAATCAGCGACATCAAACCGCTAGAATCCTTGACTAACCTGACTTATCTCTACCTCGAAAAAAATCAAATCAGCGACATTCAACCGCTAGAATCCTTGACTAACCTGACACAGCTCGACCTCGACAACAATCAAATCAGCGACATCCAACCGCTCGAATCTTTGACTAAACTGACTGATCTCTACCTCAGCGGAAATCCGATCGCTACCAAAACTTGCCCACTCAAGCCAGAGTCTATCTGTAAGTAAGAATGACCAACTCAACCATAAAACTTTACAGTTCCGAAAATTATAGGTAAAAATTATAACACAAATCACCCTAATTATCATTTGAAAGTCCGCCTAGGCGGACTTAGTTTTTGTTACTGCGATTTCAATCGCCTGCATATTTTTGCAACAAGTCTATTTAATCACTTAGGATTAACAACAAACTCACTGACAATAAACGGCTTTTGATTGATAATCGCACTGGGATTAGCATCAAGTTGGGACTGCGTGTAAGGTTCAATACCATAAGTTATTACCCGCAACTGCTGACTCTCAGGAGCAACTTCAAACTCATTCCAGCCGTAGGTATGCACTCCTAAATACTCTCCCTGAATCAGTCTAGCATCAATCCCAGAACCTTCCAAACCAACTGGATCGTATCCTAGCGGCGCTGTCCGAGTATCCAGAATATTGCGGACAAAGGCATCTTTTTCTTCCCTTGTCGGCAATGAATTATAGCGATTTTTTTCCGATTGTGGCAGCAAGGCGGTCGGCGTAAAAGCAACTGTTGCGGGGCCAAAGGGGGCGGCAAACGGCCCTTGCCCGATGTTCAACTGAATAGCAACAGGACTGGTCATTACATCAATAACATCCGTAGGGATTTGCGGCTGACCTGCGGCTTCTTGATAGGTGACATTATTCACGACATAGCCGTGAAAATCTCCGGTGGCAAAAACCACATTTTTGATGTTGTTTTCTTTGATGAAACGCAACAAATCTGTTCGTTCAGCAGCATAACCTTCCCAGCGATCGCCTGCAACCGGAATACCAAAATTTTGTATCGGGTCGCTTGACATAATAAACTTCCAAGTGATACCATTTTGTTCAGATTTCAGTAAGTCATTTTTCAAGTCTTGAAGTTGCGCCCCCCCTAACATCGTGCGATTCGGCGTAAAGGCATCATTGAGAAACTTATTAACAGTAGCTTGGTCGGAAGTTTCCGCAATACTTTTCAAAGAATTATCTCGGAAAGAGCGCAAGTCTAACACAAATGTAGCTGCATCACTGCCGAAGGTATTATAGCGATAAAGTTTCTGCTCGTTAGCAGTGCGAGAGTCGCCTGTATTGCCATAAAAATCATTTCGCACGGGATTGTAGGCTTGAAATGCTTGTAAAGCTGTGTCAAATACAGGCGTATCATTGACAAAACCTCCCCCCGTCCCGAAAATCCCTTCTTTTTGCGGCGACTCACTAGGTGTTGCACCCCCGGCAAAATCATTCGTGAGTTCGTGGTCATCCCAGCTAGCATAGATGGTGGTGGAAGCCTGCAAATCAGCCCAGGTATTGAGGCCATAACGTTGACCGTAGACTTCGTTGTGCTTCGTGCTAAACTCTTCAAAAGTTTTAGGTTGTCTGACTCCCGGCAAATCCGGCGATAGATCGTCTACATAAGCGGAGTCGCCGATGCGAACAAAAAAGTCGAGATTGCGTTCCGGCGCATTTGCGATCGCCGGGAAAGGAGTAAGTTGACCTTGCCAATCGCCTGCTACCCCAAATCGTAAACCCTGGCGATTTCCCAACTCAGCAGCAGTGCGGAATTGGCCAACTGCTGAAGTGCCAGCGGCATCACGCACTCGATAAAAATATTGAGTACCAGGCTTTAAATTCGTCAGTTCGGCTTTCACGGGTACGGTAACATCGGTGACGGTTTCTGTGAGAGTGCCGAGACTGTTACTGAAGTTTGGATCTGTGGAATATTCAAAGACAACATTACCAAGAACTGTGCTGCGACTCCACAAAACCGTTGAAGTTTGGGTGGTATCTCCAGAAGCAACGCCATTTGGCAAGGTTGAGTCACCAGACTTAATAAATGGGGTGACATCTCGCCCTTCAGCAGCGCCAAACTTGATAAAGTGTTCAATACCAGTAAGTTCGTCCCGTTCAACAGCGCCAGTAATACCGGGGTTTTTTGCCAGATAATAGCTATCGTTATACAAAGGGCTGGGGCTGCGGTTTTCCGATTGACCAAATTGGATGAAGTGACCAATGCCAGTAATTTAATCGCGATCGACAGCCGCAGCAACATCGGGATTTTTCCCTCGATAATAGCTGTTGTTATAGAATGGGCTAGGATTGCGGCCTTCAGCTTCCCCAAAATTAATGAAGTGTTGTAATGCTGTCGTAGCTTCGCTATTGACAGCGGCAGCGACATCAGGGTTATTTAGGAGATAATAATTAGTATCGAATAGGGCGCTAGGGTTGCGGCCCTCAAATTGACCAAATTTGCTAAAGTGTTCAAATCCGTTTTGGAAGTTCCCGTTGGCTACAGCGTCGGCTACCTCTGAGTTTTTAGCCAGATAGTAGCTTTCTTGAAATATAGTTTTAGCATCTAACATAAGGGAAAATAGAAGTCTTATTGTTTAATAGTGGCTTTGAGGGTTCAAAATAGCCTTGACAGGATTATACAGTGTGGCGAGCGCGATCGTTAAGTAGAAGAAAGAAGGAAGAAGGAAGAAGGAAGAAGGAAGAAGGAAGAAGACTTACACAGCAAGCTTTTTAGTGGGACTTAAACATTTTCCAGCCCCTTTAAAAGCTGAAACCCCCTCTAGGGAATGGAAAGAAATCGATAACTTAAAAATGTCTGAAACCCTTGGTATAACTAGATTCATGCCCTTTCTATCTAAAAGTATTTCTCTATCTGGGTTTTAGCCAAAAGGGCTTCAGTTTTTGTCTAAGTCCCGTTAGTCATCCTTGTTTTACCTTTAATATCACGTCCGATGAAATGCGATCGCTAATTCTGGCCAAATTTCAGCCCCTAAACTCCCTGAATTTGCATCAACCGCTGCTTTAACCTTGCTGCACCGCCCCGATCGCGCACTTCACACTTCTCCAACAAAAAAGCCCGATCGCAATAATTCAACTCATCCAAACCGTGAGTCACCCACAAAGGCGTCAGCCCGCAATTTTTGACCAAACGCTGCACCGCAGACACCAAATTTAACTGAGAATCAGGATCGAGTAAAGCCGTAAGTTTATCTAATAGTAAAACCTGGAAATGACGAGCGATCGCACTTAAATACTTGAGTGGCGATCGATCTCAAATCTCAAATCTCAAATCCATTGACTTGATGTTCATCATAAAAAGACGATCGCCCTTATGGACTAAAAGCGATCGCACAGCAACATTTTCCTACAAATCAGCAGCGTGCTGCTTCAATTCATCCAAAGAAACGTATTCCAAAGTCAAGGCGTGAGTCGCAGCCAAAACCACAGGCGGCGCAACTCCTGCATCCATTGCTTCCTTCCAGCGAGACGCGCACAAACACCAGCAATCCCCAGGCTTCAAACCGGGAAAGTTAAATTCGGGAACCGGAGTGCTCAAATCATTTCCGTTCGATTTAGTGAATTGCAAAAACTCTTCTGTCAGTTGAGCACAAACAGTGTGAGCCCCAAAGTCGCCACCACCTGTATTGCATTTGCCGTCTCGATAATAGCCCGTCATCGGTGAGGTGCAGCAAGTCTCTAACTTTCCGCCCACCACATTTGTAGCTTCCGTAACCATCGCAACTCCTGCGTAAAACTCTTCGATCTAATTTTACACAAATCGTTGTTTATATATTTTTTTCCATGACAAAGTTGATGAGTTTTTGTCCTCTGCGTTCTACTTCTTGTTTTCTAATCACCATAAATTCCTGGCTTTCAAAAAAAGGTCGAGCTGTAATGCTGGCTTCGGTAAATAACTTGTTAATTCCTAAGTCTTTGGCTTTTGACTCAATTTGTTTTAAAATTAGCCTGCCGACTCCTTGCCTTTGAAAATCTCGATGACAGTAAAAGCGATCGATATGGCCGCTTGCTTCTAATTCCCCAAAACCTGCAATTTTCTCACCCTCTTCTGCTAAGAAAGTAAATTTACTGCTTAAACTTTTAGTCCAACTTTCGATATCCATATCTGCTGGTGCCCAAGCATCTACTTGTGCTTGTGTGTAATCGCGGATGTTTACTTCGTGTACCGTGTCGTAAAACAGTTTTACAATTTGTTGGGTATCACCAATGAAGTAGGTTCGTACTCTCATAAATTATCTCACTGCGATCGCTTATTTAATCTTAATTTGGCATTTTATACCGCTTCCGAAAGCCGATGGATGTTGGCTTTTACTATTTTGTCTCATTTCTTGCAGGGCGATGGGCCAAAAAATTCTTCCCTACCCCTTGACAAACTCTACGATTCTGTGTTCAATTAAATATAACGACTGTTCGATATATATCAATCCTGCCCGCTGACCCAAAAAATCAATTTTGTAGTGATTGATACTATATCGCACGTTCGATATAGAATTATCAGACCAATAAATTTTAGGCTTTAGATAATCTAAAATCTAAAATCTATTCACCCATGCCAAAAATAGTTGACCGCGATCGATACCGTAAAGAACTACTAAACAAATGCTTTGACATATTTGCCGAAAAAGGTTACTCATCAGTAACTATGCGGGAAATTGGGTCAGAAATCGGAGTTTCTACAGGAACCCTTTATCACTACTTCCCGAGTAAAGAAAGTTTGTTCGAGCAGTTAATTGAATACTTGAGCTATGAAGATACAAAAGAAGAAGCAATTTCCGAACTGGGAAATCCGCCAACTTTAGCAGAAAAAGTTGAAAAACTGATGGATTACTTCATCAAAAATGAAGATTACATCCTGAAAAGTCTGTTAATGACATTTGAGTTTTGCCAACAAAAAACTCGTCAAGAGATTGACAGCAATCAAGCACTTCAGGAATCGGGAAAGCGTTACGAAGAGGCAGTCAGTTGCTACTTAGGTATCTCCGATCCAGCAATCGCTAGATTTATCATCTGTTATGGTGACGGTTTGCTGGTAAGAAGGTATTATCAAGGTGAAAGAATATCTGTTGCAGAACAATGGACTTTATTAAAAGAGATGTTGCTCGCTTATTTAGACAAAAATAGCTGCAAGTAGAGGACAAGTATGAATTTTCAATCTTGGATAGAACCTAAAAATAGATTAGTAATCGGAATGGCAATTGCTGCCAGCATCATTACCAGCGGTACAGCTTTTTACGGGATTTCTCAGTTTGCACCGTTGGCTAAAAATACTGAACCTTTGCGTGCGGAAATACCACCACCGAGGAAAATAACGGCTTTAGGAAGATTGGAACCGCAAGGAGAAGTGGTTCGCTTGGGAGTATCGCAGAGTTTAGATGGCGATCGCATTTCCCAGCTTTTAGTCAAAGAGGGCGATCGAGTCAAAGCAGGACAACTAATCGCGATTTTGGATGCGCGCGATCGCCTGCAATCTGTTTTAGATGAAACTCAAGAGAAAGTCAAAGTTGCTAGAGCCCGTTTAGCACAAGTAAAAGCTGGTGCAAAGTCGGGAGAACTTGCCGCACAATCTGCCACAATTGGCAAGCTAGAAGCGGAACTGCAAGGCAACAAAGCTGCACAACAAGCAACAGTCGATCGTCTGCAAGCACAATGGCAAGGCGACAGAACCGCACAGCAGGCCACTATCAGCCGAATCACGGCCCAGTGGCAAGGGGAGAGGAAAGCACAACAGGCAACAATTAGCCGAATAGCGGCACAATGGCAAGGAGAAAAAACTGCACAAATAGCAGCGATCGACAAATTGCAAGCCGAGTTTAATAATGCTAAAGCTGAAGATTTCCGACATCAGCAACTCGCGGGTGAAGGTGCAATTTCTAAATCCGTAAGAGATACTAAGCGGCTGGCATTAGATACAAGTCGCCAGCAAATTAAAGAAGCACAAGCTAATCTCAGCCGAATTAACAATACGGCAAAGCAGCAACTTGAAGAAGCGCAAGCAAACCTCGATCGCATTAACAATACAGCCAAACAGCAAATTAACGAAGCAGAAGCAAACCTAACTCGCATTAACAGTACATCAATCCAGCAGCTTAACGAAGCTCAATCAATACTCAAACGCATTCAAGAAACTGGCATCGAACAACTAGAAGAAGCGAAATCAACTCTTGACAAAATAGCCGAAGTGCGCCCCGTGGACGTGCAAGCAGCCGAAGCTGAGATCCAAAGTGCGATCGCCCAAGTGAAGCGCGCCCAAACCGAGTTAAATCAAGCTTCCATCCGCGCGCCAAATGCTGGAAAAATCCTAAAAATTCATACTCGTGCTGGTGAAAAAATAAGCGATGACGGCATTACAGACTTAGGAAAAACTGACCAAATGGTAGTCGTTGCGGAAATTTATCAAACTGACATCAGCAAAATTAAGCTAGGACAAAAAGCAGCGGTTATTAGCCAAGCATTCTCAGGAGAGTTGCAGGGAACTGTCAAAGAGATTGCGTTAAAAGTAAGTAAACAAAATGTGTTTAGTAACCAACCAGGAGAAAACTTGGATAGCCGAGTAGTAGAAGTAAAAATTCACCTGAATCCTGAAGCTAGCAAACAAGTTGCGGGATTGACCAATTTGCAGGTACAAGTAGCAATTAAACAAAACTAAAGTTTTTACTAAAAACCTGGGAGGATTGAAAATTATGGCAGAATTTGGCCCCGACCCGAACCGACCTTATCCGATGGCAGACCAGCGCAGGGTTTGCTTTATTAAAAACTTCATAAAATCCCCTAATATTATCGTCGGCGATTACTCATATTATGACGATCCAATAGAGCCAGAAAACTTCGAGAGAAACGTACTTTACCATTACGGGAGTGAGAAATTAATTATTGGTAAATTTTGTGCGATCGCCACTAACGTCAAATTCATCATGAGCGGTGCAAATCATAAATTAGACGGCATTTCTACCTATCCTTTTCCCGTCTTTGGGAATGGTTGGGAAACAGCCATGAATCTATTAATCGAACTGCCAAGTAAAGGCGATACTGCGATCGGCAATGACGTTTGGATCGGCTATGAATCGGTGATTATGCCGGGAGTCAACATCGGCGACGGTGCAATCGTGGCCGCCAAAACAGTTGTAGTAAAAGATGTTCCCGCTTACACCGTTGTCGGTGGAAACCCCGCACGTTCAATCAGACAGCGTTTCAGCGATGCTGAAGTTGCACAACTATTAGAAATTCGGTGGTGGGATTGGGAAATTGACAAGATTTCTCGCAACATTAACTTAATTATGAAATCTGATATTAAAGCGCTCAGTAATGCTGAGTAAACTCGCAAATATAGCGATTTAAAATTAACCAACTGGAGGTTTTCCAATGCTTCAAATTGCATACTTAGTTCTCTGTATTCTTGGCACTGCTTTACCCTATTCCCAGTTTGTCCCGTTTCTCTTAGAAAAAGGGTTGAATATTAACGCTTTCTTCGGACAATTGTTTGCAAATCAAATTTCCAGCTTTTTTGGTATGGATGTAATCGTCTCTGCCGTGGTTTTTTTGTTTTTTGTTTTTAGCGAAGGTTCGCGTCTGAAAATGAAAAATTTGTGGGTTTATATTGCCACTTTACTGGTTGGTGTTTCCCTGGGTTTGCCTTTATTTCTCCTAATGCGGCAACGCAAACTTGAAGAAACAGCTTTAAATAACCCACAATAGATTCCCAATTCCCAATTCCCAATTCCCAATTCCCAATTCCCATTTCCCAAAATTTATGTTTCGCAAAACCCCCCTTGCATGGTTGCAAGTAACTAGAGAAAAAACCCGCCTCGCTGTTGCTATTGCAGGAATTGCCTTTGCAGATATTCTGATTTTTGTGCAACTGGGATTTCAAGATGCACTATTCGATTCTGCCGTTAAGCCGCACCAAAGTTTACAGACAGATTTAGTTTTAATCAATCCTCAATTTGAAACTTTTGCTGCGGTAAAAGATTTCAACCGAGAGCGACTTTACCAAGCACAAGGAGTAGAAGGAGTAAAATCCGTCACTTCCTTATATATTGGTATGGGAGAGTGGCGAAATCCCACAACCCGCACTACTCGATCGATTTTAATTTTTGGAATCGACCCCGGAAACATAACATTTAATTTGCCTGATGTCAATCAAAATTTGCCTCAAATTCAAATGTTTAATCATGTGTTGTTTGACCAATCTTCTCGACCTGAATACGGCGAGATTGCCAAGATTTTTCACAAACAATCTACCCTCGAAACTGAACTCAATAAACGCAATATTCAAGTAGGAGGAGTCTTTACTCTCGGTACTTCCTTCGTGGCTGACGGCAATGTCATTGCCAGCGATTCTACATTCATGAACTTATTTCCCGATCGCACACCCGATCAAGTTGATGTCGGCTTAATCAACCTACAACCCGATGCCGATATCAAAAAAACCCAGTCAATGCTCAAAGCTATATTGCCCGATGATGTCAAAGTTTTAACCCTAGCGGAATTTGCAGAAATTGAAAAAGCTTATTGGGCAAATGCTACTCCGATCGGCTTTATTTTCGGATTCGGTACAATTATCGGATTCGTTGTTGGTCTGATTATTGTTTACCAAATTCTTTACTCGGACGTTTCCGATCACTTAGCGGAATATGCGACTTTAAAAGCAATGGGATATAGCGATCGCTATTTAGTCGGAGTCTTAATTCAGGAAGCTCTGCTATTAGCTGTATTAGGTTTTATGCCGGGAATTGTTTTAGCCAATGGACTGTATTCGCTAGCACAATCTGCCACTTTACTGCCAATTGCGATGACAACAAATCGAGCGGTTGTAGTGTTAAGTTTGACGATCGTGATGTGTACCGGTTCCGGCGCCCTCGCCCTCCGCAAACTCCAATCAGCCGACCCCGCAGACATCTTCTAATCTGCGTTCATCAGCGTCAATCTGCCTGCATCTGCGGTCAAAAAAACTCCCAAAAATCACCATGCAAACCCTAAGTTTTCCCGCTAACCCAACTACCGCAACCGAACCAGTAATTTCTGTCCAAAACCTCAACCATTACTTCGGTCAAGGCTCTCTCAAAAAACAAGCCTTATTTGACATAAATCTCGACATCAACCCCGGAGAAATAGTCATTATGACGGGGCCCTCTGGTTCCGGCAAAACAACTTTATTGACAATGTTAGGCGGGCTGCGTTCGGCTCAAGAAGGCAGTCTCAAAATTCTTGGGCAAGAAATACACGGAGCTAGCAAAACTCAGTTAACTAAACTCAGAAAGCAAATTGGCTATATTTTTCAAGCACATAACTTGATGACATTCTTGACAGCCAAGCAAAACGTGCGAATGTCTTTGGAACTGCACACAGAAATGCTAAATCAGAATATGGATGCTTTGTCAATAGCTATGTTAGAAGCAGTGGGTTTGGGAGAGCGGGCTAATTATTACCCCGAAAATTTGTCGGGAGGGCAAAAACAAAGAGTTGCGATCGCCCGGGCGTTAGTCAGCCGCCCTAAAATAGTTTTAGCGGACGAACCAACCGCCGCTTTGGACAAAAAATCCGGGCGAGATGTCGTAGAAATTATGCAAAAACTAGCAAAAGAACAAGGCTGCACGATTTTGCTAGTCACGCACGACAACCGCATTCTCGATATTGCCGATCGAATTATCTACATGGAAGACGGCCGTTTGGCAACAAATCCGAGTCTGGTAATTAGTGATTAGTCAGTTTATTTGCTGGGCCCACAGCATCGATCGCAGCTTCAAGAGCGATCGCTACATGAGTCCAGTGAGTCCCCCCCTGACAAAAAGCCACGTAAGGCGGACGCAGAGGCCCGTCAGCCGAAAACTCCGACGTACTCCCATCAATAAAAGTACCCCCAGCCATCACCAACTGACTTTCGTACCCCGGCATGGAAGCAGGCACCGGATCTAGATAGGAACCGACGGGGGAATTTTGCTGAACCGCGCGACAAAAAGCAATTAACTTATCAGCAGAACCGAATTCGATCGCCTGAATCACATCTCTGCGCCTCGCCAAAGGAATAGGATTCACCCGATAACCCAACTTATAAAAAACATAAGCGGTCAAATGATTTCCCTTCTTCGCCTCCCCCACAACACCGGGAGCCATAAACAAACCCTGAAACAGCAACCGATTCAAATCAAAAGTTGCGCCGCCGCTGCTGCCGATTCCCGGCGCCGTCAAGCGACAAGTGGCCGCCTCCACCAGATCCGCCCTGCCGGCGACGTAACCTCCTGCAGGGACGATCGTACCCCCCGGATTTTTGATCAAAGAACCAGCCATCAGATCCGCACCGACAGCAGTAGGTTCACAATTTTCAACAAACTCTCCGTAACAATTATCAACAAAGCAAATTGTGCTAGGATTCTGATGTTTGACTATGGCGACGATTTTTTCAATCTCAGAAATAGACAAACTCGACCGCCAAGAATAGCCGCAAGAGCGCTGGATAAAAACCAGGCGAGTCTTTGCTGAAATAGTAGAGCTCAATGCCTGCCAGTCCAAACTTCCTTCCCGAGTGAGAGGCAACTCACGGTAACTAATGCCAAACTCAAGCAGTGAACCTTGACCTTGCCCGCGCAAGCCGATCACTTCTTCTAAAGTATCGTAGGGAGAACCAGCCACTGCCAACATTTCATCACCAGGACGCAGGATGCCAAAAAGAGCACAGGCGATCGCGTGAGTACCCGAAACAAACTGTACCCGCACAGCCGCCGCCTCTGCCCCTACTACTTCGGCAAACACCCCGTCCAAAGTCTCCCGACCTAAATCGTCGTGGCCGTAACCCGTAACCCCTGCAAAATGGTGGACTCCAACCCGGTGGCTGCGAAAAGCTTTTAAGACTCGTTGAAGATTTTGCTTGACTGTCGCGTCAATACCAGAAAAAATCTGAAAGAGTGCCTGTTCTGCTTCCTGTAGCCGTGAAACGCTATTCATCTATACCTCGCTCACCCTTGGCGTGCGCGCTGTTCATTGTGGCGTAGATGCGGCCCCTAGTTTGTAAACATAATATATTCATGACGATTGCAACTTCCAAAAAAACTTCTCCTGATTGGCCGGTCATAGGCTTTATGGCCTTTCTGCACATCGGTGCTTTATTTGCTTTGCTGCCGGGTAATTTTAGCTGGTCTGCGGTCGGGCTAGCAGTATTCCTGCATTGGGTAACAGGTGGTTTAGGAATTACTCTGGGATTTCACCGCCTCGTCACCCACCGCAGTTTTCAAACACCGAAATGGCTAGAGTATTTTCTAGTTATTTGCGGTACCCTTTCCTGTGAAGGTGGCCCGATCGACTGGGTGGGAATGCACCGGTTACACCACATACATTCCGACACCGGAACAGATCCCCACGATTCCAATCAAGGCTTCTGGTGGAGCCACATGGGGTGGATGCTCTCGGATCTGCCGATCAGAGTTGAAATCCCCCGCTTTACTAAAGACATCGGCGACGACCCAGTATACAAGTTTCTCCAAGCATATTTTATCCCCATCCAAGTTGTCTTCGGTGTGTTGCTTTATTTATTAGGCGGCTGGTCTTTCGTGGTTTGGGGTGTGTTTATGCGGATCGTGGTGGTGTTCCACTGCACTTGGCTGGTGAACAGCGCTACCCACAAATTCGGCTACCGCACCTACGAGTCGGGCGATCGCTCGACGAACTGTTGGTGGGTGGCTCTGCTCACCTACGGCGAAGGCTGGCACAACAACCACCACGCCTTTCAATACTCGGCTCGCCACGGTCTCCAATGGTGGGAAATCGACTTCACCTGGATGACAATTCAATTGCTGCAATCGCTGGGTTTGGCAACCAAAGTGAAATTAGCAGAAAAATAGCGATCGGCAATTAGTCATTGGTTGTCGGTCATCAGTTCTGGACTAATGGCTCGTGGCCAATGCCTAACCCTGTTTTTGCGATCGGTATAGGTTGGGTTGAAGCCAGCTCGCATCCTCTGGTGCGATCGACCCAACCACAACCATAATCAGTTATAATAGATTTGGGAAGAAAAAATTTTGTTTAGCAGCCAAAATTTTTATTGTCAAGACAAAAGGGTAATTTTTTTTCAATCGTAATCCAAAATCTATCATTCATTATTTATTAGTTTGGGCGAGTGTTCAAAAAAACAGTTCACTACCTCAATCCAAACTTTTATGGGTGAATCCAGCTCCGCATCAAATCAGAAATCAAAAATAGAATGACAATTGCAACGCAAAACAAACTCCAATACAATTGGGCGCACATTATTAGTTTAGCAGGAGTTCACATCGGCGCTTTGTTCGCCCTGCTTCCTAGTAACTTCAATTGGACAGCAGTTGGTTTAACCGTATTTATGCACTGGGTAACAGGCGGTTTGGGAATTACTCTCGGATGGCACCGCCTGCTCACCCACCGCAGTTTTCAGACACCAAAATTCGTAGAATATTTCCTAGCTTTTTGCGGAGCGCTTGCGTGTCAAGGAGGCATAATTCATTGGGTTGGCCTGCACCGCTTGCACCACACCCACTCGGACGAAAGCGCGCTCGATCCTCACAATGCCCAGAAGGGTTTTTGGTGGAGTCACATGGGTTGGATGCTTTATAAAGGCCCCGCCCACGATGAAATTCCCCGCTGCACAAAAGACATTTCGAGCGACCCGTTTTACCAATTTTTGCAAAACTACTTTCTCCCCATTCAAATCGCATTTGGCGTCTTGCTCTACTTAGCAGCAGGCTGGTCTTTTGTCGTTTGGGTAATTTTTGTCCGCTTAGTTTTCGTTTATCACTGCACCTGGTTTGTTAACAGCGCCACTCACAAATTTGGCTACCGCACATACGAAACAAAGGATAGTTCTACTAACTGTTGGTGGGTAGCTGTCCTGACTTACGGCGAAGGCTGGCACAACAACCACCATGCTTATCAATACTCTGCGCGTCACGGTATGAAATCGTGGGAAATTGACTTCACTTGGATGACAATTCAAGTTTTGGAAGCACTAGGTTTGGCTACTAAAGTGAAATTACCAGCCAAGTAGCAGCAATTGAGTCCTTGACGCAGAAGCTCTGTAGGGCGCTTATGGCGCATCTTACCGCTTCAGAAACCCGGTTTCTTTGAGAAACCGGGTTTTTTGGTGACTAATAACCAATGACTAATGACTAATGACTAATAACCAATAACCAATGACTAATGACTAATAACCAATGACTAATGACTAATGAGCCCGTTTTTGCTCGCCCCGACCGCGCAAATATTCGGCTAAAAATGCCAATCCTCCCGAACCTACTATCAACAGCACGCTCAGAGCATTAATATCAGGTTTCACCCCAGTCCGAATCCGGCTAAAAATTTCCATCGGCAGAGTTGTAGTCCCGCTACCTGCGGTAAAACTCGCAATCAAAAAATCGTCCATGCTGAGGACAAAAGACAGCAGACAACCCGAAACAATTCCGGGTATTAATTGAGGGAGCAAAACCTGAATAAAAGCCTCCACAGGCGTTGCACCCAAATCTAAGGCAGCCTCTTCTAAATACGGGTTTAAATCTGCCAATCTAGTAGAAACAGCTAGGGCGATGTAAGCCAGACAAAACACAACGTGAGCGGCGACAATTGTCCACAAACTCAGAGGAATAGCCAGCGCCGCTAAAAATACCAGAGTAGCAACCGCGGTCGCAATATCTGGAATAATAATCGGCAAGTAGGAAACTCCCTGATATAAATTCTTGCCAGGAAAGCGGTAGCGGGCTAAACCAACGGCCATCAAAGTGCCGAGTACAGCCGAGATTGCAACTGCACAAACAGCCACTGTTAAACTGTTTCTCAGGGCAATTAAAATCCGCGTATCGCTAAATAATTTAACGTACCAATCTAAAGTAAATCCTTCCCAGCCGGCGCTAAAACGCGATTTGTTAAAGCTGTAAAAGGTGAGTACGAGGATGGGCAGGTACATATAAAAAAACATCACAACGGCAAATATCACCTGCCAAGAAATCTTAAATTTAGGTTTTAAGTACATATCGGCTTGTAATTCCTCCTGGGGATTTTCGGCGGTATTTTCCATGTCTCGGTAATCGGTAATTGGTAATTGGTAATTGGTAATTGGTAATCGGACAAATTAGAATTGTTTTATTGTTTCTTCCCTCTGACTTCTTCAACCTCCTAAATTGCATTACGATCGCCATATTTGAGCAAAAGGGCAATTCCGATGCTCACTGCAAAGATTAATACCATACTCAGAGCCGAACCCAGACCCCAATTTTGAGTCGCCCCCAAAAACTGATTGTAAATTAAACGAGCCGCCGTCATACTCGAAGCTCCACCGAGCAACTCGGGATCGACAAAATCGCCCAAACAGCTAATAAATACTAGCAAAGAACCCGCAGCAATTCCCGGCATCGTCTGAGGTACTGTCACTTTCCAGAAAGTTTCCACTGGATTGGCGCCCAAATCCTGAGATGCTTCTAGTAACCTGCGGTCTAACTTTTCCAAAGAAGCGTAAAGAATTGTCACGATATAAGGCAAATAACTGTAAGCCATGCCGATTAAAACTGCGGAACTTTGATTGAGCAATTCCAGTGGAGGAATGCCTAGAAGTGCCAGCAGCGAGTTGAGAACCCCTGTAGGACGCAGAATTGTAATCCAAGCATACGATCGCAACAGCGAAGAAGTCCACAGCGGCAACACAAAGCCTAACAAAGTTAAATTCCGCCACTTTTTCGAGACATTGAGGGCGATCCAGTAAGCGACGGGAAATCCCAGCAGCAAACACAGAATAGTAGTCCCGGTTGCGAAAAAAAGCGATCGACCCATCACCTGTAAATTCAGCGGCTCAAACACTCGCAGGTAATTGCCGATTCCCGAAGGATTCACCAAATCTCCCGGCTTAATATTCGGCACCAAACTAAGCTGAAAAATCACCAGAGTTGGTATGACTAATAATAAAAGCAGCAACAAGCCAGAAGGACCGAGCAATACCAGCGGACCTGTCCACGCCGACCATGGGGAAACAGTTTCAGCCTTCAAGGAAGAATTGGGAGGAATAGGAGGGGGAGTTCTAGTTGAAACAGCCATAGATCAAATTTTTTGAGTTTTTAACCGCTGATGAACGCGGGTTAACACGGATATAATACATACAGTGGGCGATCGGCTCTAGGGCGGCGGGTTTATGTAAATATTGGGTGAGAATCAGAGATTGTGTGTAAAACCCGCCCTAGGTTTGATGATTAGCCGCTGGTTAATTGAGTCCAATAGCGATCGTACACTTCCATAAATTTTCCTACCGGAGCCACACCTTCGCAATTTTTCAAAACAGCTTCCGAAGGGAAAAGAAGCTCATTTTCGCGGATTTCCGGCGGCAACAAACTAAAAGCATCTTCCGCAGGAGTTGAAAAACTGAGCCGCTCTACTAAAGAAGCAGCGACATCGGCTTGCAGCAGAAAGTTAATCCATTTATAAGCTGCTTCGGGATTGGGAGCACCTTTAGGAATTACTAAAGTGTCAGTCCACAGAGAAGAACCGCTTTTGGGGACGACATACTTCAATTTATCGTTATCTGAAATTACTTCATTAGCATCAGAAGAATAACACATAGCTACCTTCAAATCCCCCGTCAGCATTTGAGGCCGCCAAGCATCAGTAGTAAAAGATGCGATCGCCGGTTTGAGTTCCACTAACTTTTCGTAAGCTTGTTTTACTTGCTCTTGGTTCGTAGAATTCAGAGAATAGCCCAGCATCCGCAACGCAGCGCCCATGACTTCTCGAACATCACTCGCCAGCGTCATTCGTCTTGCTAACTCCTGTTTGTGCTCCCACAAATAGTTCCAATCTTCAGGAGCTTCTTTGAGTTGTTCGGTGTTGTAAATCAAGCCTGTGGTTCCCCAACTCAAAGGCACGCTGTGGCGGTTTCCTGGGTCATAGACAGGGTTTTGGAACTGTTTTTTGAGCCGATCGAGTCCGCCCAAACTCGAATGGTCTAATGGCATCAACAGCCCGAGTTCCGTCATTTGAACCACCATGTAGTCAGACGGGTAAATGATGCTGTAGGCGCGGGCGCCACCGGCTTGAACTCTCGCTAGCATCTCTTCGTTGGAGCTAAACACGTCGGCCACTACGCGAATGCCGGTTTTTTCGGCAAAGCGATCGAGCAAAGCATTATCGGTATAGCCTGCCCAAGTATAGATGAAAAGTCGGTCGGCCGAACCTTTGACGGCAGGAGCAGATTGTACGTCTGCAAGTCGCCAGCCGCAACTCGAAACAGCTAACCCGGAAATTGTCGCCGCCGAATTTTTTAGGAACTGACGGCGTGTAGAATTAGCCCTGGAAAACCTGGAAATTGGTAAGTTAGTCGGAGGCACAGTTCGATTTTAGATTTTAGATTTTAGATTTTAGATTGGGGAATTGGGGATTGGGAAATTCGATTTTAGATTTTAGATTTTAGATTGGGGAATTAGGGATTGGGAAATTCGATTAAATCCGTTAAATCCCGTACACTGCTCGTTGCCGCACTCCCCTGCAACATCCATCCGTTAAATCCGTTAAATCGCGTACACAGCTCGTTGCCGAACTTCCCGATCTCCGTAACCTCCGTTAAATCTCGATCGCGTGTTCGTTGTCGAACTTCTTGCGTAATTATCCTCGATCGGTCAAAGCGAGACAATCATTAGTTCCCCAGTAAGCGTAAATCGGCGTGTGCGGATCTGGGAAAGAGCCGCCTGTATTTGGCTGGCGCACTGTAATTTTCTCGCCCGACGCCAACTCAACCACGTAATGAACGTGCGTGCCCATGTACATAGTATTTTTGAGCCGCCCTTCAAAACAGTTGACCGACACTTCCGGCTGGTAAAGATTCAAATATACTTTTTCCGGCCGGACGCTGACCACAACAGAGTCGCCTGTGACACCACTCCACATATCCGACTGCTGAACGATTATTTTCAGATTGGCTGATGTGCGCACTGTGATAGTCGATCGGTCGATCGATTCTACCGTACCCGCAAACAAATTCGTATCCCCAATAAAATCCGCCACAAAAGCCGTCTGCGGGCACTCATAAATTTCTTCAGGAGAGCCAATTTGATCGATCCTGCCCTCGTGCATCACAGCAATCCGGTCAGACAGACTCATCGCCTCTTCTTGGTCGTGAGTCACCATCACAAAAGTCAAACCCAATTCTTGATGCAAATTCGACAGTTCCAACTGCATCTGCTTCCGCAACTTCAAATCCAGAGCACCCAGGGGCTCGTCCAGCAGCAGAACCGCCGGTCGATTTACCAGAGCTCTCGCCAAAGCCACCCGCTGCTGCTGGCCGCCCGACATTTGACCGGGAAACCTGTTGGCGAAAGATTCCATTTTCACCAATTGCAAAACTTCCCGTACCCGTTCTTCAATTTCCGCTTTCCCGAGCTTTTTTATCCGCAATCCAAAAGCGATATTGTCCCAGACATTCATGTGTCCGAACAAAGCATAGCTTTGAAACACAGTATTTACCGGACGGCGGTAAGCTGGAGTGTTGGTCATCGACTGGCCGCGAATCATCAATTCGCCCGCCGAGGGAGTCTCGAACCCAGCGATTAACCGCAGGGTCGTAGTCTTGCCGCAGCCGCTAGGCCCGAGAATGCTAAAAAATTCTCCTTGGCGAATGCTGAGGTCTACTCCGCGGACTGCGGTTTCGCCGTTAAATACCTTGAAGACCTTGCGGAGTTCAACGTCAAGCGCTGTATCCGTTGCTGTCGTACCTTGGTTGAGTGCTGTCTGAAACATATTCGCCCTTTCCTGGGGGTAATGCACGCTACTGAAATACAGTTTAAGTTTAGACTTTTCTGTATTTTAGGTGCGGAATGTTGGATGTAACAGGTTTTGGGATTTGTTCTTTAAATTCTATCCCAGAGCGCACCATTGTCAGCAACAGGCAAGATGCCTGTTCCCCAAGAAAATTCACTCTTTTATGAACAGGCATCTTGCCTGTTCATAAAAGGCTTATTGAGAATGGTGCAACATCGAGGAGCGACTGGCCATCTATTTATTCTCAGGACTTGGCGTCGGAGAGGGTTTTTGCGGTTTGTCTGTTTTGGGTGCTTCTGCTTTTTTCCACTCTGACAAAGGTCGCTGGACGGCATTTTTAAAGTCAAATGGCACTAGCAGCACGGGCAAATTTTGGGCTGAATTTTGAGGGGGCGCTTCCGGCGGATTGGCTTGAGCGTACAAGAAGCGGCCGCTAAAGTCTGTTTTGCCTAACACTAGGCGGTGAGTTTCCTGGTTATCCAGTTTTACTGTGACTGTAGCTTGGGGTTGGTCGAGACCGAATTCTGGCAGTTGAGCAGCAGTAATATTAATCGTGCGATCGCTCTTTCCTGTTGCCAGCCTGTCTAGCAAAAAATCCACCGATGCCTGACTTGCGTGTGCTTGTACTGGCAATTTCATTTCCCAGCTCGACTTGCCTCCTTTTGTAGCATAAACTCGCTCAAAAGTCAATATCTTTTCGGGAGTTTTGACTGTAAAGAATTGTACGCGATCGGACTTAAAAGCAAAAATTTTCTGTTTTTCTTCCTTAGCGGCTTCCTGTTTCGGAGACACTTGCATCTCGAACAAAGCAACAAACCCAGTCATGCTCAGCGCGACGGCTATCAATACTAATGTATTTTTCTGCAATTTCATAATAACTGAGAATTGGGCATTGGGCATTAGGCATTGGGCATCGGGGAGTCTGTTATTAATAACAACTGACAACTGTCAACTGTCAACAGTCAACAGTCAACAGACAACAGTCAACAGTCAACTAACTTATCTTCTCTTCCACCAGATAGCGCCGCCAATTCCCAGTCCGAGTAAAGGCCAAATTAGCCAAGCTAAAACCAGCAATCCTACTTGGATGGGCGTCATGTTAATGCGGCGGTTGGTAGCTTTTTTCGGACTGATAGAAAAGCTTTGCTGGTCTGGTTTACTCAACCAACTGACTGAATTGAGAAACACGTCGCTATTGAGTTGTTGGTCAAACCAACCGTTAGTCACAAATTGAGATGTGCCAATTACTACCATTCGCGATGTTTTTCTCGGAGTTGAAGGCGCAGAAGGAGTTGACTTTGGACTGGGAGATGTTGTGGGAGATGTTGTGGGAGATGCTGTGGGAGATGTTTCTGGTGTCGGTGTGGGAGATGCTGTGGGTGTTGGCGAACTTTCTGGTGTCGGTGTGGGAGATGCTGTGGGAGATGCTGCTGGTGTTGGCGAAGTCGTCGGTAATGCTGGGGGCGTAGCTTCTTGCGAGACAATCACCGAATAGCTAATTGGGGAAGCTGTTGGCGAAGTTGTCGGCGATGGTGAAGTTGTCGGCGATAGTGAATCTGTCGGCGATGGTGAATCTGTCGGCGATGGTGAATCTGTCGGCGATGGTGAATCTGTCGGCGATGG
>JAUBOM010000113.1:20158-20237 GCA_036700245.1 Microcoleus vaginatus BM001213989
TGAAGTTGTCGGCGATAGTGAATCTGTCGGCGATAGTGAATCTGTCGGCGATAGTGAATCTGTCGGCGATAGTGAATCT
>JAUBOM010000113.1:20337-24194 GCA_036700245.1 Microcoleus vaginatus BM001213989
GTCGGCGATGGCGCAGTTGTCGGCGATGGTGAAGTTGTCGGCGATGCTTGGGGTGAAGGCGTGACGGGTGTTGGTGTTGGTGGAGGTGAGGGCTTTAACGGAGTGCTGTCAGTGGACGATCGAACTAAAGCTACACCTAATAATAGCGGGCCTTGTCGATCGGTCTTCTGATCGAACTCCAATTTCCTCGTCGTCAAATCGCTTTCGGCCCAACTTTCCTCACTCGTCCAAATCAGCGGTTTTTCCTCTATCCCTTCTACTGGCGAGGTTTCCAAAGCACGCGCAAACGGATAAAATGAAATACCGCTGCCAAAACTTTGAGTAATCGGATGTTGGCCGTAGCGCCTGACTGTGGGAACCGTGGGGCCAAGGCCAAATCTTTGACCAGTACCCGAAGCATCGATGGCCAAACGGGCGTCTAGTTTTACGCCCCATTCTTGCAGAATTTTGTCCAATCCCGTATCAATTGCCGGGTCTATCATTAACAATAAACTGCCGCCGCGATCGAGATAAGCTTGTATTGCTTTAATTTCTGTATCGGAAAACGGTTTTTCCAGCCCGGGAACGATTAAAGCATCTGCATCTTCTGGCACTTCTTTGCGTTCGGTCAAATTGAGTGTTTGGGCGTTGTAGTATTTATCTTTCAGAGCTTTTTCCGCTTGCTGAATTCCGCCTTGACCTTCCTTGAGCGCGCGGGCTCCTTTCCCTTGCAAAAAGTAAACTGTAGCAACACGAGTGCTGAGAATTTCTTCTAAGCCATTGGTAAGTTTTATCTCTGAAAGACCTTGATTCGGGTCGCTACCAAAAGCAGTCCCGCCTTTTTGCAGCACCTGTTTTTTGTCACCGGATTGCAGGTAAACTTCTCCGATGCTGGTAATGCTAAATTCCCGCGCTTTTCCCGGTTGGGCTAGCGGGTCAACAAACTCAAATTGAAACTTTTCGCCTCCCTCGCGTTTGTAGCTTTGCAGCAATTCTTTGATTTGGGGATTTTGGGTGGGGTCAAACACCCAAACTTTGACTGTTTGTTGCAAATTTCGCAGTATTTGTTGAGTCTGGGGGGCGAGGGTAAATTGTTGGCTTTCGGTTAAGTCGATGCGGACGGGATAGCGAACGGCTATGAAGTTAATTACTCCGAGAATCACAAAGACGGCGAGGGTAGCAATCAGGGCGTTGGTGCTGGCTTGAGTGGAACGCTTCCCCCAAAAGCTTTGTTCGTAACTCAAATATAGCAGCCAAAGTGCGATCGTCACTGTTCCGGCAATAACTAAACCGACTGTCAGGGGTTCCCATACTCCGGATACAAGTCTTGCTGTTACCCCCGCTGCGATGAGTAGGGGACCCAGCAAAAAAACGTATTTCCAATTTTTTTTTCTAATTTTCATAAGGTAAATATTGAGTGACCCAATTCCAGTTCTAGAATGTTATTCTATATTGCATTAGCCTGCAACCATACTGTTAAATCAGACAGATGGTTGAAATCCAGCACTGCCTCTCCTAAGTTTTCTAATTCCTCTACGCTTAATTGACGGATGCAGTTTTCAGTTTCCGGTTGTATTGTGCCTAAACGCCGCACTAGCTGACGCAATATTAACGAGAGTTGAGCGGTTTTTGTCACCTGTTCTCTTGCTATCTCTATGGCAATCTGCTGGTCTTGAACCCACAGTTCTTGCTTCTGCAATTCCTTTAATTCTTCCTGAGTGAAGTTGTCTTCCCTGGCAATTCTAAAAGCTTTCTGAATCTCGGCAACTGCACTCAGTGTTTCTGGTACTGTCTCCAGAGTGCTGGTGTTTTTGATAAAGTAAATCCATTGGTCGGCGGTTGTTTCTAATGCTGCTAATTCCTTGCTAAATTTTGGCAGTTCGATAAATACTAATTCTATTGCAGTATCGGGACACTCAAACTGTTGCTCTTTTTCTTGGAAAACAAACCGCGACATAAATTCTGGCTGATTTTCAAACATTTCAAAGTCGGCAATTTTCAAGGAAATTACTGTTTTTAGCCTTTCGTAGCGGTCTTTTCCTGTTAATTGCTGGCTGTAGCTTTTGGCAGCGTTGTACAAAACTCTATTGCCAAAGGAAGGCACGTTGATCAGTTGAATTTCAACCAGGGCGATTCTGTCGCCGTTAATTGTGGCTTTGACATCTAGGCGTGTCTCTTGGGTCCCCAGAGTTGGATTTTCTGGTTGCGAGTCGATTATTTCTAAGTCTTCGATGAGCGACTGTCCTTCATAAAGGATGGCGTTTAAAAAATTAATCAGGATGTCTTTGCTGTCGCTGGAACCGAATATTTTTTTGAACGCAAAGTCGATTTTGGGATCTATAAATCTCATTCTTTCAAGCAATTAGTGGAATAACTAACATTAATTGAGAATTGGGAATTGGGAAGTGGAAATTGAGCAGTGGGAATTGGGAATTGGGAAGTGTGGATTGGGACTTGGGAAGAAGGAATTGGTGCCCTCTCCCTTAATCTCCCACTCTCCGACTCTCCCCTCTTTATTCCCGGAATCCTGCCGTGATTTTTTTAAGAACGCTGATATCGCAAGGCATCGATGGATTGGGCGGTCAGAAATACTCCTAAAATTATGTAACTGGCAAACATAATTAAACTGCTAGTATCGAAAACTCCCTTGACAAGATTGGTGTAATGTGTTAGGAGCGACAAATGTCCTAATGCTGTTCCGAAGGGGCCACCGATACCGACGGCGGCTGCATCGATCACCCAGAGAAATAATACTAGAGCGAAGGTGAGGATGGCTGATAAAATTGTGCTGTCTGTGAGGGAGGAAATAAACATTCCCAAGGACAATACTCCTGCTGCTAGTAATATTAAGCCACCGTGTCCTAGCAGGAGAACTCCGGGGGGTACGGGTGGGGTTGAGGAACTGAGGGCGATCGCCTCGCAGAACAGCAGCGGCAGCAACATTGTGGTATAAAAGGTTAAAACGCCGAGGAGTTTGCCCGTAGCAACTGCCCAGTTTGTTAAGGGCGATGTGGCTAATAGTTCTAAGGTGCCGCGTTTGCGTTCTTCTGCGTAAAGTCCCATTGAGAGTGCAGGTAGTACGAACAACGAAAGGGAACCCATGATTCGCAGGAAGAGTTGCAGGAATTCGTAGGCTACGTCGATCGGAGGTTCGGTAATTCCCATTTGGTCTCGCTGCCCGATTTGGGGAATTAACCCGTCGGGGGCTAGGAGGATGGCTATTAAAAAGTAGCCGGTGATTAGCCAAAACACTGCTGCGATGGCATAGGATAATGGCGAGGCAAAATAGCTTTGTAGTTCTTTGCGGTAAATTGCGACAATATTACTAATCATTACTAACATTTAGGAATTGGGAATGGGTAATTGGCCATTGGTAATTTGTTCATTCTGAGTCGCCTCCAGGTGGTGTTTCCCGATCGTCGCTATTCTGTTGCTTTCTTTCTATTTGTGGCTTTTTGGTAATAGGTGGCTGTTGTGGTTGAGAATCGCTAGTCGGTTGTGGCTTTTTTTTACGTGGCCGATTTTTTACAACTGGTTGGGATTCTGGTTGAGGATTTTCTAGCGACTTTGGTGTATCTAAAATCGGTTCTGGTTCTGGTTGAGAACGTTCTTGCGACTCTACTGTTTCGACAATTAGCAGATTTTCGACTATCGGTTCTGGTTGAGGATTTTCTAGCGACTCTACTGTTTCGACAACCGGTTCTGGTTGAGGATGTTCTTGCGACTCTACTGTTTCAACAATGAGCAGATTTTCGACAACCGGTTCTGGTTGAGGATGTTCTTGCGACTCTACTGTTTCAACAATGAGCAGATTTTCGACAACCGGTTCTGGTTGAGGATGTTCTTGCGACTCTACTGTTTCGACAATGAGCAGATTT
>JAUBOM010000114.1:0-23745 GCA_036700245.1 Microcoleus vaginatus BM001213989
ATTTATCCGTGGGGTCAATCTAAAATCTAAAATCTAAAATCTAAAATCGATTGACCGTGCACAGGGGAATCGCCCCACCGCGATATTGCTGAGCAGAATTGTCTGCGGCTGTTGTTGAGCCTGGGAATTGACGGATTTCACCAGTGGTATTGGGGCGACGGTTGGGTGCAGTCTCAGTTGGACGGAGTGTCGCTGCTAGCGCTGAATTTGGGGCAAACCGCTAATTTGCTGCGTTTGTGCGGGTTTTTGGCGGGTAAGCAGAAAGGCTCAGAGTGATGTCAAGACCGATCGCACTTATTGTCTCTCAAAGTCTCCTTCTTCACATTTACCGATTTTGGCTGTTAAGGTGTAGTGCATCCTCTTAAGTTTTACCTCATCTTTACTCCCTAACTCTTTCAATTTCCTTAACTAACTCCAAGCCAAATTTCCTCAAACTATTGACCTAACTTTGGCAAAATATTAATAATTCGTAACTAGCTAGGTCTGGAGGAATACAAATCTCGACAAATGTAATTATATCTGAAGATAGAAGAACCCCAAATTAAACACAGCTAATCTATAAAACTATGAGGGAGAAAAAACTACTTAAAAATTGATTAATCTAATAAATTTTTAAGTAGATTTTAAGATAAAAAAAGGAAATTTATGGTACTGAGTATTATTGTTCACGGTGGAGCAAAAACCATCTCAGAAGACAAGGTTGCAGCCAACAATGCAGGCTGTACCGCAGCAGCAGAAGCGGGTTGGGCAGTGCTCACAAACGGGGGTACCGCTGCAGAAGCTGTTGAGGCAGCTATCCGGGTTCTGGAAGCTGACCAGACATTTAACGCAGGCTTTGGATCGGTTCTCAACAACCAGGGAGAGGTTGAGCTAGACGCAGGGATCATGGAAGGCGGTTCCTTAGCTTGGGGAGCGATCGCAAATGTTCAAGGCGTGTGCCATCCCATCTCTGTGGCGCGAAAGATTATGGATAAAAAACCCATGTTCTTAGTAGCGGAGCACGCAGAACATTTTGCAGCAGAAAATGGAGCCGAGATGGCTGCCAAAGAAGACTTAATCGCGGATGAGCAACAGGAAGAGTGGGAGGAGGAAAAAGAAGTTATTGACCGCCCCAATACCGTTGGTTGTGTAGCTTTGGATAGTAATGGCACCTTAGTTGCCGGTACCTCAACAGGCGGCACTATGAATAAGCCCGCCGGTCGCGTCGGCGACAGCGCCATTATCGGCTCAGGCTTGTTTGCTGAAAATGAACAGGGCGCTTGCTCGACCACAGGCGATGGCGAGTCCATTATGCCAGTAGTTCTAGCTAAGAGGGCGATCGATTTTCTAGCCTCCGGCAAGCACCCAAACGAAGCAGCGCAGATGGCAATTGAGACTCTGGCCTCTAAGGTGGCAGGAGAAGCTGGGTGCGTCATCATAGACCCTCAAGGGCGGGTTGGCTGGGCGCATAACTCAACCGACATGGCTTGTGCTTATAGAACCTCAGAAATGGACAAGGTGGCTGTGTTCACTAAGAAAAAACAACTCGTCCATCGTTGAAATTATTGAGGTTGCATTCTCTCTAGTTGGAGAGAGTTAAAATTCCGCAACTAATATCTTGTTTCCTAGGTATTAAGTAGCTGGACATCAATAAACACTTTTTCAATTTGTAGGGCGGGCATTGCCCACCCTACTTTTAATTATGTGCAGCTACTTAGTGGCCGGGAAAACTGTTCAATTCAAACTCGACTTGGATGTTTCTATGAACTCAACATACGACTTTCCTTATTTTCAGGGTAATTCTCTTTCCGATTTGTTTGCTCCAGACATCACAGATGCACGTTATGCGTTCATCCTAAATTACCCCGCAACTGCCAGTTGGGCTGCTTACCCCAACAGGCAAAAATACTTTATTCAAGACGGTAGCAGTGAAGCCACCAAAACTTCTTTCGACAAGATTGGTCAGAAGGAACCTTGGAAAAATCTGGCTGTGTTAGGCGATGCCATCCCAGGGATTGTGATTAATCAGCCGCCGAACTCGCTGATTGACTATTGGCGGGAGCATTTTGGCTTCAGCTACAGCAGTATGGAGATGATAGACTGCTCAACTTATCTCGAAGATCTCAGTCGAAGCGATCGCTTTGACAAACTCCTCACTCTATTTCCCTTCGACAATCTCAAACCCGAAAAACACGCCGTCCATCCCGACATCCACTACCACTTGCTCAGCAAAGCAACGCTAGCAGAATTAGGCGTGCAATGTCCGAAATACCAAACCTACAATCTGCACGAAGTCAATCTCGAAAGCATTGAGTTACCAGAGCAATTCCCCTACTTGATTAAAGCATCCCACGGGCTTTCTGGAGAAGGCACTTATATTATCAAAAGCGCCAGCGATCTAAACTACTGCTTGCAGGAAGTGAGGAAATATCTGGAGATTAAGTTGCTGGATACAATTATTGTCTCGGAATTCGTCAAGAATGAAGTGCAGAACTATTGCGTGCAGTTCTATGTAAGCAAAACGGGAAATATCAGGCTCATCGGCACTACGAGCCAACTTGTCACCCCTGAGGGCAACTATTTAGGGGGACTGATTCACTACCGCGAAACCGACATGAGTAGGTTTTTTGAGATGATTGCCGCTATTGGTAAATATGCTCACCAACAGGGTTATTTCGGCGTTATTGGCTTCGACGTGCTGGAAGACTCAGAGGGACAGTTGTATGCGATCGATGCCAATTTCCGAGTTAATGGCTCGACTCCGCTTTGTGTGCAGCGCCATACCTTACTGGGGCTGGGAAAGGAGGTGGCTAAATATTCCAGTGACTGGCGAATGGATGGGACTTTGGAATCGATTCTTGTCACGCTGAAACCCGAGCTCGATCGCAAGGAATTGATCGTCCTGTCGGCTTTAGAGAAGGTTAAATACGGAAAAATCTACACGGAAATTTACGGGATAGTTGCGGGTGAGGATATGAAGGATATGCAGCACATCGAGCAGAATTTGCACAGTAAGGGATTGCAGCAATCTGGTTGATATCTACTCTACCGATTGCAGCGGTTATGCGGTTTTCCCCCTCATCTCGCGCGCATGGTTCGGTGATATCGGGAAACGGGCCATCAAAAATCAAAGTTGAAGGTTCCACAGCTTTGAAGTGACCCGATTCATGGGGTTCGGCAAGATAATGCCACAGTTCGCGAATATCCTCAACTAAATAACACTTTGATTTAGGGGAATTTCGATCCAAAACTCTGTTCTTTCTCCGGGTTCTGATGTACACCACAGCTTCCCTTTATGCTTTTGGATCACAATTTGATAACTAATAGACATCCCCATTCCTGTACCTTTTCCTACCGATTTGGTTGTAAAAAATGGGTCAAATAGCCGTTTTTTGACTTCCTCTGTGATGCCACACCCATTATCAGCAATACAAATTCTGACCAATTCTGAGTTATACAGACTCGTACTAATCCGAATTGTCTTTTTCTCCACCCGATCTCGCTCATCTAAAGCATCCAGAGCATTTGTCAGAATATTCATAAATACCTGGTTAAGTTGTCCTGCATAACATTCGATCTGCGGCAGATTACCGTACTCTTTGATCACTTCAATCTCTGGATGTGTGTGTCTGGGCTTAAGACGATTTTGCAGAATCATCAGGGTGCTTTCAATGCCTTCATGGATATCGACAGCTTTGAAATCTGCTTCGTCCAATCGAGAAAAATTCCGTAGAGATTTAACAATATCGCGGATACGTTCAGAACCTACTTTCATAGACTTGAGCAGTTTTGATAAGTCTTCGCTCAAAAATTCGATCTCAATATCTTCCGACTTGGCTTGAATCTCCGATACCGGCTGGGGATAATACTTTTGATAAAGCTGTACTAGCTCTAGTAAATCTTGGGTATATTGGCTAAGATGAGATAAATTACCGTGAATAAAATTCGCGGGATTATTCACTTCATGGGCAATCCCGGCTACCAGTTGCCCCAGAGATGACATTTTCTCACTTTGGATAAGTTGGGCTTGAGTCTCCCGTAGTTCTTGAGTGCGTTCTTCTACTTTTTGTTCAAGGGTGTGGTAAGAGTTCTTTAATTCGTGACTCATTTGATTAAAAGATACTGATAAAGTTACCAATTCCTTGACGAGAGTGTCGGGAACATTTTGCTCGAAATTTCCACTGGCGATCGCCTGACTGGCTTGATTCAATCGCCGAATAGGTTTAGCTATCCATTGTGAAGTGATAATTGCTAGTCCTGTTGCGATTACCAGTGATAACAGACAAAGGATAATCGTCGTATTTCTATTATAATTTATTTGCTCCATAAAATCAGATTCAGGCACGACGACTACAATTAGCCAATCCAGGCCTCTACCATCATTCAGCGGTAGCAACTGAACAAACTGCCGTTCACTGTTGAGGGTAAATTCTAACTGTTCTGATTTATGAATTTGGTCAAAGTTACCAAAATATTTCTGCAAATATTTTGCTGTCTCCCGCACAAATGGTTCGCTACTTTCCACGGCGTCAATCATCTTCTGAGCTTTACCTTGTCCTTTGATTAGTGGCTCTTTTGTGGAACTAGAAATCATTGAACCCGATCGCTCCATCACAAAAGCCTTACCTGTTTTACCAATAGACAAACTTCCCAGAAATTCCCTTAAACTTTCTGAGAGGACAACAAGAGTGGCACAGACACCCACAAGTTTACCTTCTGAGCCATAGACAGGTTCGCTGGCAGTAATTGCAGGCTTACCATTGTTGACAATATTCACAAAAATCTTGCTCCAAGTAGGCCTCCCTGCTTTCACAGCAGAAAGATACCAGGGGCGTTGGCGAGGATCGTAAGAAGAGCTTACCTGTTCTAGGAATTTTTGCCGATCGCCCCTATTATCCATTTCATAAAAATAAAAATGATAGTTTGTTTCTTGATTACTCGCAGTCATCGCGATTTTTGACCCTCGACGAGTCGCACCTAGATAATATCCTTGAGCATCGCCACAATAGGATGAAAAAACAAAAGGAGAGATTTGGACTTGGGTTAAAAGTTGCTTAGCGTTGCGGCCATTCACCATGTCCATGTGGCCCAGTGCAAAAGCGACTGAATTCACACGATTGATATCATGAGGTTTGTTGATATATTGCTTGAGTTCTCCTTCAATGCGTGCTATTAGTTCCTGACGAAGTTGAGCCGCCACATCGTTAACCGCTTTTTGTCCGTTGCGTAAGGAAAGCCAACCTGTTAAGCTCACTGCTGTAAAGATTTGTAGAACAAATGGAACAACAAGAACACCGCGCAGAGGAATTTTTAGACAATTCGCAGTTGGAGGCATAGATGATAATGCTTAGCCAATGGTTCTTTGTCTATCATAATATCAATTCATCCAAGCAGCCTGAAGCGGAGCTACCCCGAGCGTGAATCGCCCTTTTTGTAGCCCCGTTAATCTGCGGTTAAAAGCGATCGCTTACTGGAAGTTTTTTATTTGTTCGTTGGTCGGTAAATTGACAAAATAGCATATAGCCTTTCTCAGTAACATGAGGTACCCGACGTGCATAGGGCATAGGGCATAGGGCATAGGGCATACCTCACCACGCTTGAGAACCGCTATATATTTGATAGGTCGTTAATTTTTGCATTCAACTAACAAACAAATGCTATTAATAGCTATATTGGTTTATGTAAATGCAATAGTCGATCGCATTTACCAGCCTAGTTACTTCGCCCGCACCACCAACACCGAACAAGGAGCCTCAGCCACAACCTCCGCACTCACTGAACCCTCCAAAATCCGCTTTAAACCCGTCAAACCCCGACAGCCGATCGCAATTAAATCGGCTTTATAAATATTAGCCAAACGCAAAATTTCCTCTGCAGGGTCCCCGGACACAATTTCTAAATCGCTCTGGCAAGGCAACTTTTCCTGATAAGATTGCAGTAACTTCTCGACTTCTCGGTAAGCAATCTCATCTCCCTGAGCGTGAGGTCGATCGACAACCGCGTCAAAATCCGACCTACCAGAACTGACAACATGAACTAGAATCACCTTTGCCGTCGGTTCTAGCTGAAATTGCCCTACAACTTGCAATACCTGAGTCGCTAACTCTGAATTGTCGATCGCTACCAAAACAGTATTTAATACCATGCACCTTTAAATCTCAGATACTACATTTTAAATTTCTCGTTGATTGTCGCCTACTTTCCACACCATTATCTAGGGCTTGCTGAATAAGCAATCGCTTTCCCAAGACCAGGGGCGATCGATAAAACGTGGGTACAGTCTGCTCTACGCTCGCATTCTCAGCCAATCTGTAAATAATAGCGTGAGCGCACAAAAATATCAGAAAATTAAGTTCTTGCCTGATGGATCTCTTTAGCAGTCCTCAATCCAGATTCTAATGCGCCCTGCATCCATCCCCTCGTAGTAGAAGTGTGTTCTCCAGCAAAATAGACTTTACCTTCCGACTTTCCAAGTTCATCAAAAAACCTTTTTTCTTGGTCTTTAGTCGGGTATGCCCAACCTGACCTTGACCAAGGGTCTTTAGCCCAAGAATAACTGGTTGTCTTGCCCTGATAAGCACTTACACCAGGGAGAATCTTTTCCCATCGCTGTAGTAATTGAGGCAATTGTTGTTCTGGGGCGAGGGCATCCATAGCAATGGCATTTTCCCCTTTCAGATAAGCTTGCAAAATGCCTTTTTTTCCAGAAGCATCCCAAGTGGAGTGCCACAGTTCTTCAGGACGATTATCAAATAACCCCCAACCATTCAATCCTTTTTTTTCCCAGAACCTTTCGGAGAATTCAACAAACATTCGTGTCGCTGCGCGATAGTTATAACCCCCAGCGATAGCAAGCTGTTTTTGAGGTGATAGTGGAGGCTGAAAATTGATCTGTCCCAAGACTGGCAAGGGAACAGTACATACTACGCAGTCTCCAGTGTATTGCTGGCCTGATTGGCACAAGACTTGAACCCCTGAAGAAGTTTGTTCAATGCGAGTAACCGCAGATCCTAGATGAATTTTATTAACTAGAGCGGTAGCAAATGCTTGTGGCAATCGATCTGAACCTTGAGGAATTTTAGCAACCTTTGATATTTTTTCTCCCGGTATAAATACAGATAAATTAGTAGGAATCAGAAGACGTCGCCCCTTTATCACAGCAATGTAAAACCCCTTTGGTGGTAAAAAACTCTTGAGAGTCAAACCAAAATGTTGAGCATAGTCAAGTGTTAAATTGTGATTAGACGGAATTCTAGCTGCTCCCGCTTCTACGAAGTGATTCTCACTAAATTTGCCTCTCAAGGTCAAAACTCTCCTTCCTACTCGCTCACGGGCTTCTAAAACTGTTACTGTATGACCTACTGCTGCTAACTCGTAAGCGGCAACCAAACCAGACAACCCCGCTCCGACGAGGATCACTTTCTGAGAGGATAGTCCTTTCTCTAATGCTCCTGGAGTTCGGGAGTTTTGGGCTTTAAGTTGAGCATAGGCTATTGCTGCACCAAACGTTACAGCGCTACTTAATAGAATTTGACGGCGATTTAGTTTAAACATAGCGGTCTAGCCCATAATTACAGTAATATTAAAAATTTTGCATAATTTAGCAAAAAAGGGGAATATGAAGCAATTATGAAACAAGTGGAAGAGTTTAAAAAATTAGATGAGCAATATGAAGTAAAGTCAAATTCCCTGTGATGAACACCCTCCTTAGTTGCAGTTCGCTACAACTAATGACTAATACAGCGTATTCCAGGTTCCTAAAGTAGTAGGGACAAGGCAATGCCATGTTCCTAGGGGGATTTATGGATCAGGGATGTACTTCCCAAACATGAAATCTGCTGTAATTGCGTCATTTAAGCAAGATAGTTGAAGAAACCGGGTTTCTTAAGCCCGGAGTACGTCAGTAGGCAGGTGGAAATAAACTTTGCCATTTGTCACAGAATGTAAAGCTAGGATAATCGCCAGCGAATTGCTTCGTTTTACTGCGTTTCACTGGCTTTTGACTAATTATGTATTTTCCCACTCATCTACTTAAATCTCGATCGCCAATCTCAAATCTACCATCTAAAACTCACCCTTTTCCTCATTTTCAGTCCGCAGCCGCACCGAATCGGCGTGAGAAGGAAGCCCCTCAGCTTCGGCTAACACATTAATCGCCCTAGCCACCTTCTTAAGTGCAGCAGGCGAATATTGAATCAAACTCGAATGCTTCATAAAAGTCTCGACACCCAGCGGCGACGCATAGCGAGCAGCCCCAGAAGTCGGCAAAGTGTGATTCGGGCCAGCCAAATAATCGCCCACAGCTTCCGGCGTCGAGCAGCCCAAGAAAATCGCCCCAGCGTGGCGAATTTGGTCGAGCAAAGCCCAGGGATCTGCAACTTGCAATTCCAAGTGTTCCGGGGCAAACTCGTTAGAGAGTTCCGCCGCCGCTTTGAGCGAGTCAACTACTACGACTAAACCATAGTTGGCAATCGCCTTTTCTGTTAAAGTTCGGCGCGGGTGATTTGCCAACTGTCTGTCCACCTCAGCCACCACTTTTCTCGCCAGCACCGAATCCGCCGTCAGCAAAATTGCCGACGCCATCGAATCATGTTCAGCTTGAGCCAACATATCCGCCGCTACGTGCACAGAATTTGCCGAGCCGTCTGCTATGATCAGCACCTCGGACGGGCCAGCCAGAGAATCGATCCCCACAGTCCCGTAAACCAGTTTTTTAGCCAGGGTGACGTAAATATTCCCCGGCCCAGTAATTAAATCCACCTTCGGAATAGTTTCCGTACCGTAGGCTAAAGCTGCGATCGCCTGCGCCCCGCCTACCCGATAAATCTCATCAACTCCCGCTTCCTGAGCCGCTACGAGCACCGCAGGATTCATTTTCTTCTCCTGTCCGGGGGGAGTACACATCACCAGTCTCGGAACCTTGGCGACCTTCGCTGGCACCGCATTCATGATCACCGAGCTGGGATAGGACGCCTGACCGCCAGGAATGTAAATTCCCGCTCGATCGACCGGGGTGTAGCGTTTGCCCAAAACAATCTCGTCATCACCAAACTGCACCCAAGACTTCGGGACGCGCTGTCGGTGAAACGCCTCTACCTGTTTGCAAGCTGTGCGGATTGCATTTAATAATTCTTTCGACACCTGCTGGTAAGCAGCATCCAATTCGGCGCCGCTGACCCGTAATTCTTCCACATTTAGGGTCATGCGGTCAAATTCAGCAGTGTAGTGCAGCACAGCCTGATCGCCTCTGCGCCTTACAGCTTGGAGCACCTCCCGGACGGTGGCTTCTTTGTGAACGACAAGTTCGTCATGGGTGCGATCGCAGATCCGTCGCAGTTCAGCTTGTGCCTCAACCCACTGAGTAATGATTCGCAGCATGGAGATTAGGAATGCCGTCTATAATTCACTAACATTTGCTTGACAATTGGGGATTTTTGTGGCTATCTCCTGCTGAAGTAGGCCACCACCAGTCCACAAGCTTAAACCGCGAGACTCGCGGCATTTTCAAAGGCTTCAGTGCAGCGTTTAAATCTCTGTCGAGGATTTTGCAACACCGAGGACAAGTCACAACCTTTCTGAGGAATTGTGCGCCAGAGAACCGGGTGCTGCGGGAGAGGGTTCGATATCAGACGGGGAGAGTGTCCGAGCCCGAGTGTGTGAGGGGGAGAGTGTGCAAGCGGGAGAATGTTGATTCTGCCTTCTACCTTCTACCTTCTACTCCGGCTACCTTCTACCTTCTACCTTCTGCCTTCTGCCTTCTACCTGCGGTAAGTGCTTCTTGCCGAAGCCCCAATAACCCGTACTCTTTGTTATAGCTTAACTTGGATTTTTCAGGGAATCACATTCTTTGCAGAATAGATGCTATATTAGTTTTTCCAACACCTGATAATTTTTTTATAAATAAACGCCAAATTATTGTATACTGGAAAATTGGGCGCCAGAAACCGTGACTTTAACTGGTGACGGTGGAAACCACGCAAGAGGCATCGGTAACATCCGTGTCATACCTTTGGGTATCGTCAGGGGCAAAAAATGGGCCGTTAAATAAGTCAATAAAAAATTATTGCGCGGGCGATCGCCAAAAATAGCCACAGACTCAGATTGCTCTGAGCGAGTGGAGAGCGGCTGTCTGACTCAGCCTTTTAAAATCAAGCTTTTTGCGGATCGATCCCGAAAAGGTTGTGCTTCAAAATCCCCCTGTCTTGAGACTGTCTTGAGACTAGGGTGTATCAATGAATACCTACTTCCAGCAACTGAACTATGGCAAATATTAAGTCCGCCGTCAAACGAGTCAAAATCGCCGAACGTAACCGCTTGTACAACAAATCTTACAAGTCAGCGGTCAAAACTTTGATGAAGAAGTATTTTGCGGCCGTTGACAAATACGCCGCAACTCCGAGCCCTGAATTAATGCAAGAAGTCCAGCAGCGAATGTCTGAGGCATACAGCAAAATCGACAAAGCTGTCAAAAAAGGTGTACTCCACCGCAACAACGGCGCTCGCAAAAAGTCCCGCTTGGCAAGAACTCTTAAGCCACACGAAGTATCATCGGTAGCATCTTAAGACAGTAAGACAGAAGGAAGAAAGGCAACGGATTGTGTACGGGATGGGACGGATTTAAGGGATGTATGTTGAGGGAAGAAGTCAAGCGTGAAGTTCGGAAACGGATTGTGTACGGGATTTAACGGAGGGATACTGAGGGAAAAAGGAAGAGGAAAGATTTTTCCCACTCGAACCCTCCCCCCTCTCCCACTCTCCCACTTCCTCCCAGTCTCCCAGTCTCCTAGTCTCGCTTTTTCGACCCCTGATACCTCACGGACAGGGATTCTCCCGTATCACCTCTAATCTGCTTCCCCCATGCAGCTCATCGACACTCACGTTCATATCAACTTTGAGATCTACAAATCTGAGTTAGAAGCCATTCGAGAACGCTGGCGCGAAGCTGGTGTAGTTCGACTGGTTCATTCTTGTGTAGAGCCAGAAGAGTTTGCCGGCATTCAAGCAATCGCCAATCAGTTCGCAGAAGTCTCCTTTGCGGTGGGGCTCCACCCCTTAGATGCCGACAAGTGGAAAGATGAGACTGCGAGCCAGATTAGGGAATTAGCGAATTCGGACTCTAGGGTAGTGGCGATCGGCGAAACCGGACTGGACTTTTATAAAGCTGACGATCGAGAACACCAGTTTAAAGTGTTTGAGGCACAGCTTGAAATCGCCCAGGAACTTGACAAACCAGTCATTATCCACTGTCGCGACGCCGCCGCCCCAATGGCCCAAATGCTGAGGAACTTTTGGCAAACACGCGGGCCAGTGCGCGGGGTCATGCACTGCTGGGGAGGCACACCCGAAGAAACCCAGTGGTTTTTAGACCTAGGTTTCTACATCAGTTTTAGCGGAACCGTCACCTTCAAAAAAGCCTTGCAAATACAAGAATCAGCTTGTATGGTAAATAGCGATCGCATCCTAGTCGAGACAGATTGCCCTTTTCTCGCCCCCGTACCCCAGCGGGGAAAACGCAACGAACCAGCCTACGTCTACTACGTAGCCGAGCAAGTTGCTAAATTGAGAGGAGTTTCTCTCTTAACTTTGTCCCAGCAGACAACAGAAAATGCCTGTCAGCTATTCGGCTTTTCAGTTTAGCTTATTCAGAACACAGAAACGAGGAAAACAGGTCGATTTAGGGGCAAGCGATAGGAACAATCCCATTTAGATCCTGGTTCAAAAACCGGATTCATCCTTTATTTGAGATTCTTTTGGCGTTGCCTGCTGCGATCGGATTTGCGTCCTATAATAAAAAGAACCGACCGATCGGGCGTTGGCTTAGTATCCGCGACTGCGATGTCGCCCGCTTGAGGCCAACACAACGCGAGTACGCTAACCTTCGGGATCGCCAAAAACTTCACGCAATACATCAAACTTACACATAGCGAAGAAACTTGGAACCTCAGCAATTTGGCAATAGCTGTCAAGTCAATTTTAGGAGTCAAAAGTGTAGGGAATTTACCCTGGGACACCACGAGATCGGAGCTAAAAGCATCTCGATCGAAACCAAAATCCGCACAATAATACTGCGAGCAACCCGCAAAAAAACCGTTGCAGCAGTTGGTAAGCGATCGAAAACATCATATAAATTCTCTCACACAATCAATCAAAAAAACGCAACAAGGTAAAAAAGCCAAGCCTTGGCGCCATGTAAAAAGCTAGAGCCACTGCGGAAAAAGGATACCCATGACCACTAAAGATTACACAGAATTCGCCTTCACCTTGCCCGACCTGATCGAAATCCAGCGGGCAAGTTTCCGCTGGTTCCTAGAAGCCGGACTGATCGAAGAACTCGACAGCTTCTCCCCGATAACAGACTACACGGGCAAGCTGGAACTCCACTTCATGGGCAAAGACTTCAAACTCAAGCGCCCAAAATACGACGTGGACGAAGCCAAGCGCAGGGACAGCACCTACTCGGTGCAAATGTACGTACCCACCCGCCTGATTAACAAAGAAACAGGGGAAATCAAAGAGCAAGAAGTCTTCATCGGCGATTTGCCCTTGATGACCGAGCGCGGTACTTTCATTATCAACGGCGCTGAACGGGTGATTGTCAACCAAATCGTGCGATCGCCCGGCGTCTACTACAAATCCGAAACCGACAAAAACGGCCGCCGTTCCTATAACGCCTCGCTCATCCCCAACCGCGGCGCTTGGCTCAAGTTCGAGACAGACAAAAACGATTTAGTCTGGGTCAGAATAGACAAAACCCGCAAACTCTCAGCCCAGGTGCTGCTCAAAGCATTGGGACTCACAGACGGCGAAATCTACGACTCCCTGCGGCACCCGGAATACTTCCAAAAAACGATCGAGAAAGAAGGACAATTCGGCGAAGAAGAAGCATTGATGGAGCTCTACCGCAAACTCCGTCCAGGCGAACCCCCCACCGTAGCGGGGGGCGAACAGCTCCTCCACTCCCGCTTCTTCGACCCCAAACGCTACGACTTGGGCAGAGTCGGTCGGTACAAACTCAACAAAAAATTGCGCTTGACAGTCCCCGATACCATGCGGGTACTGACATCGCAAGATATCTTGACAGCGATCGACTACTTAATAAACCTCGAATTCGACATCGGCTCCACCGACGACATCGACCACTTAGGCAACCGTCGCGTCCGCAGTGTCGGAGAACTGCTGCAAAACCAAGTGCGCGTCGGCCTCAACCGCTTAGAACGGATCATCCGCGAAAGAATGACCGTCTCGGATGCCGACTCCCTCAGCCCTGCTTCTCTGGTCAACCCCAAACCGCTGGTAGCAGCAATCAAGGAATTCTTCGGTTCCTCGCAGCTATCCCAGTTCATGGATCAAACAAACCCCCTAGCAGAACTGACGCACAAGCGCCGGCTTTCGGCCTTAGGCCCAGGAGGTCTGACTCGTGAACGCGCCGGGTTTGCAGTGCGGGACATTCACCCGTCCCACTACGGCCGGATTTGCCCGATCGAAACACCAGAAGGTCCCAACGCAGGTCTGATCGGTTCCTTAGCAACCCACGCCCGCGTCAACCCCTACGGCTTCATCGAAACTCCTTTTTATCCAGTAGAAAAAGGACAGGTGCTGCGCGACAAAGCCCCCGTTTACATGACAGCCGATGAAGAAGACGATTTGCGCGTCGCCCCCGGAGACATCAGCCTCGACGAAAACAACAACCTCTTGGGCGAAACAGTAGCCGTCCGCTACCGCCAAGAATTTACTACCACCACACCCATGCAGGTGGACTACATGGCGATTTCGCCCGTGCAAATCGTCTCCGTCGCCACATCCCTGATTCCGTTCCTGGAACACGACGACGCCAACCGAGCTCTGATGGGTTCAAATATGCAGCGGCAAGCTGTGCCGCTACTGAAACCAGAACGGCCCCTAGTCGGTACCGGCTTAGAAGCTCAGGCCGCGCGAGATTCCGGGATGGTTGTAGTTTCCCGGATTAACGGCGAGGTGATATACATCGACGCCACCCGGATTATTGTCAAACCCTTGGCTTTGGATGCCGAATCCAATTCCAGCGAAGAACATTTCCTGATTCGGGAATACGACGAACTCAAAGTCAAACAGCCCTCGGTTTGGAAGCAAAAATACGCAGGCTGCATCGAACACGAACTGCAAAAATATCAGCGCTCAAACCAAGATACTTGTTTAAACCAGCGTCCGCTGATTTATGAGGGCGATCGCGTCGTAGCAGGTCAAGTGCTCGCCGACGGTTCCTCCACCGAAGGAGCAGAACTAGCTCTGGGTCACAACATCCTCGTAGCTTATATGCCTTGGGAAGGATACAACTACGAAGACGCCATGCTAATTAGCGAGCGTTTGGTGTACGAAGATGTCTACACCAGCATCCACATTGAAAAATACGAAATCGAAGCCCGCCAAACCAAACTCGGCCCAGAAGAAATCACCCGCGAAATTCCTAACGTCGGCGAAGACGCGCTGCGCCAGCTAGACGAACAGGGCATTATCCGCAAAGGAGCCTGGGTAGAAGCCAGCGACATCCTAGTCGGTAAAGTCACCCCCAAAGGCGAATCCGACCAACCGCCTGAAGAAAAACTGCTCAGAGCAATCTTCGGCGAAAAAGCCCGCGACGTGCGCGACAATTCCCTCCGCGTCCCTAACGGCGAAAAAGGCCGCGTGGTGGACGTGCGGGTGTTTACCCGCGAACAGGGCGACGAACTGCCCCCCGGCGCCAATATGGTCGTCCGCGTCTACGTAGCTCAAAAGCGCAAGATTCAAGTCGGCGACAAAATGGCCGGCCGCCACGGGAATAAAGGCATCGTCTCCCGGATTCTGCCGATGGAGGATATGCCCTACTTACCCGACGGAACACCCGTTGACATAGTGCTCAATCCCTTGGGCGTACCGTCGCGGATGAACGTAGGTCAGATTTTTGAGTGCTTGCTGGGATGGGCCGGCGAAAATCTCTCGATGCGGTTCAAGATGGTGCCTTTTGATGAAATGCACGGCGCTGAAAAGTCGCGGGAAACCGTACACGGCAAGCTGCAGGAAGCCAGGGAAAAAACTGGCAAGCCTTGGGTGTTTAACGAAAAGCACCCCGGCAAGACTATTGTCTACGATGGCAGAACAGGGGAACCGTTCGATCGCCCGATCACAGTCGGCATCGCCTATATGCTGAAGCTGGTTCACTTGGTAGACGATAAGATCCACGCCCGCAGCACAGGCCCTTACTCGCTGGTAACGCAGCAGCCTTTGGGTGGCAAAGCGCAGCAGGGGGGTCAGCGGTTTGGAGAAATGGAAGTCTGGGCTCTGGAAGCGTTCGGCGCAGCTTACACCTTGCAAGAGTTGCTGACGGTCAAGTCTGATGATATGCAGGGGCGGAATGAAGCGCTCAATGCGATTGTTAAAGGCAAAGCCATTCCGCGCCCCGGTACGCCGGAATCTTTTAAGGTGCTGATGCGGGAGTTGCAGTCTTTGTGCTTGGATATTGCCGTGCACAAGGTGAATACGTCCGACGAGGGCAGCGAGCACGTTGAGGTGGATTTGATGGCGGATGCTGGGGGCAAGCGATCGCCCTCTCGGCCTACTTACGAATCGCTTTCTCGTGACGAACTTGACGAGGATTAGGCATTAAAGATTAAAGATTAAAGATTAAAGATTTTATGACAGCATTCAATTCTTTAATCTTTAATCGACAATCTCAAATTAAAATGCCTCAGCAGTGGTACGAACACTGTTGAGGCGAATCAACGCTCTAAACAGGAGAGACGCTGAACATGAATATTGTAACAGTTGTCCCAGGAATTAAAGGAGAAGTTGACCGGGCCACGGGCTGTATTAATTGGCAAGGGAGCAAGTTTGGCAACGGTTACGCGCGCAAGTGGATCGATGGCAAAACAGTATTAGTCCACCGTTTAGTCCTCGAATCGAAAATAGCAGGGTTCCTCGGTTCCGGTTATTTTGGTTGCCATACCTGCGACAATCGAAGCTGCATCAACCCGGCACATCTGGTAGTAGGTACTGCTGCTGAGAATACCGGGCAGATGATTGGGCGCGATCGCAAAACTCCCAGACGCAAAAGTATTCCCGGTATTGGCATATTGTCGATCGCACAACTACGGGAAATTCAGACTAAATATTTATCTGGAACCATCAAGAACCACCTAGCAAAAGAGTATGGAGTACAACATGAAACTATTACTAAGATACTTCAGACAAATATTCCCGATAACTTCACTACAGTTTCACCCAATTTTTTAGGAGAAATTCAAGACAGCGGCTGCATCATTTTCTCAGGTGGAAAGGATGGTCAAGGTTATGGCAGATACTGGAAAAATGGGAAATTAAAATCAGTTACCCGTGCTGTTTTAGCCGAGAAATTAGGATATGAACTTCCGACTTCGATGGATGCTTGTCATACCTGCGACAATCCCAGTTGCATCAATCCAGAACACCTTTGGGCTGGTACTCGCACTCAAAATTTGTTAGATGCTTCTAAGAAAGGACGCACTCAAGGAAAAAGTCATCCTCTTTCCAATGCCAAATTAGATTGGGAAAAGGTGCGAGAAATTAGACAAAAGCTAGCAGCAGGAGAGAGGATGAAGGATGTAGCACAGGAATACAGTGTCGGCCGCAAAACCATACACGATATTAAATATCACGTCACTTGGAAGGAAGCAGGTCAACAGGTTCCACTTCCTCGCATGGGTGGACATATCGAGCGCAAATTTACTTTTGCTCAAGCTCTTGAAATCAGAGAACGAATTCAAGCCGGAGAATCCATTGCTAAAATTGCTCAGGAATTTGGGGTATCCAGAAATGTCATTTCTGATATCAAAAGGAATGTCACATATAGAGGAGAATAAAATTGATTTAAGCGGCAAAAAAAGCCAACAAAAAAGATAAATTACCACAAATAATCGACTGTAAATCATCAACTGGAGTCAAAATGGCTAAGATAGAACAACGCTTTGATTACGTCAAGATAGGGTTAGCTTCACCAGAAAGAATTCGACAGTGGGGAGAGAGAACTTTACCCAACGGTCAGATAACCGGCGAGGTGACAAAACCAGAAACAATTAATTATAGGACATTAAAACCTGAAATGGATGGCTTGTTTTGCGAGCGCATTTTTGGGCCTGCAAAAGATTGGGAATGTCATTGTGGTAAGTACAAACGAGTTCGCCATAGAGGCATTGTTTGCGAAAGATGCGGTGTTGAAGTCACTGAATCTCGCGTCCGCCGCCATCGCATGGGCTTTATCAAATTAGCAGCTCCAGTAGCTCACGTTTGGTATCTCAAAGGCATCCCGAGTTACATGGCAATTCTGTTAGATATGCCGCTGCGAGATGTCGAACAAATCGTGTATTTCAATGCCTACGTTGTCCTGAATGCAGGTAATGCAGAGAAGCTGCAATACAAACAATTGCTCACGGAAGATGCTTGGCTGGAAATAGAAGACGAACTTTACAGCGAAGATTCCACACTCACAGGTGTAGAAGTGGGGATTGGTGCTGAAGCTTTGCAAGTTTTGCTGCAAAATATTCCGCTAGAAACTGAAGCGGAAAAGCTGCGGGAAGATATTGCTAATGCTAAAGGTCAAAAACGGGCGAAGTTGATTAAACGCTTGCGAGTGATTGACAACTTCATCGCTACGGGTTCTCATCCCGATTGGATGGTGCTCAATGTGATTCCGGTGATTCCCCCGGACTTGCGGCCGATGGTGCAGTTAGACGGCGGGCGTTTTGCAACGAGTGACCTCAACGACCTCTATCGGAGAGTCATCAACCGCAATAACCGCTTGGCGAGACTGCAAGAAATTCTGGCGCCGGAGATTATCATCCGCAACGAAAAGCGGATGCTACAAGAAGCTGTGGATGCGCTGATTGACAACGGTCGCCGGGGCCGGACGGTGGTGGGCGCAAACAACCGCCCGCTGAAGTCGCTGTCGGACATCATTGAAGGGAAACAAGGCCGCTTCCGGCAAAACTTGCTGGGGAAACGGGTTGACTACTCCGGGCGTTCGGTGATTGTGGTGGGGCCGAAACTGAAAATTCATCAGTGCGGTTTGCCGAGGGAAATGGCGATCGAACTTTTCCAGCCTTTCGTCATCCACCGCTTGATCCGCCAAGGATTGGTCAACAACATCAAAGCTGCCAAAAAACTGATCCAGCGCAACGATGCCAGTGTTTGGGACGTGCTTCAGGAGGTGATTGAAGGACACCCGGTAATGCTGAACCGGGCGCCGACGCTGCACCGTTTGGGGATTCAAGCCTTTGAGCCGATTTTGGTGGACGGGAGGGCTATTCAGCTTCACCCGCTAGTCTGTCCGGCTTTTAACGCTGACTTTGACGGCGACCAAATGGCCGTGCACGTGCCTTTGTCTCTGGAATCTCAGGCGGAAGCGCGCTTGCTGATGCTGGCTTCTAACAACATTATGTCGCCGGCAACCGGAAGACCGATCGTTACTCCTTCTCAAGATATGGTGCTCGGTTGCTATTACTTGACAGCCGAAAATCCTGACGCTCAAAAAGGATCCGGTCACTATTTCTCAAACCTCACCGACGCGGTTGTAGCTTACGAACAAGGAGTCGTTGACTTGCACTCTTATGTGTGGGTGAGGTTTCAAGGCGCCATAGAAAACGCAGAACCCGAGGGAGAACCCCTGAAGGTGGAACGCTCTACCGACGGTATAGTGACGAAAGAATACAAGTTCCGTCGGATTCGGGAAGACGCAGAGGGCAAGTTGATCAATCAATTTATTCGCACTACTCCGGGCAGGATTATCTATCACCAGACGATCGAATCGGTAATTAACAATTAGAAATTGGGAAGAGTCAGAGGTAAGAGGTAAAAGGTAATGGGTAAGGGGTAATAGCTGACCAAAAATCGCTAACAAATAATAGCGATCGAAGCAGAAACAATTACCAATTACTAATTACCAATTACCAATTACCAATTAAGTAGGTAGGTGCAAATAAACATTACTATGGGGAGGGCGGGTGAGTGCATTCATCTCCTAGCTTAGCTCTCGTAATTATACGGTAAACCAGCCCCTACAAGATAGTTGGTGTTTTTTCCTGCTGCTCTACTTATCAATTACCAATTGCCAATTACTAGTTACCAATTACCAATTACCAATTACCACTACTCAGAAAAATGACAGAAAATAAGGAAATTGTTTTTCGCAATCGAGTTGTTGACAAAGGTCAGCTCAAAAAATTAATCTCTTGGTCTTTCATGCACTACGGAACGGCCCGTACAGCCCAAATGGCCGATAAACTCAAAGACTTGGGTTTCCGCTTTGCGACACGAGCAGGAGTTTCGATTAGCGTAGACGACCTGCAAGTGCCTCCGTCAAAACGATCGCTCCTAGATGCAGCCGAAGAAGAAATCCGCATCACAGAACAAAAATACACCAGAGGCGAAATCACCGAAGTCGAACGCTTCCAAAAAGTAATCGACACCTGGAACAGCACCTCAGAAGACCTCAAAGACGAAGTAGTCAAAAACTTCCGAGCCACAGACCCCCTAAACTCGGTCTACATGATGGCCTTCTCCGGCGCGCGGGGGAACATTTCTCAAGTGCGGCAGCTAGTCGGAATGCGCGGATTGATGGCCGACCCCCAAGGAGAAATCATTGACTTGCCAATCAAAACCAACTTCCGCGAAGGTCTCACCGTCACCGAATACATTATTTCATCCTACGGAGCGCGCAAAGGCTTAGTAGATACAGCCTTGCGGACAGCAGACTCAGGCTATCTCACTCGTCGTTTGGTAGACGTATCCCAAGATGTCATCGTCCGGGAGGTAGACTGCGGCACCCAGCGGGGAATTCGAGTGCGACCGATGACAGACGGAGCAACAGTGCTCATACCCCTCAAAGACAGACTCCTAGGGCGCGTTTTCGCCCAAGATGTGGTCCACCCCAAAACCGGGGAAATCGTAGCTTACGGCAGCGAAAAAGCAGTCCGAAATCAGCCAATAACCGAGGAATTAGCCGGAGAAATTGGTAAATCAGGAGTGACAGAGGTGTATTTACGATCGCCCCTGACTTGTGAATCTACCAGATCGGTTTGTCAGCACTGCTACGGCTGGAGTCTGGCCCACTTGAAAATGGTAGACATGGGAGAAGCCATCGGCATTATTGCAGCTCAGTCGATCGGGGAACCAGGAACCCAACTCACCATGCGAACCTTCCACACCGGCGGTGTATTCACCGGAGAAGTCGCCAAACAAGAACGCGCACCATTCCCCGGCGCAGTCAAATTTAAGAACCTGCGTACCCGCGCCTTCCGCACCAGACACGGCGAAGAAGCACTGGTCGCCGAAAACAACGGCAAACTCGTATTTGAGGGCGACGGCTTTGAAGAAGGTAAATCCGGCGCCAAAAACCAAAAACTCAAAATCGAATTAGCGATCGTCCAAGGTTCTACCTTAATGGTCAAAGACGGACAGCGCGCCATACCCGGTCAAGTTTTGGCAGAAGTGCCCATCGTCGGTCGCGCCGCCCGCAAAACAACAGAAAAAGTCACCACAGACGTAGCCTCCGACTTAGCCGGAGAAGCCAAATTTGCTGACTTAGTGCCAGAAGAAAAAACAGATCGCCAAGGGAACACAACCCGCACAGCCAGCAAAGGCGGGCTGATTTGGATACTCTCCGGAGAAGTCTACAACCTGCCCCCCGGCGCCGAACCCGCAGTAAAAAATGGCTCTCGCATTCCCGCCGAAAGCGTAATCGCCGAAACCAAACTCATCTCCGAACACGGCGGCGTAGTCCGCATCGCTGACCCCAGAGAAATCGAAATAATCACCGCCCAAGTCTTGCTCGACCAAGCCATCGTGCGGGCCGAAAGCGCAGGCGGCCGCGACCACTACACAATCGAAACATCTTCTAAGCAGCGGTTTTCCCTCAAAACCGCTCCCGGGAGCAAAGTCATTAACGGCGAAGTCGTCGCCGAACTGCTCGACGACAGCTACCGCACAGCCACAGGGGGCATAGTCAAATACGGCGGCGTAGAAGTCCACAAGCGCGGCAAAGCTAAACTTGGCTACGAAGTCGTCAAAGGCGGCACCCTGCTTTGGATACCAGAAGAGTGCCACGAGGTCAATAAAGATATTTCTCTGCTGCTGGTCGAAGATGGTCAGTACGTAGAGGCCGGTACAGAAGTCGTTAAGGATATTTTCTGCCAAACCAGCGGGGCAGTAGAAATCACTCAGAAAAATGACATCCTCCGGGAAATTGTGATCAAACCAGGCACACTCCATGTAGTTGACCGCCCGCCGCTCACATTCGGAGAAGGTCAAATCGTCAACGCAGGTCAAGAAATTTTCCCAGGCTTAGTTGCCGAAGAGTTGGGCTATGCCGAGTATATCGAAACTCCCGAAGGCCCAGCTTTGCTGCTGCGGCCAGTCGTAGAATTTGCGGTACCGGATAAGCCGCCAGTGCCTTCTCAGACCGCGCTGAATGAGTCAATCTCTTTGAAAGCAGTACAGCGGCTGCCTTATAAGGATGGGGAGCGCGTCAAATCAGTCGAAGGATTGGAACTGCTGCGGACTCAGCTTATTTTAGAAATAGGTTCCGGAGCTCCGCAACTGGCGGCGGATATCGAGCTGCTGCCGGATGAGGACGATGCTATGGCTTTTGGGGCAGACGGTTCGGGACCAGCTTGGGGCCCGCCGGAAGACGTTACAGCGTCGCCAGAGTCGGCCATGACAGTAGCCGATGGGGGCGATCGAGCTTCCAAGACATTCCGCTTGCAGCTAGTGATATTGGAATCCCTGGTGATTCGGCGGGACGTATCTGCTGACCCCACTCAGGGCAGCACCCACACGCGGCTCTTGGTCGAAGACGGACAGAGAATCGCGCCCGGGGCAGTAGTCGCCCGCACCGAGATTCTCTGCAAAGAAGCAGGTATCGTTCGGGGCATCCGCGAGGGAATTAATGAACCCGTGCGCCGACTGTTAGTGATGCGAGATGCCGATTCTATAGAGATCTCAGTCGCCGGTACCCCGGATGTGAGTCCGGGTCAACTACTGGTGGCTGGTACCGAAATAGCTCCGGGAGTTGTTCTCGAAGAGTCCGGCCAAGTTGTGAAGGTTATACCCGCCTCTGAAACAGAATCGGCGAGACTCTTGCTCAGGGTAGCTCGTCCTTACCGGGTTTCCGCCGGTGCGGTGCTGCACGTAGACGACGGCGACTTAGTGCAGCGGGGTGACAATTTAGTGATTCTGGTGTTTGAGCGGGCAAAGACTGGGGATATCATTCAGGGTTTGCCACGGATTGAGGAACTTCTCGAAGGCCGCAAGCCGAAGGAAGCCTGTATTTTAGCCAAGCGGCCGGGGACGGCTCGGGTGGTTACGGATGACGATGTTGTGGAACTGGCGGTGATAGAGGATGATGGCCGGATTGAGGAGTATCCTTTGTTACCTGGTCAAAACCCGATCGTTTCCGACGGACAGCGCGTGGGCGTCGCCGAAGCTTTGACCGACGGGCCTGCTAACCCTCACGAAATTCTAGAGGTGTTCTTCCAGGTACTCAAAGAGCGGAAGCCTACTTTTGAGGCGGCTTTGGAGAGTTTCCAACAGGTGCAGACATTTTTGGTGAATGAGGTGCAGTCGGTTTATCAGTCTCAAGGCGTGGATATTTCTGATAAACACATCGAAGTAATCGTCCGCCAGATGACTAACAAGGTGAGGATGGAAGATGGTGGCGATACTACTATGCTCCCGGGCGAGTTGGTGGAATTGCGGCAGGTTGAGCAGGTGAATGAGGCGATGTCAATTACTGGTGGAGCGCCGGCGGATTATACTCCGGTGTTGCTGGGGATTACTAAGGCTTCGCTGAATACTGATAGCTTTATTTCTGCTGCTTCGTTCCAGGAGACTACGCGGGTGTTGACTGAGGCTGCGATCGAAGGTAAGTCTGACTGGCTGCGGGGCCTGAAGGAAAATGTGATTATCGGCCGCCTGATTCCTGCGGGTACTGGGTTCAATGCCTATGAGGATGCTGGGGTTCAGGATGCTGGTTTTGATGGTACTGTGTTTGATGACGACATCCAGGATTTGCAGGAAAATGTGGTACTTGATGACCGTACGGCGCGCCGCGCTTATACGATCGACACTGGTTTCGATCTCGGGCGCGGGTCTGACCTTGATGCTGATGAGGATTTTGAGGAAGTTGAGGTTGATGAGGATGATTTTGTCGCTGAGACAGAGGATGATTCCTTAGGGGCCGATCCTGACGATGATGATATCGGTTTTGATTTCGATGAGGACGAAGACTAATAAGAGTTTTGAGATTGCATAAATGAGTGAACAGCGTTGCGATCGCTGAGGATAGGTTGGTTCCTCGTCGCAACGCACACTTCTATCTCATGAGTTGAAAAATCTCAACTATTTCCTCACTAATTAAAAGTCAGAACTCATAACATTGTACGATCGGGACATCCAAAGGAAGAAGGAAGAGTCAGAATTCAAGAAAACTTTGTAATTCAATAGTTTTAATTGTTTGTTGGTTCCAACAAACAATTCTTTCTTCCTTCTTCCTTCTTCTTCCTTCTTGAGGTATGGTTCACTCAATCAGGCAGGAAAGACTTGATCAGATTGACAAAATCTTGATGGTCTACCACAGGTCTAGAGATGTAACCGTCGGCTCCACTTTGCATCAGTATTTCTTTATCACAGGCCATCGCGTGAGCAGTCACCAAAATAATCGGCAGCGAGGCCGTTTGCGGGTCAGCTTTGAGCAGTTGAGTAATCTTAATGCCGTCAACAGATTTG
>JAUBOM010000115.1:0-23477 GCA_036700245.1 Microcoleus vaginatus BM001213989
GCGCGCTCGAAACCCAGGCTACGTCAAGTGCGATCGATATATTCAGCAAGCCCTAAGTAGTTTTTTCTTGGTAAATTACGATAGTTACTGGTTTTTTATTGGCTTTTTATTTGATTAGTTTATACAGGATGTCTATAATTTTTTCTGGATTAACCTTGGCTCCGTTTAATAGTCCTAAGTCGGTCGGATAACTAATATTGGCTGGGGCGCAGGTTGCATCTACGATCAAATTTCCGCGATTGGGTGACTCATCTTTGGCGCCCGAATCTTTTTTTTTCTGGTTTGACTAGCGTGATTTATCGCATTTTTTTAACCATGCGTTCGTTCACTTTATTAATTAGATTGGGACTAATTTCTTGCCTAAAGTGTACTAATAAAGATGGGTCACAGGGTAGCTCATTGCTGTAGTTTGATTGACCTATAAAGTATTGGAGATAGGGGTTTTTCCGGATTTGTTCTACTCTTGGACGATCGCTAATTCCTAATTCCTATCTAATAATTAATGCCCACAATGCCATCCTAAACGATTTGGCGGGTGTACCCTTTTCTGCGGGGAAGTTAGCCGCATATTCTGACTCAAATTCATCCCACGGGATTATTTGGGTCATTTTTACCCAACGGTTGTCAGCAGACAACCTTCCTCCGAAAATCATTTAAAATTGGGATGGGGGCTTGGGGCAAGCTCAGCTTTACAGTACACGATCGCAAGTAGTTATACACGGGTTTTGACCTATTCTACCTGTTTATCTTGCACTTTACTCTCGATCGCGCGATCAAATAACCCAGGCTAAGTAACACGTGATCGATATATTCAGCAAGCCCTAAGTATCCAAACAAAAACTCCTTTACACTCCCCGGCATGAACGCGAGGGGATTCTTTAATCTACGCGCCTCCTGAGCTGAGGCAGAATTTCTCCAACAATAGTAGAGGTCAATTCTCACTCTTAGCATTGCTTGGTTTAAGACCAAAAGTTCCGACGTGCCGGACTCTATACCCATTTTTACCAAAAGAGGATATTTCTAGCTGCGTTTTCATCTCTATCCATTACACACCCACATTTGCAAACGTGTGTTCTTGTGGATAGCGTTTCTTCACAATTTCACCACAGTTAGAGTATCCTTGGCTGATTTACTGTGGGTTCATCGCAACCGTAATCTTTCCAAATACTTTACCGAAGTAGTAAAGCCAAATACGGAATTGATACCAAGATGCGTTATTAATAGACTTAACTAGACAAGGATTTTTCAGTATGTTTTTTGTTATTAAATATAACTCAGCGACTACATAGTTTAATCAGATGATTACGCACCCTGCTAATTTTACAGCATGGTGCAATACGACGGCTTACTTATTTTGAGATGCCGTAATCCTAGAATCAACCTAGCTTTTCCCCTATTATTTAACGTTTGGCTCTGCTCAATACACGATGTACTGAACGTTTAAAAACTATTTCATCTTTTCTCAGGATGTCGAATTTTCGACCCTAACTACGTTTAAATCGGTGTAATATTCTTTCAATCTCCTGTCTAATCCTATCGTAGGACTAGAAAGCTCTGTGTTTTATTTTCTATCAACGTCATCAACACAGAATTGAACGTACAGGTCATTTGCACGTTTTATGAACCTCACCCGTTTTATTTGAGTGATTTGATGGAAGTGTAAGGCGCGCGTACCTTTGAGTTTTAAAATCCCAATCCCTTTTTATTGATAAAGCTGATTGACTTCCGATCGCCTGCAAGCTTTTATTTACTGGTTTTGCCCTCAACAAAGTGGCAAGTTTTCTGAAACTGTGGATAACCTTTTTTATCCGGAATCAGCTTCTTACAGTTCTCATAAAATAGAAAGATAGCAGCTCCGGCTTGTTTAACGCTCGATTGTCAACCCATTTAGTTGAGTTAAAACCCAACGGAAAGTCGTGAGCCAGTACAGCACCATATTTATTTAAGTCGTATCAACCCACTTTTTTGTTACCTATTTTATAGCGGAAACAGTAATTGTGGATAAGTTAGACGGTACGAATTGCTTCATCCACTGAATTGAACTGATTCTGTTTTCTGTAGGCTTAAAACTCAAAAACTAGCATGGTTTTACCTCATGTTTTTATGTTACAGCAGATTTCAACGGAGTGAACTACATTACCCCACGCACTCTATCCGGTACCCTCGCCGGACTTCGGGGAGGGTAGGAGGGGTATAGCCTACTTAAATGCAAAGCGCTGTATATCATTTGACATAAGATTGAGTCTAAAAGTAAAGAGAGTTTACAAGATAACTTGTATTTCTCATGAAGCAAGGATTTGACTGGGAGACTAAAGTCTCCCGCGATCTTTCCTCCCTGTGACTTAAGTCACAGGGTTCTCAGCTTATTTCCTACAAGTTCATTATTTGCGATCGCATTTCTGGCTTCGGCATAGGGGTAATATTTTTTCTCTAAAATTATGCTACAGTATTTAGTGTCGGTAGAACGTAATCCTATCTGGTTATAGAGCCTATTTTCTCCCTTAAAGATTCTTCAATAAAAACGCGAATTTTTTCTTTGATTTTATCTAAACTTTCGTAAGCCTCCCAGGTTAATCCTTGCTTTATATGTTGCCATACTCTATTAATGAAATTTAATGTAGGACTGCAGAGTGGTTAAAAAATCAGTAGAATTTTGTCGGGAATTTTGCGATTGCTACTATGATAAAACCTACCACTATCTATCTAACTGAATAAAATTTAAATTAGCTAATATTTTGAGGCTAACTGCTATAAGAATCTTTGAAACATAGACTATCCTAATGTGACAACTTTAACCAAAAAGTTTCTCCTGTTTGCGGAGCTACCGCTCCATATAAATAGTAAGCTTTAAAATTACATTGAACTTTACCTATTGGTTTGATGCCACAAGCTGTATTTTTTTCTTATCTATTGTTTTTAACCCAATTATATTTTCCATAATGACACCAATACTTGAGACCATTTTTTGCTCTCTTGAGGGTGACCAACTCTAACTCCCAGGCTACTTGCAACAATTTTTTTAGTTTTTTTTAAACTCGAGCGCTGCTAACAGATTTTTTTGTTCGTCACACATTTTGGTACTCTTAATTTACCTTTTATTCGATAGTGTACTTGCTTCTGTAAAGTTTGATGTTTGACGGATAATTGATAGTTTTTTCACCCATATTGCAATTTATTTATAACTCTTAAGCTCGTACCTTTCCTCACTAAATTTTGTTGACATTGCGGAGATTACTTCTTTAGAAATTACTCGCTTGTCCCTCAATCGCGCTCGGCGTCGCTTTAATAATTATGACAAACCGCCTTTACTATATTGCTTTAACCATCTTTGGATAGTGATTATATGTACCTGCCAAAGTTCAGCTACATCTGTAATGCTCTGGCTCGATCCAGATTTTAACCAATAAAGTGCCTGACCTTTTTGTCGGTTAGTTATCGTTCGCTGTCGCTGCATAATTATTTTTAATTCACTTACAGTTGCCTCAATTATTTCTTGGTAGTTTACTTTCATTAAATTATCTCTAAACTCTTAGGCTAGAGTAGCAGGCTTTTAGGGAAGGGTTATAAATAGGAATATCCTCACGAGCTATTACCCCTAGATACCTACCAACCCGCCAATTTGTTTCTTATGCTGAGCCCAGCGCTCTTGATGCCAGTTAGGCTTGCTACCTTTACTGTCATTGAATCGTACAACACTCACCAAGAGAGAACCATCACGAGTAGATTTTCCCAGTAGCGAGTTTAAGGGAGCAAGTCGTTTTCTTTTCTTGAGGATCGGCGTAGTAAGTTTTCCCATCTTTATGAGCCTTGCTTGTGGTTTTCCAACCAGTAGTGGGTCGGTGGTCGCCGTTGCAGACTGACAGCTCGCCACTGTAATAACACCAGTCTGGTTTGCCACAGTGCGTGCAAGGATTGGTTTCGGGGACTTCAACAAGATTTCCACTACCACTTGAAACTTGACCGTTGCTCAGAGTATCATTGTTGTACATGATAATTTTACGGCGTTATTAATTTACGGTATGAAAAGCTAAATATAGAATTCATAGAAACCAGTATCCACAAAGATTCTGGACTTTCAACTTATTTTTTTCATACCCTAATTAAGCAACACGCACCCAATCTAGCAATCCCCATGTAATGGAAAGATTTAAAGCGGTTGAAATGACCGACTCCTTTTCCATAAGCGGGCTACAGTCACACTCGTTTCCCACTTACCGAGCATTTTCATGAGTCACATGATACTCTCAGACACTCTTATTTTGCTTCGACCTGACTACCTGCCTAGTAGCCATAAAGTAAACGAGTCTAAGGATAAGTTATGTACAGTAATCAATCTGTTCCGCCAAGCTTTAGCTGAAACTTCGCAACAGGATGCTCTTACTACTATCAACCTGGCCTTAGACATACTCGGTTCAGTGGAAGTCATTGAGACTGGGGAAACCCTCCCTACCAATACATCCCTAAAAACATGGCAAATTCAAGACTTTGATCAATTTTTCGGTTTAAAGCATGTGCAAGCCAGAGAGCCTGCTGAATGTTTAGTTGCAAGTGTTTTAACAGCCTATCGAGCTTGGCTCGAGTTGAATTGCTGCACCTTACTCGAATCAGAAAATTTGCAGTTAGAAAGCCAAAAAAATGGTTTCAAAAGCTGTGTAAGTCTATTAGCCAGAGTTTTTAACCTGGACTTAGAATAAAAGTTATGACTAATGTTGAGGCAATCGAAATTTGGCAGAAATCTCATTGGATATTTTCTATCTATACCCAGTGTCTGATAATCTGCCTTCGTCGTTTTGAAAACGAGATAAAAGTGGGAAATGTAAACAATGCAGGAATTGAGCTAGAAACTGCAGCCGAACTTATGCTTGCATCAGCTAGAGCAATGGAGCTAGCCGGAAGTTTTAGTCAGGAGGTGTTCCAAAATCAGGTTCGTCCCCTGATGATGCCCCCTAATGTTAAGTCAGAGGATTTTAGTGCACTTATGCACTGGGATCATGCTCATCTTATGACTGTATTGAAGACTATTCAGCCTCTTTATAAGGCACTGCCTGTTTCCCTTCAACCTCAGCATAACAAATTTATCTCAGCCTATAAAGTTGTTTGTGCTTCCCACAAGACTGTTTGTCAAAAATTTGGGGGCGGTGAGGCAGGAAGCTTACGAGCGCCCGAACACACAGCAGTAGATATGCTAGATAAATTTGAGCGGAACCGCTTGCGACTTATAGATCCAAATAATCAAGCAGGGGGTGGGTGTCCGTTTCACAGCAATAAATCCTCAGAGTAGAAAGTAATGCTTGAGATTCAGTTTGATAAGACCATTTTTATTGAACGTCCCGGCGCTGGGTTGTAATGGTAACTAACGTCAAAAACTATGGCAGAACGCTAGAGATTGAAGTTATGCTAAATTGTATTGTTAAAATGCCAGCACACAGATATTTTTTTAGCAATAGGTGTAAGGAGATTCCTCAATGCAACGAATTCTAGAACCAGAAGTGATGGATACGTCGGAAGAGGCTATTGAGTACGACGCAATGGACTTCACGGCAGTAAACACCGCATTTGCACAACGTACTAGCGAGTTGGGACCACAATCGGGTCTCGTCCTTGACGCAGGTACAGGTACTGCCCGCATTCCTATCTTAATTTGCCAGAAGTGCCCACAGCTGCAGATTATTGCCAGCGACCTGTCAAAAAATATGCTGCTCATTGCCTCAAAGAATGTAGAGCAGGCTGGCTTACAAAAACAGGTTTCTCTGGAATTGGCCGATTCCAAGCAGCTTCCTTATCAACACGGGCAGTTCGATATGGTTATTTCAAATAGTATTGTCCACCATTTGCCCAATCCTCTACCTTTCTTTCTAGAAATAAAGCGAGTGCTAAAACCAAACGGAGCAATCTTAATCCGCGATTTATTTCGACCCGCCGATGAAGCAACGATGAATGCCTTGGTTGACAGTATTGGTGATGATTACGACAAACACCAAAAGATGTTATTCCGAGATTCCCTCCATGCAGCTTTTACATTGGATGAGGTAAAAGAAATCGTACAGAATGCTGGTCTAGAAGGAGTAAAAGTTTATCAGTCATCAGAGCTTCATTGGACAGCGGAAAGAAAATACTCAGAAGTCTATTGAGTGTAACTTTCAAACGTTTCAGTGTGTTTCCAATTACGTTAAAACCTAGCTTGGTATACATATAGTCCCTGCCAGCTAGGAAATTATTAAATAGTCAAAAGAGGAGATTATAAACAAAAGTTTATCCAAAAGATGGCTCTAAAGCGCCGTCATTCTAGGACAGATTTTTATCTTAAGGCTTATAATGAGTTTCCTTAAGACATCTGATTTCGATATACTTATTAATTCGCAATTAACTTCTAATTTATCAAATTTTTCATCTGTAAGTCTTAAATATATGCTCTTTTCCATTGCACAATTATATCGACATAATATATAACAGTAGCATAAAAATACTGAAGTTTAAGCACTATCAAAGCAAACAAAATCGACACTTAAAGTGGTCAATTAATGCGGCTGGCGCGATTTATAACTATTGCACTCCCTGAGCGGTACCGCCAAATGTGAGGCAAGCACTTGAATTTGGCTAAAATTCAGTTTCATATTGCTTCATTGCGGAAGTGTAACGTGTTTTAGCAATCAGTCGGTTCTTAAGCGGTACAAGAAAGATATTGTTCAACGCATTAAGAAAGCCTACTAATTGCTCTTTAAGCACCACAAGAAAGGGCTTAGGCTACCGGGATTCAAAAAACTCAGACGATAATACAAATCATTCACTCTAAAGTAAGTAGGCTATAAGTTTATTACCGACAATCGGAGCAAGATTGGCAATCGCGTATATCAGTGGAATTTCAGAGACATTGAGGGAAGCGTCAAGACTTTAACGACAGAAATGTTGAGTTTTGATACAAAACTTTACATATGTAGGTATAGTAAGACTGGTCGTGCATCAGAGAACTGTGGGGTATGTAGCCAAGTCATTCCAAGTCCATCTCTCATCAGTTAATCCCGCCCTCTGCGCCGCTGTCGTTTTTAACCGACTATGAACCCAAATCCAGTTGAAATAACTGATGACTAGCCTTACTATCACCTTCGTCTGTTGCCAAATTTTGGCAAATTTGTTCTGTCTTCGATGCCATCGTCCTGTCTGTTGCCGGATAATCCCATTAGTTCTCTCCAGCCTCTAAGTATTCTTTTTTCCAATTTGATGATTGATTTCCTCACCCAGCACTCGCTGGTAACCGCCCCAACCATCGGTATTCCAATTGAGACAGTCGGTTTTGTCAGTAGTGCTGTTGACCAATTCTGCAATGAAGGCATCCGTGTGTTTTCCCACTCGGGCCGTCAGAATTAATCCGCTATCCGATGCCAAACTCACTCAATTCCAACAGTCTCCGACTTCTAACTCTTCTCCCTGGCAGCTTTTCTGTTTTTTTCGACGAATGACCACATTTCGTCTGCAATAACTTTTGGTGTATCTATCTGTTTGACTTTTTGATTGTGAATCATCTGGGCTTTGTGACTGGCAGCTCGAATCAGACAAACCACAGTCCCGTAAGCCCTTCCACTGATCCGGCTAATTCCCCGAAGACTACTTCCCTCTGCATGAGCTTGAATGATGGTATGAACTTCTTCTTGAGCTAGATGACGACCGTAGTAGAGACTATCAAAGTGTTCCGGGAAAGTTTTTCCACAACTTGGACACTTGTATCTTTGTCGCCCTTTCTCCGTTTTCCCATGTCTATGGACACGACCGTGACCGCATATTAAGCAATTCATCGTTTTTTTAGGATTAACAATCGCTTCTATCGACGTATCCCACAGATTTTTGTTGCACTACCAGACTAACCAGGTAAAATTTTCAACTAAACATGAGTTCCTCAAACCAATGGACAAAACTAATTTTCTGACACATTCAAGCTTAAATATAGTGAATTTTATCTAATAGTTTATTACCCATTGCGCGGGAATAGATATCACTTGTAAAATTAGATGCAGCAATTAAGCTAGCATAAAGTTGTATGGCAATAAAATTCAAATTTTTGCTAATCCATCTATCAAGTTTTAGGTACATCTTTAAAAGCTTCCAGAACAATTCTACTCCCCACCTTAAGCGATATATATCCCTAATTTCATCATCCGAAACTGCCGCCTCTCCATCATCGGGTAAATTAGTGACTAAGCGAAACTCTGTTTTGGTCTCTACATCACAAAAAATTACCATTCTATAAGCTTGAGCATCGGTTGATAAATCAATTTCTGTCAACCTATTCTCTGACTAAGATTCAGACTTCCAATTGTTTTTACCTCCGTAAGTAAATATATTATCTGGGACTAATTGTTGAATAAATTTTAGTCCACAAAATCCTCTATCTATTACTAATAAAGCATTTGCTGGGAGCTTAAAATCATCTTTGAACCGAATTTATAATCATGATCGTTCCCAAAGTTAATGAGGTTATCATCGGGACTCCCTGTTGCTAAATTGAGGGTACTAAACAGTTTAACTTGATGAGGTAGTACCCATAATAATTTACTTGCCAATGTATTAATTGTTGAATAAATGGGAGAAATGGCGTATTTATTATGCAACTTTTTGTGAGCTGCCTTTAGGACTAATTAATTTAATTTCTCATAAATTTTCGCAAAGTTTATTGACTTAAGTGAGTATTATCCTTGGAAGGTTTTGAAATATTAACCTCAAATCCTGTAGCGTTTATTCGTTTAAAGGAATCGCGCATAGTCGTTACGCTATTATCCAGTACATAAGCTAACAAACACTCGACAAAAAGGCGGCTAATCAAAACTGGATAATCATTTTTTGGCAGCCCTTTGAGGATATATTTGACAATCTCGGGAAAGTGATTTACAATCATTATTAACAGATATATTTTTATTCATAGCCAAAATTTAAAATATTTGTTGTGATTTTTATCACTTATTTATTCACTTTCAGCACTTCTGCGCACAATCTAACCAATTGGTTTGACGTGCTGTGCTTTGAGACTTTGAATCTCAAGGGATACAGCGTCTTTGGGAACGCAAAATCTCGGACTTGGCATTTGGGAAATTCCTTCACATTCTCGAAATTGTTGCCAAAAAAAAGAAAGGCGAGCAAGTTGTATTTATCGACCGTTAGTATCTAAGTTCTAAGACTTGTTCAGAGTGTAGTCATTTTTTAGGCAAGTTGGATCTATCGGTCAGAGAGTGGGGTTGTCCGTCCTGTCAATCCATTAATGGATGCGATGAAAACGCAACTAAGAATATTTGTGCGGTTGGGGCATCAACTGTTAAGTTAACCGTTAAGTTAGGCGATGTTAGACAGGTGAAGCCTGCAATTGCTCTGTCTGAGCTTGGAACCCCCTCGTTTTCAGGCAGGGGAGTATGTCAAATATGGGGTTTTACTGGTCAACCCAACGGAGTAGCGCTCTCGCCTAGCGGTTCCGTCAACACGCTTCTCAATATAACCACCACTTTGAAAAGCAGGCGATCTCGGCTGGATCCGGATCGCTGATTTTTGCTGGAAACTTACGCTTTTGAACCCTTAACCCCGCTTAAAACACACCGGAATTATGCCTTTTAGTTGGTTACTTAAAACTAAAATTAATGTAACTTAAGCTACAAAATTTTGTGTTGTAAAAATTGTACTACGTTTTAATAACTATATAACTATATAAAATAATTTCTTGCCTTGAAGGGTTAGATAGGGGGTAATGCCCTTCAAGGGTAATTGACTTCAGGGGTAATTAACTCTAGGGGTAATTAGCTTTAAGGGTAATTAGCTTTAAGGGTAATTAGCTTCAGGGGTAATTAACTTTAGGGGTGGAACCAGTGAGGGGGAAAGGGTGGGGGGTATGCAAAAAAAAACTCTGCTAAATTAAACGAATCGCACTTCCCGGAAAATCACATGGCTTTATATACAGATAATGCCCAACCTAAAAGTGAAAGCTCATCGTCAGTGCTACTAAAAATAGTTTATGGGTATAAAAAAATCCCGGCTTTTTTTGTGGTGGCTAAACTTGGAATTGCAGATATTCTGAGTAACAAGCCTATAACTGCCGATGAATTTGCTAAAAGTAGCAGTGTAAATTCTCCTAGTAGTTATCACCTGATACGGTTGCTGGTAAAGATGGGTATATTTTCTGCGAAAAAAATGATGAATTTGTGTTAAATCCTATGCGGAAATTTTTGCTAACTGGTACTTCTGATTCTTTACGACGAGGTAAATTCTGGCAAATGGTGTTCACAGGGAGCAGGTATGGAATAATTTACTCTCTGGTGTAAGTACAGGAGAAAACCTTTCTTACAATACTTTCAAGATCATTTTCTATAGTTACTTTAGGCAGAATGCTGAGTGAGGTACTCGTAAATTTTAGTTAGTGGATGAAGGAGAAGACAAAGAGTAGATTATTCCGCTTTTTGAGGTTTATGATTTTTCATAACTTAAGACAATTGTGGATGTGGCAGTGAAAAGTGGCGCCCTAGCGCTGGTTTTTTTTTACAGCCAATCCCAAGGGGCAAGTTATTTTGTTTGACAGGGAAGATGTTGGTGGCGGTGTAAATCAAACTTGGGAAGTAATGAGAGTTGTAGATAGGTGTCAAATATTGGAAGAAAAGTTTTTTGATTCTTTTTCCAGAAGTGGCGCTCTTTACTTAACTCATCGCGTTTTCCTTTTGCAAACATGATTGAATTGATTGGCTCAAACTATAAGCAATAAAAAAATGTATACTCAGAATCCGTTTAGTTGCTTTCTTATTGGAGAAGGAACTTTACCTATCCAATGTGGCGAACTTCTTTTGAAGCAAGGTCATAAGATTTTCGGCGTCATCTCCTCTGATGCATCGATAAGTAACTGGGCCAAAGGAAAGGATATACCTCACATCCAGCAAACAGATAATCTCGTAGCATTTTTAAGTCAGCAGCCTTTTGATTACCTGTTCAGCATTGTCAATAGCTCCATCTTACCCAAAGAAGTTTTCGAGTTGCCGCGCTTGTTAGCCATCAACTATCATGACTCCCTCCTGCCAAGGTATGCGGGAGTGAGTGCTACCTCTTGGGCTTTGATGAATGGGGAGAAGACTCATGGGGTTACCTGGCATGTGATGGCGGCTACGGTTGACTCGGGTGATATCCTCAAGCAGATTTCCGTCGAAATTAACTCAGACGAGACCGCTTTTACTCTTAATGGGAAGTGTTATGAGGCTGCCATTTGTTCGTTTGCTCAGTTAATTGATGAACTAACAAGTGGTCAAGTTTTGGTGAAAAAGCAAAACCCTGATGAGCGAACCTATTTTGAGCGCTACAAAAGGCCTCGTTCTGGAGGTGTATTCTCATTCCATAGTTGTGCCCATGACATAGATGCCTTCGTTAGGGCTTTGGACTTTGGTTCATACCTCAATCCATTAGGTCTGGCTAAGTTGGTTGTAGGGAACAATTCGATCGTAGTTTCTAAGCTGGAAGTATTAGATGACCAATCTAAGTCTCCTCCAGGAACGGTAACAGCGATTGAACCGAGTTTTCTTAAAGTTTCTACAGCAAGTTATTCCGTAGCGCTGCACCAGGTGCTAACTATAAGTGGTCAGGTCCTACCAATTCCTGATTTTGTCGAGAGATTTGGACTGCATATTGGCTATCGGTTTAAAGACATTGAGCCGGATGGGGTGAGTCGCATTGAGAGGTTTGATGCGTTAATCGCTAAGCATGAGGCTTTCTGGGTAGAGAGACTCAAGAGGTTACAACCCATCACGATCCCCTATGCACAGAGCACTGTATCGCACTTAGATTCGAAGCAGTATGCCAGTGTAAAGATACCCATCTCCTATGAAATCACTACTTTTCTGGAAAAACGCCATCCAGCATGGAACCTGGGCGATTTTCTGGAAGCTGCTTTTGCCACTTATCTTGCTCGTATTGGAGGAACTGGATGTTTTGATATCGGATTTAGAGATGTAAAGTTACAGCAAGAGATGTTAGGACTGGAAAATCTTTTTGCCTCCCATGTTCCTTGTCGCGTAAATATAGGGTACGAGCAAAGTTTTGAGGAAGTTTTTGAGGATTTTAGTAAACAAGTGAAGTTAACCAAACTTCACCTGACTTATGCGCGCGATCTTGTGCGTCGGTATCCGGCTCTTCGTTCATTGTCACAGGTTAATTGTGAGCAAATGTTTCCGGTAATTGTAGAGCGGGTAGAAAAGTTGGATAACTACCAAGCAGAGCATGGAAACGAGCTGACTCTGGTTATTGCGTCCGATGGGAAAGAATGCTTTTGGTTCTATAACACTGAGGCGTTGGATGGTGAGAGCATTGCCAGGATGCAAGACCAGTTTGCTATTTTTTTGGGAGGTATTGTCACCGACTCTGCTCCTTGCGTTGCCGAAATTCCCCTGCTATCTGACCAGGAACGTCACAAAATTCTGGTGGATTGGAATGATACTCAAGCAGATTATCCCAAGGATAAGTGTATCCATCAGTTATTTGAGGCTCAGGTAGAGCAGACACCTGATGCGGTGGCTGTAGTCTTTGAAGATGAGCAACTTACTTATAAAGAGCTGAATAAACGAGCTAATCAGCTAGCGCACCACCTTGGGAATTTGGGTGTGGGGCCAGAGGTCTTGGTGGGTATTTGTGTAGAGCGATCGCTAGAAATGATAGTGGGCCTGCTGGGCGTTCTCAAAGCTGGTGGGGCTTATGTACCGCTAGACCCGGCTTATCCCTCAGAACGTTTGGCTTTTATGCTAGAAGATTCTCAAGTAGCAGTGCTGCTGACTCAGGCGCGGTTGGTCGAATCTATTCCCAAACATCAAGGACATATCGTTTGTCTAGACACAGACTGGGAAATCATTGAGCGACAGAGTAAGGATAACCCTAAATGCAGCTTCACCCCTGATAACCTGGCTTATGTAATTTACACTTCGGGGTCTACAGGGAAGCCCAAGGGTGTTCTAGTTGCCCACTCTGGGGTAAGTAACCTGGGGAAAGCACTGATTCAGGTATGCGATGTGCAACCGAACAGTCGTGTTCTGCAGTTTTGCTCTTTGAGCTTTGATGGTTCAGTCACAGAGCTTGTTATGGCCTTGCTGTCGGGAGGAACGATGGTAATGGGAAGGCGAGACTCTATGCTACCTGGACCAAATTTAATTCAGTTATTGCGTGACTTTGCGGTCACGACTGTTGCACTACCACCATCAGCGCTAGCGGTACTGCCTGCAGATGAATTACCAGCGTTGCGGACGATAATAGTCGCCGGAGAAGCCTGCTCCCAGGACCTGGTAGCTAGATGGTCATCAGGTCGTCGGTTCTTTAACGGTTATGGGCCTACGGAATGCAGCGTCTGTACCACAATGATCGAATGTATCGATAGTAAAGAAGCACCGCCCATCGGTCGGCCCCTTCCCAACACCCAGGTCTATATTCTAGATGCTCAAAAACAGCCTGTCCCGATCGGTGTTCCGGGAGAGTTATATATTGGCGGTGTTGGTGTAACACGTGGCTACCTCAACCGGCCCGAACTAAGTGCCGATCGCTTTATTCTCAATCCCTTTAGTAACGACTCGGGTTCTCGTCTTTATAGAACTGGTGACTTAGTCCGCTACCTACCTGATGGCAATATCGAGTTTTTAGGTCGCATCGATCACCAAGTTAAAATTCGTGGCTTTCGCATAGAGCTGGGCGAAATTGAGGCAGTGCTGAGGCAAAACCGGGCTGTCCAGAATGCCGTAGTTGTAGGTCAAGAATACGGCCTTAATGACAAGCGCCTAGTGGCCTATGTGGTGCCGACCCAGGAGCAAGCCTTCTCTACCAGTGAACTACGTCGCTATCTAAAACAGAAACTGCCCGACCACATGGTACCTTCTGCATTTGTGCGGTTGGAAGCGCTGCCACTGACGCCCAACGAGAAGGTGGATCGTCGGGCTCTGCCAATGCCTAACAGAATAAGGTCAGTGGAAGAAACTTTTGCGCCGCCTCTTACCTTTTTTGAGGAAGTGCTGGCTGACATCTGGAGCGAAGTTCTCAGGCTTGACTCGGTGGGTATTCACGACAATTTCTTTGAGTTGGGGGGACACTCTCTACTAGCCGTGCGCGTATTGGCACAAATCGAGAAAACTTTCGGGAAAAATCTCCCTTTGGCTACCCTCTTCCAATCACCAACCATTAAGCAACTGGCTAACATTCTCCGCCAGAAAGGATGGTCAGCACCTTGCGAATCGCTGGTGGTAATTCAATCCGGAGGTTCTAAGCGACCTTTGTTCTTTATCCATGTACTTGGCGAGGGTCTAAATTTATGTCGCTCTTTGACCAGTCATCTAGATCCTGAACAACCCATTTATGGGCTAGCGGTAGGGATTATGGATGAAGTTTCTTTGAATAAGGTTGAGGATGTTGTGGCTCACTATATCAAAGAAATGCGAAGTATCCAACCTGAAGGTCCTTATCTTTTAGCGGGTATATATTGCGGAGGTCGAGTAGCCTATGAGATGGCCCAGCAGCTCGACGAGCAAGGCCAAAAGGTAGCTCTGCTAGCCTTGTTAGATTCTTTAAGAGATGGTGAAGCCATCAAAATAATACCTGTCAAAGAGCGGGTCTTGGCGCACTGGAGTAACTTTTTACGAGCTGGCCCCGCCTACTTGTTAAGCAAGAGGAGGCTAGGGGAAGCTCTAGGGGATGCGAAGAATTGGCTAATGAGTATTTACTGCAAGTTTTACGAGCGTCTGGGGCTTCCTTTGCCTCAAGTTTGCCAAACCTTCACTTATCCAAAGAGAGAAAATGAGGTAAATGAGGTAAGTATAGAGTGGGTCTTCGCACCGAAGGGGGTTTACCCGGATCGAGTGACCCTCTTCCGAGCTATCGAGAACATTGGCTTTATAGCCCCTGATTTGGGATGGAGCGAACTGGCTCCTGGAGGATTGGAGATCCATGATGTTCCAGGCGATACCTTTAGTATGTTACAAGAACCCCACGTACAGGGGCTGGCTAAAAAATTGACGGATTCCATAGATCGTGTGCAGGAGGATAATTTAGCCGACATTCCTGCCCTGGAGGGGGTAGCAAACCTAGCTAAAAATCTTGTCTAAGCATTGAGTGCGATCGATCGCTAAAGATAGTTTCTGTCTTGGAAAGTGAGCCTGATAGAATTGAGGAACAAACTAATTTTGTCTAGTCTTGCCTTGAACCAAGTGGCGGATACTACCCAAAGTGGCTTAACCTTGCAATAACGTCGTCAAGATTAACTTAGCCTAAATTGCTGGAACTCCAACAAATCCCGTTTTGGAACAAGCGAGTCAATAACACTCAGCATTTGGTGTAACAACAAATAGTGCACTTAGTACGCAGAAGGCTGTGGTTAATTGAGTGAGGCAAATGTTCCCAAAGTAAGCATCTTTGGATTTACCTAATAACAAGGGAACTGGAAAATTGGATACCGGGAGCTACCATGGCTCTCGGTATTTTTTACTAGGGAAATCCTTAAAAAAGTTACCTACACGTGTCGTAAATCCGTAGTGAACTTAGTAATGCTTATAAAATTCGATTCCAGTAAATGCAGGAGAGAACACGACGAACAGAATGCCCAATCGTGAGTCCAAGCATTAAATTTTCTTACTCATTTGTTCCACCCATCTTTCTACCCAATAAAGGCGCTTGGAGTATTTGTTACGCGATCCCAAAGTTTACTCGATTTTAACCTCTGGTAAATCCCTACATAGAAATAGAAAATCTCAAATTGGTTTACCTATCTTGAGATTCGGCTGTCAAACTGGGGCTACCCTCAATGTATAACCCACCATCTACCTTTAACACGCTACCCGTGATGTAGCTAGCTACATCATAAGCCAGGAAAAGTATCGAAAGTACAGCTAATTCGACGTATTCTGAAAGTTTCGCCAACTATTCGAGCGCTCTCCTTTCTATTTTAGATTTGGGAGATATAGTTATTTCAAATAAAAATGAGACACTAAGTTGCACAATAAGCGCGAATAATCTCATCAAGAGATGTGGCAGAATGCGAATACATTATAGCTCTCTTTAATGCACTAAAATCATGCTCAAGATCATTTAAGTCAGGAGAGTATTTTGGTAAAAAAGTATCTGATGGCCTGCTTCCTCCACCAGGAGTCTAATTGCTGTCTTACGATGAATCGGTGCATTATCCATGATTAATATTGATGGTATTGTTAAAGATGGCAATAAATATAAAGCTAACCACCCTTCAAAGCTTTCTGCATTCAAGCTGACAGTAAAGACCATAGGTGCAATCAAGTCCTTGTTTCCTTTTCTTCTTCCTGCTACTAAATTTTCTCTTTTTCCCCGTTTTCCTTGTCTATCCCCATAGACTTTTTTTCCTTTTCTTGACCCGGCATAGGTAGTGCCCTGAAGGAAAGGATAGAGTAAGCTACTCTTAGAGAGAAGTGTTTACCATTAGTGATATGACAGTAGAAATTCCCCATTGTCCTAATTGTGGCTCAGAAGCAGTCAGTCGTAACGGTCAAACTCGGCATCACAAACAAAATTATAAATGTCGAGAATGTGGTCGTCAATTTGTTTTAAATCCGACATGGAAAGCTATTACTAAAGAACAAGAAGAGTTAATGTCACGGATGCTACTTGAACGTATTTCCCAGGCCGGGATTGCTCGGGTATTACAAGTGTCAGAAGATACTGTACAGCGCTACGTAAATGCCGCTTCTGTTGCTGTTAAGAAGCAAGTGGAGGTGAGTGCCAAGCCAAAAAAGCGCTTGAGTGTTCAGATGGATGAGCTATGGTCGGAGAGTCGATAATAAAGGAAATCAGCAGTGGGTATGGCTGGCATTGGATGCCCAGACTAGGGAAATTGTTGGTATACACATTGGCGATCGTAGCGCAGTATCAGCTCTTGCTTTATGGAATTCAATGCCACCAGTTTACCATCAATGTGCAGTAATTTATACCGATCATTGGAGTGCTTATGATTCTGTATTGCCCAGCAAACGTCATCGCGCCGTGTAGACAAAGATAGTGGTTGTACTAGCTATATCGAGCGCTTCAAATGTACTATTCGACAACGAGTATCTCGGTTGGTAAGAAAGTGCTTAACCTTCTCTAAAAAATTAGAAAATCATATTGCTGCAATATGGCGATTTGTACATCATTATAATGATAATTGACAACTCCAGATGCCTACTTTTATTTGAATTCGGTTGATTTTTTTATCCTTTCCTTCAGGGCACTACCCCGGCATAAACACAAGCATGAAACTCTTCAAATCCTGATCCATCAATAAATACCAGGCTTTTACTACCATGAGGTTTAATTAAATTTCTCAGTGTTTGGTAGTATTTTATTCTTTCTTTTCTATTCCTTTCTCTCTAACGAAATTCTTTTTTTTTATCGTAATTTTCATTTTCTTTAAGGCATAGCATATGGCACTCGCTCTCACCCCGAATTTCCTTGCTCTTTCTATTAATCTTGCTTCGGGATTTTCTTCTACATCTTTTCTGAGCGCTTAAGAGTCTATCTTTCGCTCACGGTTTTCTACCTTAGTTGCAAGGGAGGTCTTCCCTCCCTAGCCATCTGTATATTGTTGCTCTTCCTACTTTAAACAGGGCGGCAGCTTTGGTTATACCCCCTCCATTTTCCACATAATCCACTACTCTTTTTCTCAAATCTAGACTGTCAGCCATTTTTCGGCTCCGAGTTAACAATTTTTCTTAATTTTACATCATCTTGCATTTGTCTCACATTTATTTGAAATGACTATAGCATTGGTACAGTCGTACAGACAAACAAGCATAATTTCATCACCTACGTTAAAGCTTCTATTCTTTAAAGAGATTGGAAAGAAGGGTTACCAATAAAGAATAAATACAGCACTTTCCGGTGCTATGAGGTACAGCAGCAGCAATGAGTGAACTAATGTCTTACAGCTTTTTCCGTTATTATGAGCTACGGCAATAATAATCAGTGAACCAATTTCTTAAATGGTTAGGATTCATCAAAGTGATGGCAACTGCTATTATCCTATCAATCATTGCTGATGTCTTGGGAGCAAACCTTCGCAAAAACGATTTAAGCTGTGACACCACATTTCAATAGGATTAAAATCGGGAGAGTAGGGGTATAAACAAATAACACTTGCACTTAGGCTTTTAATCATTGGTAAAATTGAGGTTAGTTTATGAGCTGGTAAATTATCCATCACTACTACCGCGCCTGACCATAATTGAGGGCATAAAAACTTCTCAATAAATACAGAAAGGGCTGCACCGTCCATTGAGCTATTCAGAATCATTAATGCCAGCACTTTCTTAAGACTAATTGCGCCAATGGCTGTGACTGTTGCTCCTCGATAAAATGGTTTAATTCCTCCTACTCTTGTCCTCAGCGGAGAACGCGCAGGACTTCTAGCCAAACCCAGCATCATCGCTGTTTCGTCTAAAAATACTAGGTTTCTCGCTTCGACATTTCTGATTTTTTCCCAATACTCTACTCTTAGTTTTTGTACTCTTTCTGTTCCGGCTTGGCTACTGTACCGTGTTTTTTTTCGATTGAGTCCTAATTTTTTTCGCATAGCGACACAGGGCCGTCCGACTCACGCATTTTCCAGTCTTCTGACCCCATAATTCATACAATTCCCTCAAAGTAGCATCGGGATGATCAGCTCGCAGCATATTCTCACTTCCGTTTCTGCATCAGTTAAATGACTGAATCGGGGTTTTCCCATCTGTTTGGGAAGTAAATTTTCTTCAGTTTGTTGTTGCTCGTGCCTGTTTTTGAATTAGACTTTTAGTAACGCCAAATCGGGCAGCTAATTTTCTCGCTTGACATCTTCTCTGCAAAGTGCGCTGTCACTATTTTTGAGCGGAGGCCTAGACAATAGGATTTCATGAGCTTTAGCTATCAGGTGCTTTTCACTTGATTGTACCTCATAATATCGGAAAGTGCTGTAGTTTTTAAGACAGCGAAATTGTTCTCATCAATGGTTGTCCTCTACTTCCCAGTGCATTACTAGGCTATAATAAGGGTCTGATTTTGGGTCAAACGGGTGAAATTATAAGTTGTGCTACGTTCAACAAACTGAGGATGGTGCTATTAATGTTTTTGTTGATGTTCTAAAAAAAGTTATTCAATTCCTCGGGTTGATTTTTTAAACTACTCCACAATCTAGCAAGCTTAACAAAAGTTGCATAGCCGTTGCTTTTTAAGTTTCCTCACCTACTGTTATCAGTCCAGGTCACAAACTACAAAATCCAGGGGCCGCCGGGACTGGGTGCGATCGTCCTAGAGTTTCTGCTACTGTGTACTTTAGTGTGTTCTCACTTGGCGATCGCTCAAGAGTGACACAAGTGTAAAATGATGGTGAGATAGGCATTAAGAAACATGGAATACAGAGAATGGCTAAGTGGTCGATCGAACAAATCAATACCGATTGCTGAACACCGACTATGCCTACATCTTCGCCAGCAGCAGCCATCCATCATTTGAGCTACAACTGGTAAAATCGGGGATTAATCCATCAGAAACGCGCATCAAAACTAATTTTCTCACCCTGGTGCGCCAAAAACCCGAAACTCCCGAACAATGGGCTACTTTAACCGAAGCATGGGAAGTAGCTTGCGAGTGTAAGCCCAGCATTAAAGATTTTCGCTTACTGGCAGAATTTCTGTGGGAGAATCAAAGCAACGTTGAAGTTGGTCTTGACAGCAAACAACTTTGAATCGAATTTACTTCGATAACAGAGCCAGCGCCATATTTTGGAAAGATGAGTTTTTACGGCTATGCCTAAACCCAAGAGATACCCCGATAATTGGGGGGAGATTGCACTATCGGTGAAAGAAAACGCGGGGTGGCGCTGTGCTAAGTGCCATCAACAATGCCTTCGGCCCGGTAAACAAAGTGGCTTAACCAAATCTGAACGATGTGCCTTAACTCTAACGGTGCATCATCGCAATCGAATACCGGAGGATAATCGCCCAGAGAACTTAATCGCTTTGTGTACCGCGTGTCACCTTTCCTATCACAACCGCGGGCAGTCCAACGTATCGCCAGGGCAATTATCCCTGTTCCCCGATGATGGCATTGACTGGGATATTATGGAATGCTCTCTGGAATCGGTATAAAATAATGTATCCGATCCGAATCCGCTGGTAGCTGCTTAATTAGTTTAAAGGGAGTTTTAGAGTCTTGCAGCGCTTAGCGTGCGCCGTTGAAGTGGAAATTCCGTATTTTTGTTTAAGTGCCACTAAGTGGAGGTAATACTAGTTTATAGGGTGTTAAGTTGAAGAATCCGCCGCTATTGCTTCCAGCAAAAATAGACCGACTTTCTTGTGTAGTGCCTGGTTTTGTTGGGGACAACCAAGCTGAATTAAGCATTTAGGACACCCGTCAGAACACTCGCAGGTTAAGGCTAGAGACCTTGCTTTAGCAGCGAATAATGGTAGATGCTTCCCGATTTCTTCAGATGCTCCATTTCCCCCATCTGTGGTATCAAAAAAATAGGCGACGATACCCGAATTATCTTGCTCTACCGTACAGTTCACATCGCGAGTAGAGGAAAGCACGACGAGAGGAACAGCTAGTTGAATTTGATGAGCCATACTGTGCAGGGCAACCACAACTGCATTGCCTTCAAACAAACCCTTTAACTCTTGAGGAATATCATTTCCATATTGGGAGAGGGCATTAGATTTTTGGCGGTTGACTTCACCTGTAATTGCTGCAATTAGACCCGGATTTACTTCGACTTTAACGATGGGAGCTTCATATTGTATTTGATAAGACGGATTGAACGAGATTGATTTAAGAAGTTTATTTATTTCGATCGATTTTAAAGCCCGACTACAAGACGTACATATTTTACCTTCAATGAGCTGTTGATGGCGATGGCATCTGACATTAGTGCAAGTTTGTCGATATTCTCTTCTAAAAAGTTTATAACCCGTTACTTCTGATGTAATCTTCCCCCATCCCAAAGTTAATGTCAGCTTTCCTTCGGGTAAGCTGGTAGGAATAATGCGGGGTTCTTCTAGGTTTTCTAAAAGTTCGATTTGCAAACCTAAATCTGGTTCAGTAAATAAGCTGAGGTCTTCTTCAAAGGGCTGAACTATTGCTTTTTTCTGCTCAATATCTAGGGTTTGACACCGATAAGTAACTAAACGGTTGCCTTCGTCAAAAGCTGTGTAAATTGCACCGGGAAAGACTTCTCGATAGGCAATGTCGTGCGACATTTCCTCAAAGGATTCTCCCGTATTCTCATCAATTAATTTAATAGCTTCTATAGCGCTGCCTCTAATATTGACTCGTGCATGGGGTTCTCCTCGCCCTCGGAGGGTACTATTGGGAGAAAGGGAGAGTCTCTGTTGCTTTAGTAGTCCCTCAGCAACCACACCTCCAACAGCATCAAATCGACGTTTTACCTCAACAACAGGCAAACCACTTTCGACGCAGCAGCATTCAAGGTGTTTGCTCACAATGGTGGGATAATTTGGATTAAATGCCGCGCTTTCTACTTCTCCTGATAGCAATTGGTCGGGATGCTTACCGTAATAGTAGTCTAGGGAATTTTGGGAAACTGGTAAGAAAATTACCAATCCCGGACTGACTCTTCCAGCACGTCCCAGCCGCTGGCGAAAGGACATAATAGAGCCGGGATATCCCTTCACCAAACAGCAATCTAATTGTGGTAAATCCAGACCTGATTCTAGTGCTGATGTAGAAATAATTACTTTAAGTTGTTTCCTTTCGAGTTGACTGATAATATTTTGGCGACGCTCGATTTTTAAAGAACCGTAGAAAGCCGTCACTTTTTTCGCTAAATAACTATTTTCCTGTCGCGTACTTTCTTTCTGAATTAAATCTACAAGTTTTTTAACGGCTCCTCTACTATTGCAAAAAACAATTCCGCTTAAGTCTTGTTGCAGCCAAGCTAAAACAATTTTACAAGCATCAGAGTTGGCTGTGTCGCTGGGAGCTAAACACAGAACAGTCCTTCCAGCACTACCCGCCCCGCTACCTTCAATTAAATGTAGGCGATCGGGTTGAGACATTCTACCGCTAAATCGCATTGCCATGTCTCGGGGGTTTCCAATCGTGGCAGAAGAACAAATAAATTGGAGCTTGCTGCTGTTGCCTCCCACACTGTCTACAGCCCTACGCAAACGGCGCATTAGGTTAGTAAAATGAGCTCCAAACGCGCCTATATAGGAATGGCTTTCATCAATAACAACCCACCGCAATCGTCGCAGAAATTCTCGCCAGGGTTCCCATTGTTGCACCCGCGGAATTTTTGATAATTGATGATGCAGCAAATCGGGACTGACCGCTAAAATATTAGGGAGATGAGGCACAAAGATTCCCAAACGTTCGCTATAGGGAGTATCGCCTGTCATTTGTCCAACTTTTACACGCTGTTCTTGGGGAAATGTTTCGACAATACGTTGGAGTTTGCGAAACTGATCGAAAGCTAAAGCTTTTAGCGGAAAAATATAGAGCGCGGAAGTTTGAGGACGGTTCAGACAATCTTCGAGAATTGCGAGGTTGTAGCACAGGGTTTTGCCGGATGCTGTGGGAGTAACCATACTTAAATCGCGGCCCTTTCGCAGGCAGTCTAGGGCTTCAATTTGATGCGAATACAGTTTGTGAATTCCCAATCCCCGAAGAGCATTTTGTAAGGGGGAGGGTAAGTCTCTTGGAATGGCATACAACGAACCAGATGCGGGAGGGGTAATGCGGACAGCACTAAGATTTGAAGCTAACCCAAGCGCGATCGCCCTGAATTCGGGTTGAGGAATAGCGGCAATTTCTGCTGCACTTACCTGAGAAAAACTAGCCGGCTGTATTTCACCTGCACCATTTTCTTGAGCTTCGGATGAGGATTCTGGTGTTGTAGGTGCGTTCCCAGGGGATATTTCACTCTTTTCTACAGCTTGCTGCCAATTTTTGTATTCAATGGGAATCAAGAATCCGGGAAACTTTACTATAAGTGTGTTGCCTATCCAAGACATAACCTTGCCTTGTCCGTACTTAGGAGAAAACACCTGCTGTCCAGGGTCTAGCCACTCAGGATGCTTTAGTTCACTGTTGAGAGTTACAGCGCGGATAAGAGCAGCGTAGTCAGTTGGCTCGGGGTTTGTCATTTTTTTTGGGGATAACTCCAATTGCTTCATATTATCGAATTATCGAATCTCGATCGCCCAAATAGCGGGAGGCAGGGGCAGGACTACTCAGGATGTGCTGGATTTTTTAGCACATAACATCCTCTCAAATTGCAACTGCACTTCCCCGTGTCGAGCAGCTCTTTTCCAGGAATCGGTCATATTTGTGCGGACAATTAGGGCTATGCCTGGGTGCCTGTAGACTATGGCTAGCGTGAATAATGAGGTTTTATCGCAAAAAGAATAAGACATTAAAGCGCCTAGATACAGCAAATTCCAGATTTATTAAGTACAGTAGCAGCAGCTTGTAAACCAGTTTTTGAAGTGCTTAGTATTCACCAA
>JAUBOM010000116.1:0-23419 GCA_036700245.1 Microcoleus vaginatus BM001213989
CTTAGCAAGGGGGGGGCAGGGGGGGGTTAATACCGATGCCGATCGCATTAACCCGCCTGTTTTGCCTCCGGGAACGCGATCTGGTCACAATATCGCTGTTTCGGTAGAAATAGATGCCGGAGTGGCGATCGGCGATGTCCGCTCTACTTCCCATCAAATTACAACTGACCGCAGCGGCAATATTGTGCGAGTCCAATTAGCTAACTCTGACACAATTCCCAATAAAGATTTAATTCTGCGCTATCGAGTGGCGGGCGAAAATACTCGGGCAACTATTTTGACTCAATCGGACCAGCGGGGCGGTCATTTTGCTACTTATCTGATTCCGGCATTAAATTACAAAACTAATCAAATTGTACCTAAAGATGTCGTGTTTCTGATGGATACTTCCGGTTCTCAGAAGGGCGAACCGCTGGCAAAATCTCAGGAGTTGATGCGCCGCTTCATTCAAGGGCTCAATCCCAACGATACTTTTACTATTATTGATTTTGCCAACACTGCCAAAGCGCTTTCAACTACTCCTTTAGCAAATACGGCAGAAAATCGACAAAGGGCAATTAGTTATATCGACAAGTTGCAGGCTAACGGTGGCACTGAACTCCTTAACGGCATTCAAGCAGTGATGAATTTTCCGGCAGCGGCAAGGGGAAGGCTGCGGAGTATGGTATTAATTACTGACGGTTACATTGGTAATGAAAATGAAGTGCTGGCGCTGGTTCAGCGGAGTCTGAAACCGGGAAATCGAATTTATAGTTTTGGTGTCGGCAGTTCGGTGAATCGGTTTTTGCTCAACCGTTTGGCGGAAGTGGGAAGAGGCACGTCTCAAGTAATTCGTCAAGATGAACCGTCGGCATCTGCGGTAGAAAAGTTTTTTGCTCAAATTAATAATCCGGTAGTGACTAATATTCAAATTAGCTGGGAAGGAATGGGGGAAAAACCGGAGATTTATCCGATCGCTGCGCCGGATTTGTTTGCGAGTGGGCCACTGGTTTTGTTTGGCAAAAAGACCGATCGAGCCCCCGGCCAACTTCGCATCCGCGGCACTCTTGCCGGCGGCACAGCTTACGAGCAGATTTTACCTGTCAATTTTGCTCAACCCGGCTCTTCGCGGCAGCGGGAATCAACTTCAGTCTCCGCAACCGTTACGGATTTTGGCAATCCGGCGGTAGCTCAACTTTGGGGTCGATCGCGCATTAAAGATTTAATGAATCAAATGTTTGGTGGCGAGACTAAATCTCTGGTGGAAGCTGTGACTAATACTGCTCTGACTTATCGCTTGCTGTCGGAATACACGGCTTTTGTGGCTGTGAGCGAAGAAGTGCGAGTCGAACCAGATGGATCTCGCCGTCGCGTGCAAGTGCCTGTGGAATTGCCGCAGGGTGTCAGGTATGAAGGTATTTTCGAGTCGCAAGGGGCCGAGGCAACTAGGGGCGGCACTCACAGCCCTACCTCGACTCGCGGCCCGGCACCGGTGACTCCAGCTCCTGCTATGGCGCGGCAGGCAGGTTACAGCCCGTTGCAATCCCAGCAGCCTTCATCTTCTCGCTTGCAAGTAGTTAGCGCCGAAGGGTTGGATGCCGGGGCGATCGCCGCTTTGGCTCAATACCTGCAATCTGTTAATCTCCCGACAGGGGTTAGTGGGGAGACGGTGTGGGAGTTGTCTGTACAAGACGGCCGCGTTGCCCGAGTGGCGATCGACACTCAAACCTCGACGCTGCAAGCAACAGACGCCGTAGAGACTCTCAACAGGGCCTTGAGTTCCTGGCAACCTCCCGCAGGATTCAAGGGCACGCTGCGCCTGAAGTTGCGAATTACTGTCGATCGTTAAGGAATGACTATCTATGTCAAAAAACATTAACTTTTAATTCAAAAATACCGAAAGGGCGATCGCTACCACGAGGAAGATATAAAATCTTTATTAAGAGAGTGCCTTTAAACAGAAAGTGATGTTAACAGAATTTATACAGTTTGAGGCAAACGCTGAAACAGTCTAATTTTTGAAACAGTAGAATTTCTGAAACAACCTTAAGATTAGAGATTTCTCGATCGAAACCCCCCAATCAGAAAAGGTATCACGTCCTATGGAAGTTAGCGAACTGCTCAACAAATACGAAAAAGGAGAAAGAGACTTTGCTGGAGCCGACCTCAGCGGGGCCAACCTGAGCGGAGCAATCTTAATCGGAGTTAACCTTTCGCGAGCTAATCTTTCCGGGGCGAACCTCAGCAGAGCGTTTCTCACCAAAGCAACACTCAAAGGCGCACAGATGCAAAGAACAAATCTGAGTTTTGCCAAAATGGGCGAAGCCAAACTCCCCGGCGCAGATTTGACAAAAGCTAATTTGAGCGGGGCTTTTTTGGTAAAAGCAAAATTGCCGAGAGTAAAGTTAAGCGGCGCAACTTTAACCGGCGCAAACCTGCGCGGTGCTGTGTTGTGGAATGCCAATTTGTGCAGCGCCGACTTGCAATTAGTTAACTTGCTGGGCGCGAATCTGACGGGAGCTAATTTTAAGTGGGCAAACCTTTACGGTGCAAAGCTTAATTGTGCAAAACTTTTTGGAGCTCAATTAACCGGAGTCAGTCTGCGGCGAGCGCAGTTGGCAGGGGTGAATCTCTGCGGTGCAGATTTGAGCGGCGTCAACGTGAGCGAAGCTAAACTAATGGGAGCGAATTTGGAAGGCTCGAATTTGGCGGGGGCGAATTTCAGCGCGGCTCAGTTGCGGGAGGTGAAGTTAGCGGGAGCAAACTTAACCGGGGCTAAGTTGAGGGGAAGTTGTTTGAGAGGGGCAAATCTGAATTGGACCAAGCTGTGTCAAGCTGATTTAATGTCAGCAGATTTGAGCGAGGCGACGTTAATAGGAGCTAATTTAGATAATGCTTTGTTAGCGGGAGCTATTTTGCCGGAATCTACTAGGCGCTACTTTTCCTTAGCTGGGCCGGGCCAAGTCAATTCTTGGGAAGTTAAGGAGATTTAAAATGGGTAATGGAGAATGGAGAATAGGAAATTTTTGGTGATTAAATCTGGTAACTACGGAATTATAGGCGAGTGCCAGCGTCCCGCTCGTACTGCTGTAAAATCAATGGACCCACTCGCGCACAAAGAAACCGGGGTTTTTTTACCGAGATTTAGCGTTTAAACCAAGTATTTTGGTTGAAAAACCGGGTTTCTCGGCATCGGTGCGTAAGCCCTAGAATTATTAAAAGTGGCAGATATCCGCGCCGGACTTAGCCTGGGCCGTTTCCCTACAAGTGATTAAGCTCAAGGTTTTCTGTTGAAATCAATTATTTAATCTAAAATCTAAAATCGTTATGACTGTTAATTTTGGGGTGGTGCTGGTAACTGCGGCATCGGAGGCGGAGGCGGAGAATCTCGCTAAATCTCTAGTTGAGCACAAGCTCGCTGCTTGTGTGAGTTTGTCACCCATTCGCTCTATTTATACTTGGCAAGGCGAGATTCATGCCGAGTCAGAATGGCAGTTGCTGATTAAAACTGATTTGGCTAAATTTGAGGCTTTAAAAACAAAAGTTCAGGAACTCCATTCCTATGAAGTTCCCGAAATTATTGCTATTCCTATTATCGCTGGCAGCGATGCTTATCTGAATTGGCTGGGACAATCTTTAAGTTCGTAGTCAAGACTTTAGTCCTAAATTATCTACGCTCAGAGAAACCCAAGTCCCTACTAAAAATGGTCAGAAACCTACGAATTATGACTGGTAGGGCCGATGACGCCGATTTTGTGGCGAAAACTTAGTTCGCCGCCGTACCAGCCTGTAATGCCCAGCAAGGCTGCCACGACGACCGAAATTGCTAAACCTGTATATACGATCGGCTCCGCCGGATTTCCTTGTCGCAACACCAGGTTAATCAGGGAAAGTACCATAACTGCCACATTCCCGCCCATGTGCAACCAACCGGCACTGCGCTCGCGCACTCTTTTAACTTTGAAAAACTCTGAAAAGCCCGTGATTGCGGCCAAAATCCCCACAGCAAAACCGATACCTATCAGCCAAACCGAAGCTCTCGCCCAAAACGGATCCCTTGTCAGCCAATAACCGAAGTCCGTGCCGGCGGCTCCTACTAAAAAGGCTATCGGAAACAGTACGAGCACGGGGTGAATCGGATGGCCTGCAATTTGAACTGAACTCGTAATGCCGGCGTCGCGATACTCTGTATCGTGACTTTCCATAATCGGCGGAAGATTGGGATAGGGTGTACTATTTCTTTGATTTGTTTCCATGATTTCTACCGATAACTTTTGTACAACAAAGCCGTTTTTATTGGATTGAACTTAATCCCAAACCCGCTCGCCATTTTCGTCAACGCGGGCCTGCCTAATTACGTCAGAAATTTCGTCGGCGTCTTTGACGTGGTGCAGGGCTTTCTTTTCCCCATCGGGTTCTTCTACGATCACATAAGTTGGAACTGTAACAACATCTCCCGTGATGTCAGCCACGTGGTCTACCGCCAGTTGCTGGGCTTTTTCTTCGATGCTTTGCGGTTTGTCGGAAATGCGATCGCCCGGATTGGTACTGCGGTTAATATCTTTTTTCTCGCCCGGTTTGTCGATACTCATAAAACCTCTCTCGTGTTTCTAATTTTTGGCTGGTACTGGCTGTAATTCCTACTATTGAACGAAAAATCTACCTGCACAAACATCTCCCGAGGGGTGGAAGTTTCAGTTAGGGCGATCGCAGGCAGCCTCTTCCTGTAGGTAGAGGCTTTTTGTCTTGTTCCGAAAAAACCTAAGGTAAAATCTAAGCATGATATTTTCCTTCCCTTTGAGTTGCCCATGAAAAGTTACGATTGGATTGTTGTCGGCGGCGGCATTACGGGTGCGTCACTGAGTTACGAACTGGCAAAAAAAGGTTTTTCGGTGCTGCTTTTGGAACGAGATGCTACCATGCAAAATGCTACTCGTTTTAGTTACGGGGGCTTGGCTTATTGGTCTGGCACGACTGATTTAACTCGTCAATTGTGTCGGGAAGGTATCGAACGTCACCGCAATTTATCGGCGGAATTAGATGCTGATACTGAGTTTCGCGAGTTGGATTTGTTGCTAACAATTGATGCGGGTTATGATGCCGAAAAAGCTGCGGCTAATTATGCACATTTTGCGATTGCTCCGCAGCTTTTGAGTGTTGCAGAAGCTGGCGAGTTGGAACCTTTGCTGAATACAAGCGATCTCGCCGGAGCTCTGACTGTGCGTCACGGTCACATTTCGCCGACTTCCACAAATAAAGCTTATTGTCAAGGGTTTCTGCGGTTGGGAGGAACGATAGAATTTGCTGAAGTAATTGGGTTTAGAGAAGAGGGAAATCGGATTTCGGGAGTCAAGACGGCCCAGGGAATTTATCGTTGTGAAAATGCTGTTGTTTGTGCTGGAGGTTGGAGTCGGAGTTTGCTGAAGCTGGCTGGTATTTCTGTGGGGGTTTATTTTACTCGCGCGGAAATTTTGGAAACTGCACCTGTGGATTTGAAACTCAGGACTTTGGTGATGCCTGCGCTATTAAAACGTTTTGAATTGGAAGCGGAATCGAGTAAAATTGAGGTGGATTTTCTGTGGGATGAACCGGGTAAAGAGTTGCTGTCGCCGATTTTAGATTCCGGTGCAATTCAATTTAATGATGGGAGTTTGCGGATCGGGCAATTGTCTCGCACTTTGAGCGATTTGAATGCTAAAGTCGATCGCGAAACCAGCGAAAGGGCAATTCGTGCAGGAATCGGCAAGGTTTTGCCTGCTTTGGCTGGTTTACCTGCAGCTTGGCACGATTGTATTGTGGCCTTTAGCGCTGATAAGTTGCCCGTAGTGGGGCCCATTGGCTCTCGCCCTGGATTGTACGTTTTTTCTGGTCTCAGCAATCCTTTGGCTATTGTACCTGCTGTGGCTGAGCGATTTGCAAATTGGGCGACGGGAGAAAAAGATTGGGCGATCGAGCTTTTGTCTCCCGATCGATTTTGCTGACACTCACTAATTTTAACTGTTAGCTTTTAACTGTTAGTGGAGAGGGCAAGTTTATGTATCTTGTTAGTTGGAATTTATAGATTGTTGGTGAAACCAGTCCCTACAATAATACATCTAAAATCTCAAGATTTGTAGGTGCTGGTTACCCTAATTTCAATCATCAAATTGCCGAACTCAAAAACCCGTCCCCTCCGATCGCAGATACCCAAAAACCTCTCTCCTAGTCAGGGTTAGTAGGTTGGGGGCGGGTTTCTCAATATTTTGGATGCGATCTCGATTCCGGTTGCACCGTCCGTCATTGTTGACTGTTGACTGATGACTAATGACTAATGACTAATGACTCATGACTACTGACTCATGACTAATGGCTAAAAAAGGCAGCGTGACAATAAATGTAGTACCTTTGCCGATCGCACTTTCCACACTTATTGTACCGCCGTGCAGGTCAACTATGTGTTTGACAATGCAGAGTCCCAAACCCGATCCTTTAATCTTCCCTACATTAGCACCCCGTTCAAACTGCTGAAATAGTTTTTCTCGATCTTCCGCTGTGATTCCAATTCCCTCATCTCGAACGCAAAAAATTATTTGCTGGTTTTCGCAGCTTAATTCTAAACTGACATTGCCGCCGTTTGGAGAATATTTAATGGCGTTTGAAAGCAAATTAGTCAGGAGGTGGTGCAATAGTTTTGCATCGAGATTGGCGTGCACCGGATCTTTGTGAGGAGTGCGGAAAGCTATGAGGTGTTTTTCGGTGACAATAGGTTGCAGTTCTTCTAAAATAGAGGTGCAGAAATCCGTCGCATTAATCGGATTTAAATTTAAGGAAAGTTTTCCGTATTCTGCTTTGCTAAGCATTAAAATATCCTCCAGCAATCCACTCATATTGCTGACTGCTTTTTTAATACGAGCGACATTTTTATTTGTAGCTTCTGAACACCTCTGCAATTCGCTATCTTCTAGCATTTCAGCCGATAGCTGTATAGTAGTTAAAGGAGTGTTTAAATCGTGGTAGGTCATTGAAAAAAATCGCGATCGGTTTTCGCTTCTTGTTGCTGCTAGTGCAATTAGTTTTTGCATTTTTACGGCTTCTTGATGTTTGCTCAGCGCTATCTTGATGGTGGCGTGCAGTTCTCTTTGTTTAAACGGTTTGAGGAGGTAGCCGTAAGAGCCAGTATTTTCGGCTCGCTGCAAAGTTTCGTCGTCGGCATAGGCAGTTGTATAGATAATTGGGATATCGAATTTTTGATTAATTATTACTGCTGTTTCTATGCCGTCAATGTCGCCTTTGATGACTATATCCATTAAAATTAAATCGGGTTCCATTTCGCCTGCGCGCTGGATGGCATCGGCTCCGGAAGAAACGATGCCGACGATTTGATATCCCAAACTTTCTAATTTGTGGGATAAATTTTTAGCAATTAATAGTTCGTCTTCGACAATCAAAATATTAATTGCTTTGGCGGCAAAATTCATAATTTTAAAACCTTTTAGAGTAACTCAACTCGTTCAATTTCAAGTGAAAGGAAGTGCCGGTTTGTCTTGACAGTTCGATGCTTCCTTCTAACTGGTCGGTTAAAGTGCAGACAACTTGAAAGCCCATCGAGTTAGTTTTCCGAAAATCTAAGTTTTGAGGAAAGCCAATGCCGTTATCCTTAATGAAGAGGTGGATTTCCCGATCGCCAGTTTGATAGCATTCTACACTAACTGTACCAGTCGTGCCATCAGGAAAAGCGTGTTTGAGGGTATTTGAAACCAATTCATTGGCAATTAAACCGCAGGGAGTAGCGGTTTCAAGATTCAGGTAAATTGGCTCAGCTAATACCTGTAACTGAATTCGGTTGTCGCTAATATTGTAAGATTGAAACAAGTTACTTACCAAATCTTCGAGATATTCGCCAAAATTAATTTGCGCCAGGTTAATCGAGCGGTACAGTTTCTCGTGAATCAGAGCCATAGAGTAAAGGCGATTCTGACTTTCTTCAAACATTTTGGCTAATTGGGGGTCGGCAACTGTGTGAGATTGCAATTCTAACAGACTGGCAACTACGCAGAGGTTGTTTTTGACGCGGTGGTGAATTTCTTTGAGCAAAATTTCTTTTTCTTTGAGGGAGTTTTTCAAATTTGCTTCCGCTTGTTTGCGTTCGCTCAGTTCAGCTTGCAGTTGCTGGTAGAGTAGAGATTGCTGAATGGCGATCGCTAATTGATTCACCAACTGCTGAAATAAATTGATTTCCCATTCTAGCCACTCACGAGGGCGATCGCATTGGTGGGCAATCAGCAATCCCCAAAGTTGGCTGTGCTGAATAATCGGCACTACTAACTTTGCCCTAACTTGAATTTGTTTCATAAACTCCACCATACAAGGTGTAACGGACGGGTCATCTAGTTCGGAGATCGCACAAATTCGCCCTTGCAAATAAAGCTGATAACTTTGGGTCGGAAAAACATCTTCGCCAAAACATCTATCCACGAGTTGGCTGCATCCTTCTGCCACGGCTTCAGCAATGACTCGCCCGCCGCTTTTGGGTAAAAGTTGATAAACCAAAACTCGATCGGCTAACAATACTTGCTGGAGTTCGGCAACCGTGGTGTTGAGAATTTCCTCTAATTGCAAAGACTGGCGGACGCGACGGGCGATCGCCTCCACCAGCCGTTCTCGCTCGCACTGCTGCTGCAGGGCGATTTCGGCGTATTTAGAATTGCTGATATCGGCGGCGTAACCAATAATTTCGATCGGAAGGCTCCTGCTGTCAACCAATAGTTTCAGTTCCGTCCGCAGCCAGCGGTAAAGTCCGTCTCGGTGCAGAAAGCGGTACTCGCAAATGCAATTTTTGCCCTCGGACAAATCAGAAAAGTTTACTATAAATTGTGGCAGATCTTCTGGGTGAATCCGGCTCGACCAAAAGTTAGAATCTGCTAACATTTCTTGGGGATCGTAGCCAACGATTGCCTTAACGTTGTCGCTAATGTAAGTAGTACAAAAATTTCCCCTGGATGCGGCAGTAAAAATTACCGCCGGATTAGAAGCCAGTAAAAATTGCAGGCGTTCTTTTAACTGCTGCAATTCCATTTCTGCCCGCTTACGATAGCTGATATCTTCGATCGCCGCCATGCTGTAGAGAGGAATTCCCTCGCGGTCGCGGATCAGCGTCACCGTCAAGTTGGCCCACATCAGCTCCCCATTCTTCTTAATCAAGCGTTTTTCGATCCCGAAGCGAGAAATATTGCCCTCTACAAGCTGCTTGACTTGCTCCACATCTGCTTGTAAATCTTCTGGATGCGTGAGTTCAGTAAAAGTCATCGTCGCCAACTCCGCATCGCTGTAGCCCAACATCTGGCGGTGAGCTTCATTCACCTCGATCGTGCGGTAGTCGTGCACGCTTGCCAAACCGATCGCGATCGGAGCATCGTCAAATAAGTTGCGAAACTTTTCCTCGCTCCTTTGCAGTGCAGCTTCTGCGTGTTTGCGAGCGGTAATGTCTCGGGCGACCCACATCACCCGATCGAGATCCAGGGGCGAAATACTCGCATCAAACCAGAATAACTTACAGCCAATTTCCATCCTGTATTCAACTCTGTGGGTTTCCCCAGATGCCAATGTTTGGCGAATGTGGCCGAGGGCAAAATTAGCTTCCGCTTCTGGGAAGATTTCGGCAAGGGTTTTGCCCAGCACTTCAGAAGCCGGTTTGTACAGCAGTTCGGGAGCAGTCGGGGCAATTTTGAGGTAGCGGCCCCTGGCGTCGAAAACCAGCACGATATCCGTCATGGCATTAAACAGCGCCAGCATTTGGGCTTCGGAGTTTTGGAGTTTTTCTTCGGTCAATTTGCGCTCGGTAATGTCGGTGTCAGTCCCAGTCAGGCGACAAGCCTTGCCGTCCGGCGATCGGATCGCGCTGCCGCGGGCAAGTATCCAGCAGGTGCTGCCGTCTTTGCACAGCATCCGGTGTTCAACTTCATAACTTTCTGTCACACCCTCTAGATAAGCATTTACTGCTTCCCAGACGGCAACTCGATCGTCGGGATGAACGTGAGATGCCCAATTTTCTATGCGGTTGGGAATCTCTGCGTCCTGATAGCCCAGCAAAGCTTTCAAAGACGGAGCAATGTAGATTTCGTCGGTTTCCAAATTCCAGTCCCAAACCCCCACTTTGCCCGCCGATACTGCCAGTTCGTACCATTGTGTCCGCTGCTGGACTCTCCGTTCTAACTCTGCATTGAGCTCCAGCAAAGCGATTTCTGCTTGTTTGAGTTGCGTTACATCCCGGCCCTGGGCTTGATACTCGACGATTTGTCCGCTGTCGTCGAATATAGCGCGATCGATCCATTGCTGCCAGCAAATTTCCCCGCTCGGCAAAATTACTCGGTGTTCGCCACTAAAAATAGGCTTGTCGGGAGACACAGAAGTATATCGATATTGAAAAATTTCTCGGTCTGCTTCTGGGATCGGCGGCATAAAGCTATTGCCGAGCAAGTCTTCTGGTTGCACGCCGAAATAGCGGCAGTAAGCTTGATTGACAAAAGTGATTTTACCGTCGGGGAGGTAGCGGCAAATCAGTTCGCTTTGGTCTTCCACAATCGCCCGGTAGCGCGCCTCGCTCTGCCGCAGGGCATTTTCGGCATTTTTGCGATCGCTGACTCGTTTTTCTAGTTCACAATTGCCGTCTAACAGTTCGCATTCTTCCTGGAGTTTTGCCGCTTCTTGCTGCAGTGCCTCCATCCAGCTATACATTGCTGGGCGAATCCTTTTTTCGCTGACTAAACCTACGACCTGACCGCGTTCGTCCACAATTGGCAAGCAATCGATCGAGTGTTGACAAAATAGCTTAAATGCGGTAAAAATATCTGTAAATTCTGATTCTTTTAAGACTATTAAATTCCGCGTCATTGCGTCGGCAACTTTCATGCCTTGCCATCCGTATTCGATGGCTAAGTTCAGCACATCTTCCGGGCTTAGCAGTCCGACTAGCTGATTTTCATCAACAACTAAGACGCAACTAATCGATGCTTTTACCGTTTCGTTTGAGTGATGGGGTGAATTAGGCAGCGGACAAGGGTCGATCGCCCCACGCATCAGGGCGATCGCATCCCCGAGGCAAGCTTCGGGCGCAACCGTCACAGGGTGGCGATCGACAGCTTTTAAGGGCGATAGTAAGTTTGCCGACAAATTAGCAAGTTCCATCAGTCTTGGCGAAAAAGTATTGCTAATTAACTTTAGCAACACTTTTAGTCCTCAGCCAGATGACTGATGACTGCTGATATCGATTCCGGTTTTTGACTCACAGTCAACAGTCAACAATGATAAGGAGTGCAACCGGAATCGATATGAATTGCTGCTAGAACTTTTTTGATTGTTTCGGATTCCTACAGAATGCCAGTGGTGACGTACTGACTTATTTTTTGCTTGCGGGCGCGCTGTCTGTCTGTCACATCGCGGCCGATGTACACGAAATCTTGAACGGCGGTCCCCGATCCAGAAATGCCTTGAATGTCAGTCGAAATCGCCGTACAGGAAAACGAAACTGTTAGCTTTTCTCCGCTTTTGGCCCTGCAAATTACTTCGGTGTTAGTTTGAGATTGTTGAGGCGGATTTTGACTGACTGCTTGCAAAGACGCGCCAACTGCGGCAAGAAAGTCTATTTGCTGGCCTACTAATTCTGATTCGCTGTAACCCAACAAATCTTGAGCCGCTTGATTGACTTTTTTAATTTTTCCCGAGGTTGTTGTTACCAACAAAACTTCCGCCATTGAAGTAATAATTTTTTCAACATAATTATTAGTAGCAGCTAAGGTACTCAATAAAATATCCATTTCATTGGTAGTTTGGACTAGAGTTTGTTCTAAAGCCATCCTGTCGCTTACGTCGTCAAAAAATATAATTAATCTCTGATGATTATCGTCATTGGTGAACTCGACGATATACATATCAAAATAAAGCCGCGATCCATTTCCTAATACCCGCGCGATCGCTTTTAATTCAAAATTTGGCAAACGTCTTTCAAAAAGATCGATTAAAATTTCTTCAGTTCCCACCAATTCGGGAAAGGGAATGCGGACATCGTTGCTAGCGACTACTTCCTCGGGACAGTCGCCAAACCGCTGCACTTTGAGAGATGTTTCTTGGATTAAAAAATGTTTATCCAGTGCTAGGTACTCAAAGTGGTGGGGAACTAACAGTTTTTTTAACAGGGTTTTCATATTAGATTTTGAGTAGTGAATGCGCCCTCTGTATCAAATTATCTGAGATTAATCTATAGCCGTTCTCAAGAAAGTGAGGTATGCCCTATGCCCTATGCCCTATGCCCTATGCCCTATGCCCTATCCCCTATGCCCTATAGTACCTCATGTTACTGAGAAAGGCTATATTTATCTCTGTTTGTCAAATGGAATTTTGACTATAAAGGTAGTGCCTAACCCTGTGTCGCTGGAAAATTCGATTTGGCCTCCGTGCAACTCTACACACTGCTTCACTATGGATAAACCAAGTCCTGTACCGGGGATTTTTCCGACATTTTGAGCTCGGTAATAAGATTCAAACAGTTGTTCTTGGTCTTCGATAGGAATGCCAATGCCTGCGTCTTTAATTTTAAATTTAGCTTCTTGATTGTGACAATTTAATTCAAAATAAATATTGCTGCCGATCGGCGAATATTTTATAGCATTTGACAGCAAATTTGTCAAGATATGCCGCAGCAATTTTGCATCGAGTGCTGGCAAGTCTTGCGTTTCCTCCGACTCGCGATCGGTTTTTTTCGGGGAAACACTTAATCTTTTATAAATAAAATTAATTCTATGATTTTTGCCGTAACTAATTTTAATTGATTCTACTAACTCGCTGCAAAGTTTGTGCAAGTCAACTGGTGCGGGATTGAATTCGAGTTTTCCGGCTTCGGCGCTGCTGAGCAACCGCACGTCATCTAATAGCTGAGCCATGTGTTTAGATGCTGATTTAACGTGTTCGAGGTATTGTTTTTTTTCCTCGTGGGTGATTTCGTCGCCGTAGTCTTGGAGGATTTTAGTAGCAAATAATATTGTATGTAAAGGATTGCCGAATTCGTGAGCGATCATCGAGAAAAAACTAGATTTTACCTGTCTGAGTTCTTGCTCTTTTGCCAAACATCGGCGAATTTCTATTTCTTGTTGTTTGCGTTCTGTAATGTCCCTGCCGATATAGATGAAATCGTAAAGTTCCTGTAATTCTGTCTGAATTGCCGAACAAGAAAATTCTACCCAAATTTCTTCTCCTGCTTTAGTAGTGCAGATTACTTGCAGTTCTCTGAGCAGCTCTTTATGAGACAAGATATAGCGGTGGCGAGCTTGGTAAAGCAACTTTTCTTCGGCTACTATTATGGAGAGGGGGTGACCGATCAATTCTGCTTCACTGTACCCAAATAACCATTTGGCTGATTGATTGACTGTTTTGATAATTCCTAATGTTGTTGTCACCAACAAAGCATCGCCCATTGAGCGAATAACTTTATCTATATAATCGTTAGAAGCGGCTAAGGCGCTCACCAAAAGATTAGCTTCATTCGCCCTCTGAATCAACGATTGCTTCATCACCATCTTTTCGGTGGTATCTTCAATCAAAATTAGCAATTTACTTGGCACATCTTCTTGTTCGTCTTCATGTTTGATAGCCCACATATCAAAGTATAAAGGGCGGCTGTGGTCGGTAAACCGAGCGATACCTTTGAGCTCAAAGCTCGGCAGTTGTCCCATAATGATAGACATGAGGGTATTTTCAATACCAATCAGTTCGGGAAAACTCATGCGAGCATCTGCACCGGGTATGGCGCGGTCGAGAGTATCGGCATAATGCTGCACTTCGGCGGAGGTTTCCTGAATTATGAAATGGTGATTTACTACCAAATACTGTGTTTGGCGCGGGAGCAACAGCTTTCTCAAAAGGGGGTTCATACTTGTTCTACCATTGTGTAAGCTAGTTTATAAAAGATTTCATCAACGTCTTTGCCTGTTTTAGCAGATGTCGTGCAAACCGCTATTACTTTGTTTTGAGCTATCGAATGGGATATTTCCACTAGCAGCGCCAATTTTTCCTCGTCAATCAAGTCTACTTTGTTCAAAGCGACCATAATTGACCCTTTAGGATTGACTGAAGAAAAAAGCTGAATGTGTTCGGAGATTCGCTCAACTGTTTCGGAGCGGCTGACATCGGCAACGATTAAAACGCCACTAGCTCCCTGCAAATAAGTCGGTGCTATTCCTTTGAATTTTGTATGCCCTTCTAAGTCCCAAATGAGCAACTGTGCAGTCACGTTTTGCCGCTGTTTTATGCTTTCTAATTCTAGGCTTTTGCGGGAAATTTTTACTCCCACAGTGGAGAGGTACTGGTCGCTGAATTGCCGATCGACAAAACGGCGGATCAGGCTGGTTTTCCCCACGCCAAAATCGCCAATCATGCAGATTTTTTTAGATATAGTAACTGACATAATTATTTACTGTTTATAGTTTTAGTTATTGGTTCAAATAGCACGCACCTGCTTAAAAGTCGCGGTTGATTGGGTTCCAAGCCGGGAGGGGGATTTGGGCTGCCGATCGTTTGGAGGCGCTTCGGGTCAGCACCTTGCCGCACTAAAGCATCTCGCACTGCTGCTGCACGCCTGAGGGACAACTTTTGATTTGTAGCAAGTTCCCCAGTTCCATCGCTATGCCCAATTATCTTAATCTGTTTGTGAGGATATTGATCCATGAAATTTTTGACACTGGCGATGATTTCTCCGTATCTTGAGTCTAATTTTGTCGTTCCTTGCTCGAAGTAGATGCGGGTTGTAATTTTCAGAGGCTCTAATTTAACTGTGCTAATCACCGATTGAACACCGGGAATTTGCTTCAGCGACTGAGCTATTTTCTGTGCGTCTGCACCGTCTATAACTCTGCCCTCTACAGTAACTTTCCGATCGCCGTAGCGAGTAGAAATAAAAACGCCCTCTCTCTGGTTCAATATAGCGGTAATCCGCTGCACCTCGGCGGCCGTCAAAACTGGATCTGGGGGGACATCTACAGCTACAATTCTATTATCTAATTGCAATTTTGGTGCAGTGGATGCGACTATTTTTTCGGCTTGTACCCGCAATTCTTGATTTGGCAACTTTCCGGTTAGCTTTAAAGTTTTGCCATCCACTGCAACATCTAAGCGGTAAACTGCTAATTCGGGAGTGTCGGCTAAAGCTGCGACGGCATTTGCTTCGAGGCGGCGCTCAACACTGCTGCGGTACTGATATATTCCCCAAGGTACTAAGATTAAGCTCAGGGCGGCTAAACCAATACCCGCTAGGGCGATCGGGGGTTTTGTTGATTTTTCTTTGTGTAGCGGGTCGCATAAAGTTTTTATTAACGGGTGCAGCGCATCCGGTATAGTACCGGGATCGCCGTTAAACTCCTGAATTAATTTACCGTAATTAAGGATAAGATTACTAACGTTTTGTCGCATTTTGCTGATGAACGAGTGCGGCGGTTCTCCTTTAATCACGACTGCCATGTAGCAGTATCCCGCTACTTCTAGCATAATTTTTGAGTCGCCATATTCAATTTGATTGAGTTCGGAAGCTTCTCCCGGCTGCACGATGCACTCGTTAACAAAGCTGCGAATAGCTGTGAGCATTCCTGCTACCATTTCTGATTCTAACTGGTAGCTTTCTGCATTTTGAATTTCGGAAATTATCAAGCCTGATGCTTTGTGAATTAAGAAGGCTGCTTGGACGGTAAAGGATACTGATTCTTTGAGGATTAATTCGGCTTCGGAGACTCCTTGTACTTGGGCGCGAATTTTTCGCTTAAATCCTTCGACGCTGACGGCATTTGACACTTTTTCATTGATTGTCTTGATAGCTTCTGCCATGTATCGGGAAATTGTACTGCCAATTACGGGATAGAGGGCATCCACCATAGAGTCGCGTTCGAGTTTTATTTGGGCTGTAATCGCTTTGCCCATTTCCGGGGCGATGGCCTGGGCGATCGACTCTTGGTCGAGGCGAATTTGCTCTTTAATTGCTAGACCGATTTCAGGGGCGATCGCCTTTGCAATATCCGCTGGCGAATTCACTATTTGTTGAGCAAGTGCCTCGGGAAGCAGCTCAGCTATTGCCGCACTCATTGCCGACTTGTTTTCGTGAGTTTTTGCCTTAATCACTTCGTCAATAATTGGGACGATCGCGTTGACAACTTCTTCTCTGGAATCGGCAATTTTGCGGCTGAGAATTTCTGCGATCCAAGGCAGCATCAACTCGATCAACTCTTGGGGTTCGTAGATTTGGTGCTCCAATTTTCCTAATTTATCGTCGATTGTAGCCATCAGGTTGCGAACCCCCGGCAAATCGTTTTCTGCCAGCAGATTTTTCACTTGCTGGATATCCGATATTTGCGAGCCAAACATCAGATTTTGCAGCCTTTCCATCGCGCTGTCGGCTTCATTTAAGTCCTGTTTAATTTGCCCTAATATTTCTGTCGGCTGTTCTCGTAAGTTTGGGATTTCTAGAGGCGAAGCCACCGCAGCATCTAAATATGCAGTTTCTGGTGAATCTGAGACTGTGGAAACTATGGGGTTATGGGGAATTACCGAGGGTTTTGGCTCGGTTTCGGGAGGGGAGATATCCTGTAAATGAGGATCGAAACCCTGGGAGTTTTGAGCCTGTAGGTACTGTAGAGAATCTTTCATTGTCAAGTTAGACAACTCTGGGAGTGGCTTTGATTTCTCCTCCAAATCCGGCTGGGCGATCGCTGAAACATCTATAGTTTTAGCTGAGGAATAGTCTTTTTCCAGTTCTGAAGTGTTGAGTTTTTGAGTAGTCCACAGCAAATTTTTGAACTCGTCTGCAACGGCCGAATCAGCAGGCTCGGGTTCGCGATCGCCGGTTTCTGGCGAGCAACTCGGTGCAACTTCCTCTTGCTTTTCTGAGGAAATACCTAACAAATCCATCAACCCGCCGAGGGCCCCAGCTTGATTGTTTTCGCTGCTGCTGTCAGCTTCGGGCTCTGCATTTTGCTGGTTTGAAGCAGCAATAATTTTGAGTTCGACTAACAGATTCACCAAGGGTTCTAGCTGGGCTGCTGCATCAGCAGCAGACTCGTCAGGTTGAGAAACAAAACCCTCTAACTCATTTTCGTCAGCCGGATTTTCTTTCGGTAAAGCCATGCGTTATTATCCGTGATGGTGGCGCTCCGGCAACAGAAATTCGTTATTTAGCTTGTTATCAGCAACGTTTTTAAGTTCGGGCACAAATTCTGTTCCTTTGAGCCTCATGCCGAGTTCAAACAGTATTTCTGCCATGTCGTCTCTGGAAACTTTAACATCTCTGAGCATGGAAAAGCGCCGATCGAGTTCTTCAAAAACTTGTGTTTTCAAAGTGCGGGTTTCTTCGGAGAGTCGATCTCTGGTTTGGGAGAGTTCGTCGCGAAGCGAACTGGTTTGATTGTCGATGGCTTCGTCGAGGGCTTCCATGTTGCTGGAGAATTTGCGGTTAACGCGATCGATTTGCTGACGGAGGTCGGCGCTTTCTTCTTGGGTGTTTGAGGTGAGCGATTTAACTTTCTTTTCTAAGGAATCAACTGCAGCTTTCATTTCGGCTGACAGAACTGTTTTTACTTGTTCGATGCGAGCTTGCATATCTTGCTGCATCATGGACAAGTCGGAATCTATTTTATCGAAGCGATTGTCGTATTCTCTAAGCTGCGCTCCAAAAATTATATCCCGGATCTGGTCGATATTTCCCAGCCGTTCGCGCATTTCTTCTTTAGTTATTTCGGCCATGCTTGTACCTCGAATCTCCGAAGATTGTGAGCTTAAGAACTGTGCTAGTGATTTACGACAGTGGTTGGCGGCACTAGCTTTTTTGACGGGGCGGGATTTTATTGTTTGAACTCTCACCCCTGCGTGGGGGAGGGGATTTTTTAGAGTTTTGACTCTAAATATCCTGAGATGCAAATTCTTAGGCCGAGTCTTGTCACCAAAAATGGTGGTTTGCTATCTTTGCCTTGCAGCAAGCTCAGATAAGCGCAGACTTTCCTGCTATAGAGCGGGGTAGGTTTTAATGTCTTGAGTGACATCCTCAATGATATCGCATCTTGACACTGCCTCATACATAGCGCTTGCGCTGCGGCCAAAAGCGGGGGCGCGATCGCACATGTCTTGTATAAGATATAACTCGAAAGCTTCGATCAAGTTTTCACACTCGGTTCGAGCATTTTATTCGCTAGATATCGGTTTTGCTGTGGGGACGATCGCACTCCTAAAAAAACGCTTTTTATAAAATCGCGATGCTTCCCTCTTTCCCCATTGGTGACAACAACCATATCAAATGTAGTATCGGTCTGCTGTTTGACGATGAAACCCAGATCCCTCCGGCGCCGGCGTCGCGTCCGGGGGAAGAGTCTTCTTTTTCGTCCCCATTCTTCAGGGGGATGCGAGGGGGTTGTCGCAGTGGTATGAGAGCGATATTTATCCAGGGTTTTAGGCGATTGTTGACACTAATGCTCTCTCCCCTCTTCGCCTCCGATCCTGCGATCGCCCTATAAAAAAGCGTAGGGTCCGATCGACAGCGACCAGACCCAATAATATGAGAACTTTGTGTTTTCTAACAAACGAGATGTGTTTCCGGTGGAGAACTGTTTCTTACTAGGGTTTACAACTTCTGCAGCTTTACTTTTAATCCGCAACGACAATAAGTCTGACTCGACTGCGGTTTGGCTTGACTGCTCGATGGCAGTTCGCCACTATTCCAAGTTGTGTTCGGTTAATTTCTGCTGCGCCTGGGAATCTAGACCGGAGACACCATGTCTATATCCTCGAACTTTCTTTCTAAATATAGCGACCTCCTTTCTCTTCCTGTCCCGGTGTCTATTATTAAGTTAGCACGAGCTTTCCGAGGAGTAAAGCACAATTTGCAAAACTTGATAGGTCTTTACATTACTAAGTATAATGATATGAATATCCAAATAGATGTAAGTTAGCACTCACGCACTCCTAAGCAAGAAACCGGGTTTTTCTACGGAAATTGAGGATTTTAAGCAAGTATTTTGGTATAAAAACCGGGTTTCTGGACAGCCGTGCGTAAGTCCTATAAATTCTATTGTTGCTACATCTTTACATACTTAACAGTTCTTGTCATGTCTATTTCTCCTAAGTTTCTCGGCGGTAGCCAAATCCGCCAAACCTTCCTCGACTTTTATGCTCAGCGGGGACATAAGATCTTACCGAGTGCTTCTTTGGTGCCCGAAGATCCGACGGTGTTGCTGACGATCGCCGGAATGCTACAATTCAAGCCGATATTTCTCGGACAGCGCACGGCCGAATCACCGCGCGCTACGACTTCTCAAAAGTGCATCCGCACCAACGACATCGAAAACGTCGGCCGCACCGCCCGCCACCACACGTTTTTTGAGATGTTGGGCAATTTCAGTTTCGGGGATTATTTCAAGAAACAGGCGATCGCCTGGGCGTGGGAACTTTCGACGGAAGTTTTCGGTTTACCAGCGTCGAATTTGGTTGTTAGCGTTTTCCGAGAAGATGAGGAAGCTTTTGCGATTTGGCGCGATGAAATTGGCATTCCGGGCGATCGGATTCAGCGCATGGGAGAAGATGACAATTTCTGGGAATCCGGCCCGACTGGCCCCTGCGGCCCGTGTTCGGAGATTTACTATGATTTCTACCCAGAGAGAGGCGACAATATTGACCTCGAAGATGATAGCAGGTTTATTGAATTCTACAACCTGGTTTTCATGCAGTACAATAAAGATGCAGAGGGCAATTTAACACCGCTGCAAAATCAAAATATTGATACTGGCATGGGACTGGAACGGATGGCGCAAATCCTCCAGAAAGTCCCCAATAATTACGAAACAGATTTGATTTTTCCGATCGTTCAATCGGCGGCGGAACTTGCCGGGATTGATTACCACAATAGCGATGAAAAAGTCAAGGTTTCGCTGAAAGTAATTGGCGATCACATTCGGGCTGTGGTGCACATGATTGCGGACGAAGTTCGCGCGTCGAATGTTGGTCGGGGTTACATTTTGCGCCGGTTGATTCGCCGGGTGGTGCGCCACGGGCGACAGATTGGAATTCAGGGCGAATTTACGGTGCGGGTGGCTGAAAGTGCGATCGGCCTTTCGGAAGCTGCTTATCCGAACGTGCGGCTGCGGGAAGCTCAAATTAAGGCGGAATTGGCAAGGGAAGAGGCGCAGTTTCTCAAGACTTTGGAACGCGGAGAGAAGCTGCTGGAGGAAATTGTCGATCGCACAAAAAAGCAAGCCAACCAACAAATCAGCGGTCAAGATGCTTTCACTCTTTACGATACCTACGGTTTCCCCTTAGAACTGACTCAAGAAATTGCTGAGGAACAGGGAATTACTGTGGATTTGGACGGCTTTGAAGCGGCTATGAAGGAACAGCAAACTCGCGCTAAGGATGCTCGCCAAACAATCGATTTGACGGTGCAGGGTTCTTTGGATAAGTTGGCTGAAACTATCCAGGGAACTGAGTTTGTCGGTTATGCTGAATTGTCGAGTTTAGCTGAGGTGGAAGTTATCTTGGTTGACGGCAAATCTGTGGAGGAAGCAGCCGCCGGTACCGAGGTACAAGTTGTTTTGAACCAAACGCCGTTTTATGCAGAATCTGGCGGACAAATTGGAGATAAAGGTTATTTGAATGGCAGCATTGAGGGAGAGAATGGAGAGGGTTTGTTGGTAAGAGTTGATGATGTGAAGAAGGAATCGGATTTCTTCGTGCATTTCGGCTTTGTGGAACGGGGAACGCTGAGAGTTGGCGATAGTATTACTGCGAAAATTGACAATAGCGGTCGCCGCCGAATTCAGGCTAACCACACAGCAACTCACTTATTACAATCTGCTTTGCGAAAAATTGTAGACGATTCGATTTCGCAAGCTGGTTCGCTGGTATCGTCTGAGAGATTGCGGTTTGATTTCAATTCTCCGCGCGCTGTCACAGCAGAAGAGTTGCAGAAAATTGAGGATTTAGTTAATAGTTGGATTGCTGAGGCGCACGCTGCGGTCGTTGCAGAAATGCCGATCGCCCAAGCGAGAGAAAAAGGCGCGACTGCGATGTTTGGCGAGAAGTACGGCGACGTGGTGCGGGTTATCGATTTTCCCGGCGTTTCGATGGAATTGTGCGGCGGAACTCACGTCAGCAATACGGCAGAAATCGGGCTGTTTAAGATTGTTTCCGAAGCGGGGGTAGCGGCGGGAACTCGCAGGATTGAAGCGGTTTCCGGTCAAGCTGTTTTGGACTATTTGAATGTGCGCGATAAGGTGGTGCGCGATTTGGGCGATCGATTTAAGGCGAAGCCTGAAGAATTGCCGAACCGGATTACTAATTTGCAGAATGAGTTGAAGGATACTCAAAAACATTTGGCTGCTGTGAAGTCGGAATTGGCGATCGCGAAATCCGACCAGTTGCTGAGTGCGGCGGAGGATCTCGGCGAATTCAAAATCATTGTAGCTCAATTGGGTGATGTGGATACAGAAGCGCTGAAAACTGCGGCGGAAAGATTGCAGCAAAAGTTAGGAAATGCTGCGGTTGTTTTGGCATCAATTCCTGAACCGGACAAGGTAAGTTTGGTGGCTGCTTTTAGTCCAGAAGTCAATAAGAAAGGATTGCAAGCTGGCAAGTTTATCGGGGGAATTGCTCAAATTTGCGGCGGAAAAGGCGGCGGGCGACCAAATTTGGCGCAAGCTGGGGGACGCGATGCAAGTAAATTGCAGGAAGCGTTGGAAAGTGCTCGCAATTTGTTAGTTGAAGGGTTGGGTTAGTCTGGGTTTTCTGTAGGGAAACGGCACTGCCGTGTCCTAATTCGCCACCAAATCTAACACCAATTTTGTACAAACACGGCGCGGTGTCCCGCGCCGGACACGGCAATGCCGTGTCCCTACAATACGGGGCCGTGTGCGGCTTTGCTACCAAAGGTAATATCAAACAAAACCTAATACCAATTCTGTAGGGAAACGGCACTGCCGTGTCCTAATTCGCCACCAAACCTAACACCAATTTTGTCAAACACGGTGCGGTGTCCCGCCCCGGACACGGCAATGTCCTGTCCCTACAACATCCGCGTCCATCCGCCAATATCTGCGGTTAAAAACTCCCTTGATTTCCCCGCAAAAAATGTAAAATCATACAAACATGGGTAGTCAAAAATGAACCAACCACGCCGCCAAGCCTATCTCACCCTGATTAAAACTCTCCTCACCTGTCCCAGCGAAGAACGAACCGCCATCCTGCAAGCCAATCTAGAATTATTAGACGAGGATTTTGCCGAATATTTGCGAGAGTGGGCAACAGAAACCCTGCCCAACTTGGATGCAGATATAGCAGAAAATCTTGCCAATATTTTATACAATTTAAATCTAGAAATTTCAAGTCTTCAGCAAGGCAGTCACAGAAGCAACATAGAGATTGGGATTGCTTGTCTGGAAAGAGGATTAACTATTTTTAGCCGCGAAGCTGACTCAGAAAAGTGGGCAATGTTCCAAAATAGTCTAGGTATTGCTTACTGTTCCAGAATCAAGGGAGACAGGGGAGAGAATATAGAAAGGGCGATCGCATTTTTTGAAGCTGCTTTACAAGTTCGCACCCCCGAAGCTTTTCCCCAAGATTGGGCTGGGACTAAAAATAATTTGGAAATTGCTTACCGCCTGAGAATCGAGGAAGACAAGGGAGAGATGATAGAAAGGGCGATCGCATCTTTTGAAGAAGCTTTAGAAGTTTTTACCCGCCATCCTTTTCTCCAAGATTGGGCAATGACTAAAAATAATCTGGCAAATGCTTACAGCCAGAGAAGCCAGGGAGACAGGGGTGATAATTTAGAAATGGCGATATCATCTTTTGAAGAAGCTTTAGAAGTTTACACCCGCGATGCTTTTCCCCGATATTGGGCTGGGATTCAGAATAATTTGGCAATTACTTACAGAAACAGAATCAAGGGAGACAGGGGAGAGAATATAGAAAGGGCGATCAAATTTTATCAAGCAGCTTTAGAAGTTTACACTCCTACCACTTTACCCCTTAACTGTCTGCAAACAGGGCGTCACTTAGGCGATTTGGGATTTGCCGAAACCTTGTGGGAAACAGCCATCTTCGGCTACGAAAAAGCCATCGAAGCAGTCGAACAAACCCGCGAGTGGGTAACATCCCAAATCCACAAACGACAAATCATCGAAGAAAATCTCAACATCTACGAAAAAATGATGCAATCCTGCATCAATCACCAACAATATCACAAAGCAGTCCAAACCGTAGAACGCAGCAAATCCCGCTACCTAGTCGAACTCTTCAGCAACAGCGAAATCTACCCGAAAACAGCCACCGAAACCGAGAAACAGCAACTCCAAAACCTGCGCAGCCAAATTGCTGCCTCCCAACAATTCCTAGAAACAGAAACCCCATCTCCTCCCCCTCTTTCCCCCCCCCTTACCAAGGGGGGGCC
>JAUBOM010000332.1:0-1967 GCA_036700245.1 Microcoleus vaginatus BM001213989
CATGTTGTCCACTGATGCTGACCCATCCTTCGGAGTAATTTAAAATCGCTAGGGTAAGACTTTTCTCGGAATTCATGCGCTGCACGTTTTTGTAAAGGGTGCGGTTGAGCGCATCTAAAAACCGAACCGGATCGGTTTCGCGGATTTCCTTGAGGGTACGGACTGCCGTTTGCGCCATCAGCATCAGGATGCCACTTTCGAGTCCATGTCCAGTGACATCGCCGATGCCAAGAGTGACAACGCCATCCGTGTTCAAGACATCATAGTAGTCGCCGCCGACTTCATCGGCAGCCTCCATGTATCCAGCAATATCGAGTCCTTCAATTTCTAGTTCTTCAGGATTGGGCAGAATCATTTGCTGCATTTGACGCACGATATCCAATTCAGCACCCATGCGAAGATTGTCTTCTTTGAGTCTCTCGTTGAGGGTATCTAACTTTTGCGCGGAGTCTGCCAGTTGCTCTATGGCTTGTTCTAGTCGATCGGATTGTACCAAAATCGATTGGTCAAAAACATCAAGCAACTGCGTCAAAGTCGCTACTTGGGATTTAAGCTGCGCTAGCTCCTGCTCAGTGTTTCTTGTGAATATTTGCCCTTCGGCTGTAGCAGATTCATATTTTTGAGCGAAGACAGATCCTCGATCGAACGGCAGCAGTGCTGTCTTGACGTTCAGCGCCAGAGTGCTGAACATTTGAGCCGTGCTATGGGGAATCTGGACTTTCAAGAACATGATAATTGCAAACAGATTGCCTGAAGGCAATAGACCACCAAACCCCAATACAGACTTTATTCCGAAGGGAATCACAAAAGAGTCCTGGGCGGGAATATAGGGGTTGCCAATCGCTTCAGGCACATAGAAGACGTTGTATTTCCTCTGCTCAATTTCTACCAAAAGATCCGGGTCAGGGTTAATAACTGTTTTTATATCTAAGCCGAGCTGTCTGATGAGTTGTGAGATCATCGGTATCTGAGCGACTACAAATTCGCTTGCCAGTGGAATAGCCATGTGTCCAACAGATGTGTGTCTTGAGTTCCATTCCGTTTGTTCTCCTACCGTTGCCAGTAGAGTCATGCACTTCATGGCAGGCAAAGGGGGATAGTGATCCAACATACTACGGGCATACTCGGCAAGTTCTACTTCTAACTCTTCATAAGGGTGAGTTTTGAACAAACGGACGAGGGCGCAGGATTTCTCACCAGTTGGCTTAGTACAGAAATTTTCGTAAAGATACCTCACAATTCTGTTACTCGCCTCTTCCATACTTTCAGCCCCCAAGCCGAACTGCCGTAGAGCCAACCCGCATTCGACCATGTCCCTTAAAGTGAATCTAGTCAAGTCGTACATCTGACTTCCTCATCGATTTGGAAATAACGGCAACTAACACAGACAGTGCCACAATGCAGTAATTATGGTGCATTTCGGCACCTACTCGCATTGCAGCCATGCCCATATAATGCATACTTCCCATGCCAGAACCCATGAGAATACCGGGGATTAACAATGAGAACCTGTGTGCAAAACCTCGATGCAAGCTGTAGAAGACGATACCAGATGCAATGACTGTGGCAAGCCAAGAGACAATCACAATCGGTAAATTGTAGGCGATCAATACTGGCAAGTAATAAGCCAGCATTCCTATAAAGTGCATTGCCCAGATGCCCGTTCCCATTGTCAAAGAACCACCAATTAACCAACAACAGCGAATATTTGCACTGTTTCTTGGATCCATTCTCCCGGTTAATTCTCAGGCTTATAGGAGGCAAAAACGGCAATAATGATGGAAAAGATGACAATAAAAAATCGTATTAAACAACGATTAATAGATTAGTCTCATAGAAATTTAGACTTTGACTATGGCTTGAAAGTTCTCTCGAGGCGTAGCCTCTTGCGTGGTGATGCATTTGAGGTATCGTAAGCTGTTCGACATCTAAATTGCATTAACTAAGTTACCTTTATTTTGTATTTT
>JAUBOM010000117.1:0-23299 GCA_036700245.1 Microcoleus vaginatus BM001213989
CTGCCTGTTATTCAGTTTCAATTCTGTTTTGAAGCCTAACAGCATTGTTACCTCTCGATCGCTTTGAGTCACACTATATACTGATTCACATCTACTCATTTCTTATGAAATGAGTAGATGTGAATAGGATTTTGGTTACAGCTTCTCACCCCCACGCTACTTTGCGTAAGTATCGCCAGCAGTTGGGTTTCGTGACTGTGGCCAACAACGTAAGCAGCTTCTTTGCTTCCCTTGTCCATCTTGAACAGAAATCGCGCGCTGCGGCTAAAAACCCGGTTTCTCCGTCGATTCTTCGTTTCCCAACCCCATATTCTCGTAGAAACCCGGTTTTGTGGGGCAAGCGCGTCCGATTTAATTTTTTACTTTTTAATCTTTAATTCTCGCTCTCCTTCGGCTTTCGTTTTTGACTTGTTAATTGCTAATTGCTAATTTCTGATTGCTAATTTCTGGTTTCGCCTCCCTTTTAAAAGCTCAAAAATTTATATTTTACGAGGTCTAATGACATAAGGTGCAGCCACCGCTCGGGCTAGCGCTACGGAATCCAGGCCAGCATCAGGTCTGTAAACTCCCGCCCAAACAGCAAACAGGTTATTTGCTAACTCTACAATTTTTGCATCGCTGCCCGTTCCCCAAAGCGAGGGTTCTCGGGCACACACCAACGGCCCCGGTTCAAGGGTAGCCGAAGATACCTGTCGCCATTCTACAGGTATCGCAGCAGCGCCGTTGTAAGCTCCAGACAAAGCTCCCGTCAAAGCGCAGGTGAGTTGTCCGGCTATGCCACAGCGAGCAGCCCGCAGCACTGACAAGCGCAAGTCTTCTGGGGTGTTCAAGAAGCAGTAGAAAGCTAAGGCAATGGGAATGAAATTTCCTGGGTTGACAATTGACTCGGTTGGTAATTTTTTCTCGCCCTGCCTTTCTCGCCCTTCTGTGGCACTTTTGCACAGATGAGTGGTGGCTGTTTCTAAATCGGCTCCCCCTTGTAGTAGTATTTGCACTTGCAGCAGCAGCTCTGTTAAGGCATTATCTGTTTTCAGGTAAGCAATTGTTTGCTCGATTGCAGTCGCGGGGTCAAGTTTATCTTTGAGAGTTCTGGCGATCGCATATCCTACTGCTAAAATTGCTGTTTCCCATTCTGGCTTGTTTTCGTTGGGCCAAACCTCTATCGCCAGCATGATTTTTTCTCGCAGCTTGGCTTTATTTTCGTGAAAAAACATCGCCGATGGCAGCGCAGCAACGGCAGCTTCAGAAGGGTTAAGCAGGCTTTGAAACTCACTGCGAAGCGGATGATTGATTTCGGAATTAGCAAATGCTTCCCAAGTATCGCGCCAATCTTTTAAATCTAAACCCCTAGCCCGAATTAAACTTTGAGCGCACGCCACCGCAAGTCTGCCGCATTCGGATGATTGTTTGCCAGTTGGGATTTTGCTATGGGGAGAATTCAACGCCAATCTTGCCCCACCCCGTGTCAATTGTTGGTGTTTCGTCAGTTGTAAAATCGGCGGCAAGTCTCCTATTTCGGGGGGAATACCCACGAGTTGCCTCTGGTATTGCAGACCTATAGAGTCTCCTAAAACTGCCCCCAAAATGGTTCCTTGAAACTTGCTCAACAGGGAATGCCGCATTTTAATTTAACTCAAGTTCTTACTAATTGGTAATTGGTAATTGGTAATTTATAATTGGCAATTCATAATTATTCCTGGTTTCCCTCTTTGCCTAACCCTTCTGATTAATTTGAATTACACCCAAACATATAAGGGCTGGTTTTCTATCTAAAACCTGCCCTCCTCTGAACAATCAGTGAATTTTTAATTTTCAATCAGATAAGTAACTAGAGCTTGCAGCCCCAGCCGGTAACTTTCCGATCCAAAACCGCTGATTTGTCCGATCGCCACCGCTGCTATAAACGAGTGATGTCGAAAAGCTTCCCGGCGGTAAATATTGCTCAGATGAACTTCTACCGCAGGGATATTCACAGCGGCGATCGCGTCTCTAATTGCCACACTCGTATGAGTATAAGCTCCAGCATTAATCAATAAGCCTTGGTGCTGGCCTGACATCGAGTGAATTGCATCCACCAAGACGCCTTCATGATTAGACTGCTGAATTGAGACTTTCACCTGGAGGGCTTGCGCTTCTCGTTCTAGCAATTTGTTGATATCATTTAAAGTCGCAGAACCATAAACCCCAGGTTCTCGCTGACCCAATAGATTCAGATTAGGGCCGTGAAGTACCAGGATATTTAACAATTTTTAAAATTCCAGCGCCACAAAAATTCTGAGAGTTTTGACTTGGGATTTAGAACCAGTCTGCAACCTCACACCTCAAACTTGCAATCCCGTACCGACTACCGGCGATTCCTCGGTTGGTTGACAGGAATAGGAATCGGTTCGAGTTCCGGTTGAGCTTCGGGATTCAGCAGTCCTTCTATCAGCTTGCGAACCCATTCTTTAATTTGTTCCAGCACCTTTTCAATGTCTTCCATTGAACGGATAGCTCCTTTTTTTATAGTCTAGATTGCTAAACCGACGGCTAAATCTCTGAAAATAAGCAAGCACGACTTTGAAACCAAAGGTCAAACTTGCTTTCTCGCTTGCTGGTTATTTTGAGCAATGGAGAGAGTCAGTATATTTGCCGATCAGTCCTATCTTATTATCATAACGAATCTTTACAGATAATCAAGAGGCAAGCGGAAAATTGCGGAACTATCTCGGAGTACAGAGTGTTAAATAAAGCTTAAGGTTACGGCTGACTGTTGACAATTGACAAAATGCTGGATATTTTCTACGCTTTTGCCAACAATAATTTACGCCGGAGTCGATCGAGCGCCGTACAGCTACTCAGATGCCGAATCCAATCGCGGCCTCGGGCCTCGCCAAAGCGGTATTCAAAACTTTCTGCGTCGCCGTGGGGGCCCGCTAAACCAACATAAACCAGTCCGACAGGTTTAGCGTCTGTGCCGCCTCCGGGCCCGGCGATGCCTGTAATGCTCAATCCCCAATTGGTATTGAGGCCTTGGCGCACTCCGGCAGCCATTTGTTTTGCCACTTGGTGGCTGACTGCCCCACAGGAGGCTAAATCTTGGGGATTAACAGCTAATAATCCTTCCTTAACCCGATCGTCGTAAGAAATAATCCCGCCCAAAAAGTACCTCGAACTCCCGGCAACACCGGTCAGCATCGCTCCCAACCCTCCTCCCGTGCAGGATTCAGCCACGCTAAGAGTTTCGCCAGCCAACAGCAGCAATTTACCGACAGTCGAGGCGAGGGTATCGGTATCGGCACCGTAACAGTCTAGGCCAGCAATCTGCAGCAACTGTTGTTCGATCGGCTCAATCAAGTTTTTCGCAGCCACGGACGACTCCGCGCGGGCCGAAATCCGCAGTTTGACTTCGCCGTTATTGGCGTAGGGAGCCACAGTAGGATTAGTTAAATCGAGAAAACTATCTACTTTTTCGGCCAATGCCGACTCAGCAATCCCCCAAAATTTTAATGTGCGACTGTAAATAGTTGCGCTGCACCAGCCGTTATTTTGCAGGTAAGGAACGGCGGTTTCTCGCCACATCAAGTGCATTTCCGCCGGTACGCCGGGAAATGTCATTACTGTCACGTTAGAAACCGGCTGCCAAATAATACCCGGTGCAGAACCGCTGCGGTTTGGCAAAATGTCCGCAGTTTCTGGAATTAAAGCTTGTTTGCGGTTGCTGGGACTCATGGTGCGTCCCCGCTGGGCAAATTTGTATTCGATATCTGCGATAATTTCCGGCTTTTCTATTAAGGGAACCCCAAAAAAATCGGCGATCGTTTCTACTGTGAGGTCGTCTGGTGTGGGCCCGAGCCCTCCGGTGAAGATTAAAAGTTGCGATCTGCTGACGGCGATTTCTAACACTTTTTTGATGCGTTCTGGATTGTCCCCCACCACTGTTTGATAGTAGTGAGGGATTCCCAAACTCGCTAATTCTTTCGCTAAAAACTGGGCATTGCTATTAAGAATATCGCCTAACAGCAATTCAGTGCCAACACAAATAATTTCAGCAACCATTCAATTTTAGATTTTAGATTTTAGATTTTAGGTTGGGGAATTGGGCATGGGGTATGGGGCATTGGGCATTGGGCATGGGTCATTGGGCATGGGGCATTGGGCATTGGGCATCGGGCATTGGGCATTAGTTATTAGAACAAACAACAAACAACTAACCATTGACTAATGACTAATGACTAATGACTAATGACTAATGACTATCGAGCGTGTCTCCAAAATTTCCAGCTAGCGTATCCCAGCAAACTTGTTGCACCCATAGCGTAAATTACGCCGCTCGGAAGCGAAAAAGCTAGGGCTAAACATCCCACCCACAGTGTCAGCGAGTAAATAAATAAAACCGCAAATCGATGGGATAGTCCGGCTTGTAGAAGTCGGTGGTGGAGATGGCGCTTGTCAGCAATAAACGGTGACTTGCCGTTGCGAAGTCGATCGAGAATCACCGCCGACATATCTAAAATCGGTACAGCTAAAATTAAATATGGCAGCAACACAGAAGTAACAGCCGTAGTTTTAACTAACCCAATTACTCCCACTCCAGCGAGAGTAAACCCGATAAAATAAGCCCCGCCATCTCCCATAAAGATTTGAGCCGGATTGAAGTTGTAGCGCAGAAATCCCAAGGCCCCGCCAGCTAAAGCTGCTGCAATCAGGGCCGCCGCCGGTTGCTGCATCGACAGACTGACAATCAGCATCACAACTGCTGCAATCCCTGAAACTCCGGCAGCTAAACCGTCCAAACCGTCAATCCAGTTGATGGCGTTGGCCATGCCGACGAGCCAAATCACGGTAATTGGCAAGCTCAGCCAGCCAATATCAGTCATTCCCAGGGAGGGAAGTGTGAGAAACTCAATTTTTACGCCTGCCATCCAAGCGATGCTGGATACGCCAACTTGCATGAGCAAGCGTTTTAAGGCCGAGAGCGAAAATAGGTCGTCTGCTAAACCGATGAGGAAGAATCCGATGCCGCCGAGGGTGACTCCCCAAATTTCGTATTCGTCTTTGGGATTGAGAACTTGTCCGCTAGCATCGATGAAGCCTCCTGAGAGCCAGACAAATAACAGGGCACTGAGAGTGCCGAGAAAGATGGACACTCCTCCCAAGCGCACCATCGGGCGCTGGTGGACTTTTCGCTCGCCTGGCCGATCGACTCGCCCGCTTTTGAGACCAATTTTTTTGACTATTGGCGTACTCCAGAGGACGACGATCGCAGAAACCAGAAAAGCTACTACGTGGTACAGATACTGGTGCGGCATCCGAAATCTATTTTAAATAGTGCGGGGCAATTAGGCTGTTAGGCAGAGTCTACTACATTTCAGATGGCTTATAACAAGGAAACATCTTGAAGAGTGACTGGGGGTTTGGGAGCCGGAGATTTGCCGGAGTGGCAGTTGCCGTGGAGCGAATTGTGAGGTTTTTAACTCATAACTCTCGATTTAACGATTTGAAATATCGACTTTTTCGCGATCTAAAGAGTAGATATTTGGCGAGCGGGCGCAGCCCTAGCGGTATTTTTCGCAACCGACAAATACCCTTAGTCAAACCAGCCCCGCCAGACAAATATCTTTACTAAAAACCGTCCGGACGATCGATATTTTTGGTAAAAACCGCTTGTCAATATCGCTCCCGACAACTCTCAATCTTTTCCTGCTCTTTTACCCTTTTACCCGTACACTTCCAACTACTAATTCCCCATTGCCGATCAGGAAAATTAAGCTAATGCCGGCACTTTCAAGTACAAGTGCGGATATAACGGGAAGCGATCGCACAGTGCTGCTACTCGACGCAGGCAGTCGGCCGCGACGCTTTCATCATCTGGATTTAGCAGGCGATCGGCGATAATATTGCCAATCTCGGTAAATTCTGCTGTTCCCATTCCCCTGGTGGTCATCGCCGGCGAACCGAGTCTCAAACCGCTAGTGACAAAGGGCGATGCCGGATCGAAAGGCACGGTATTTTTATTAGCAGTAATATTCACACCGCTGACTAATTGGTCGGCTTGCTTGCCTGTCATATTTGCCGAGCGCAAATCAACTAGCATTAAGTGATTGTCCGTGCCGCCGGAAACGAGTTTTAAACCCCGTTGCTGCAACTGTGCAGCTAAAGCGCGCGCATTTTCAATTACTTGACCCGAATAAGTTTTAAATTCAGGCTTTAATGCTTCACCGAAAGCTACTGCTTTGCCCGCAATGACGTGTTCTAAGGGGCCACCTTGAGTGCCGGGGAAAACTGCTTTGTCGAACTTTTTGCCGAGTTCCGGGTCATTGGTCAAAATCAAGCCGCCACGGGGGCCGCGCAGAGTTTTGTGAGTGGTGGTGGTGACTGCGTGACAGTGGGGGAGGGGGTTGGGGTGGTGCCCTGTGGCGACTAACCCGGCGATGTGGGCGATGTCGGCGAGCAGGTAGGCTCCGATTTCGTCGGCGATCGCTCTAAACTTCTCAAAGTCGATAATTCGCGAATATGCTGAATAGCCACAAATTAGCAATTTCGGTCGGTTTTGTTTTGCCCGTGCCAAAATTTCGTCGTAGTCGAGCTGTTCTGTTTCTGGGCTGACGCCGTAGTGAAAAGCTTTGAACCATTTGCCGGATACGTTGACCGGCGAACCGTGGGTCAAGTGTCCGCCGTGGGACAAATCCATGCCCATAATTCCGTCTCCGGGTTCCAGCAAGCTCAAAAATACTGCAAAGTTGGCTTGAGCGCCGGAGTGGGGCTGGACGTTGGCGTGAGCGGCTCCAAATAGCTGTTTGGCGCGGTCGATGGCAATTTGCTCGATGCCGTCAATAAATTCGCAGCCGCCGTAGTACCGTTTCGCTGGTAGTCCTTCGGCGTATTTATTGGTCAGCACTGAGCCTTGAGCTGCCATTACCGCTGCGGAGGTAAAGTTTTCGCTGGCGATGAGTTCTAGGTGGTCTCGCTGCCGCTGGAGCTCATTGCCGATTAAATCGGCAATGAGCGGATCGGTTTTGGAAAGGAATTCTAAGTTACTGTCCGTCACAATAATCAACCTCTTGACAAATTTGGGATTGGGAATTGGGGATCTTATACCGTACTACGGATTTCGCACCATTGACATAAATATTACATTGTGTTCAGGGTAAGCCGTTTGTCCCCAACTCGTGACATACAATGAAATTACTGGTGTGAAACCTGCCGGAGGTATCAAATGTTAGTCATTTTAATGGAAAATCAGATGCTTGCCCCTCAGCGTGTTTGCCAAAGTTGTTTGCTCGCCGATCGCACTGGTCAACCGCGCTGGAGCGGTGGAGAGCTTCGGTGCGGCCATCCAGTTGCTAAACCTACGGAAAATTTGCCCGATCGGTACGAGTGTCAAATGGGCTTCGTGATTGCCAATATTAAATAAGAAAGCCTGCATCTGGTAGTTGAGGCTGCTTCCCGCTGAGTGAAAAGCAAGTTCCGGGCGAGTCGGAACACAAACTCTGCTGCTGCGTTATCCTGAGTTTAATGGAATTGATAGTTAATCGATCGACTTAGGAGAGTTCATTATGACTTGGCGCGGATCTACAACTGTTCCAGACCGGATTTTTGCTTCTTTGCCTTATTTGCTCCCGCTGATTGACGGGCTTGTCTTTGGCCAGTTTCTGTTTACACAGTTTCCTGTCCTGCAACTGTTGTTGATACCGCTAGCTCCATTGAGGCAAATTTATAATTTGCCCTTTGCTAGCTTAATTATCTTCTTTGCCCTGTATTTAGGAGTAGTTAGAAACGAAAACATCAGTCACTTCATTCGTTTTAATGCGATGCAGGCGATTCTTTTAGACATTGTTTTGATGCTGTGCGGTCTGGTTTTGCCGATTTTTTCTAAAGGCTTACAGGTGGCATTTATTGCGGAAACTCTGTATAACATGGTGTTTTTGGGCGCTTTTGCTGCATTTGTCTATGCCGTCGTTCAGTCGCTTTTGGGACGCTATGCAGAGATTCCTCCGCTTTCGGATGCTGTTTATATGCAGGTTCGTTAGTCAATTGGCAGTTGGCAGTTGACAGTTGGCAGTTCGCAGTTGTTGGTGATAATTACCAATTACCAATTACCAATTACTAATTACCAATAACTACTGTATTTTCAAGACTGCCGATGCCTTCAATTTCAATGCGGACTCGATCGCCTATTTGTAGCGGCCCTACTCCTTGCGGCGTTCCAGTCAGTATCACATCGCCGGGAATTAGGGTCATTATTTGACTGATGTAGGAGACGAGAAAGTCTGGGGAAAATACCATGCGATCGATCTGGGATGACTGTACCGGTCGCTCGCTCTCATTGACAAAAGTCTGCAATTGTGCAGCGGGGCTCAATTCGCGGACAATCCAAGGCCCCAAGGGACAAAATGTATCGAACCCTTTGGCCCTGGCCCACTGGCTGTCCCGCTTTTGCAAATCTCTGGCTGTTACGTCGTTGGCGATCGTATAGCCCCAAATTTTGCTGTGTGCTTGTTCGGGAGTGCAGTGGGTACAATGTTCGCCAATTACCAGGGCCAATTCTCCTTCGTAGTCTACCCTTTCCGACTGCTGCGGATAGCGAATCGCTCCACCTGGGGGGATGACAGCACTCGGAGGCTTGAAAAACAGCAGGGGCTCAGCAGGTACTGGGGTTCCCATCTCGGCGGCGTGATCGACATAATTTTTGCCTACCGCTACAATTTTTGAGGGAGAGCACGGGGCGAGAATTTGGTAAGTATCTGGTGAAAGTTCCACATCCGTTGGTTGTCCTTTTAACCAGGGAGGTGCATCAAATACTTGAACGCTGTGGCTAAGTTGCAGTAAACCGTAATGGATGTGTCCCTGTGTTGTTTTAACTCGAACGTAGCGCTGGGCCATAGGTTATACCATTTTAGATTTTAGGTTTTAGATTCTAGATACAAAAAGACTTGCGCAAGTCCTAAATAGAATATATATAAACATGGATCTAGGGAGAAATACTGAAAATTTATTGCTCGATCGACCTTCTTGATTTTTGCTGTACGATTGTCAAATCGATTTCTGTGCAAATTCCGTGCAGCGGTTTGTCCCAGGAGTCAACTGGTAGTTGGGCGACCAAGGCAAATTCAAAGATTGTGCCGATCGCAATTTTTGATTCCCACTCAGCTAAACTGAACATTCTGTCGTAATAGCCGCCGCCGTAGCCCAAGCGATAGCCGCGAACATCGCAGCCTACTGCGGGTACGAGCATTAAATCTACTTCTGAGTCGTCTATTTTAGGAGCGTCCGGCAGTGGTTCGAGTATGCCATAAGCTCCAGTATGTAAAGCATCTCCGGGCTGCCAGATGTGCCAGGATAGCTCTTTGCCGACACAGCGGGGAAATCCCCATTTTTTAGGGGTGGGAATGGTATTTGTGGGACAGGCATCTTGCCTGTCTCCAGAATTGAACAGGCAAGATGACTCCTCCACACAAGATGTAAATAGGGGACTTAAATCTGGTTCTTGGCGACAACTGAAGTAGGCGAGGATTGTTTTTGCTTGGGTGAATAAGGCCGAGTTTTGCAGGCGGTTGCAGAGTCGATCGCTCTTTTGTCTCCATTCTTGTGCTGATAGGGATTTGCGCGTGTTGAGGAGCGATTTTCTCAATTCGGTTTTAGTTAATGAAGGTTGAGGAGTATTCATATCTGATATTAAATCATCGCTGCGGGTAGGGACACGACAATGCCGTCTCCCTAGAGATAGCGGGGCTAATTAACTGGATTTGATATTAAATATTGTCTCACCACAGGACAAACGCTGAATAGCGTTTCATTCTCCTGTTCTTCTATTTCAACTAACGATCGCCTCCCCAAAGATTGCAGCCCGTTGAATAACTCAGAGGGCGATAAATCGGAATCTTCTAGCAATTGCTCTATTGAAACTGAATTTGCTTCGCGGCTGAGGCGGCTGATGAGGTTTTTTTCTAATTCTGACAAACGATTTATCTGCGGGTGCAATGTTGCTGCCAATTCTTCCCCTAAGAATAGCATATTATATTTCAAAAATTCGGCAACCCTACCTCGGAATATTTCTTGAATGGTGGTGGCGACTATTTTTAACCACAATGGATTGCCTCGGTAGGTGTTAATTAAGTTTGCCCAGGTTTCGGGATTGAGTAAACTTTTTTGTCGGAAAATTTCGGCTGCTGCTGCACCTATGCCTTTGAGTTTCAAGGTGCGAACTGGTGATTTTTCTCCTTTTAATGCGGTAATTTCTCTGGGTGGTTCCCAACTATTGAGGATTAAACAACTGTTGTGGGTTGTTTCTCCGATTTGTCTGAATAGGATGCTATAATTTTCGCATTCTGGGCGGTAATTTCCTGCTAATTGTCCGCTGCTGAGAATGGTTTGCACGTCGTCGATGATAATGAGACAGCGGTTTTTTCGCAGAAATTCCATTAACAGGGAAAGTCGATCGGGGATGCTGCTAGGGAGTTCGATTTCGGGTTGATTTAAAAGAAATTCTAGGATATTTTTTAGGGTTGTTTCTAAGGGTGGGGAGTGGCGGAGACTTCGCCAGATGACGTATTCAAAGTTATGCTGAATTTGTGGAATGAGGTGGAGAGAAAGTGCGGTTTTGCCGATACCGCTGAGTCCTGATATGGTTGCGAGGGTGCACTTTTCTTGGACGATCCATTTTTCCAGGGTGGCGAGTTCGGATGTGCGATCGGACAATGATGAAATATGAGGTGCGTCTGCTAATTCTAGTCGGGTTTGGGGTTTGGAGGCGTCTGAGGCGGGGGTTGAGGGCGATACCTTCCCACTTACACGATCGCACTTGGCGGATCAGCTACTCCAGCAAGAAAACTGTAGAGTTTGGACCAGGTGCGATCGCCTTCAGAATATCACATTCTCAAACTATTTCCGAGGCTAAAAGCCTACCATAAACTCACTCATATTCATCTTCCCCTAGCCACGAGTGAGCCTCATCGTAACTTGATCTCAAAAACAGCAGTTTATAGTTAGCCGATAAATCGTAAATACAACACTTACTATTTTGCTCGCCCACTAACATCAGAATCCGAGGCGGGAAAACAATCGCATCTACTCACAACTCGATAAATTCCAAATCATTGCTTTGTTCGGCGAGGTTTTGTGCGGATCGTAACATAGTAATTATAGTTTTTTTTCGTAGTCACTGCCACTCAGTAACTAATTACACAATAAACCTGCAATTTAGATGAGCGTAACCTTACATCAAAAGCCATCGCACTTTCAATGTATCCCGGGATCGCAGTTCATCAATTTATTCTGCTGAATCTTCTGAAATTACATCAGCGTCGATCTGCTAATATCTGCGGTTCCCCAAAAAAATCTAACTAACTTGCTTTAATCACTATATCAATTCTCCTTACTAAAATTCCACCTAAAGAAAAAAAATAATTTTTAAACCCGCGGATAAACGCCGTTCAACCCATAAAAAATTCCATCTGCTTTGGTCAATTTAAGCACTTTACTCGATTAAATCTGCTTCCGCATTCCTGCGTCTGGCTATACCTTGTTCAATGCTCGTACCCACCCAAATCCGTTTCATTTGCCGGATTTGGTCAGCAATTCCCTTAACATCTTTTTTCGGCACTAAATCTCGGATTGCACGCATTTCCCGGCGGCGGTCTCCCTCCATACTCGTGCCGCGATTGAACACCAAACTTACCAATCCTCCCTGAACATCTGCAGGCAATTCTTCTAAACCAGGAAATGCCTTATTTGTCAGATTGTAAAATTTCGGCACTGTTACCACATTAAAAACTTCCCACGCTAATTCCCAAGAAATAATAATGTCTTGAACACTAGCTAAACGCTGTTTCGCAACTTCTCCTGTCAACCCGCAGCAATCACTCAAACGCTTGCGCTCAACATTCCCTAATTTGTACCAATCTTGGTTAAAAACTTCTACACTGTTGTAACCGATGTCGTAACCGATACCGATGGTAATTCCCGATTGTCCTTCCGGCCAGGTTGGACGCTGCAACAGCTTTTCGTAGTATTCTTGTCCGCCGCCGACCTCGAATTCTAAAATTAGCTCGATCGCCCTGTATGATAAAAGTGACGATCCCAAAAGTTTCCCGGGAAACAAAGCAGCTAGGGTTTCCGAGCCCGCAACTCCGTCAGCCAAAAAACCTTGATTACTCTGAAATTGTTTGAGGGATGTTTCAGTTTTCGGCCCAAACTTACCGTCTGCACTCCCTGGATTCAACCCTAATTCCAGCAAGCGTTTTTGCAGTTTAACAACATCGGAACCCGAAGCACCTAATTTTAAAATTTGCACAACCTGTTTTCCTTTGATACTATCGGCAAATTAATTTTTCCTTCAAATTCTACCAAAACAATAATTTCCCCAACTATTTGATTGATTCTGCCTCAGTCAGCAGCACAAAATCGTGCGGATTTTTTAACACAAAACAGTCATTTTCTTTAATTAAATCGCCAAAACAGATTACGGGCGATCGCTTTTGTGCCAAATCCAAGTATTTTCATACACTAAAGCAACTTTTTGCCAGCCATTGGTCTCTAAGTGTGCCCCTAGCACATTTGGCTGTATAGTTGGGAAAATTTCATTGTCTTTTACAGTTACTTTCACGGCAAAATTCCCTCGCTAGTGCGCTGTATCTTGGTATAATTTCTTAGTCTGCGGAGGCGGACGAAAGTTTGTGTCTGAGCGGTTTCAACCACCGAGTTTTATAAGCAAATTTGGTATGACTTGTTAGTCTCTTAGAGAGGGACTTCGTTTGACTCTTGAGCTATTTCAAACCCCGACTTATCAAGATGCGTTTGTGTAGGATAGATTTCAACCTCGGAGTCTTATCAATGAGGTTTATAACTAAAAAAACCCGGTTTCTTGAAGAAACCGGGTTTTTCACACTTACGCTGCGTGTTTTCGATACCAATCAATGGTATTTTTCAACCCATCCTTAAACTTCACCTCCGCAACAAAACCAAACCTTTCCTTAGCCCTTTGCGTATCCAAACAGCGGCGCGGCTGACCGTTCGGTTTGTCTGTTTCCCAAACAATTTCTCCCTCAAATCCCATCAATTCGCAAATCGTTTCCACTAAATCGCGAATTTTAACTTCGCTATTGGTTCCCAAATTAACCGGGTCAGATTCACTGTAAGATTGAGCCGCCATCACAATTCCCCGCGCGGCATCTGTGGAATACAAAAACTCGCGGCTAGGGCTGCCATCGCCCCAAACTGGCAGTGTTTTGTCTCCCCTTTCTTGCGCTTCGTGGACTTTGCGAATTAATGCGGGGATGACGTGGGAACTTTTCGGGTCAAAGTTATCTTCCGGGCCGTACAGATTTACTGGTAGCAAGTAGATACCGTTGAATCCGTATTGCTGGCGGTAGGATTGCAGTTGCACTAATAAGGCTTTTTTCGCTACTCCGTAAGGTGCGTTAGTTACCTCTGGATAGCCGTTCCACAGGTCATCTTCTTTGAAAGGAACTGGGGTGAAGTTGGGATAAGCGCAAATCGTGCCAACGCAGACAAATTTTTCGACTCCTGCTTCGTAGGCGGCGTGGATTAGCTGCGCGCCCATCATCAAATTGTCGTAAAATAATTCAGCGGGTTTGACTAGGTTTAAACCGATGCCCCCGACGTGGGCGGCGAGGTGAACGATCATATCTTGTTGGTCGGCGGCGCGCTTGCAGTTTTCCATGACGCGGAGGTCGCAGTCGCGCGATCGAGTCACCGAAATTTTATCAGCATCGGCCCCTGCTTTCACTAACTGGTCGATTACCTGACGGCCCAAGAAACCGGCGCCGCCGGTGACTAGAATGCGTTTGCTGCTTAAATCCAAGCTGGTCATAATTTTAGCCTCGGGATTTTGAATAAGGGTCGATCGACAATTTCAATTCTAAAGTTGTTGCTTTAGCAAAAAAAAGCTTTCAGCTACAGTACCCGCTTGCCCACAAATCTGTTTTAGCTGCAGCAGATAGGGACAATGCGATCCCTGCACACCCGAAAGTTAGATTTATGAGCCGCGAGTCCTCAACTATCATTTTAATGTTTTTGTTAGCCCGTATATCCGAAAATTTTGCGCTCAATTAACCTGGTTCTTTGAATGGCGAGCGCGCTCATGATTAGATGAGCGAAAAAAAACCACAGTATATTATTGGGGCGGGTGCCTGAGATCGCTAGATACAAGTCGCGAGATACAAGCGAGTAGAGCAGTGAGTTCACCCGCCCTCCCATATAATGTTTATTTGTCGCCACCTACTTAGCTGAATCCGTAGAGAATATGAATTATTGTAAATTCCCTGAATAATCAGGTAGTAATAGGTATGTTTACATAAGCTACCGTTTAAAATTAGCGTTGAAGCATGAGGCTTTTTAGAGAAGTTTTGTAGTAAACGTAACGCAACAGTCACCCGAAAGACAATGTGTTAAATAGCGCTTTCAATATTTTGTTGAAAGCTTTAACAGATACCTCCCGATCGGTCGAGCTTAGGGCAAGAAGCTGACGGCAAGACCCGATCGACCCTACACACTAAATTTTGGAGAAGTCCTAGATTTATCGGCTTAAATGTATCTGTAATAATCCTCTCATCATTTATGAATTGTGTGTAGGGGCAATCCCCCGGTGGGCGCCTTTCGTGGGGGTACACACCGGGTACTACCCCTAGAACTTGTTCGCGCTGACGGCTTTGTTTAGCTACTTAATCAAATCCGTTGCCCGAACCCCGAGCTTGCTGGTCTAAAGCTTTCATGTCAGCATCTACCATTAAATGTACTAACTCCTGAAAAGTTACAGAAGGTTCCCAATTTAATTCCTGGCGCGCCTTAGTCGAATCGCCAATCAACAGTTCCACTTCTGCCGGACGTAAGTAGCGTTCGTCAAACTCCACATATTTTTGCCAATCTAAATTGACGTAAGTAAAGGCCAAATCGAGAAATTCCTTAATGGAATGGGTCTCGTTAGTAGCAATGACATAATCGTCAGGCTTGTCTTTTTGCAGCATCATCCACATCGCCCGCACGTAGTCTTTAGCATAGCCCCAGTCCCGCTTGGAATCGAGATTGCCCAAGAAAATCTTTTTCTGCTTGCCGGCGACTATTCTGGCAACGGCGCGAGTAATTTTGCGAGTTACAAAAGTTTCGCCGCGGCGGGGAGATTCATGATTGAACAAGATGCCGTTGCAGGCAAAAAGTCCGTAAGATTCGCGATAATTTACTGTTTGCCAGTGACCGTAAACTTTGGCGCAGGCGTAAGGACTTCTGGGGTAAAAAGGAGTTGTTTCCTTCTGCGGCACTTCCTGCACCAAACCGAACATTTCCGAAGAACCTGCTTGATAGAACCGCACTTCTATGCCGGTGCGGCGCTGATAGTCCCGAATTGCTTCTAGAAGGCGCAATACTCCCATGCCCACTGCGTCAACCGTATATTCCGGCGAGTCAAAACTGACTCGAACGTGAGATTGAGCCCCTAAGTTATAAATTTCTACCGGCTGAACTTCTTCCAATATCCGGCGCAGAGTAGTGCCGTCGGTTAAGTCGCCGTAGTGCAGAAACAACTTCGCGTCCTCGCTGTGAGGATCGACATAAATGTGGTCAATTCGATCGGTATTGAAACTAGAACTGCGCCGGATAATGCCATGAACTTCATATCCTTTCTCTAGCAGTAATTCGCTCAAGTAGGAGCCGTCTTGACCTGTAATACCTGTTATTAGCGCTCGCTTGCGTTGCGTCATCTGATTTTCCTTTGACAGGCTGTGTTAATTCACTTCGGACTTTCCGGGCAGAGGCTGTTGTTGCCTGCCGGGTTTATGCTCAAACTCTAGGTTAACTCACAATTCTTCGATGGGCATCAAGGAACTGTTTAGTTTTGACAAAGAGTTTGTCGCTTGCTGTCAGTAGTCAGCATCAGTGGCCAGTAACAAACAAAACTAACTACTGATTGCTGACTGCGGACAAAAATTAATATGCGCCGTTATTTTTGGGAAAAATCACAACTCCAATGGTTTTGAAAAGAATCCACATATCCATCCAAAGGTTTTTGTCATTTGCGTAATAGAGGTCGATTTGGACTCGGCGGGGATAGGGAATGTCGTTGCGACCGGACACTTGCCATAAGCCTGTAATTCCAGGTCTTATGGTAAGAATTTTGTTGATGTGACTGCCGTATCTCGGCAGTTCTTCTTCAACTAAAGGTCTCGGTCCGACGACGCTCATATCTCCTTTTAAAACATTCCAAAACTGGGGAAACTCGTCTAAACTGGTCATTCGTAAAAATCTTCCAATCCCGGTAATTCGAGGGTCTTGTTTCAGTTTGAAATTGTCCTCAAACTCTTGACGCAAATGCGGAGAATTTTCCATGATTTCCAGCAATATGTCGTCCGCATTTTCCACCATCGTTCTGAATTTAAGGCAATAAAACCTTTTACGGTTTTTACCTACTCGTTCCTGTACGTAAAAAATAGGCCCGGACGAGCTTAAGGCGATCGAGAAAGCCAAAAGCAGGTAAACGGGAGCAAACAGGATCAGAACCGATAAGGAAAACAGGATGTCAAATAACCGCTTGAAAAGTTCTCCGTCGAGGCTCTGTAGAGAACGACTTATGCGTCTATCTCCTTGCAGGACAGGCCCAAAACCGCGTCTTGCGATCGCTCGAATTACCTTGCCGGAGATTAGTTGGCTGTCGGCAGTCATCTTACTCCTTCACTTCACACCACACACAGTCCTGATCATAAAGCCTCAAGACGCTTTGTTCTCTCAATTATGTTTCCAATACTCAATTTTCTGCATTCTGAATACTTGATTCGGCAGAATGCATCTGTGTTGAAGGCAGCGGAAGCTTAAGGCATAAGGCTTCTGAAGGAAGAAGCCCGATGGAAGCCGTCAAGGGTAAAGAGGGGACAAGGCACTTATGCAGAGGGCTTCTGAAGGCACTTATGCAAAAGGCACTTATGCAGAAGTAAGATTTTCCCCTTGTGGCCTTGTGGTCTTGTGGCCTTGTGGCCTTCTACCACTCGGACCCTCGGACACTCTCTCCACTCCCAGACGCGGTAAAAAAATCGCGGGATTGAAATTCCTGATAGCAGCCTTCGACAAAAGCTAGATAGCGCTGCCCAAAGACTTCGGGGGCAAAATGTTGAGCGCGCAACCTGCTGCTTTCTGGTTCAAATTTGCCTTGCAACTGCTCAAATTCTTCGACAGCTTCGACTAATGCTGCTGCGGTTTGGGAGGAAAAAAATAAACCTGTCCCTGTCTCTGGGTGTTGGCGAATGTCGAGCACTGTCTCCAAAGCGCCCCCTGCTGCATAGGCAATTACTGGTGTTCCGCAAGCTTGAGCTTCTACTAAAGCTATGCCAAAATCTTCGCAAGCTGCATAGACAAAGGCTTTCGCCTCTGCCATGTACTTTTCAACTATTGAGGCGGGCTGCCAGCCGAGCACTTGCACGTTGGGTTTGGCGAGAAGCCGAATCATTTCTAATTCTGGCCCGGTGCCGATGACAATTAGAGTATGCCCGAGTTGATTGAATGCTTGGACGATCGCACTAACGTTTTTGTAACTTACCAATCGGCAAACTGTGACGTAAAAGTCTTGTTTTTGCCGCATCAAGGAAAATCTCTCGATATTTACCGGCGGATAAATCACCTCGGCCCGACGCCGGTAGCACCGCCAAATTCGGCGCGCCGTGTGTTGGGAGTTGGCGATGAAATAATCAACGCGGTTGGCGGAAATTACGTCCCACTGCCGCAGTCGATGCAACAAATATCGCGTCAGCAGCCCCGGGATGCCCCGTCCGGCTTTGCTGCTGTGCAAATAGTCAAAAGTTAAGTCCCAAGCGTAGCGCATGGGTGTGTGGCAGTAGCAGACGTGCAGTTGCTGGGGACTGCTGAGGATGCCTTTGGCGACGGCATGGGAGGATGACAGGATGATGTCGTATTCTCGCAGATCTAGTTGTTCGATCGCCAAAGGCAGAAATGGCAAATATTTTTGGACGCCGCTGCGGGCCTTGGGAAAGTGCTGCAAAAATGTTGTGCCAATCTGTCGCCGGAAAAGATAGCTTTCGGGATTGGCTGATTCAAAGTCGATGAGGGCATGAACATCTGCCTCGTCTACGTGTTTGAGAATTTCCTGCACTACGAGTTCTGAACCGCCAGTAGCTAAGGGCGTCAACCATTCGTGAACTAGGGCGTATTTGAGTTTTTTCACTTGTATGTAGCCGATCGAACGATTTATTAGCGCCAGTTCTGTCAATATTAGTCTTATTGAGGAATCACTTACGCAACATCCAGCCCTCAACCAAGTTTCTACGTAGGTATCTAGCTCAAACCCAGGATTTTGGGAATAAACGGGGTTTTTGTGAAATCAGCGACAGCAAAACAGCACTCTCGGGCCGTGATTTCCGCGATTGTTGACAAGAAATACTATTAGGCGGAATACTGGAGGTGATTTGCGAGCGCCTAAATCTTCGGAACGGGCGCGAGGGTCAATGTGGTGTGAGGAAAAAATGTCAAGAATTTTGTGGAAAGGACTCTCACGGGGTCCGGCGGTATTGGCAGCAAGTTTAGTCCTATCTTCAACCGCGCTAGCAGCAGAGCAACCTGTAGAAATTGCAGCAGCAGCTCAAGCCAATCTGCAATTAGCAGGTGCTGCAACCGAGGCGGCAAAGCCTGAGACGGCAAAGCCTGAGACTGCCGAACCAGCGTCACTAGCTAGCAATTTGACTCTTGAAAGTATTGAGAAAGAAAGTGCGAACCTTTACGAGGGCTTGGCTAACGAGCCGATTGCCCCGGTTGCCGAACAGGCAAAAGCACCGTCCAACGCAGTTGCAGCAGATTTAAGCGAAACCAAACCCGCAGTCGCGCCCGCAAATTTAAGTGCCGAAGAACCTGTCGCGGAGCAAATCCCCGCAGTCGCGCCCGCAAACTTAAGCGAAACGCAACCCGCCGCTGCACCGGCTAATTTAAACGCAGAAAAAACGGCCGCACAACCCGAGCAGATTTCCCAATCGAGTGCTCCAAGTGCCCAACCTCAAGCAGAGTCAAATGTTTTAGAACAAATCAACGAATACAGCACAGAAGGCAGCGACAGCGCAGATGCAGTTGGCCAAGTAACCTCTGTTTCGCAACTTTCCGACGTTCGACCCACCGATTGGGCCTTCCAAGCTTTGCAGTCTCTAGTAGAGCGCTACGGGTGCATAGCTGGCTATCCTGACGGCAGTTTCCGCGGCAACCGGGCGATGACTCGCTACGAGTTTGCAGCGGGTTTAAATGCGTGTTTGGATAAGGTGAGCCAGTTGATTCAAGGTTCGAGAACTCGGGTGATGCGAGAAGATGTAGCTTCAATGCAAAGGTTGCAAGAAGAATTTGCGGCGGAATTGGCAACTTTGCGCGGCCGCGTCGATGTTTTGGAAGCGCGCGCCACTGAATTAGAAGCAAATCAGTTTTCAACTACGACTAAACTCAACGGCGAAGTGATATTTGGTTTGACGGGTATCGCCAGGGGAGATGATGCCGAGGGTCGCGAAGCTGATAGAGCGACGGCTTTTGGCAGCAGGGTTCGTATCAATTTCGACACGAGTTTTTCAGGAGAAGATTTGCTGAGAACTCGATTGCAAGTTTTAAATTTGGGTGCTTTTTCTACGGAAAATACGAAAACCGCTGAAGGGGAATTGCGGTTTAATGTCGGGCCTTTTGGCGAGGCTAACAATATAGTAGCTTTAGATGCGCTGCTTTACCAATTCCCTCTCGGCAAAAACACTACTGTAATTCTAGAAGCCAACGCTGGCGCTGCTGATGATTTTGTTAACACTGTCAACCCTTACTTTGACGGAGACGGCAGCTACGGCGCTCTTTCTAACTTCGGTACTCGCAACCCAATTTACTATTTGCTTGGTGGTTCTGGCATCGCTCTGCGGCATGAGTTTGGGGAAAAATTAGAGCTTAGTTTGGGGTATTTGGCCGGCAACCCTGCGGACCCGACGCCCGGTAACGGTTTGTTCAACGGTTCTTACGGCGGTTTGGCTCAGTTGACTTTCAAACCGAGCGACAGCATGGCTTTAGGTTTAACTTACGTTAATTCCTACAACTTAATTACCAATACCGGCAGCAATGCTTCTAATTTTCCGCAGCGTCTCGGTTCCTTCGGACTCGACAGCGATAGCACTCTCCCAGTTTCTAGCAATTCCTACGGCGCGCAAGCTTCGTGGCAGTTGAACCGGAGATTTGCAATTGGCGGTTGGGCGGGTTACACCAACCAGCGCATTTTATCCAACTTTGCTACTCCTACCGGTTCTGTGCAGCGGGGCGATCAAAAAATCTGGAACTGGGCTGTTACTTTGGCTTTTCCCGATTTGTTGAAAGAAGGAAATGTGGCGGGGATTTTGGTAGGTATGGATCCGCGGGTAAGGAGTTCTACTAATCGGACTTTGCCGGAAGATAAGGATACTTCGCTGCACGTTGAAGGTTTCTATCAGTTTAAGTTGAGCGACAATATTTCTATCACTCCTGGTCTGATTTGGCTGACTGCTCCCGACCACAATAAGAATAATTCTGATTTGCTGATTGGGGTGGTCAGAACGACGTTTACTTTCTAGGAGCGGGGTACACAGATTTTAGATTTTAGATTGGCGGTTTTAATCTAAAATCTAAAATCACCAATCTAAAGTCGGTGGGGGCTTGGGTTTAAGGTTTAAACAGAAACGACCAGCTTTAGCAAAAGCTGGTCTGCACAAATAGTTAAATCCGTTGTGTTCCCACAGTGTTTTTCTCACAGTGAGGGAGGAAACCCAAGTTGCACGTTTCTTTGCAGCGGGCTCTCAAAGAAATATCATCTCTCTTAAGTGGTATTTTAACAACAAAAATTAAAAAATTTTAATAAAACTTTATATTACAGGCGAATATTAATTGTGAGGGGACGATCGCCCTTTCGGTCACTTTGTATAATCCAACCAAGCTTCAAAAACCCGGTTTCTGCGTAGGTTTATCGCTACCAAACCTCTCACTTTGCGAAAAACCCAGTTTCGATTGCCGATCGACCCTCTCACTCACTTTGTATAAATTATGCCGGGGCTTGCTGCGGTCTCCCCCAGACAATCCGCTCCTGCTTGTATACAACCATACCAGGTTTAGCACCTTTCGGCTTGTATACATATTTCGGTTCTGTATAAACCACGGGGACTTGTTCGCTGTGGCGGGCGCGACTGTAGTAAGCAGTCATGTCGGCGGCAAATTGCAAATCGGTTTCTTCAGCCACAGTACCGGGTTTGAGACGCAGCAAAGCGTGACTTCCGGGAATCTCTAGGGTGTGGAACCACAAGTCGTAGTCGTTGGCGGTGCGAAAAGTGAGTTGGTCGTTTTGGCGGTTGTTGCGCCCGATTAATAATTCAAAGCCGCTGGGGGTTTGATAGCGGTGAAATTCGATCGCAGCATTTTTGTCGGTACTGCGGTAATCTGGTACGTCAAGATATTTTTGCTGGATCAGTTCTTCGCGGATTTCGGCGAGGGTTTGCAAATCTTGGGTGTTGCGGTAGGTTTCCAATACTGAAAGCGCGACTTCAACTTGTTCTAAATAGTCGATTTCTTCCTGTACGGCGGCTAACAAAGGTTCTACTGCAATGCGGGCTCTTTTAAGTTTTTGGTGTTTTTTGTAGATTGCTTGAGCGTTTTGAACGGCGTTTTTTTCCGGGTTTAGGGGAATGATAACTGGTTTTTCGGTTTCAAAGTCGGGGAGAGAAATCGATTTCATTCCCGGTTCCCAATGCTGCAAATTTGCCATCAGCAAGTCGGCTTGGGATTTGTGGGTGTCGGCGTCTGCAGATTGCTGCAAGCGTTCTTTAAATGTGTTGGCTTTGAGGCGCAGTTTTGCCAGGACGTTGTTGAGTTTTTGGGTAAGCTGATGCCGCAGTTGGGCGAATACTTCTTGATTGATTTGGCCTGTGTAGTAGCTGTTAAGTAATTCTTGAACGGAAGAAGGAAGTTCGGCAACGGATTCTGTAACGGATTTAACGGATGTCAGGAAGGAAGAATCAGAGGGCGGGTACGACACCACCCCTACATTTTCTGGTGCGGGCCAATCGATGACGGTGTAGCCTTCGGGGGTAAAACTCGGGTGAAATTTGGAGTTTTCTAGGCACTGCAGCCAGTATAGCCAGCGCTGGAATAGTTGCTGCCATTGGTCGGGATTGAGGCTGTCGGTGGATTGTTCGGGGTCTAAAGAAGCCGATCGAATCATTGAAAAAATTAAGGCTTTACTCAACCCTCGGTAATTCTTCAACAGATTGCGGTGTAATTGCCCAGGAACCAGGGTAATTCGTGATTGCCAGCGGTTTTGAGATTCGCTCAGACTCGGGACTGCATCGGTCAAAGACGGGGGCATTTCGTAGGGTTGCCCGGTTTGGATGGGACGGACGGTGGACTGTTTGGCGCTGACTTGGTGGGCGCAGGTGACAACGAGGTTGTCTTGGGCGGTGAGGATGACGTTGCTGTACTTCCCCATGATTTCGGCCCAGAGGTGCCAGAGGGCGGGTTCTCCGGGGCGTTTGGCGAATTGCAAGTCGATGACTCTTTCCCAAGATGAAACAGGGGCGATGGAAACTAAGGCTAAACCGCTGAGTTGGTGCCGCAGTTGTTCGCTGAAGGTGAAGGTGTCGGGAATTCGGGGCGGGGGGTCGCCGACGCAGATGCGGGCGGCCACAGGATGCCAGGAAAGGTCAATCCAGCCGCGCCCTTTCATGGTGCGGAGGGCTAGGGACACGGTGAATCGATCGCGCTGGTAGACTTGTTCTAAGCGCGCTGGCAGCCATTGGGCTCGCAGTTCGCTGCAAGCTGCGGTTAAAGTTGTAAAGTCTACGGGTTGCACGGTGGCCTCTTTGCGATCGAACTATCTCTTTCTATGCTGACAGATATCGGTCACATTTTACTAACTATAGCCTTTCTCAGTAACATGAGGTACACGCTTGATAAGCGGGCATAGGGCATAGGGCATAGGGCATAGGGCATAGGGCATACCTCACTTTATTGAGAACTGCTGTATTTACAATTATTGTTTGCTCTTGCTTCGCGTCCTACGCTAGGAAAGCGCTTCAATAATTCGGTTAACAAATAACTAATAACTAATAAACATCTCCTAAAAAACAGGTTTTGAACAGGCACGGTGGCTGTTCCACAATAATTATGGGAGATGTCTAATAATATCAATTCCGGCTGCGCCGAAATGATATCACTAGGCATCAGTCATCAGTCAACAAGCACCGACGGTGCAACGGGAATCGATATAGCGGTTCTCAAGCCTCGTGAGGTATGGGGGCGAGTCCTATGCCTATGCCCTATGCCCTATGCCCTATGC
>JAUBOM010000118.1:0-22811 GCA_036700245.1 Microcoleus vaginatus BM001213989
CTAATGACTAATGACTAATGACTAATGACTAATGACTAATGACTAATGACTAATGGATGCCACAGCCGATCGCAAATTCCCTTGAAACTCGCCCAAAATTCGATGGCACTCTTCCTTCTCCAAACCAGTCCAGTGCATCATCAAAGCTAATTTAACAGACTTGCCACTTTTTTCGAGCAAAAAACCCGCCTCATCCCGGTTCAAATCGGTCAAATCCTGCAACATCCGCACAGCCCGATCGCGCAATTTCTTATTAGTAACAGCCACATCAACCATCCGATTGCCGTAAACCTTCCCCAGCTTCACCATTACCCCAGTCGAAATGATATTTAAAGCCATTTTTGTTACTGTACCGGCTTTTAAGCGCGTCGATCCCGCCACTACCTCCGGGCCAACCAACAACCGAATATCAACATCAGCCTCAAAATTCACTTGTTCGACGGGTACGCAGGCCATAAACACAGTCTTCGCCCCCCGCTGGCGCGCCGCCTGCAAAGCGCCCGCGACAAACGGCGTCGTACCTCCAGCCGTAATGCCGACAACTACATCTAAGTTGGTAATTTGACGGTGGGCGATCGCCTCAGCCCCATCCTCAGCCCGATCCTCCAAATCCTCCGAACTCCGCACCAAAGCCCCCGCACCTCCGGCAATTATGCCCTGTACGAGTTCTGGCGGCGTGCAGAAGGTGGGGGGACACTCGGCCGCATCCAGCACCCCCAAACGCCCGGAAGTACCCGCACCGACGTAAAACAGGCGGCCTCCTAGACGCAGAGACTCGGCTGCAATGTCGATCGCTTGGGCTAACTGTTCGCGGGCGCGGGCGATCGCGCTTAAGGTTTGGGCGTCTTCCCGGTTGAACAAGTCCACTAATTCGATCGAACTGAGTTGGTCTAAATTCTCGCTGTTGGCATTCACCTGTTCCGTCAGCAGATGTCCCCGTTCCTCGAAATTCTTCATCATAAAAATGGGTTTGAAACCCCGTCCTGTTAGGACGGCTTTACAGTTCGCCATGAGTTGTAAGCCAGAAACTTACAATCCGTAGGCTTTGCGTTTTGACACAGGCGTTTTCCTGTACCAAGACTGTGCAGGCTAATGCGAGATTTTTTAGCATCTTCGCCACCTACATAACACTTTCCATACTTAGGATGCTTGACAATCCCCCCACGCTTCAATCCTTGCGACATGGAGCCACCGTAAGGACGGCGATATCCGTTTTTCCCAGGATTAAAAACTTGCAATTGTCTGCGATAAATGCGGATGGGCTTACATTCCATCACCACCATATTTTCTGGTGATATATCGCCACCTACCAACAGGTAAGCTAGCACCCAAGAATCGACACAATGGGCATCAAAAACAATGGATAACTTTGCCTTAGATTTTTTTAGACCTAATTTTTGACGAGTTAAGTAGGTGTCAGTATAGCCATCAAATTGGGTGACAGGTGCAATTTTTTCCAACTCGGAATAACACCATTTTTTGCCAACTTCTAAGGGCGAAAATGACGTATTCCACTTGTGGCAACCTTTTTTTGTCAATGCTTTTACATCCTCAATCCCAATACCTGAGAGGGGAAAGATGGTATCAAAAACTTTGACTACTCGGATTTTGAATTGCCCACAAGCCTTAGTGTTCGGAGGGAGCCCGCCACGCGAACGGTTTTGACGAGGTTGGCGACAAGGTGTTTTTCGATTACGTCTTGCACGTCTGGCATTTGTACTTGTCTGTTGGGCCTCTTTAACCCAATCAACAGCATGAAACTGCTGATTTAAGTAGGTGTGAGCTTTTGATTTGACTGTGTACCCCTCACGTTTAGAACCCGGATCGATTCCGACTGCTACGGGTTGGGTCTGACGATTTGAAGGTTCAACGTTTAAGCGAACACAAAAGATCCCTTTACGGAAAAATGGTGTTGCTTTTCCAGATTTAATCCAACGCTCTGCCCGTGCGGGTGTTGTTGGCATTAAAGGACGTTGCTCAAAGTCCACTACAGGAACGTATTGCATGGTGTTTGGCGATAAACCTAACTGTTTAATTTCCTTCGACTTTGACTAACGGAGAGGTTACGGGTTAGGAATAGCGCCTGTAACGTCCAATGAAAGTGCCACCTTCAGTTAGTTCAAATTGGCTTCTGGGCCGTTGTCTAGTCCTACTTGCGCTTGTGTTCTACCTATGGCTTGGTTTCCCTACAAGCCCCATCCCTTTAGGGTGGGGTTAGTGACTTTTTGTCAGTTGTTAATTGTCAGTTGTCGGCATGCAAGCGAAGTCAGCAGACATACAGACTCACAAATGCAGCCTGGAAGCCTGTATCTACAAAGGTCGCCCTCGATCGATCGCGCTGGAAGATATCAAATTTATCCTTCTTCCCTCTTGTTTCTTCACATCGATCCTCGAACCTCAAGATCCATGCGTTACATCCTCAGAAAGCGAAGCCGTTGCCTTCCTTCTTATTACAAAAGTCCTTCGAGTCGGCGACGAATAGAATCCAGTTCGTTTTGGGAAACCTCAGAATCCGGCTCTGGCTCCGGCTCCGGCTCCGGCTGCCACTGAGTCTGTGTTACATTGTCTTCTGGCGGGATCGCCAGCGCGCCCGCGGGCACCAGTTCCCAATCATAATCAACACTATCGCAGAACTCCTTTATTTCCTCATCGTCGATCGCCTCGACAGCGGGTTCGGGAAAATCTTGAGCTTCCAACATCACGCCAAAGCGGGTGGCGTCGTCTTCTGACTCAAACATCAGAACTTTATTGCGATCGCCGAGTTGAATGGTATGAATTCCCTCGTTCTCGGTGCGGGCATTGAAGAGTAAGACAAACACTCGCATAAGTTTTAAAGACCTTCTTAACCACCGTTTTTTTATCTTAGGAGCGATCGGGCAACCGATTTTAGATTTTATATTTTTGATTTTAGATTGATCACCGATCCTGCACTGGCGGGATCGAAATGATTTGGGGGATGTGGACGACTGGGTTTTTGATTTTTGATTTTAGATTGACCCCCGATCCTGCACTGGGAGGGAATCTAGAGGATTTTAGATTTTAGATTTTTGATTTTTGATTGACCACCGATCCTGCACTGGCGGGATCGAAATGATTTGGGGGATGTGGGCGACTGGGTTTTTGATTTTATATTTTAGATTGACCACCGATCCTGCACTGGCGGGATCGAAATGATTTGGGGGATGTGGGCGACTGGGTTTTTGATTTTATATTTTTGATTTTAGATTGACCACCGATCCTGCACTGGGGCGGGAATCTAGAAGATTGGGGGAGTTGGAGGACTTGGTTTTAGGTGGTGTTGCGTGTTTTGATTAAGTTCGGTAAAGCCTTTGGGAGTCTACCCTAGAGTGGGGGCGTGAATCAGCCTTGGTTAGATACTCTAGGAGGGCTTCGCTAACGCGCCATCGGCACTTCCCGCCTCAGTCCTGAGTCTACCAAAGGCAGAAGGCACGGTTACGAATCACAGAAATTATACCTGTCTAAAACCCTCTCATTTCCTCAATTCCTGAATTCTCACAAGCTCTGAGAAACACTCATGACTAACTCGCACGATGACACAAAACAACTCGCACCCCGCCCCCACCGCCGCTGGTGGCGTCTGGTGCTGCTTAGCGGTACGGGATTGGGCCTTATGGCCTTGGTTGGGGCCGCGGTAGCACTGGCCTGGGTGCGCGAAAAATTAGCTCCTTTGGTGGAAACTCAAGTCAGTCAGTTGCTCGATCGGCCTGTGCAAGTCGGACGTTTGGAGAGATTTTCTCTGACAAGTTTGCGATTTGGCCGATCGAGTGTACCTGCAACTCCTACCGATCCGGATTACGCTTCTACAGAAGCCGTGGAAGTGCAGTTTTCTGTTGGGCAACTGCTGTTTAACCGCACTCTCAAATTAGATATTACTTTAGTTAAAGCCAGCGCTTATATCGAACAGGATGCTACAGGCCGCTGGGTTAATCTTCCAACTGCGGAGCGGAAATCTCCGGGTTTATTTAAAACTGAAGTTGAAGCAATTCGAGCTGAAAATGTCGGCGCAGTTTTGGTACCGAGTCCCGCAGTCGGACAGAAAACTTCAGCTCCGATTTCTGTAAGCCTGAAAAATGGCAGTGTTCTATTTCGCGATCAAAATCAGCGCGTTCTCTACGAACTCAACGGTCAGTTTACTAACAGCGATAATTTTATAGTTAAAGCTGATTCTCTGTTACCTGCAGCTCAGACTAACGTGCAGTTGCAAGGTCAAAATTTGCCTTTACCAGAACTTGTTCGCTTGCTGAAACTTTCGGGCATTTCTTTACAAAAAGGTCTAGCTAATGGCAATTTGACCGTGCAATTGCGAGAGAATAAAGTATCGGGAATTGTGGGAACGGCTAGTTTTGGAGGAGTGCAAGCGAGTATTCGTCCGCTGAAACAAATCGTACAAAATAGCAGCGGTCAGTTGCGGTTTCAGGGAACTAATCTGATTGTCGATAGTCTGGCGGCTAATTACGGTCTAATTCCGCTGAAAATAGCAGGAACAGTTGCAACAGGAACTAATTTTAATCTCGAGCAAGCCAGCTTCAATCTGACAACTAACGTGCCACCAGTTGCTTTTGCAAGTGTTATCAGTGCGGTGGAGACTGAGTTAGGACAGAAAGTAGTATTGCCGGTTGCTGTTGCGGGGGAAGTGAAGGCGGATGCTAAGCTGACTGGAACAGTTGCTCTGCCGGTGCTGACAGGTGCGATCGCCTCGACAAAACCCGCTACGGTCGATCGACTGCAATTAAACAATATTAGCACTAATTTCAAATTGGAACGCGGGAGAATGGCTCAAACCCCAACTCCCAATTCTCAATCTTCTATTCCCCCGTTTTCCTCTTTAGCTTTGACTTTGAGCGATATGTTGGTAGTGCCGGCAGCGGGGGGTAAAATTGGTGGCAAAGGTGAAGTTGATATTGCTTTGGGAAGTAAGAATTCGCCATCAGGTTTGGTGTTTGACTTCCAAGTTGAAAACTTGCCCGCAGATGCTATCGCCCAAATTTACGCTCTCCCAATTCCTGCTACTGTTACAATTGGCAGTGTCTCCGCAAAAGCTCAACTTTTCGGCCCGTTAGACAACATTCAAGCTAGAGTTCAATGGCAAGCACCGCAAGGGACTTTCCCCGCTGCAGGTTCCATTCGAGCCGGAAGGAATTCGGCGGATTTGCAAAATACGGTTGTGAAAATTGGCGACGCTTCTGTGAACGTTGATGCCGCGCTAAAAGACCGTGAATGGCAAGCTATGATCGAGGGCGATCGCGTAGCCCTCAACAGTTTGCAGCAACTCCTGCCGGGGCTTAATTTGCCTCCTGAACTAGCCGGTTTGTTCAGCGGAACTGCCAAAGCTGCGGGAACTCTGGACGATTTGAGTTTAAATGCGATCGCTGCGACGGGCAAAGGAACGCTGAGTATTGCTGACAGTATTGTTGATGTTAATGGCGAACTAGAATCTGGTCGCTGGCAAGTTATTGGCAACACTGAAAAAGTTGCTGTCAATCAGTTAATTGATATTGGGTTGCCGTTATTAACACGGGAAAATACCGCCAATCTAGACAATCTAAAATCCAAAATCCAAAATCTAAAATCGTTAGGCGGACAGCTAGCCGGTGAATTTCAAGCGGCGGGAAATGTTGACAATTTGACTGCGGTTGGAATCAATGTTAGTGGCAACGGCAGGCTCAATTTTGCAGACAGCAATGTCAATTTAAAAGGAGAATTGGTAGCGGGCAACTGGCAAGCAACAGCAGAAACCGATCGCACTTCCATCAGCCGCTTAGTAGATTTAGGATTGCCGATTTTAGATGTAGCTTCAGCATTCAATCCCGAAAATCAGCAATCTGCCAATCTCAACAATCTAAAATCCAAAATCCAAAATCTCAAATCGATTGACGGACTGCTATCGAGTCAAATTACAGCATCGGGAAGTCTTGACAATTTGACGGCTAGCAGCATCAATGCCAGCGGCAGCGGCAGACTCAATCTTGCCGGCAGTGATGTTAATTTTAAAGGAGAATTGGCAGCGGGCAACTGGCAAGCAACAGCAGAAACCGATCGCACTTCCATCAGCCGTTTAGTAAATTTAGGATTGCCGCTGTTAGATGTGGGCTTAGATTTCAATGCTGACAATCCCCAAACAGTCGCCAATATCAACAATCTAAAATCTAAAATCCAAAATCTCAAATCGATTGACGGACAAATATCCAATCAAATTCAAGCCAGCGGCAGTCTTGATAATTCAACCGTCCCCGACATAGCCGTCAACAGCAGCGGTCAACTCAATATAGCCGACGGTACTGTTGCTTTTAAAGGTAAATTAGAAGACAGACGCTGGCAAGCTTTCGCCGATGCCGATCGAGTTATTCTCAGTCGCTTAGAAGAAACAATCCGCAATACCCAACTGTTGACCCTAACGGCGACTTTGCCTAAAGGATTGGACGGCAGAGTTAACGGCCAATTCCAAGCAGCGGGTAGTTTGGATAACTTGACAGCCAAGGGAATTAGTGCTAGTGGAGAAGCGCGGATTTTGGCCGATCGACTCGGGGCGATCGATACTACGGCAAAATTAGAAAACGGCAACTTGCAAGCATTGCTGGAAACCAACGGAATTGCCGTCAGTAATTTAGAACAAACCCTCAAACAAACAGGTTTGCTGACAGCGGATTTACCGCCAGAAATTAACGGAACCCTCGACGGCCAAATCCGCATTTTGGGAACAGTAGACAATCTAACCGCCAACGGCATCACCGCCAACGGCGACGGACAAATTCGACTCGCCAACGGCGGAGGAATTGTCAATGCTAAAGGCCGCGCTGAATCGGGGAATTGGCGCGCGTCAATCGAGGGCGAGCAAATTGCTCTAAGTCGCTTCCAGCAAGCCTTTGAGTCGCAGCAACAAAGCTTGCAAGCCGAAGGTTTAGTCTCTGATGCCCCAAATCTCCCGCAGCTTCGAGGACTGTTTAACGGCAATATCAATTTATCCGGCCCGATTGCCGCTTCCCCCCAAACAGTTCGCGCCGGCGGCAGTTTCCGCATCTCGGAATTGCCGTTCTTGAAACAACCTTTTGAGGCAGTATTTAATTGGGACGGCAAACGGGTGGAAATTGAGAACGCCACAACTCCCGGTTTGACAGCAAACGGCTTTGTTAACGTCGAACTCGAAGGTCAAGGAGGGCCCTCAATTTCCAACTTAGATTTGGATGTCAGACTCGCCAACTTTAACCTGGCAGCCTTACCAGCAGAACAACTCGGATTTTTGACACCCATGGGTGTCAAAAATGCTTCCGAGAATAATCTTCCCCTGCGCGGCAATGTCGATTTTACCGGCCGCCTCAGCGGAACCCTCGCCGCCCTCAGCTTAGTTGGCGACGTGGAAGTGCGGGGTTTAGCAGTAAATCAAATCGCTTTTGACCCGGTACTGGCGGGGAGTGTGAATGCGGATGCTGGGGAAAGTGTAGATTTGCGTTTGGCCGGCGCCAGCGACAAAATCGAAGTAGCTTTAAATCAATCTTTTCTGCCGACATCTTTCTTAATTCAACGCGGGGAATCTGTGGCTAGCGGCCAAACCGAGGGAGAAACTTTGCGAGTTAATTTAAGCGATTTTCCCTTGGCTGTTTTGAATCTCACACCGGCGAAACAGGCAGGTTTGGGGCCGATAACGGGTACGGTTTCGGGACAAGTGAATGTGCCCGGTTGGAAGATGCCGTTAAATCCGGCGACTTTGCAAGCAACCGGACAAATTGCGATCGCCCAACCGGCGATCGGCTACATTAAAGGTGACAGTTTCCAAGCCGAATTCAGCTACGCTAACGGCAGCGCCAGTCTCACAAACGGACTTTTCCGCCAAGGCAGCGGTCAATACTTAATTTCCGGCAATGTTAAAACAGGCGCCAACCCGCAATTTGAAGGGAAAGTTAACGTACAGCAAGGCAATTTGCAGCAGGTTTTAGCGGCTTTGCAATATTTCAATTTAGGCGACTTGGCGAGAGGCCTAAAACCTCCCGTTTACGGTGACAGTGGCGACGTGCAAACTGTAGCAGTCGGAGAACCAGAAGCCCCGCTAATCGAACAGTTGCGCCGCTTGGCAGAAATTGAAACTATTTTGCAGCAGCAGCAGGCAGTAAAAGCATCAGAAAAATTGCCTCCGTTATCTGAATTACAAGGCATTTTTGGCGCGGAAATTGCTGTCGCCGGTTCTTTGCGAACAGGTGTGCAAGCTCAATTTAACGTCAAAGGCGATAACTGGCAGTGGGGAGAATATGTCGCCGAACAGTTCAGCCTTGAAGGCAGTTTTCAGGACGGGATTTTAACTGTTTTGCCTTTGGAAATTCGATCGGGAAAAAGTGCGATCGGCTTTTCGGGACAACTCGGGCAAAAAGCTCAATCCGGGCAGTTGCGGGTAGAAAATGTGCCAGTGGAAGAGTTGGCAGAACTGGTGGAATTGCCTTTTGTGGATGTCACGGGAAATTTGAATTTGCGGGCGAATTTGGCCGGCAGTTTGGAAAACCCGCAAGCCACCGGGGAATTGAGTTTGCTTGACGGCACGCTAAACGGAGAACCGATTAAACAAGCCGACGGCAGTTTCAGTTATAGCAATGCCCGCCTGAATTTTGGCGGCAGCGCTTTGATAACTCAAACAGAACCGATTGAGGTCCAGGGAAGTTTGCCTTTTGAGTTGCCGTTTGCCGCGGTGAAAGCTGACAGCGATCAAATCGATTTGAGGGCGAATTTGCAAAATGAAGGTTTGGCAATTATTAATGTATTGACTCCGCAAGTTGCGTGGGTCAGCGGCAAGGGACAGGTGCAACTTCGCGTGGGAGGAACGCTGGAACAGCCTGTAGCGCAAGGAATTGCAAATTTTGAAAATGCAACCGTCCGGGCGGTCGCCTTCCCAGAACCGCTGACAGGGCTGACTGGGACGGTGCGCTTTGAGGGCGATCGTATTCGGGTAGAAGGAATTCGGGGAGAGTTGAGTCAGGGACAAGTTGTGGCCGCTGGCGTGATTCCGCTGTCTGTGCCTTTTGCGGAGGGCGATGTCGATGCGGCTAACCCTTTGGCTGTGAATTTAGACAAGTTGGCACTGAACCTCAGAGGATTGTACAGCGGCGGCGTAGTCGGTCAAGTGCAGGCAAGGGGCACGGCTAGGCGCCCGCAGTTGACCGGTAATATTGAACTGTACAACGGTGAAGTATTTCTCCGGAGTCCCGGCGGCGGCACAACAGAGTTAGCTTCTGCCTCTTCTGATTCTCCTGCGACTGAGGTTTCTCCTTCTGCTTCCCCTGCGACTGAGGTTTCTCCTTCTGCGGGGACTCCGACTTCCCCTTCTCCTTCCCCTTCCTTTGAAGTTGGATTAAACGATTTGCGGCTGAATTTGGGCCGGGGAATTCGGGTAACGAGTGCGCCGATATTGAGTTTTCAGGCGACTGGGGGCTTGAGGGTGAATGGAACTTTAGATGACCTTCGCCCGGAGGGTACGATTCGGTTAACTTCCGGGTCGGTGAATTTGTTTACGACGCAGTTTAGACTCGATCGAGGATACCCGCAGACTGCTACCTTTGTACCAACACAAGGACTCGATCCGACGCTGGATGTGAGATTAGCAACTGCGGTGCAGGAAGTAACGCGGTTCCGCACTCCTGGCACATCTGTAGCCTCTGAAATAGCAGACGAACCGACAAGTTTGGGCAGCGTGCGGAGTGTGCGAGTTCAAGCGTTAGTGCAGGGAAGGGCTTCTCAGTTGGGGGAAAATCTGGAGTTGAGGAGTTCTCCGAGTCGATCGGAAACAGAGATTGTAGCGCTGTTGGGCGGCAGTTTCGTGCAGACTTTGGGACAGGGAGACAGTACGCTGGCGATCGCAAATTTAGCGGGTGCGGGTTTATTGAACAACCTTCAATCTGCGATTAGTAACGCCACAGGATTGAGCGACGTTCGCTTATTTCCTACTCGGATTAGAAGCAACGAAGCAAAAACTGCTAGTTCCAGTTCGGCTGCGGGTTCTCTCGGTTTAGGTTTAGAAGTTGGGTTTGACATCACGCGCAATATTTCAGCATCAATCATTCGGGTTTTGTCAGCCAATCAACCGACTGAATTTACTGTGCGCTATCGATTGAGCGATAAACTTTTACTCAGGAGTTCGAGTAATTTTCAAGGAGACAATCGCGTCACTGCTGAATATGAATTGAGGTTTTAGGCATCAGCCAACAGCCAACAGCCAAAAGTCAACAGTCCTTAATTGTCATTGCTTTCGTCAGCGAAAGCGGAGTGAAGCGATCGCACAATATGCGATCGCCACGTTAGATCCCGAGGGAAATAATACCTATTCCGTAGGGAAAGGGCATTGCCGTGTCCGGTGCCTGCAGCGGCGACTTTTAATAATTGGCATAAGATTAAGGACTGTAGCAAGACTTTTTTAAATTGGTATAACCGAACATGATAATGACAATACCCCATACCCCATATCCCATACCCAATTAATTTGCTATAATAGTAACAGCAGTAAATTGGTACTGCCAACCCCGCACACAAGGTTATAGGAGTTAAGTCAAATGGCAAACAAACTCCAAGTTAATACAAAGTCGATCGGCTACAGCGACTTTTACTGGAACCGCTTTAGTCCGAGAGTTGCGACTATCAGCAGCGTCCGCAACGCCAATCATTGGGACGGCGGATTTCTCACCTATATTGCATTTCCCACAAAAGTAGAAGCTACAGCAGCAATGAAATATTTGCTATTGAATCAAAAAGCTGCTGATGTCGATATGCGGAAAGCCAAGCGAATGAAAGCAAAAGGCATTCGGTGGGAACTCAAAATTCGGGGTTTAGGTTTTAATGAAGTGCTGAAGCTTGCAACTATGGATATAACTGGAAAGCTAGTGATGTCCCCTAATGCTACTACTCAAGCCACAGGCTGATAAAAGCATTCAGATAATAGGTTGGGTTGAGACAACAAAACCCAACCCTTCCAATATTTGTCAATATCTATCTTCCTCTCTTTTCTCCTCCTCTGTGTCTTCAGCGCCCTCTGCGGTTAATAAAAAAAATGCTATAAAATATATGCGTTTCATTAGCCCCAAAACAGACTTTGCATTCCAAAGAATATTCGGATCTTCCGAACATCCAGAAATTTTAATCAGCTTCCTAAATGCAATGCTGTATAACGGAGAACCAACAATCCAAGAATTAGAAATAATTGACCCTTATTCAGCAGGAAGCGTTACAGGATTGAAAGACAGTTACCTGGATGTCAAAGCCAAGATTACCGGGAACAAAACGGTGATTGTGGAAATGCAGGTACTCAACGTCGCCGCCTTTGAAAAACGGGTAGTGTACAATGCAGCCAAAACCTATTCTACTCAACTCAAAGCCGGAGAAGGTTATTTAAAGTTAAACCCGGTCATTGCTTTAACCATCACCGACTTTATTTTATTTGAAAACACCGAAAAAGTAATTTCTAACTTTGAATTCACAGAAACCGAAGAGAAGTTCGTCAATCCCAACTGCGAGTTAAAGTTAGTGTTTGTCGAGTTACCTAAATTCAAAAAAGAATTGAATGAACTCGAAACTCTGCCGGAAAAATGGATTTACTTTATGAAAAATGCGCCCTCTTTGGAAGCAGTACCAGATACATTGGGGTCTATTGAAGAGATTAATACCGCGCTGGAAATTGCCAACCGAGCAAATTTGACACTAGACGAATTGAATGATGTAGACAAGCGAGAAATGTTTATCCAAGACCAAATCGGGTCTGTGATGAAAGGGATAGAAATTGGTGTAAAACAGGGGATTGAACAGGGAATACAACAAGGAATCGAACAAGGAATCGAACAAGGAATCGAAAGGGGTAAAATTGAAGGGGAAATAGGATTAATTATGCGTCTACTCGTGCGGCGGGTGGGTGAGGTTACACAGGAAGTTCAAACTCGCATCCAGGGATTATCTGAGGACCAGTTAGATGATTTGGGAGAGGCTTTGTGGGCTTTTAGGAGTCAAGAGGATTTGATTGCGTGGTTGGAGTCGGTGGCACGAACTGAGGAGTTAAACAGAGAGTCAGGGATTTTTAACCGGGATTTGGTATAATTCCCAATCTTTGCATTCATTTAAACTTTACTATCTGCGGGAACTTCACTCTGTACCAGCATCCAACCTAAGAACGCTAAAATAAGACCGAAAGCGAGAAATCCTAAATCCCAAGCTAACTCGTTGATACCGGGTTTGACGTGGTGGATTCCCAAAATTTGATGGTCAACAATGCCTTCAACAAAGTCAAACAACCCAGCACCAATTAATATTGAACCCAAAAAAGTTTGAGTTGACAAAGGAACATCTTTGCGCTTCACAGCACGCCACAAACAGAAGATTCCCGCTAGAGTTACCAACCAATCCGCAGCGTGAAACAATCCATCTCCGAGGGTATTTAATTCTAAACCGGCAACCGTAGTATCTGTTTTAACGCTGCTAAACATATGGTGCCACTGCAGGAGTTGGTGCAGCACTATGCCGTCAAAAAAGCCGGATTGACCGATACCGAGGAGAATTCCTGCGATAATTAGAGGTCGGCGGTTGTTAGCTGCGGTGGCTGGTGGGTTTGTGCGATCGTCCAATGGAAAACCTCAGATTATTTAACTGCTGAGTCTGGGTCTGTGAAGGGATTTGCCAATACATTTTTTAGTTTTGCTGGGGAGGAGGGGCGATCGCATCATCCGCGAGAGAGATTTATCGAGTGAAGTGCGATCGCGCCTTGATTTTTGATGGATGATTGGAAAGTGCGATCGCTCTTTTTAAACAAATTATCCGCCTCTAACTTATCCAAATCGAAAAGCTTGCCCCATTGGTTGAAAATCTTTAGTCTCTTCTCGCTGTAACTGCTGTCTAATTTTTGCAAATTCCCTAACTGTTTCCACAGAATAAAACCCTTCTCCACAGCTTAGGCAAACTTCATCGGATAGTTTTAATATAGCAGTATGTTTGTCGCTTCGGAAAAATTTATCACTTATTTTATAACTATTCCATCGTCGCAAACAAGGCTTTTTTTACATAGATAATTGTAAATTTATCTGAGGAAAATACGGAAAATACGGCTTAGCAATCCGCATGGCTGAATATTTTATCTACCGTTTCCCTAAATTTATCAACTGTTAAACAAGTAAACAAGCCCCCGGATTCATCTGTGGAATGGGCATCTTGCCCGCCCGAAATGTTAAATTTTAATACTAAAAAATTGATCGCCCGATCGCCCAAAACTACATAATGTGACATACAAGTTCGATCGTACTTCTATCAAAAACCCTAAATCTCAAAACCTCTTTGCCCAAACAAGTCCTTTCTGTGCAAACCTAAAAAATAGCAGACACAATTTTATAAACTCTAATTACAGAACACTCGCAACCAGTTATGCAAACTCTGCCGAACCCCACTAAAACCCCCACCACCGAACCAACCTTCGACACCACCATCAAACGCCGCAAAACCCGGCCAGTCAAAGTCGGTAGCGTCACCATCGGCGGCGGCTACCCCGTCGTCGTACAGTCGATGATTAACGAAGACACCCTCGACATCGACGGATCAGTCGCCGGAATTCGGCGCTTGCACGAGATTGGCTGCGAAATCGTCCGCGTCACCGTGCCCAGCATGGCCCACGCCAAAGCTTTAGCCGAAATCAAGCAAAAACTGCACGCCACCTACCAACCCGTGCCCCTCGTCGCCGATGTCCACCACAACGGCATGAAAATTGCCCTCGAAGTCGCCAAACACGTAGACAAAGTGAGAATCAATCCCGGACTTTACGTGTTCGAGAAGCCGAAAGCCGACAGAAGCGAATACACCGACAGCGAATTCGCCGAAATTGGCGAAAAAATCCGCGAAACCCTGGAACCTCTGGTAATTTCCCTGCGCGACCAAGACAAAGCTTTGCGAATCGGCGTCAATCACGGTTCCCTCGCCGAACGGATGCTGTTTACCTACGGCGACACGCCCGAAGGCATGGTAGAATCGGCCCTGGAATTCATCAAAATTTGCGAATCCCTCGACTTCCGAAATATCGTACTTTCCCTGAAAGCCTCCCGCGCGCCGGTGATGGTTGCTGCTTACCGCTTGATGGTGCACCGGATGGACGAACTCGGCATGGATTACCCGCTGCATCTGGGCGTCACGGAAGCAGGAGACGGCGAATACGGCCGCATCAAATCCACCGCAGGCCTCGCACCCCTGCTGACTGACGGCATTGGCGACACCATCCGCGTCTCGCTGACAGAGGCCCCAGAAAAGGAGATTCCCGTTTGCTACAGCATTCTGCAAGCCTTGGGACTGCGGAAAACGATGGTTGAGTATGTCGCTTGTCCTTCCTGCGGTCGCACTTTGTTTAATTTAGAGGAAGTGTTACACAAAGTGAGAGATGCGACCAAGCATCTAACCGGTTTGGACATAGCAGTAATGGGCTGTATTGTCAATGGCCCGGGAGAAATGGCTGATGCTGATTACGGCTACGTCGGGAAGCAGCCGGGTTATATTTCGCTGTACCGGGGCCGGGAAGAAATTAAGAAGGTGCCGGAAGACCGAGGAGTGGCAGAATTGATTGACTTGATTAAATCGGACGATCGCTGGGTCGATCCTTAGCCGATTCTTTCTCTGTTGTTAGAGTCCGACAGTCCGACAGTCCAACAGGGGTTGAAACCCCTGTCTCATAGCTGAAGTCGGTTTAAACCGACTGAAGAACACCTTTGTCAGAAGCGGGAGGGCCTGTTCCACGAAGAGTTAGTGTTCTATTCAGGGTGGGCACGCTGACGGGCCCCTGAATAGAACTCGGCAAAGTGGAATAATATATGTACGCCAAAGGCGAGCGGGCCTTGCCTGTGTTAGATTGAGCGTAATTATTCTGAACTCTTTTCCTCCCGCGCGTCAGACAAATGGTTATAACAAAACGAGGGCTTGTTCTAAGTGCAGCAGCAGTGGTACTCACTGCTGTAACTCTTGCGAACACTGGTTGCAGTTCTAAATCTCTGGCTTCTTTTCGGGGAAGCCCTAAAGAGTTGGTTGATGAAGTTTGGCAAATTATTGACAAAAGTTATGTAGATGGCACTTTTAACCAGGTTGACTGGAAAGCGGTGCGGAATGATTATTTGGATCGGACTTATACCAGCGACGAGGAAGCTTACAAAGCAATTCGGGAAATGCTGAAAAAGCTGGACGATCCTTATACGCGGTTTATGGACCCTGAAGAGTTCAAGAATATGCAGGTTGAAACTTCTGGGGAACTGACAGGAGTTGGGATTCAGTTGACTCAAGATGAGGAAACTAAGAAGTTGACAGTGATTTCGCCGATCGAAGATACCCCTGCTTTTACTGCTGGTATTCTAGCAAAAGATATCATTATTAAGATTGACGGCAAGAGCACAGAAGGCATGGATACGAATCAAGCGGTAAGTTTGATTCGCGGTCAGGCGAATACTGAGGTGACGCTGACGATTTTGCGGGGAAGCAAGGAATTAGACTTTAAGCTGAAACGCGCTAAAATAGAAATTCATCCAGTGCGGAAATCGGTGCAGAAAAGCCCGATCGGAGAAGTCGGCTATATTCGCTTAAATCAGTTCAGTGCGAATGCTGCATCGGAAATGCGATCGGCAATTAAGGATTTGGAACAGAAAAAGGTGACAGGCTATATTTTAGACTTGCGTTCCAATCCCGGCGGGTTGCTGTACGGAAGTATTGAAATTGCTCGGATGTGGCTCAAAGAAGGTACGATCGTCTCGACAGTCGATAGAATCGGTGAGGCCGATAAACAAACGGCAAATAAGGGAGAGCTCACAGACAAACCGTTAGTTGTACTGGTAGACGGCGGTTCAGCAAGTGCTAGCGAGATTCTATCCGGTGCTTTGCAAGACAACAAACGCGCGGTTTTGGTGGGAACAAAGACCTTTGGTAAAGGTTTAGTTCAGTCAGTACGCGGCCTGGGAAATGGTTCCGGTTTAGCGGTGACAATCGCCAAGTATTTTACTCCCAAGGGTACTGATATCAACAAGGCCGGGATTGAACCGGATTTTAAGGTAGAACTCACCGAGGAGCAAAAACAGGAATTGAGGCGCGATCGCGATAAAATTGCTACCACAGCCGATCCGCAGTACGCGAAAGCTATGGAAGTTTTGACACAGCAAGTTACTGGTAAAACAGGCAACAATAAGGCAGAGTCGAAACCGAATGCAGCACCACCTAAACCGAATGCGGCGCAAGCAAAACCGAGTGCAGCACCTTCTAAATCTAAATAGAAAACCTGTATAGGGTTTCAGTGAAAAAAAAGCATTCGGGGGAAGATTTACGGCTAAAGCCAAGACTTTAAACTCGAATGCTTCGCTATTTTTTGCAATCCGTCATTGCGAGTCATCTCAAATCCGGTAGCATCGTCGGGCGTAAAATCCAGCCAACAGTCAACCACCAACGGTGCAAGAGAAATTGCTCTAATTAATCTGCGTTAATCTGTGTTAATCTGCCCTCATCTGCGGTAAAAAAAAAGAGAATTTTGTAACCGCAGATGACAATGGATGGACGCTGATTCACGCAGATGAATAGAAGAAAGATCTGAAGAATTCCGATGCTAACAGATTTGAGATCGCGTTAGCTTTCGCGATGCGGAGGAAAGTAATAGTAATCCCTCATTGGGGCTGGCATTTGCCGGCGCGAATTAATCCGATGCGGCGGGCGATGGCATCTTCGAGCGAATCGTAAGGACCCCACTTTTCAATAATACTAGGGTTTGGTTGTTCGAGTTGGGCGATCGGCAAAATTTCGCAATTACCCGCAGGACGTTTGACAATATAAAATTTTGGTGTGGCTGTCATAGATCAATTCGTGAAATAAAAGCTGGATACTAACTAAGCAATTCGCTCATTATATCAAGTAGGGAAACGGCATGGCGCCCTGTCCAAGGCGTGTCTTAACATTAAACCCCTAGTCCAACAGTTGTTTGCACCCCTGCGGAACTGCGGATTTAACCGCCTAGAATCAATAAGAATAAAAAAAAACTAACACTTTCGGAAGATGCCACAATATTTATCTATGATGAAAATATAGACATTTGTCTAAACAGTGCATTAAACCCTTTCAGAAGCACCGAAATATTCTAATCAATACCAAAAAAACCATGCACTTTTTCGCCAAAACAATCCCCGAAATTCAACCAGAAATCATACCAGTTAAAGAATCACCGCCAGAAATTGTTACTTTCGATGTCGGCGGGATGAAATGTGCCGGCTGCGCGAAAGCTGTGGAACGCCAACTCATGCAGTATTCAGGCGTCATTTCAGCTTGCGTTAACTTGGCAGTAGAAGTCGCGACGGTTGAGTGTCAACCGGGGTCTGTCGATGCAGAGGCTTTAGCGAAAAAGTTGACTGATAATGGATTTCCCTCTCAGTCTCGTTTAGGTGAAAATCAGCGGGAAGCAGAAGCGGCAACAATTGAACGGCGGCGACAAGAAATTAGACAGCAAATCAAGCAATTGACGATCGCCCTAATCCTAATTATTTTATCCGGTTTAGGTCACGTACTCGGTACAAAAGCCCCTATTCTCACCAATATTTGGTTTCACTGGGGACTCGCCACCCTAGCTTTGCTGCTACCGGGCCGCCCGATTATCGTTGACGGGTGCCGCAGTTTGTGGCGAAATGCACCGAACATGAATACTTTGGTAGCTTTAGGCGCTGTCACAGCTTACACCGCTAGCAACGCGGCGCTGCTGTTTCCACGGATGGGATGGGAGTGCTTTTTTGACGAACCGGTGATGCTGCTGGGCTTTATTTTGTTGGGCAAAACTCTCGAACAGCAAGCCAGACGGCGCGCTGCATCAGCTTTGCAAGCTTTAATGGCATTGCAACCGGCGAAAGCCCGCTTAGTTGATTTTAAACTCCCGAGTTTAGATTGGCGATCGGAAGAATTGCCTTTAAATTCGACATCAGAGGTCTACAATCCACAATACATTGAAATTCCAGCCGATCGCGTCCGAGTCGGAGAATGGCTGCAAGTTTTGCCCGGGGAAAAAATACCCGTAGACGGTGAAGTCTGCGAAGGCAAAACCACGATAGATGAGTCGATGCTGACTGGCGAATCAATGCCGGTTTTGAAGCAGCCAGGAGATACAGTTGCGGCGGGAACTATCAATAAATCCGGGGCAGTTGTGATGCGCGCAACTCGCACCGGTAAGGAAACAACTGTAGCTCAAATGGTGGCTTTGGTGCAGGCAGCCCAAACTCGCAAAGCGCCGATTCAAAATTTAGCTGATACTGTCGCGGGATATTTTGTGTATGGGGTAATGGCGATATCGGTTTTAACTTTCCTATTTTGGTATTTTGCCGGCACTCATATTTGGCCTTCTGTGCTTTTAGGACAGGGGGCAATGAATATGGAGCACGGGGCATTGGGCATCGGGCATGGGGCATTGGGCATCGGGCATGGGGCATGGGGCATGGGAAATCAATTATCCGTTACCGATTACCAATTACCAATTACCCCTTATCAATCGCCTTTGCTTTTGAGTTTGAAATTGGCGATCGCAGTTTTAGTCATCGCTTGTCCTTGCGCTTTGGGACTGGCTACCCCAACTGCAATTTTAGTCGGTTCTGGCATCGGGGCGGAGCGCGGGCTTTTAATTCGCGGTGGTGATGTTTTAGAACGGGTGCATCAATTAGATACGGTGGTTTTTGACAAGACTGGCACTCTGACAACCGGAAATCTCACACTCACAGATTATTTGCCGATTTTCCAGAATTCGGAGTTGGATTTGAACTCAGATATTAATGTGGGAAACAGCCCTGATGTTTGTTCCACGATTGATGGAGTTTCTGCAAGTGCGGTTGACTCAAAACTGCTGCAAATTGCGGCGGCGGTGGAAAGGGGCGCTTCTCATCCCATCGCCGCAGCGATTTTGCTGGAAGCTCAACAGCAAGGTTTGCCGCTGCTAGCTGCTGAGGATTTTTGCACCGAACCGGGCTTCGGGGTTTCTGCTTTGGTCGAGGGCCGGCGCGTATTCGCGGGGAATGCCGAGTGGATGAGCGAGCAGGGGGTCGCTGTGGCGACGCAATTGGCGGGGTCAATGGAAGGCAAAACGGCGGTTTACGTGGCTTCTGGGGGCGTTTTGCTGGGGGTAATCGGGCTAAAAGATACTCTGAGACCGGATGCTAAGGCGGCGGTGGAACGTTTGCGGGGCATGGGATTGCGGGTGATGATGCTGACGGGGGATACGGCGTCGGCGGCGGCGGCGACGGCGCAGCAGCTAGATTTGACGGCGGCTGATGTTTTGGCCGGGGTGCGGCCGGAGGGGAAGGCGAGGGCGATCGCGACTTTGCAAGCCCAAGGCTGTAAAGTGGCTGTGGTGGGGGATGGCATCAATGACGCCCCGGCTTTGGCTCAAGCTGATGTCGGTATCGGTTTGCACTGCGGCACTGATGTAGCAGTTGAGACTGCTCAAATTGTGCTGATGCGAAATGCTTTGATGGATGTTGTTGAGTCGATCGAGCTCGGGCGCGCTACTTTCAACAAGATTCGCCAAAATTTATTTTGGGCTTTTGGCTACAATACTCTGGGAATTCCGGTTGCAGCGGGTATCTTGCTGCCTGCAACCGGAATTCTACTCAGTCCTGCGGCGGCCGGCGCATTTATGGCGTTTAGTTCTGTTAGCGTTGTTACAAATTCTTTGTTTTTGCGCCGGGGATTTCGAGGTTAAATTTATCCCTGGCAGATAAAAATCGGAGGTCATCAGCCATTAGCTAGGAACTAATGATTAATGACCTCACTCCACAATGGATATCAGCGCCTGACACCATCCCTCTAGAGCAAAAAAGTTTCGACGTTAGTTCGATGCCCCAGATTCGTCTGTGGAGTCAATCTAAAATCTAAAATCTAAAATCGACTGACTGATATGGCTACAGTGCCATACTTTCCAAGAGTCGCCAATTATTGTTGTTCATAACGGAATGGCTCACTAGCTCGAACATTTGACGGCAGTGGTTGTTGGTTTGCAGTGGCAGTTCTTCGTTTTTAATCACGAAGTTCATGCGAACCTCTGAGTCGCTGGCCGTGTTTTTCTCAATTAGGACTTCTGCGGTGACAAGTTTGGCAATCGAAACTTGACCGGGGAGTTCGCGAGCCATGAGAGAATCTCCTGTATTGTAGATAATATCAAGATTGCATGACTCTAAAATTTCAATCAGGGACTGACGGAGACGGTCGATCGGAACGGCAACGATAAAAAAACCAGTATAGCGAGCCATAGACAACTCCAGCCGTGAGGCATTTAGACTTTATTATCATACCGAACCTAGAAGAGATGCACAGAACAATATGGATTTATTTTATTCAGGTGGAAAGTTAGGGCAATGAAGGGCAAACTTATCGTGTTTGAGGGGGTTGAAGGTGCCGGTAAAACTACGCAAATGCAGCGCTTGATACAGTTCCTGCAAGCAAGTTGCTTTCTGAGAGTCGGGTTGGTGGCTACTCGCGAACCGGGGGGTACTGAGCTGGGAAGGGGACTGCGACATTTGCTGCTGAAACAAGATGCGGGCGAATCTGTATCCGACCGAGCAGAATTACTCATGTATGCTGCCGATCGCGCTCAACACGTCGAAACTTTTCTCAAACCCGAATTATCGAAGGGAACGATTGTTTTATGCGATCGCTTTACTGACTCTACGATTGCTTATCAGGGCTACGGCCGCGGTCTTAACTTAAATTTAATTAAACAGTTGAATGAAATTGCCACCGGCGGCTTGGAAAGCGATCTGACTTTGTGGCTGGATATTAATGTGGAGGCGGGTTTGGCGAGGGTAAGGGCTCGGGGAGGGCGCGATCGGATCGAGCAAGCTAATTTGAAGTTTCACCACCAGGTGCAGCAAGGTTTTGCGGAGTTAGCCGAGGAAAATAAATCTCGAATTGTCCAGATAAATGCCGATCGCCCTGAATATGAAGTCGCTCAGGAAATTCAAGCTATTGTAACTCGGCGATTAGAAGCTTGGGGATATTTAAATAATATCAATTCTGAAAAATAGCGCTACATAATCTGTAGGGGAACGGCAATGCCCTGTCCAACTCCGGCAACTTACCATTTAACATTTTTAACTCTCAACAATTATTTAGCAGTCCGTTAAAAAACAATAACCTTGTGGTATTATTAACAAAAATGGATTATTTTACCTCATTAATCGGACAAGAGCGAGCAGTAGAATTGCTAACTCAAGCAGTCGAGCGAAACCGAATTGCTCCTGGTTATTTATTTGTCGGCTCTAACGGCATCGGCAAAAGTTTAGCGGCTCAGTGTTTCATTGAGCTTTTTTTTTCAGCCAATCTTCCCGAAAGGATCTCGATAACCTCCGTGCAAAATCGCGTGAGGCAGCGAAATCATCCTGACTTACTTTGGGTTGAACCAACTTACATGAACCAAGGTAAACGGCTTTCGACAAAGGAAGCAGAGGAAGCCGGTTTAAAGCGGAAAGCACCGCCACAAATTCGCTTAGAACAAGTTCGAGAAATCGGTGAATTTCTCAGCCGACCGCCGCTAGAAGCTGCGCGTTCAGTCGTAGTTTTGGAACAGGCAGAAACAATGGGTGAGGGAGCCGCTAACGGCTTGTTGAAAACATTGGAAGAACCGGGTAAAGCAGCGCTAATTTTAATTGCTCCGACAGTGGAAGTTTTGCTGCCAACTTTGATTTCCCGTTGTCAAAAAATCCAGTTTTCTCGGCTGAATCCCCAAGCAATGGAAAAAGTTTTGCAGCAAGCGGGATTCGCGGAGATTTTATCGCATTCCGAGGTAATGGGGATGGCTCAGGGAAGTCCTGGGGAGGCAATTGCTATTTGGCAGCAACTGCAATCAATACCCGATGATTTGCTGCAAAAGGTGAAGCAGTTGCCTCAAAATCTGCGGTCTGCTTTGGAATTGGCCAAGGAAATTGATAAAACTTTAGATACTGAATCTCAGTTGTGGTTAATCGATTATTTACAACACTGCTACTGGCAGCAATTTTTGGCAGGAGGAATTAGTCGATCGCCCTTAGAGCCCTTGGAAAAAGCGCGACAATATTTGCTAAACTACGTACAGCCACGATTAGTTTGGGAATGCACACTGATGGGGATATGTCAAGCATAACCTAGTGCCAAGTTTTCTGCCAATACCATGAGTAACACAATAGAAAAAGCCACATTTGCCGCCGGTTGTTTTTGGGGAGTGGAACACAAGTTTCGCGCCGTTGCGGGTGTCGTCTCGACTGCTGCGGGCTACACCGGAGGTCACTGGCCCAATCCCTGCTACCTCGACGTTTGCGCGAGAGTGACTGGTCACGCTGAAGCCGTGCTGCTAGAGTACGATCGATCGCAGGTGAGTTACGAAGCACTGCTAGATGTATTCTGGAACTGTCACGATCCTACCCAAATCAACCGCCAAGGCCCCGACAGAGGCGAACAGTACAGGTCTGTGATTTTTTATCACAATTCCGAACAAGAAAAAGCCGCTCGCCTCTCCAAACACAAATTGCAAAGTTCCGGTAAATACGACAAAGATATTGCAACCGAAATCAAACCTGCTGGTAATTTTTATATGGCAGAGGATTACCACCAGCAATATATTGAGAAGAAGCGGCTTTCGTCAGAAGTTATTAGTTAACAAGTAGACAGACGCGACAAAAAATAAAATATCCTAGGAACCCGTAAGACAATGATCTATAATAGCCGCCAGTTTAGGATTAATCCAAAACCCGGCATCCCCCAAGTCATGCTTATTTCCACTTACTTAGTAATAAATCATTAGTCATGAGTCAGAAAGAGATTTATTAAATTAGATT